>NZ_JBHLZU010000033.1:0-406322 GCF_042429765.1 Allokutzneria oryzae | reverse complement strand
CGTATCTCGGTGACGAGGTCGGGGCGTTGTTGTCGATTTCCTCGCGCAAGGCCAGCACCCTGATCAACCACGCCGAGAACCTCGCCTCCCGCCCCGCCGTCCTCGCCGCCCTGGAAGAGGGCCGGATCGACCAAGGCAAGGCCCTGCTGATCGTCGACCAGGTGGAGCCGCTGACCGCTGTGCAGGCCGAGATCGTGGAAGCGGTGCTGATCGAGTACGCCCACACCCACCACTACAGCCGCATCCGCCAACACGCCCAGCGGTTGATCGCGAAGTTGGATCCGGAGGCGGCGGCGCGGCGGCATGAGGAGAAGAAGCGCACCCGCAGGGTGGAGAAGCTGAACCTCGATGACGCGATGTGTGCGTTGCGGTTTCAGTTCACCGCCCTCCAGGGCGCCCTGGTGTGGGATCGGATCGACCGCATCGCCCGAGGCCTCGACGATGAGCGCACCATGGACCAACGCCGCGCCGATGTCGCGTTCGACCTGTTGATGGGTAAGGAGACCGGTGCGCCGCAGGGTGAGGTGAAGGTCCTGGTGACCCTCCCCGCCACGACGTTGATGCGGATGGATCAGGAGCCGGGGATGCTGGCGGGCTACGGGCCGATTCCCGCAGACGTGGCCCGCGACATCGCCGCCGGAGGCACGTGGAAGCGCATCCTGACCGACCCGGTGACCGGCGTGGCGGTGGATGTGGGGCGCACCAACTACCGGCCCTCAGCGGCCCTGGCCGATCTGGTCCGGGCGCGGGATGTCACGTGTGTGGCGATCGGCTGCCGCCAACCGGCGCACCGCTGCGACTTGGATCATTGCGAGCCGTTCGACGGCACGAACACGGTCGCGGATGACCTGGGTGCGAAATGTCGACGGCATCATGTGATGAAACACCACACGCGGTGGAAACGAACCCAGCTCCCGGGCGGTATCCATATCTGGACCACTCCGATGGGACGCACCTATGTTCGGGAGCCTGAGCCGATAGCGGATCCTGCTCCCCCGTTTTAAAACCCGACCCCGGCTAGCCCGCCACCGCTAGAGGTGAGCGGGCTAGCGGTGGTGGGTGGTCAAGGAAATGCGCGCCGGAGTCCGGGAGAATTATCCGAGGGCAACCCGACGAAGTCGGGGCGGCAGCCATAACCACGCCAACCAACCCCACGCCAGCCAACCCCACGCCAGCCAACCCCACGCCAGCCGATCACTGCGCGACGGAGGGGACCTCGGCGCGAGTGCGACGCCGCGCCAGGACCGTCAGGGCGAGGACCGACAGCACGCAGAAGGTCGCGATCGTGATCGCCATCGGCAGCGCCGTGCCCTGGCCGCCCAACCCCACCATCGGGGCCGCGACCGCCGCGAGCAGGAACTGGAGCGTGCCCAGCAGCGCGCTGGCGCTGCCCGCGATCTCCGGGTGGTCGGCCAGTGCGAGCGCGAGGGCGTTCGGGCCGATCATGCCGAGGCTGGCGACCATGGTGAACAGCGGGACCAGCAGGCCCGCGAAGCCGAACAGGCCGGTCGCGGTGAACAGCAGCAGGACCAGGCCGGAGACCGTGTTGACCGTGACGCCGATCGTCAGCATCGTCCGGGTTCCGACCCGGCCGACCACGCGGCCGTTGATCTGGCCGACGATCACGAAGCCCAGCGCGTTGGTGCCGAAGATGATGCTGAACAGCTGGGGCGAGGCGTGGTGCAGCTCCTGGATCACGAACGGCGAGCCGGAGATGTAGGCGAACATCGCCGCGCCGGAGAGCGCGCTGGTCAGCGCCAGCCCCAGGAAGGCCCGGTCGACGAACAGGGTGCCCGCCGCGCGCAGCACGGGCCGCAGTCCGCCGGTGCTGCGGCGCTCGGCGGGCAGGCTTTCCTTGAGCCCCAAGGCGACCGCGACGAACAGCACCGCGCCGAAGACCGCGAGCGCCACGAAGATCCCGCGCCAGTCGGCCCACGCCGCGATCTCCCCGCCGAGCACCGGCGCCAGGATCGGGGCCAGGCCGAAGACCAGCATCAGCGTGGAGAAGAACCGTGCGGCGTCCGCGCCGGAGTACAGGTCCCGCACCACCGCCCTCGCCACCACGACACCGGCCGCCCCGGCGAGGCCCTGCACCACGCGCAGCGCCATCAGCGTGGTGATGTCGGTGGCGAACACGCAGGCCACCGACGCGAGCACGAACCCCCCGACGCCCACGAGCAGCGGGCGCTTGCGGCCCCACATGTCGCTGAGCGGCCCCACCACGATCTGGCCGGCCGCGAGGCCGATCATGCAGGCGGTCAAGGTGAGCTGCACCTGTGCCTGGCCGGCGCTCAGGCTGCCCGCGATCTCCGGGAACGCGGGCAGGTACATGTCCAGGCAGAGCGGCCCGAACGCGCTCAGCCCACCGAGGATGAGCACCAGGACTGCCGTGCCGTTACTCTGCCGCATCCACGCTCCCAAGCGAGTACCCTGAATCCATTAGCTCTGACACAGAGTAGTTGAGGATGATCGACGAAGCGCAGCCCTTCTCGAACGACGTGGACCTCAGTTGCACCGTCGGCAGGTTGCAACGGGCGCTGCGCCGCGCCTCGGCCCGCGCCGCTGGTGACTCCGCGCTGCCCAACGCCAAGGTCGAGCTGCTGCTCGCGCTCAAGCGCCAGCCGGGCATCAGCGTGAAGGAGGTCGCGACCGTCCTGTGCGCGGCGGCCAACACCGTCAGCACGCTGGTCGGCGACCTCGCGGCGGACGGGTTCCTTGTCAGGGAACGGGATCCGGACAACCGTCGGGTGGTGCGGCTCGCCCTCACCGAGGACGGCCGCAGCACCATCGACGACTACCAGGCCCAGCGCAGGCGGATCATCGCCGAGGCCGCCGCGCGGCTCGCCGCCGACGACCGCGCGGACATCGAACGCGCGCTGCCCGCGCTGCACCGCCTGCTGGACGTGCTTGAGGAGAACTAGGCCGGGACGGGGGAGCCCTTCACGACCGCCTCGATGTCCATGACGGCCTGGTCGAGGTCGGGCAGCGCGAGCATGGCGCGCTTGGCCTGCGCGGCACGGGCGGCGAAGCGCGGCTCGGTCAGCACCCGGGTGCACGCGCTGCGGATCTCCTCCACCGCACCGTCGTGGATCCGCAGCCCCAGGCCCAGTTCCTCCACGCGGTCGGAGTTGGACGGCTGGTCGCCGAACGCGGGCTGCACCACCATGGGCACCCCGGCCCGCAGCGCCTCACGGATGCCGTTGTAGCCGCCGTGGGTGACGAACAGGTCCGCGCACTCCAGGACCAGCGGCTGCGGCACGTGCTCGACGAGGTGCACGTTCGGGGCGATCGGGGCGTCGGGCACCGGGACCCCGCCGGTGGCGACCACGGCGGTGCAGTCGACGCCCGCGAGCGCCTCGATCACGGTGCGCAGGCGCTTCGCGGGGTCGATGTTGGCGAAGGCGGCAGGAAGCTTGGGGCCCTTGAGCTTCTCCTTGTCCACCTTCGTGGTCAGCGGCAGCGCCGTCCCGATCGCCGCGAGCACCAGGGGCTTGTCGGCGGGCACCTCGGTGAGCCAGGCGGGCAGCCGCTCACCGGGCCGCACCAGCACGGGCTGCCGGTAGGCGAGCGCGAGCGGGGCGTCCACCGCGGTGAAGGAGAACTCCGTCGGCACGTAGTCGATCCGCCCGTGCCGGTAGACGCAGTCCGGGCCGAGCTCGACGTCCAGCCCGGCGAGGCGGACGTGCTCGGCGAGCGCCTCGGCGGCGATCACCGGGTCACCGACGTTGGAGAAACCGCCCGGCAGGCAGATGTGCGGGATGCCGAGCTTCTCGGCGAGCAGCAGGCCGCCGAACTCGGCGTCGTCGCGCACCACCACGTCGGGCCGGAACTCCTCGGCGAGCGGGAGTGCCCGCTGGTAGGCGTCCACGGCCAGCGGGCCCGCCATCACCCGCACGATCGTCGACATGTCGCCGGGGTTGGAGGCCGGGTGCAGCGGCTGCTTGTCCTCCGCCATCATGTCCCTCAGCCGTTCGCGCATGCCGTAGAGCACGCCGGCGGTGGTGAGGTTCTCCGCGGCGAGCAGCTCGACGAAGTCCTCCGGTACCACCACCAGGACGTCGTGCCCGCGCGCGGCCAGCGCACGGGTGATCGGGACCAGGGAACGGGTGTGCGACGGCGAACCGGTGACGGTGCACAGCACGCGCAAGGCGGGCCTCCTCGGCGGGGAATGAGACGACACGCTTGGTTGTATCATGCAACCAAGTAGGCGGCATCGTCCTGGGGTAGCACTTCGAAGACCGCATCCTTCGGTTTACATCTGTGCTCAAACGACTAAATGTGGCCCTCCTCGCGCTAAGGTTGCGATGAATTCCTTCTCCGCGGAACTGTCGACATCTCCGCTCTTTGCTCGACGTACCGGTAGGTAACGACCTTCGGCGTCCTCCGAAATACCCACTCCAGGGGGTAGAAGGATGGCAAGAGTAGGTGTTTTGCCCTCCTTGCCCCGTCCCCGGCCATTGACCACAGTGCCCCCTGTGCCGCACCGACGAAGCCCGGACCGACCGCACAGTCGGACCGCTCGTCGCGGCACGAGTGAGGGGCCACCTCGCCTCGCACAGCGCGAACTCCGGCCCGGTGCCGGAGATGCCAGGCCAGGAGTGCTTCGCCGAGTAGGCGTGGAGTGAGCCATGAGACAGATCCAGACCACATGCAGGCCGCCGCACAGGTCCGCCACCACGGCGGCGACCCCCACGCCAGCGATGCTGGTCGCCGAACGGCGGCGCGGCCCTGTTCGGGTGGCGCTGCTGGACCGGCACCCGGTGACGGTGGAAGGGCTCGCGCAGCTGCTCTCCGCCCAGCAGGGCGTCTCCGTCGTCGGCCGGTTCTACCGGGTCAACGACGCGCTGGCCAGCCTGGCCCGGTGTGAGGCGCACGTGCTCGTCGTCGACCCGCAGGTCGCCGGGCCGGACGCCATCGCGCTGCTGCGCCTGCTGCAGCGGGAGTACCCCACCCTCGCGGTGCTCGTGCTCAGCGACAACACCGACTACGTCAGCGCCGCCCTGGACGCGGGCGCCAACGGGTTCCTGCTCAAGACCGCCGTGCTCGGCGAGATCCTCAGCGGCATCCTCAAGGCGGCCGACGGCCAGACCCCGGTCTCGCGCTCCCTGCTGCCGATGCTGGCGGCCGAGACCCGGGGCAGCGGCCGGAGCCGGCAGCGGCTGTCCAGCCGCGAGCTGCAGATCCTGGAGCAGGTCGCCACCGGCAACACCAACGCCGAGATCGCCCGCAACCTCTTCATCAGCGAGGCCACCGTCAAGACCCACCTGCACCGGGTGTTCAACAAGCTCAGCGTCCCGGACCGGGCGTCGGCGGTGGCCACCGCGATCTCGCTCGGCCTGCTCCGCGGCGCGCTGCGCTAGCCCTGTTCCTCCTGGTCGGACCCGGCCGGGGCGCGGTGGGCGGACAGCCCCGCCCACCACGCGACGGCCGCGGTCCGGCGCTGGACGCCCAGCGTCCGGTAGATCCGTTGCAGGTGGTTCTGCACGGTCTTCGGCGACAGGCCCAGCTCCTCGGCGATGGCGGCGGTGGACTGGCCGTCGACCAGGCGTTGCAGGATCTCGATCCGCCGCATGGTCAGGCCCATCCGCAGCGCCACCCGCACCGGGTCCTGGGCGTTCGGGTCGGGTTCCGGGGTGGTGGCCACCGGGGTCGGCGAGATGCCGGACTCCTTGGGCCGCTCCAGCTCCTCGGTGTGCAGCCCCAGCCCGGCCAGCCAGTGGCCGACGATGTTGTTCTCCCGGATGCGCAGCAGGTCACGGCCCTGCTGGGCCTCCCACAGCTTGTACTGCTCCAGGTGCTTGCGCGCGTGGTAGAGCGCGCGGTCCAGCGTCCCCGCCTTCTCGTGCGCCTGGCTCAGCAGCTCGTGCGCCCGCGCGGTGTACTCCCTGGCCAGCGCGCTCTCGGCGAGCTCGGCGGCGGCTTCGAGGCACTTGATCTGCTCGGCGTGGCGCTGGTCCATCCCGTAGAGCCTGCCGCGCAGCATCTTCAGCTCCGCCTGCGCGATGACCCGGTCGGAGCTGCGCAGCAGGTACCCGGCGCGCTCGCAGAACCGGCGGGCCCGCAGCTTGTCGCCGAGCTCCGCGCGCAGGTCGCCGATCATGATGTTCACCCTGGCCAGCCGGACCGGGTCGTCCAGCGACTTCCACTTGTCCCGGCACGCCTTGGCCAGCTCCTCCGCGCGCAGCAGCTTCAGCTTGCACGCGTCGCCCTCCACCCCGCAGCGCAGCGACTGGACCCGGGTCATGCAGTGGCCGAAGTACTGCGAGCGGACCATCTGTGCCTGGTGGAGCAGCATCTCGCCGATCAGTCCGCTGTCGTTGGACAGCTCGGCGAACCCCTGCGCCCGTGCCAGCGTGGCCAGCGCGCGCTCGGTGGAGTTGACCTTCACCTCGATCGAGGAGCGCGCCAGGTTGATCCGTGCCTGCAGCTCGATGGTCCTGCGCCGCACCGCGAACCGCTCGATCTCGGCGAGCGCGTCGAGCGCGGGCGCCCACAGCCCGCGTTTGGCCAGCGTGACGGCCTGCACCACGGCGGAGTAGGCGACGCCGACCGGGTCGCCGAGCCACGCGTAGCCCGCCGCGGCCTTCTCGGCGAACTCCAGCGCCTCCCACGCGCGGCCCTCGTCGATCGCGGCGCGCGCCTCCTCCAGGTTGTCGTCCGCGGTCCGGCGCGCGCTCAGCTCGGCCGCGGTCGTGACGCTATCGAACGGCGACAGCACCATTGCCACCATGCTTCCGGACTTCGGGAGCCCGAAGAGAATTGTGTTTCGGCATGGGTGACCCGCCCTCGCGCCGTGAACCGAACTGCGGCGAGAGTACCCCGGAGATCTGGCGCGGACGTGACGCTCCCGGATGGGGTGAAAGCGGCGTCCACCCGGATCGGCCGGGCGAACGCCGCTTTCAGGAAATAAATACGCTCAGCTCAGGGCATACGCGCGCAGCACTGTTTGGGCCACGGTGCTGCCGTCGCTGTCCTTCGCCGAGATTCGGAGCGAGCCGTGTCCGCCGGCCTTCCCGCCGACGGGCAGCGTCGCCTGCCAGCGCTCGCCGTTCTGCCGCACCGGGACATCGACCCAGGTGGCCCCGTCGTCGTAGCTCACCGACAGCCGCAGCTCGGTCACCTTCGCCTTGCTCGGCGACATCGGGTGCTGCCCGGCGAGGACCTCGATGGGCAGCGGCGCGCCCGCCGGCGCGGCGTTGGTGACGTCCAACGTCAACCGCGGGTCGAGGACCAGCACCGGCAGCTGCTCGTAGCCCTGCTTGCCGGTGCGGCCGGAGGTGAAGGTCCACGTGGCCTCGGCCGAGGTGCCGAGCAACCCGGGCTTCGCCTCACGGCTGGCCTTCGCGGTCACCTCGTAGCGGCCCTTGCCCTCCGGGACCAGTGCGCTGATGCTGCCGTTGTCGGACTTCCCGATCTCCTTGCCGTTCCGCGACAACGTCACCTGCCCACCAGGGCCGCTCAGGTTCGACCAGCCACCGGGCGTCGTGCCGGAGGCGCGCGGGGCGAACATCGTCGGCGACGCGACGATCATGTTCCCGGCGCGGCCGAACGACAGGGTGCCGATGGCCGGGCCGAACGGGCCGGAGTTGAAGTCCATCCGGTGCGGGCCGTCCGGGGTGATCTTCGTCGAGCCGATCGCGTCGTACCGGTTGTTGCCGGAGTAGCCGTTGGCCGGCTTGTCCACGACACCCAGCTCGTGCTTCCACCAACCGGGGCTGACGTACTCGGTGCGAGTCGTGCCGAGCTCCACAACCGGCGCGGGTGCGCGGAACGGGTGGGAGATCGGCACCAACGCCGGACTGGGCCCGTCGAGCTGGGGCCGCAGGTGCGGTCGCATGCCGAAGTTGGCGCCGTCCTTGTGGTAGCTGGCGTCGATCTTCACCAGGTCCTGCTTGCGGACCTGGTGGGTCCCACCGTCCGGCATGGTGCCCGATGAGGTCATCGCGACGTCGTAGCTGACCGGACTGTCCTTGGCGCCCACCAGGTTCAGCTCGACCGGCTGCCCCGCGGCGAGCAGCTCGACGAGCTTGGTCAGCCGGTGCTCCGCGGCGTTGAACACCGGGATCGGCATCGGTGCGAAGACCCCCCTCGCGGGCTGGACGACCAGCGCGGCCTTGCCGCCGGCGTCGGCGACGGCCTGCACGGCCTTCGCGGTGTCGTCGGCCTTCGGGTCGAGGGTGAGCAGGACCAGCTTGCCCTTCAGGTCCAGTCCGCTCAGGTCCTCGGCGCGACCCCGCTTGCCGTCGACCACCGTCATCCTGTGCTCGCCGACGAGCTTCGGCGACCAGGAGTCACGGCTCAGGTTGTTCAGCGGAACCCGTTGCGGGGCAACGATCTCCGAGGTCACCTCCGGCTTGACGGCGGTGACGTTGGTGATGTGCCGGAAACCGGGGTCGTCGCCGCCGAGCGTGCCGAGCAGCACGGGGGTGTCGCTGTCGGTGAACGCCGCCGCGCGCTGCGAGACGCAGCACGGTCGCGACGCGCCTCCCGTGCCGTGCAGCACCCTCACGTCCTGACGGATGATCTTCATGCTGGGATCGTCGAGCTCCACCCGCATCGGCTTCGCCTTGCGCGCGTCGATGTCCAGCGTGGTGTCGGCGTCCAGGTGGATCTTCGGCGCGACCTGGTGGACCAGGGCGAGCGGGTCGGACGGGTACGTGCCACGTGGACCGTCCTCGTACATCTCGCTGGTCACCATGTAGTCGCCGGCGGGAAGCCGCGCCTTGCCGACGCCGTTCGCGTCGATCTCGACGGTCTCCTGGAACGTGCTGTCCTTGTGCAGCCCGACGACCGTGACCATGGGCTCGGCGGGCTTGCCGTCCAGTCCGGTGGCCTTGACGTTGATCACGTGCATCCGGCCCTCGACGTGCGCGCCGACCGCCGTGCGCACCACGGTGTCGCCCGCGGTGGCGGTCAGCCAGCCGCCGTAGAGCCCAGGGCGCTTGGTCGGATCCACGGTGACGGAGACCTTCGCGGTGCCCTTGGCGGGCACGGTGACCTCGTTGGCGCTCAGTCGGAACTGGCCGCTGTCACCAGGCTTGCCCTCCTTGTCCGAAGTGGACAGTTCGAGCTTTGCGGTGACCGGCTTGTCGCCGTCGTTGCGGTAGGTGATGTCCTTTGTGGAAGGTTCCTGTCCGTTGTGCGGCCAGGTGAAGTAGCCGAGCGAGAGGCTGCCCTGGTCGGCGGTCAGCGTCTGCGCCGTGGCCTTCGCCAGGTCGACAAGCCCGGCGCCCTGGCCGTACACCGTGGTCCCGTCGATGGGCTTCGCCGTGTTCATCAGCGTCGCCTTGATCCGCCCGGGGCTCCAGTCCGGGTGCTGGCCCGCGAGGATCGCGGCGGCTCCGGTCAGGTGCGGGGCGGCCATCGAGGTGCCGTCCATCACGGTGTACCGCTCGGGCACGCCCGCCGCGCCGGCCTTGCCCTCGGCCTTCGCCGCGACGATCTCCGAGCCCGGACCGGTGATGTCCGGCTTGACCGCGTGGTCGCCGTAGCGGGGGCCGCGCGAGGAGAACTCGCTGAGCTGCTTGCTCTTCGTCGAGCTGGCCACCGCGAGCGCCGCGTCGGTGGTGCCGGGCGTGCCGACGCCGCCGTCCTTGCCGTTGTTGCCCGCGGCGACGACGAACAGGGTGCCCTGTTCCTTGGTGAGCCGTTCGATGGCGTCGTCGAGCGGGCTCTCCTCGCCCGGTTCGCCGCCGAAGCTCATGTTGACGACCTTGGCCTTGTTCTCCACCGATGCCCATGCCATCGCGGCCAGCGCGGCCTCGTCGGTGACGTCGAAGTCACCGACCTTGCCCAGGAGCAGCTTCGCGCCCTTGGTCATGCCCGCGTACTTGCCGCCGCTGGCCGCGCCCGTGCCGCCGACGGTGCTCGTGACGTGCGTGCCGTGGCCGATGAGGTCCTTCGTGCCGTACTTCGAACCAGAGAAGTCCTTGGCCACCACGCCCGTCAGGTCCGGGTGCGTGGTGTCGACCCCGGAGTCCAGCACCGCGACGGTGACGTCCTTGGCGGTGTACCCGGCCTGCCACGCGGCGGGCGCTCCGGTCAGCGGCACGCTCTTGTCCAGCGAGTAGCTCATCTTGCCGTTGAGCCACACCTTGTCCGCACGGCTGATCGTGCGCGCGCCGCTCGGCCCGCGCAACTGGTTCCACGTCGTGGTGGCCTCGGACTTGTTGGTGCGCATGGAAACCAGGCCGAGCGGGGAGACCTGGCCGGAGCGCCTGCTGCCGTTGGGCACCACCGGCGCCGATCGCGCCGTGCCCTGGGCCAGCAGCAGCGGGATGTCGCCGACCTTCGAGTCCTCGTAGCCGTACTGGATCAGCAGGGTGATGTCGAACAGTCTGCGGTCGAGCCGACCGGACTCCAGCTGTGCCTTGGCGTCCTCCGGAACGACGTGGTGGTGGCCGTTGCGCGTGCTGGTGGTGAACCTGGTCCCGGACCGGCCGGGCCCGGCTTCGGTGTGCAGCGGCACGCCTTCGGCGTCCACGTGCACCCGGTCACCGGTGATGAGCGTGACCGTTCGGCCGGTGGGCGTGGCGGATGTGGTGGTCGCGGGCGTTGTCGGCGCGCTGCCGTCGGCGGGCGCGGCGGAGGCGGGTGCCCCGACGCCGAGCGTGGCCAGCGCGGCCACGGTGACCAGGCCGACCAGCGGTCTTCTGCGATGCATGTCTTCCTTTCGGGCCGGCTCCTCCTGGCAGGGCGGGCCGGTGCGACAAGATCAACTGTGGTGGAGACACTCCACTGTGGTCGCGAGCGGAAGCGCGCGGATACCGTGCTAGCACCCCTAAAGCCCTGAAACACCGGTCCCGGTGCCCCTAGGGGATCTGTGAGGTTGCGCCGCCCCGTGTCCCCGTGCGCCCGCGGCCCGGCTGGCGCGGCCGGGGTTTTCGCGTTTTGTCACCTTGATGCGCGAAAGAGCGCTCCCAAATCGCATTAAGGTGACAAAACGCGAACTGAGGGGCACGCGGGTGAGGGCGTCAGGGGGGTGGTGTTGCCACAAGCAGGACACGACCTACGGGATCCGTGGAGCTTCCGGGAGGTCGTAGATTGTCCGCGTGACTCCCGGCCCCAGCCCTCGACGGCGCTTCACCGCTTGGCGCACCGGTCTCCTGGTCGGCTACTGCATCGCCATGGCCATGTTCCTGCTGGTCATCGGTGAAGTGTGGAACCCGGACGAGAGCACGGTGGTCCAGGTCCTCGCGCTGCTGATCGGTCCCGCGCTGATCGGCGGCCTGCCCGGCCTTGCCATCGGCCTTGTCATCGACCTGGTTCGGCCCGTCAGACCCGTTGCGCAGCAACAGGTTCCGCCCCCGTTCGTGCCCGCGCTGGCGGTGACGCGCCGCGCTCCCGACGCGTGGGGCCGGCTGCTCGAGGCGTGTGAGGAACCGGTGCGGCGCGCGGAGAGCGTCACCGAGGCGATGGCTCCGTCCCCGGTGCGGGACTGGCTGATCCAGATCGTCGAGGCGATGCGCGCCGAGCTGCCGGACGCGCGCTCCCTCGCGGAGACGGGTCGGCGGCTGCACCCGCCGCACACCCCGTCGATCACCACGACGCCGCTGTACCTGCGCCTCAAGGCGGCGGCGGAGCAGTTCGCCGCGGCCGAGCGCAAGATCGCCGACGTGGTCGGGCAGGCGGCGGCCCAACCCGACCTGGGCCGTGTCGACGAGCAGCTCCGCCTCCTGGAACAGCAGCTCCCGCACCTCCGCACCGACTCCTGATCGAGCAGCGGATCCAACTGGCGCCCACCGTGTCGCGGAGCGGGGATCGCGGCGGCCAACGTGGCCCGTGTGAACAGTGACTCCACCTTCGTCCACACCGCCGACTCTTCCGGGCTGGGCGCTGAGCGGATCGACCTGATCCAGCGGCACCGTGTCGCCCCAAGGTTGCCGAGGACGAGCAGTTCGACGCGATCGCCCGGCTCCGCGAGGGCATCGCGTTCGTGCCGTGGCCGCCCATCGCCGCGGGCGGGGCCGACGCCGACGCGAGCACCGCACTGGTCACGTTGGCGGGCAAGGGAAAGCGGTCACGCCGACGCAGGTGGCGATGGCCCGGTTGCTGGCGCGCTCGCCCGTGGTGGTGTCCATCCCAGGGACCTCCTCGCGCGCGCACCTCGACGAGAACGTGGCCGCCGCCGCGATCCGGCTGGAGCCCGCGCAGTTCGAGCGGTTGTCCGCGCTGCGCCGGCCGTGATTTTCACGGCCGACCGATGGTTTTGCCCACCATCCGGCGGCTGATATGGCCGTAATGACGCTACGTCGAGCCAGACGCACCGCGTTCACTCGATCGGCGCATCACTGTCCCATGCATTCATTTTTGGTCGCACTCGGTACCCGCCTCGCCCACGTGGCGCGGTGGGTACGTGCGTTTCGGCGACAACGAAGGCCGCCCATCGGCCGGATGCGAGGTCATTACCGGAGGGTGTTTTCTTCCCCTTGCCATTGGCGGCGCGATTACCGCTTCGGCCCGATCGGTAATCGCCCGGCGTCGTGCCGCACCGGGTACGCCTCGCGTGGCCTGCGCGCTCGGCCGTCTCGCGACACAGCCGCCGAGCGGCCCGAGTGGGCGCGGCGGTCCCGGGTGGCCTCGGGAGTATCCCGGGACCGCTCTACGCCAATCGGCGTACAACTACGCCGAAAAGGTCATCGAAGTGCGGTGACCTAGAGATGACCATTGGGCACCCTATGCAGCGAAATCGTGTCCCTCCCGTGCCCGGAGACCCCTTGCGGGTCAGCTCGAACGCTTTGGAAGCATCCCTTTATATAGAAAAGGCTGAAGCGCCTCTATGACAGTTGTCATGGGTGCGGCAGTCTGATGGTTGGCTTTTGGGCCGCAAGAGTCGCAATGTACGCGCATCTCACCTCCGTTGCGGGCCCGGATACATCGCTGTGCGCCTAGTGGAAATACTTCTCTGTGCGTCATCCAGGCGTTACACAAGGTTTGTCCGTGGATAGATTGATAGTCACTAGTGCACTAAGTGATGATCACGTAGCCTCGCGGTGTCTCCGCTCGGTGGAACATATTGTCAGCCTTCGACGAGCATCACGTAGGGCGCGTGGTGCATGTGGCTGGGGGAGGTGGAGTACGTGCTACTAGTTGAGCGGGATCAGGAGTTAGGCACCCTGAAAAGCCTGTTCGCGGACGTGATGCGCGGCAGTGGGCGAGTCGCGGTCGTCAGCGGCGGAGTGGCCAGTGGAAAGACCGAACTGCTCCGCAGCGTCGTGGAACACTCTGCTGAATCGGGTGCTATTCATCTCAATGCCAACGGCTCCTCGATGGAACAGGGAATTCCACTCGGGGTCCTTCAGCAATTGTTGTCGCGGGCTCCGCTGAAAAGCGAGCACGCGGCGCTCGTGAAAAAAATCCTGGCCAACGCCAGGAAGGTGGACGAGGTAATCGACAGTAGTTCGCGGAATAGTCGGCAGTTTCCGCTGAACCTCGTCCACGACATCGCTGAGATCCTTTTCGACCTCGCGCAGAGCGCGCCGGTCCTGGTGACCGTCGACGATATCCAGTACGCCGATTTCGCGTCGCTGAACTGCCTGCGGCACCTGGTCGACAACCTCCAGGGCTCGCGGATCATGTTGGTGCTCACGGAATCCACCCACTCCGCGCCCGTGCATCCGGTGTTCCACACCGAAACCCTGCGTTCGCGGATCTGCCGCCGGGTCCGGCTGGGCACGCTCTCCGAGGCCGCCGTGCGCGCGGTCACCGCGGAGCACCTCGGCACGGACGCGGCCGACCGGCTCACCGGGGACTACTTCCGTTGCACCGGAGGCAATCCGCTGCTGGTGCGAGCGTTGATCGACGACGTGCAGACCGCCATCGTGGCCACCACCACGGCGGCCGCGTCGGTGGAGTTCGCACCCGGACACGGTTTCCGGCAGGCGGTGCTCGCCTGCCTGGAGCGCAGCGAGGCGCAGACCCTGGACGTGGCACGGGCGGCCGCGGTCCTGGAGAGCTCAGGAGCGCTCGCCGCCGGGTCCGTCGCGGACGCGAAGGTGCTGCTGCGCAGGGTGCTCGACACCGACCCCGCCACCGTCGACAACGCGTTGCGGGTGCTGGACACCATGGGCGTGCTCGGCACCGGTCAGGCCCTCGCCTTCCGGCACGCGGCGGGGCGCGCCGCCGTGCTCGACGACCTCGACCGGAACCACCGGTCACACCTGCACTTCCGTGCGGCACAACTGCTTCACCTGGAGGGCGCGCCGGCCGGGCGCATCGCGACGCACCTCGTCGCGATCGGCCACGCGGGCTCCTCCTGGGAGGTCGAGGTCCTGCTGGAGGCCGCCGACCAGGCGCTGGCCGATGACGACACCGAGAACGCGTCGCGCTACCTGGAGCTCGCCGAGGCCGCGTGCGTCGACGACGACCACCGCACCCGCATCCGCGCCGCCCTGGCCCGGGTGGAGTGGCGGCTCAACCCCGGGACCGCGCTGCGCTACCTGACGCCGCTGTTCGAGGCGTTCACGCGCAACCAGCTCAGCGACGCCGACGCCAGCACCCTGCTGCGCTACCTGCTGTGGCACGGCCGCATCGACAAGGCGGCCGAGGCCATCGAGCGCACCGCGCACGCCGAGCGGTCGCGGGTCGGGCTGCAGTTCGGCTCCGCCTGCCAGCTCCTGGTCAACTCCTACCCGCCGCTGCGGCAGGTGGTGCACCGGGCGCAGCAGCTGCCGGTCATCGAGCCCTTCGCGTCGGCCAACGTCAGCCGGTGCGCGCAGGCGGCGGGCGCGTTGCACAGCGTGCTCACCGACGGGCCGGGCAACCGGGTCACCGAGAACGCGTTGCAGTTCCTGCAGCGGTCCAAGCTGACCGACAACACCGTCGAGGCGGTCGAGTCCGCGCTGCTGACCCTGGTCTACGGCGAGCGCACCGACAAGGCCGGGCCGCTGTGCGACGAGCTGCTGGAGGAGGCGACCAGCCGGGGCATCCGCACCTGGCAGGGCGTGCTCTCCGGGGTGCGCGCGGAGATCGCGTTGCGCCAGGGCGACCTGCCCGCGGCCCGCAGGTACGCCGAGCGCGCGCTCGCCAGCATCCCCCGGCAGAGCTGGGGAGTGGCCGCGGGAGCCCCGCTGGCCACGCTCGCGCTGGCCACCCTGGCCATGGGCGAGATCGACACGGCCGCCGACCAGCTGGAGTTCCACGTCCCCGACTCGGTGTTCCAGAGCCGGTTCGGGCTGCACTACCTGCAGGCGCGCGGGCACTACTACCTGGCGACCGACCAGCTCCAGGCGGCGCTGGCGGACTTCCAGTTCTGCGGCGCGCTGATGCGGGAGTGGGGCGTGGACTCGCCGAGCTTCCTGCCGTGGCGCTCCGACGCCGCCCAGGTGCTCCTGCGGCTCGGCGAGCACGAGAAGGCCCAGGAGCTGCTGACCGAGCAGCTGGACCTGACCTGCGCGGCCAGCCACCGGGCGCGCGGGATCTCGCTGTTCCTGCTGGCGCAGACCAAGGAGGTCGGCAAGCGGGTCGCGGTGTTCCGCCAGGCGATCGACTCGCTCTACGCCGCTGGCGACCGGTTCATGCTCAGCAAGGCCATGCACGGCCTCGGCCAGACCTACCACACCCTCAACGAGCCCGGTAAGGCGCGGATGTTCAAGCACCGCGCCGAACAGCTCGCCAAGGAGCTGCGGCCGGAGCCCCCCGCCGAGCCTCGGCCGGAGCCCGACACGGCATCGGCGGCGCCCGCGCCGCGGGCCGAGGACAAGCCGCACGCGTCCGAGGCGAGGGTGTCCAGCCTGACCAGCTCGGAGCGCAGGGTGGCCGAGCTGGCCGCGCACGGCTACACCAACCGGGAGATCTCCCGGCACCTCTACATCACGGTGAGCACGGTCGAGCAGCACCTGACCAGGGTCTACCGCAAGCTCAACGTCGGCAGCCGGGCAGCGCTGCCGAGGGAGCTGCAGCTGAACATGGAGAACACCGCGGCGAGCTAGTCCGTCGCGCGTTCACACCTTCGTGGGGCCACCTGGGCGCACAGGTGGCCCCACGAGGCGTTCTTCAGGGCTCTGACCAGCGGAAAAGGCTCACTTCGGTGCATGACAACTGTCATCGCAAGCTCGTTACGGCCGACCTACCCACGCGCGGGCACCCGCCCCCATTCTTAGTGCCATGGAAGAGGTTCTGGCTTCGGAGAGCACCGGGCGGCAGGTGGCCGACAAGAACGGTGCTGCGATCTACATCAGCGGGCTGCAGAAGCACTACGGTGCGGTCCGCGCGGTCGACGGCATCGATCTGTCCATCGCCCCGGGCGAGGTCGTGGCGCTGCTCGGCCCCAACGGGGCGGGCAAGTCCACCGCCGTCGACATGATCCTCGGACTGACCAAGCCGGACGTCGGCGAGGTCCGGATCTTCGGCAAGACCCCCAAGGACGCGGTCGCCTCTGGCACCATCGGCGCGATGCTGCAGAGCGGCGCGCTGCTGGACGACGCCACCGTCGGCGAGATGGTCGGCATGGTCGCCTCGTTGCACCGCAAGCCCATGCCGGTCAAGGAGGCCCTGCGCCGCGCGGGCATCGCCGACCTGGTCAAGCGCCGCTCCACCCGGCTCTCCGGCGGCCAGAAGCAGCGCGTGCGCTACGCCGTCGCGCTGGTCAGCGACCCCGACCTGCTCATCCTGGACGAGCCGACCGCGGCCATGGACGTCGGCACCCGCCGCGAGTTCTGGCACTCCATGCAGGAGTTCACCGCCGCCGGGCGCACCGTGGTCTTCGCGACGCACTACCTGGAGGAGGCGGAGGAGTTCGCCGACCGGGTCATCTTCATGAAGGCGGGCAAGATCGTCGCGGACGGCTCGGTCGCCGAGGTGCAGGCGCTGGCCTCCGGCCGCACGCTGCACGCCAAGATCCCCGGGGCCTCGCAGGCCGAGATCGAGGCGCTGCCCGCCGTGGCCAACGTGGAGGTCCGGCACGACAAGGTCGTGATCGTCAGCTCCGCCTCGGACACCACGCTGCGCGCGCTGCTGTCCCGCTTCCCCAACGCGCGGGACATCGAGATCGCCGGTGTGAGCCTCGACGAAGCCTTCATCACGCTCACCAGCAACATCAACAACAGCTGAGAGGAGTACCAGCCATGAACCTCGGATACCTCGGCCTGGAGATCCGCCGTGCGCTGCGCGCTCCCGGCACCCTGCTGTTCACCATCGGCTTCCCGGCGATGTTCTACCTGCTGGAGATGATGCTGTTCAAGGACGTCGCCGGAGCGGGCGCGGGCGCGGCCGCCGACTACCCGGTAACGATCATGGTCGGCCTGTGCGCGTGGGGCGTGATGACCGCGGGTCTGCTCATCGGCACCCGTGTGGTGCACGAGCGCACCGCGGGCTGGCAGCGCCAGCTGCGGCTGACCCCGCTCTCCGGCGGCGGCTTCCTGGTCGGCAAGGTGACCGTCGGCATGGCCGTCGCGCTGCCCACCGCCATCGTCGTCCCGGTCGTCGCGGTCCTCGTGGAGAACGTCCAGCTCAGCCCGGTCGGCTGGCTGCACGCGACCGTGTTCGTCTGGCTCGGCTCGCTGCCGTTCGCGATCATGGGCCTGCTGATCGGCCAGCTGTCCAACAAGGACAACGTGCAGAACTTCGTCATCATCGGCATGCTGCTGCTGGCCATGTTCGGCGGCCTGTTCATGCCGCTGGACATGCTGCCGCCGTGGTGGAACGACCTGGCCCAGTTCGTGCCGAGCTACTGGCTCGCCGAGATCGGCCGCGTCGGGGTGCTGCCCGGCCACGGCAACATCCTCACGCCCGCCCTGGTCCTGCTCGGCTGGGCCGTCGTGCTCAGCGCCGGTGTGGTGTGGCGCTACCAGCGCGACTCGGCCAGGAACTAATAGTGTCGGCCGCATGATGCGCAAGCTGCTCGACTGGGGTGGTGGACCGGGACTCCGGGCCACCACCCCGGACCCGGATGAGGGCTCGAAGGCCGCGCCCGCGCTCGCGGTGCTGTTCAGCCTGATGATGATCCCCGCCTGGATCGACGCGCTCGGCCAGGTGCACCCGGACCTGTGGGCCCTCTCCGCGTTCGTCGGCGTCTCCTACAGCATCGCCTGCATCCTCGCGGTTCCCTTGGCGCGCAAGGTGACCTGGGCCTCGCAGGTGGTGGTGTGCCTCGCGCTGCTCGCGATGGGCATCGCCTTCGTCGTGCTGACCGGGCTGGACAACTCCTGGGTGCTGGTCTGCGCGCTGGGCATCGTCGCCGCGCTGATGCCGCCGGTGGTGACCGGGGTGGTCACCCTGGTCACGCTGGTCGGGCTGTCGGTCAGCGCGCTCTACGTCGGCAACTTCGAGAAGCAGCTGCCCAACTTCGTGCTGGTCTTCTCGGTGACCGCGGCCGCGGCGCTGATGGTGGGACTGGCAAACGCCTACGTCGAGCTCAAGCAGGCGCGCGACCAGATCGCGATGTTCGCCGTCGCCAAGGAACGCGCGCGCTTCGCCAGGGACCTGCACGACATCCTCGGGCACAGCCTCACCACGATCACCCTCAAGGCCGGGCTCGCCCGCAGGGTGCTGGAGACCGGCGACCTCGACCGCACCATGACCGAGATCCGCGACGTGGAAAGACTTGGCAGACAAGCGCTCGCCGACGTGCGGGCCACCGTCTCGGAGTACCGGGTCGTGACACTGGCCGGTGAGCTCGCCGGGGCCAACGAGACCCTGCGCGCGGCGGGCATCGAGGCCGACCTGCCCCGCGCCGTCGACGACGTCGCACCCGAGCTCCAGCAGGTTTTCGGTTACGTGCTCAGGGAAGCGGTCACCAACGTGGTCCGGCACTCCGGCGCGCAGAAGGTCAGCGTGCGGCTGGGCCACGACTGGATCAGCATCGCCGACGACGGGGTCGGCGCGCCGCAGGGGGCGGAGGGCAACGGGCTGCGCGGACTCGGGGAGCGGATGGCCGCGGTCAACGGCACCCTGGAGACCAGCGTCCCGGGCAAGGGCGGGTTCGTCGTCAGGGCCAGCGCGCCGGTTCCCGAACCCCAGCGACCCCCGGCGAGCGCCGAGGCGGACAATGCCGACGAGAGCACGGGAGGACACGCGTGATTCGGGTTCTAGTCGCCGACGACCAGGCGCTGGTGCGCGGCGCCCTGGCGACGATGCTCGACCTGGAGCCGGACATCACCGTCGTGGCCCAGGTCGGCTCCGGGGACGACGTGCTGCCCGCCGCCCGGCAGTCCGGGCCGGACGTGGTGCTGATGGACGTGCACATGCCGGGCAAGGACGGCCTGGCCGCGGCCAAGGAGCTGCACACGGAGCTGCCGTCGTGCAAGATCCTCATCTGCACCACCTTCGGGCGGCCCGGGTACCTGGTGCGCGCCATGGCGGCGGGCGCGTCGGGCTTCATCGTCAAGGACGCCCCTCCGGAGCAGCTCGTCGACGCGGTCCGCCGTGTCTACAATGGACTCCGCGTCGTCGATCCCGTTCTGGCTGCGGAATCCCTTGCCACCGGACCGAATCCGCTGACCGTGCGGGAGCGGGAGGTGCTCGGCGCGGTGGCCGACGGGAGTACCGTGGCCAAGGTGGCCAAGGCACTGCACCTGACCGAGGGCACCGTGCGCAACCACCTCTCCTCGGCGATCGGCAAGACCGGCGCCAGGACCAGGGGAGAGGCCTACCGGATCTCGGAGGAACGCGGCTGGCTCTAGCCTTTCGCCCTCACGGACGCCCCTTCGCGGGGCTCGGCGCGGGACGGCGACGCACAGGAGGATACGCCCCCCTAATCTCCTGAGCAGGCCGTCCCGCGTCGTTCTTTATGTCCGCTTCCGTGCGGTTAACGGGTTGCGGTCGATTGAGGGGTTGCGCGACCGGCCGCCCGCGGCTACCGGGGCGAGCCCTGTCCAGGCAAGGTTCTTCTTAGGGGCGTTGCCCCGGGTTCTAGGGGTGACTCTCGTCATCCCGTCATGGCTACTGTCGATGGCGCTCACGCTTGTATGTATGAGCATGGTCCTGGGGGCACCAGCGTGGTCAGCTTCTGACCTGCGAGTACGCCGCGCCGGCGCGCCCTTCGAACCCCGGAGGATCGTCGTGCAGGAGATCGTCGACGCGGTCCTCTCCGAGAACGCCGACGGCGCGGACTTCGCCGCGCTGCCGATCCCGGAGAGCTATCTCGGCGCTGTTGTGCTCGCCGAGGAATCCGACATGTTCGCCGGAATGGACAGCCGCGACAAGGACCCGGCCAAGTCGCTGCACATCCAGCCCGTGCCCACCCCCGAGCTCGGCCCGGACGAGGCGCTCGTCGCCGTCATGGCCAGCTCCATCAACTACAACACCGTGTGGACCTCGATCTTCGAGCCGCTGCCGACCTTCGGCTTCCTCCAGCGCTACGCCCGTTCCATTCCGGGCGCGGCGCACCACGACCAGCCGTTCCACGTCGTGGGCTCGGACCTGTCCGGCATCGTGCTGCGCACCGGCTCCGCCGTGCGGCACTGGAAGCCCGGCGCGCGGGTGGTCGCGCACTGCCTCAACGTCGAGCTGACCTCACCGGACGGCCACGACGACACCATGCTCGACCCGGAGCAGCGGATCTGGGGCTTCGAGACCAACTACGGCGGTCTCGCGCAGCTCACCGTGGTCAAGGCCAACCAGCTCATGCCCAAGCCCGCGCACCTCACGTGGGAGGAGTCCGCCGCCTCCGGGCTGGTCAACTCCACCGCCTACCGGCAGCTCGTCTCGGCCAACGGCGCGCGCATGAAGCAGGGCGACGTCGTGCTGATCTGGGGCGCCGCGGGCGGTCTGGGCTCGTACGCGACGCAGATCGTGCTCAACGGCGGTGGCATCCCGGTGTGCGTGGTCTCCAACCGGGAGAAGGCGGATCTGGTGCGCTCGATGGGGGTCGAGTGCGTGATCGACCGCTCCGAGGAGGGCTACCGGTTCTGGAAGAACGAGCGCGAACAGGATCCGCGCGAGTGGAAGCGGTTCGGAGCGAAGATCCGTGAGCTCACCGGCGGTGACGACCCGGACATCGTCTACGAGCACCCGGGCAGGGAGACCTTCGGCGCCAGCGTGTTCGTGACCCGGCGCGGCGGCACGGTCGTCACCTGCGCGTCCACCTCGGGGTTCGAGCACAGCTACGACAACCGGTACCTGTGGATGCACCTGAAGAAGATCGTCGGCTCGCACTTCGCGAACTACCGCGAGGCGTGGGAGGCGAACCGCTTGATCTCCAAGGGAATGATCCACCCCACACTGTCCACTGTGTACCCGCTCGCGGAGACGGGGCGCGCGGCCAGCGAGGTGCACGCCAACCAGCACAGCGGCAAGGTCGGCGTGCTCGGCCTCGCCCCCGAGCCCGGTCTCGGCGTCACCGACCCGGAGCTGCGCCAGCGGCACCTGCCGGAGATCACCCGCTTCCAGAACCACAACCCCAGCTCCTGACCGCACCAGGAAGAGGCGAGCCACGCCATGACAGCTCAGATCTCGACGGTCGCCGTTGTCGGCCTCGGCTCGGTCGGCCAGGCGCTTGTCGAACTGCTCAGCGGGGCGGGTCTGACCGTGGCCGGTCTCGACTGCGACCCCGGCGCGGTGACCCGCGCCCGCGGCCGTGCCCCCGGATCGGTGTTGCCGGGCAACGACTACGCGGCCCTGCGCACCGCCGACGTGATCATCGAGGCGGTGCCGGAGCACTACGAGATCAAGGCCGCGGTGCTGCGCGCGGTCGCCGAGGTCTGCCCGTCGGACACCGTTCTCGTCAGCACCACGGCGTCGCTGTCGCTGGCCTCGCTCGCGGTCGCCTCCGGCCGCCCCGGCCAGGTCGTCGGCCTCGGGTTCCTGGCTCCGCCCGCGGAGCGCATCGGCGTCGAGCTGGTCACCACGGCCATGTCCACCGCGGAGACGACCGCGAAGGCCAAGGCGTTGCTGGGACTCCTGCCCATCGCGCAGAAGGACCTCGGTGCGGCGCGCGGGCTCGCGTGGGACTTGGTGCTGGCGTACCTGAACCGCTCCGTCGCGCTCTACGAGGCGGGCTACGCCACGCGCGAGGACATCGACACGGCGATGCGCCTCGGCTGCGGCCTGCCCACCGGACCGCTGGCGCTGCTGGACCGCATCGGGCTCGACGTGGCGCAGAAGGCGCTCGCCGACCTGCACGCCCGCACGGACATCGCCACGCACGCGCCCACCGGCCTGCTGAACCGGATGGTCGACGGGGGACTGCTCGGACGCAAGGTGGGGCAAGGCTTCTACACCTACTCCGCCTCCGGTGGGATCGACTCGGAACCGGAGCGCTGCGACCGTGGCGGCACCGTGCCGGCCAGGACCGTCAACCGCATCGGTGTCATCGGCTCGGGAACCATGGCGCGCGGCATCGCCCAGGTGACGACGCAGGCGGGGCTGGAGACCGTGCTCGTGGCACGGGACGAGCACAAGGCCGACGCCGCCGCGCGGGCCATCGACGACTCGCTGGTGCGCGCGGTGCGCCGGGGCCGGGTCACGCCGGACCAGCGCCGCGACGCGCTCGCGCTGCTGATCCCCAGCGCCTCCCGGATCGCTGTCGCCGAGTGCGACCTGGTCATCGAGGCCACCGCGGAGGAGATCGACGTCAAGACGGAGGTCTTCGCCGAGCTGGACGAGATCTGCAAGCCGGGCGCGATCCTGGCGACCACCACGTCCAGCCTGTCGGTGACCGCGTGCGCCGAGGCCACCTCGCGGCGCGCCGACGTGATCGGCATGCACTTCTTCAACCCGGCGCCCGCGATGAGGCTCGTCGAGGTCTCGCGCACCGAGTTCACCGGCGACGACGTGCTGACCTCCGTGCACGCCTTGGCGTCCCGGCTCGGGAAGACCACTGTGGACTGTTCGGACCGCGCCGGGTTCATCGTGAACTACCTGTTGTTCCCGTACCTCAACGACGCCATCCGGCTGGTGGAGTCCGGGGCCGCGACGGTACCGGGTCTTGACGCCGCGATCGAGAGCGGTTTCGGATATCCGATGGGGCCCTTCACCCTGCTGGACACCATCGGCCTCGACATCTCCGAGGCGATCCAGTGGCGGCTGCACGAAATCAACTACGACCCGGACGTGAAGCCCGCGACGCTGCTGACCAGCCTGGTCGAGCTCGGCCGCCTGGGGCGCAAGACCGGTGCCGGTTTCTGGGGTGCCTAGGGGTTGTTGTCGTCCACCCGCTGAGATTGGCTGATCGCGGCGGTTCTCGCTGGCTTGGAGGTTCTGCGTACCCATGGTTACTCGCGTTTGGGACTACATGCCCGAGTACGAGCAGGAGCGGGAGGACATCCACGACGCCGTGGAGACCGTCTTCCGCTCCGGACAGCTGGTTCTCGGCAACAGCGTGCGTGGCTTCGAGGAGGAGTTCTCGGCCTACCACGGTGTCGAGCACACCATCGGCGTCGACAACGGCACGAACGCGCTCGTGCTCGGTCTGCGCGCGCTGGGCGTCGGCCCCGGCGACGAGGTGATCACGGTGTCCAACACCGCGGCGCCCACCGTCATCGCGATCGACCAGATCGGCGCGACCCCGGTGTTCGTCGACGTCCACGAGGACGACTACCTGATGAACGTCGGCCAGGTCGAAGCCAAGATCACCGACAAGACCAAGGTGCTGCTGCCGGTGCACCTCTACGGCCAGTGCGTGGACATGGCTCCGCTCCAGGCGATCGCCGACAAGCACGGCATCCCGATCCTGGAGGACTGCGCCCAGGCCCACGCCGCCCGGCACCACGGCAAGATCGCGGGCACCATGGGCAAGGCGGCCGCGTTCTCCTTCTACCCCACCAAGGTCCTCGGCGCGTACGGCGACGGCGGTGCCACGATCACCTCCGACGAGGAGACCGCGGCCAACCTGCGGCGCCTGCGCTACTACGGCATGGAGAAGACCTACTACGTCGTCTCCACCCCCGGCCACAACGCGCGCCTGGACGAGCTGCACGCGGAGATCCTGCGCCGCAAGCTGACCCGCCTCGACCAGTACGCGCAGGGCCGTCGCGACGTGGCGCAGCGCTACCTCGAAGGCCTCGGCGACACCGACCTCGTCCTGCCGAAGGTCAACGAGGGCAACGAGCACGTGTACTACGTCTACGTCGTCCGGCACCCCAAGCGTGACGCGATCATCGAGGCGCTCAAGGCCTACGACATCCACCTCAACATCAGCTACCCGTGGCCGGTGCACCGGCAGTCGGGCTTCCACAAGCTCGGCTACGAGGAGGGTTCGCTCCCGGTGACCGAGAAGCTCGCCAAGGAGATCTTCTCGCTGCCGATGTACCCGTCGCTGCCGGTCGGCACGCAGGAGAAGGTCATCGCGGCGGTGCGCGAGGTCCTCGCCACCGTCTGACCCCGTGACGGGGGTGGTTCAGGCCACCCCCGTTTTCCTTATCTCATCGCGGAGAAGGCTCCCCATGCGCGTTCTGCTCACCACCGTCTCGGAGAAGTCGCACGTCCTGACCATGGCACCGCTGGCGTGGGCGCTGACCAACGCCGGCCACGAGGTGCGCGTGGCGAGCGCCCCGGCGATGACGGACACCATCACGAACGCGGGCCTGTCCGCGGTCCCGGTCGGCACCGACCACGCCCTGCACGACGCGCTCGCGCAGGAGGACACGGTCGAGAACGAGTTCTCCGACTGGAGCGAACCGTTCCTGGACAAGCAGAACTGGGAGATGCTGCTGCTGAAGTACCAGGTGGCGGTTGGCTACGCGTTCCAGCCGTACAACGACACGATCGTCGACGACCTGGTGTCCTTCGCGCGGTCGTGGAAGCCCGATCTGGTGCTGTGGGACCCGATCACTTTCGCGGGCGGTGTGGCGGCGCGCGCGGTCGGAGCGGCGCACGCGCGGCTGAACTGGTGCCTGGACATCTACTCGACGATGCGCGAGGTCTTCCACCAGTTGGCGGCGCAGCAGCCTCCGGAGCAGCGCAGCGACCCGATGGCCGACTGGCTCGGCGCGCAGCTGGAGAGCTACGGATCGGACTTCCACGAGGACGTGGTCAACGGCCAGTGGACGGTCGACCAGGTCCCGACGAGCATCCAGATCCCGTTGTCGGTCAAGCGCGTCCCGGTCCGCTACACCCCGTACAACGGGCGCTCGGTGATCCCCTCCTGGCTCAACGAGCCGCAGGAGCGCCGTCGTGTCCTGCTCACCCCGGGCATGTCCTTCGGCAAGGCGCTCGGCAGCACCTTCGTGCCGCTGAAGGAGTCCTTCGAGGCACTGTCCGAACTGGACGTCGAAGTGGTGGCGACGCTGAGCGAGCGCGAGCGCGAAGCGGTCGGCACCTTCCCGGACAACGCCCGCGTTGTGGACTTCGTCCCGATGCACGCGGCGCTGCCGACCTGTTCCGCCGTGGTGCACCACGGCGGCTTCGGCACGTGGTCAACGGCGGCGCTCTACGGTGTGCCGCAGTTCATCCTGCCGATCCGCATGGCGGATATGTGGATCAAGGCGGAGCAGACCGCGAAGGTCGGCGCGGGCCTCTACTCCCACCCCACCCAGACCACGGCGGAGAGCCTTCGCGAGGGCGTGCGCCGCCTCCTGGACGAATCCGAGTTCGCCGAAGGCGCGAAGAACCTCCGTCACGGCATCCTCGAAACCCCCACGGTCAACGACATCGTCCCCACCCTTGAGGACCTCACCGCCGCCCACCGCACCTGAGCCACCGTGGTCGTTTCTCGCGTTTTGTCACCTTGATGTGATTTGGGAGCGCTCCATTTCGCATCAAGGTGACAAAACGCGCTGGTAGTCGCGGGACTGGAGGAGTGCGTCGCGGACGGCCGCGACGACCCAGCCAGGGTTCTTGCGGAGCAGGGCAGCCGTGATCGAGACGACGCGCCAGCCTGCCTCCTGCAGGTCGTTGAGGCGCTGGCGGTCACGGGTGAGCTGAGCGGTCTCGCCGTGCCATGCGCCGTCGTACTCCACGGCTACCCGTTCCTCTTCGAAGCCCAGGTCCACCCGTGCCACGAACTTCGTTCCCGCACGGACAACCAACTGCGGGACCGGGGAGAAGCCCGCCATGCGCAGCAGGACTCGGAGCTCCGACTCGGGGATCGACTCTGCCCGCGGATCCACGAGTTCCATGGCCTGTCGACCCAACCGGACGCCGTGGTCGTGCCGTCGTGACACCAGCTCGTGCAGCTCGTCCACGTCGACCGCGCCGGAGCGCAGCCAAGCGTCGGTGTAAGCGACTCGTTGCGCCAGAGACAACCTGCCGATGAGAAGGTCGAAGGCGATCCGCAACCGGGTCGCGATGCGAATCCCTTCCCAGGGCTCCGACTCCTCATCCCCGATGCGCACCCGGCGGATCCTGAGCCCAGGACGCCAGTGTCCACGATGGATCTCCGGGGACACCATGTCGATGGCATCGTTCGGCCCAGTGAGTGGGACCCCGAGGACGGTCGCGGCTGACCGTCCTGTGAGGACGGTGTTCTTCGGCAAGACCAACGCCGCGGCACGACAACGCAACTCGTGGGTGATCGGGACGCCTCGGACCACGTAAGCGTTTCGGAACAAGCGAACGAAGCGATCCGTACGCAGGTCCGCCTTGGTCAGCACGCCAGCGGCCACAGCGTCACTGCCACGGAACAGTTCGACTTCGAGTTTCGGTCTGGAGGTTCGCATGCTGTCAACAGTGCCCCGAGCGACACGACGACTCCGTCCGACCACGTGTACTCAGCGCGAGTTGTCCACATCGAACCTCGCTGTCCACAACCTCCGCTGGCCCCCTTGACTTCGCGTTTTGTAGGCATAATGCGAAAGAGAGCGCTCTCTATGGACATCATGCCTACAAAACGCGAGAACGGGACCACGCCGGCTCGGGATGAGGAGGGGTGGGGGGAGGAGGGGTGAGGGGAGGGGGGAGAGGGGGAGAGGGGGAGAGGGTTAGGTGGTGGGGTGGGGGGCGAAGAGGGAGTGCATGCAGGCCACGAGGCTGCGGGCCTGGACGTTGACGTAGTGGCTGTGCCGCAGGAGTCCCACCAGCTGGTGCAGGGGGAGCCAGCGGTGGTCCGGGTGGTTCTCCAGGTCCACGTCCTCTTCGGTCTCCACCACGAGGTAGCGGGTCCTGGCGTGGTAGAAGCGGCCGCCTTCTTCGGAAAGCATTGTGTCGTAACGGATCTGGGACTCCGGGGCGGTGCGGAGCGCGTCGAGGAACGGGAGGCGGTCGCTCGGCGGCATGTGCGTGTAGTTGTCCACTGTGCACTGAACCGTGGGGGCCAGCTCCACCACGTCGAGGTAGCCCGGTTCGACGCGGGCGTGCACCAGGGCGTGCAGGACTCCGCCGATCTGCTTGACCAGGAAGGCGGACAGGCCGTCGCCGCTGGGCTCCAGCATCGGCTGGGACCACTGGAGGACCTCGCGGCCGCCCGCCCGCACGTCCACGCCGATCACGCTGAAGAAACGGCCCGTCACGTGGGAGATGCCGGAGTCGGTGTGCTTCCACTGGTCGATGTTCTTCAGCGGCACGCGGTTCGCGGTGATGTCGTGGCGGGTGCGGGCGCCGGTGATCCAGCTGAGGATCTCGTCGGTGGTGTGCACCGCGCCCTCGCTCTCCGTGCAGGAGCGCATGATCGAGGTGGTGAAGGCGTCGCGCTCCGCGGCCGGGAGGATGGTGGCGAGGTCGGTCCCGGAGAACGGCAGGCAGGACAGCACCGTGCGGGCGTCCATGTTCACCAGGTCGTCCTCGCGCAGCAGCTGGTGCAGCTGCCCCAGGGTCAGCCAGCAGAAGTCTTCGAGCAGCTCGACGTCCTCGGTGACCTCGACGACCATGTTGCGGTTGCGCTTCTGGAAGAACCAGGAGCCCTGCTCGGACTGGAGCACGTCCGCGATCACCTTGTGCCGCTTGGTGTCCATGAAGTATTCGAGGTACGGGACCGGCTTTCCCTTGTGCACGCGGGTGTAGTTGCTGCGGGTGGCCTGGACGGTCGGCGAGAGCTGGACGCCGTTGCAGTTGCCCGGCTCCACCTTCCCCTGCATCAGGCAGTGCAGGACGCCGTCGAACTCCTTGACCACGATGCCGAGGATGCCGATCTCCGGCTGGTTGATGATCGGCTGCGCCCAGCGCTCGACCCAGTGGCCCGGCCGGGAGATCTCCAGGCCCTCCACGGTGAAGAACTTGCCGCTGGCGTGGCCGATGTTGCCCGTCACGGGGTCGGCGGACCAGCTCGCCAGCTTGTCGAGCGGGACCAGCTCCACCTCGGTGTAGTTGCGGGAGCCGCAGTCGTCGAACCAGGTGCGGAACTCCGCCATGGGCGTCACGCCGTCCACGGCCAGCGCGGACTCGGCGATCCGGAGCGCGATGGTGGCGTCCGCGGTTCGCAGCGGCACGGCGGAGTGGGTCGAAGTCTCGGTCACGGGATAGTCCTTCGTCCGCTGGCGATGACGCCCGAAGAAGCGATAGCGCCATTATCAGGAATGCGATTCGTGACGGTTCGACCCACACCCTAGGGTGAATTCATAATCGGGGAACCCGATGGTGCGGAGAATAGGGGTGGGGTTAGGGGGCGAAATTGCGCTCAGGCGGGCACCTCGGCCGCGCCGAGCATCGCCCGTACCGACTCCGTCACCGTGCGCTCCGGTTCCCAGCCGAGCACCGCGCGTGCCTTCGTGATCGACGCCTGCGTCCAGTCTCCGCCCTTGCTGGTGACTGTGGAGCCGAGCTCGCGCACCGCCGACGGCTCCAGTCCCGCCGCAGTGACCAGCGCGTACACCAGCTCGCGCAGCTCGATCGCCTCGCCGCGCCCCACATTGATCACCTCGCCGGTCACCCTGGCGTGCGCCGCGCGCAGCACCGCCTCGGCGGCGTCGCGGGCGTCCACGTAGTCCCGCCGGGCCTCCGCGATGCTCAGCTCAAGCTGCTGGCCTGGGGAAACCGCGCGCAGCCTTGCCGAGAGGGAACCGAGGAAGCTCTCCGGCGACGGATGCGGGCCGAACACGTTCACCAGCCGCAGCACCACGGCGTCGATGTCGCCGGCCTCCGTCGCCCGCAGGACGGCCTCCGAACCGGCCAGCTTGGTGCTGGCGTACATGGTTCGCGGCGCGGGGACCACGTGCTCGTCGATCGCGGTTCCCGGGGCGACCGGGCCGTACTCGTGGATGGTGCCCACGTGCACCAGGCGCGGCCGCTCCGGGACCTCGGTCAGCGCTTCGATCAGGCGTTTGACCAGGTCGACGTGCGAGTAGGTCATCTCGTGTTCGGTGCTGCCCCAGCCGCCGGTGGCGTTGACGACCACCTTCACCCGTTCCGCGGCCAGCATGTCGGCCAGCCGCGGCACGTCCGGGTTGCCGACGTCCAGGGACCGGTAGCGGTAGCGCGCGATCTGCGGCGCGAAGCGCCTGGCCACCGCGATGACCTCGTAGTCGGCGTCGGCGAAGGCCGCACAGACCTGCCTGCCGACGCAGCCCGTCGCGCCCAGCACCGCCACGCGCGGGCGGGCGAATCGGTCGGTTCTGGTCATGCGGGAGAGGCAACCACTCCCCAAACCGGCCGACAACCCCTAACTATGCAGGTCAGGGGGCTAGGGCGCGCCTGTGGAGTCCGTGTTCGCGACAGCCGCGCCCAGCCCGCCCCTGGCTGTGCCACCGGCACCGGTACGCGGACTACCCGCTGTCTTCCCAGGAACGACCTGGATCCCGGCTCTCATCGAACGAGACCCCTCAGGCATGCCCTAGTTCGCGGCAGTCGGAGTACTTCGGCAGCAGGCCCTGCGCCTGTGCCTCCTTGAAGCTCGGCGCGGCGGTGTCGCGGTCGGAGAGCAGGTAGTCGAGGTCCTTCGGCCACGGCAGCGCGAGGTCGGCGTCGAGCGGGTCGATCGACAGCTCGTTCGCCGGGTTGTAGAAGCTGGTCACCACGTACGACATCACCGTGTTGTCCTCAAGCGCGACGAACGCGTGACCCACGCCGACCGGGAAGTACATGGCCCGGAAGGACACGTCGTCCATCTCCACCACGTCCCACTTGCCGAAGGTCGGCGAGCCCAGCCGCAGGTCGACGACCACGTCCAGCGCCTTGCCGCGCGCGCAGTAGACGTACTTCGCCTGGCCGGGCGGCGTCCTGGTGAAGTGGATGCCGCGCACCACGCCCTTCGAGGACCGGTTGTGGTTGGTCTGCGCCACCGTGTGCTTGTGCCCGACCGCCGCCTCGAATGCGGGCTCCTGGAACGGGGAAACGAAGACACCACGGCTGTCGGGGTAGACCGTCGGGGTGAACTCGAATGCACCTTCGACGGCCAGCTCACGTGTTTGCATGACCGTAGACTACATATTTCCGGTCGCTCGGAAAATGCGGCCAAAAACGCATTCTCAGCTCGCGGGCAGCGCGGCGCCGTCCCGCAGCGGGGCCCACCACTCGCGGTGGTCGCGGTACCAGGCGGCCGTCTCGGCGATGCCGGTGGCGAAGTCCTTCAGCGGCGCGTAGCCCAGCTCGCGCTCGGCCTTGGCGATGTCCACCGAGTACCGCCGGTCGTGCCCCTTGCGGTCGGGCACCTGGCGCACCATCGACCAGTCGGCGCCCATGAGCTCCAGCAGCTTCTCGGTCAGCTCGCGGTTGCTCAGCTCCGTTCCCCCGCCGAGGTTGTAGACCTCGCCCGGCCTGCCGCCCTCGGCCACCAGCGCGATGCCACGGCAGTGGTCGTCGACGTGCAGCCAGTCGCGGATGTTGCCGCCGTCGCCGTAGAGCGGAACCTTGATGCCTTCCAACAGGTTCGTGACGAACAGCGGGATGACCTTCTCCGGGAACTGGTACGGCCCGTAGTTGTTGGAGCAGCGCGTGACGCACGTGTGCATGCCGTGGGTCCGGTGGTAGGACCGGACGAGCAGGTCCGAGGACGCCTTCGACGCCGAGTACGGCGAGTTCGGCAGCAGCGGGTGCTCCTCGGGCCACGAGCCGGAGTCGATCGAGCCGTAGACCTCGTCGGTGGAGACGTGGACGAACTTGCCGACCGACGCGTCCAGCGCGCCCTGCAACAGGGTCTGCGTGCCGAGGACGTTGGTGCGGATGAACTCCGCGGAGCCGGTGATGGAACGGTCCACATGGGACTCCGCGGCGAAGTGCACGACCAGGTCGACGCCGGTCATCAGCTCGCGCACGAGCTGCGGGTCGCAGATGTCGCCGCGCACGAAGCGCAGCTCCGGCCGATCGGTGACCTCCGCCAGGTTGGCCAGGTTGCCCGCGTAGGTGAGCTTGTCCAGCACGATGACCTCCGCGCCGGACAGCGCGGGGTAGCGCCCGCCGAGCAGTTCGCGGACGAAGTGCGAGCCGATGAAGCCCGCGCCGCCGGTGACCAGGATTCGCACGCTGAGACCCTTCTAGCTCCGGAATTCCCTTGCCACGTCCATGATGTAGCGGCCGTATCCGGTCTTCGCCAGCTTCTCGCCGAGCGCGTGGCACGCGTCGGCGTCGATGAAACCCATGCGCAGCGCGATCTCCTCAAGGCACGCGATGCGCACGCCCTGCCGGTTCTCCAGCGTCGCGAGGTACTGGCCCGCCTGCAGCAGCGAGTCGTGGGTTCCGGTGTCCAGCCAGGCGAATCCGCGGCCGAGGTCGATCAGTCTCGCGTCACCGCGTTCCAGGTAGACCCGGTTCACGTCGGTGATCTCCAGCTCCCCTCGCGCGGAGGGCCGGATGTTCTTGGCGATGTCCACCACGTCGTTGTCGTAGAAGTACAGACCGGTGATCGCGCGGTTGGAGCGCGGGTTCTCCGGCTTCTCCTCGATGGAGATCAGCCTGCCGGTGGCGTCGGTCTCGCCGACGCCGTAGCGGTGCGGGTCCTGCACGGGGTAGCCGAAGAGCACGCAGCCACGCACGTCCTTCGCGGTCACCTCCAGGATCTCGGAGAACCGCTGGCCGTGGAAGATGTTGTCGCCGAGGATCAACGCCGCGGTGTCGTCGCCGACGTGGTCGGCGCCGATGACGAACGCGTCGGCGAGCCCGCGCGGCTCGGCCTGCTCGGCGTAGGTGATGGTGAGCCCGAGCTGCGCGCCGTCGCCGAGCAACCGCTGGAACAGCGGAAGGTCCTGCGGGGTGGAGATGAGCAGGATGTCCCGGATGTTGGACAGCATCAGCACGGACAGCGGGTAGTAGATCATCGGCTTGTCGTAGACCGGCAACAGCTGCTTGGACACCGACAGCGTCACCGGGTGCAGGCGGGTGCCCGACCCTCCGGCCAGCACGATTCCCTTCACGGTGAGCACCTCCCGGGGTTCGGCTGCCCGTCAGCGCGGCCCCGCCAGCAAGCTATGTCGGAGGCCGGGCGGCGGGCCAGGCTCTTCCACGAATTAAGGGGCCGCGCCCGGAAGGGTCAGGGGTGGGTACTTGACCGGACTTTTCCGTCCCGGCCCGGGTGGACGGCGTATTTTCACAGCCCCTGTGAGGTCGTGAAACACCCGATTCACCGCTCCTGAACCGAGGTAAAGCGAGGCATTTCCGGTGGCGTTCGAGATTGCTCCGAACGGCGGCTTGTCGCGCCCTTTCGGGTCCACCGTCCGGTGGATCGTGTTCAGAACCTTTTCCCTCGTCGCGAGGTGTGTCGATCGCCTGTCAGGCGGAACGTTAGGGGTTGTTGCTAGGGGTGGGGCGGCAGTTAGTTTCAGACTCAACCGCGCGTGGACACACAACTGTGAACAACAACTGCTGGGCGAATCAGTTTTCTTGATACGAGTCTCGCTTTAGGGCGTAGGGCGGGACAACACCGAGGTTGTTCTCCTTCTCGATCGACCGAGTATGTGGGGACTAGGGGCGATGGTGGCTGAAGGCGCGAAGGACCAGACCCGGACCGGCAAGGGATTCGAGGGCATTGCCATCGTCGGCATCGCGTGCCGGTTGCCACAGGCGGGTGACCCGAGCGCGTTCTGGGGGCTGCTGCGCGCCGGTGCCGACGCGATCACCGAGACGCCCGCGGGACGGTGGGGGCTCGGCGAGGACGCGACCGGGCCGGGCACCGGCGCCCCGCGCCGGTCGGGGACCCTCGCCGACGTGGACCGCTTCGACCCCGCCTTCTTCGGCATCTCGCCGCGGGAGGCCGCGGCGATGGACCCGCAGCAGCGGCTCGCGCTGGAGCTGAGCTGGGAGGCGTTGGAGGACGCGGGAGTCCCGGCGGACGCGCTCGCCGGGCGGCGGGCCGGTGTCTTCGTCGGCGCGATCGGCGACGACTACGCGACCCTGCTGCACCGCGCGGGGGCCGGGGCGATCGGCCAGCACACGCTGACCGGGCTCAACCGCGGCCTGATCGCCAACCGGGTGTCCTACCTGCTCGGTCTGCGCGGGCCGAGCATGGTTGTCGACAGTGGACAGTCGTCATCGCTGGTCGCCGTGCACCTGGCGTGCGAGAGCATTCGCAACGGTGAGGCGGACATCGCCATCGCCGGAGGTGTCAACCTGAACCTGGCGCCGGAGAGCACGCTCGGCGCCGCCGCGTTCGGCGCGCTGTCACCGGACGGCCGCTGCTACACCTTCGACGCCCGCGCCAACGGCTATGTCCGTGGTGAGGGCGGCGGTGTCGTCGTGCTGAAGCCGCTGAGCGCGGCGCTGGCCGACGGTGACCCGATCTACTGCGTCGTCGCCGGTGGCGCGGTCAACAACGACGGCGGTGGCGACACGCTCACCACGCCGGACCGCGCAGGCCAGGAAGAGCTGCTGCGGGCGGCCTACCGGCGCGCCGGTGTCGACCCGTCCGCCGTCCAGTACGTCGAGCTGCACGGGACCGGCACCCGCGTCGGTGACCCGGTCGAGGCCGGTGCGCTCGGTGCGGTCCTCGGTGCCGCCCGATCGGCCGACGCGCCGCTGCTGGTGGGTTCGGCCAAGACCAACGTCGGTCACCTCGAAGGCGCGGCCGGTGTCACCGGTCTGATCAAGGCGGCGCTGGCGGTGCGCAACCGTGAGCTGCCGCCGAGCCTGAACTTCGAGACGCCCAACCCCGACATCGACCTGGACGGGCTGAACCTGCGGGTGCAGACCGAGCTGAGCGAGTGGCCGCGCGAGGACATCGTCGCCGGTGTCTCCTCCTTCGGCATGGGCGGCACCAACTGCCACATCGTCCTCACTGAAGCGCCCCAGCGCGAAGCGGCCGAGACCGGAGCCGCGCCGAGTGTCCAGCCGTGGTTGCTCTCCGCCAAGTCGCAGCAGGCTCTCCGTGCGCAGGCGACCCGTCTTCTGTCCTATGTGGATGAGAACAGCGATCTGTCCGCTTTGGACGTCGCCAACTCGCTCGCCACGACGCGCGCCGCGCTGACCCACCGGATCGGTGTTGTCGGTCGGGATCGCGACGAGCTGCTCCGTGGACTGCGGGCCTACGCCGACGGGATGCCGGGAGCGGGTCTCGTTGAGGGGCGTGCCGGTGAGGGCAAGACCGCGTTCCTGTTCACCGGGCAGGGCGCTCAGCGTCTCGGTATGGGCCGCGAGCTGCACGCGAACTTCCCGGTCTTCGCAACGGCTTTCGACGAGATCGCCGCTGAGTTCGACAAGCTCCTGGTGAAGCCGCTCGCGTCGGTGATCGCCGACGGCGCGGAGCTCGACCAGACCGCGTACACCCAGCCCGCGCTGTTCGCGGTCGAGGTCGCGCTGTTCCGCCTCGTGGAGAGTTGGGGTGTGCGGCCGGACTACCTGGCGGGGCACTCGATCGGTGAGATCGCCGCGGCGCACGTTGCCGGTGTCCTTTCCCTGCCGGACGCCGTCAAGCTCGTCGCCGCGCGCGGCCGGCTGATGCAGGCGCTACCGACTGGCGGCGCCATGGTGTCGATCCAGGCTTCCGAGGCCGACGTCCTGCCGCTGCTGGAAGGGCGCGAGGAGCACGTCAGCGTCGCGGCCCTCAACGGTCCACAGTCGACGGTCATCGCCGGTGACGAGGACAGCGTCCTCCGGGTCGCCGCCGAGTTCGGCGAGCGGGGCGTGAAGACCAGGCGGCTGACGGTCTCCCACGCGTTCCACTCGCCGCTGATGGAGCCGATGCTCGCCGAGTTCCACGAGGTCGCCGCGTCGATCACGTACTCCGCGCCGAGCATTCCCGTCGTGTCGGCCGGCGAGGTCGAAGAGTTCACCGCCGAGTACTGGGTCCAGCACGTGCGCGACACCGTGCGGTTCCTGGACAGCGTCCACCACCTCGAAGCCAACGGGGTCACCCGCTACCTGGAGCTCGGCCCGCACGGCGTGCTGACCGCGGCAGCCAAGGAGTCCTTGCGGGACACGGACGGCATCACCCTCGTTCCGTTGCTGCGCAAGGACCGCGCGGAGGACGAGGCCGCGCTGAGCGCGCTGGTCTCCTTGCACGTCAACGGTGTCGCGATCGACTGGAAGTCGTTCTTCGCCAACACCGGGGCTCGTCGCGTGGAGCTGCCGAAGTACGCGTTCCAGCGGCAGCGCTGCTGGCTGGACGCCGCTGTCGTCGCGACCGGCGACGTACCCACCGGGGACGAGACCGCAGTCCTGGCGGAGGAGCCGAAGATCGAGGACCGCCCGGTCCTGTGGCAGAAGGTCGCCGACGTCCTCGACGAGGCCGAGCAGCAGCGGATCTCGCTGGACATGCTGCGGGCGCTCATCGGCGCGGTGCTCGGCTACGCCAACCCCGAGGCGATCGACCCGGACCTGCCGTTCAAGGACCTCGGGTTCGACTCGCTCACCGCCGTGGAGCTGCGGGACCGGCTTTCCGCCGCCACCGGGCTGAAGCTGCCCAGCTCGCTGCTGTTCAACTACCCGACGCCCACGCTGCTCGCCCGGCACACCCTCGCCGCGATCCTCGGCCACTCCGAGAACCACGAAGCGGCTGACGTGGTTGTGGCGCACAGCGAACCCATCGCGATCGTGTCGATGGGCTGCCGCTTCCCCGGTGACGTGAACTCGCCGGAGCAGCTGTGGGAGGTGCTCGCGGGCGGCCGGGACCTGGTCGGGGAGTTCCCGGCCGAGCGCGGCTGGGACATCGACTCGATCTACGACCCGGACGCCGACAAGCTCGGCAAGAGCTACGTCCGCGAGGGCGGGTTCCTCCGGCAGGCCCACGAGTTCGACCCGACGTTCTTCGGGATCTCCGCCCGCGAGGCCATGGCGATGGACCCGCAGCAGCGGGTGCTCATGGAGACCGCGTGGGAGTCCCTTGAGCGCGCTGGGCTGACGCCGCAGTCGTTGCGCGGCAGCCGGGCCGGTGTGTTCATCGGCGCGATGCCGCAGGACTACGGCCCCCGCATGTACGAGGCGGGCGAAGGCGTCGAGGGCTACCTGCTCACCGGCACGACGACCAGTGTCGCGTCCGGCCGCATCGCCTACACTCTCGGCCTCGAAGGCCCTGCGGTCACTGTGGACACCGCGTGCTCGTCGTCGCTGGTGGCCGTGCACATGGCCGTGCAGTCGCTGCGCAACGGCGAATGCACGCTGGCGCTGGCCGGTGGTGTCACGGTCATGCCGAACCCGGGCATCTTCATCGAGCTGACCCGCCAGCGGGCGCTGTCGCCGACCGGCCGATGCCGCGCGTTCTCCGCCGACGCCGACGGCACCGGCTGGGCCGAGGGCGCGGGCATGCTGGTGCTGGAGAAGCTCTCCGACGCGCAGCGCAACGGTCACCAGGTGCTCGCGGTCATCCGGGGCACCGCGACCAACCAGGACGGCGCGTCCAACGGGCTCACCGCGCCGAACGGCTTGGCGCAGGAGAAGGTCATCCGGCAGGCGCTGGCCAACGCGGGCCTGACCGCCGGGGACATCGACGCGGTGGAGGCGCACGGCACCGGCACCAAGCTCGGTGACCCGATCGAGGCCAACGCGCTGATCAACACCTACGGCAGGGACCGCGAGGGCCCGGTGTGGCTGGGCTCGCTGAAGTCCAACACCGGGCACACCCAGGCCGCAGCCGGTGTCGGCGGCATCATCAAGATGGTCATGGCCATGCGGCACAACACGTTGCCGAAGACGCTGCACGTGACCGAGCCGACCCCGCACGTGGACTGGGAGAGCGGGTCCGTCCGGCTGCTGACCGAGGCGCAGCCGTGGCCGGAGGGCGAGCGCACGCGCCGCGCGGCCATCTCCTCCTTCGGCATCAGCGGCACCAACGCGCACGCGATCATCGAGCAGGCGCCGCCGGCGCCGCCCGCCCCGGAGCCGGACTCCTACCTGGAGCCCGGCGGCCCGGTGCCGTTCGTGCTCTCCGGCAAGTCCGAGGCGGCGCTGAAGGCCCAGGCCGCGCAGCTGCGGTCCTTTGTGGACGGAAATCCCGATCTGGACCTGATCGACCTCGGCCGGTCGCTCGCCACCACCCGCAGCTCCTTCGAGCAGCGGGCGGCGGTCGTCGTCGACGATCGCAAGGGCCTGTTGCAGAGCCTGGACGCGCTGGCCAGCGGTGAGCCGTCGGCCTCCGTGGTGCGCGCAGGTGGCGCCGACGGGCGCAAGGTCGTCTTCGTCTTCCCCGGCCAGGGCTCCCAGTGGCTCGACATGGCGTTGGACCTGTGGGAGCACTACCCGTCCTTCCGCAACCAGGTCCTCGCCTGCGACGAGGCGCTGCGGCCCTACATCGACTGGTCCCTTGTGGACGTTCTGCTCAAGAAGGACGGCGCGCCGTCCTTGGAGCGCATCGACGTCATCCAGCCCGTGCTGTTCGCGATGATGACCGGCCTCGCGCAGCTGTGGCGGGCGCACGGCGTCCAGCCCGCTGCCGTGGTCGGCCACTCGCAGGGCGAGGTCGCCGCCGCGTTCATCGCGGGCGCACTCAGCCTGGACGAGGCCTGCCGCATCATCGCCCGCCGCAGCCAGGCGTGGTCCCGGCTCAGCGGCAAGGGCGGGATGCTCTCGATCCTGCTGCCCGTCGAGGAGATCCGGCCGCACCTCGAACAGTGGGGCGAGGTCCTCGGCGTCGCGGCGGTCAACAGCCACAGCTCGGCGACCATCTCCGGCGACGTCGAGGCGCTCGACGCGCTGGCCGCCGAGCTGACCGAGCTCGGGGTGAAGTGCCGCCGCGTTCCCGGCGTCGACACCGCCGGGCACTCGCCGCAGGTGGACGGGTTGCGCGAGCAGCTCTACACCGAGCTGGCGGGCATCGAGCCGCTCACGTCGAAGAGCGTGCCGTTCTACTCCACGGTCACCGGCGACCTGCTGGCGAGCGAGGCGCTGGACACCGACTACTGGTACCGCAACATGCGCGAGCCGGTGGAGTTCGAGCGCGCCACCCGCGCCCTGCTCGCCGCAGGGCACACCGCCTTCATCGAGGTCAGCCCGCACCCCATGCTCGCCATGGCGATGCAGGAAACCATTGAGGCGACTGGAACCGACGCGGTCACCGTCGGCACGCTGCGCCGTGAGGAGGGCGACCGCACGCGGTTGATGCTCTCGCTCGGCGACGCTTACGCGCGTGGCGTGAACGTGCTGTGGCCCGAGGCTTTCGGCGTCGGCGCGACCGTCGACCTGCCGACCTACCCGTTCCAGCGGCAGCGCTACTGGCTGGAAGGCACCCAGGCCGCGGGAGACCTCGGCGCGGCCGGTCTCAGCGGTACCGCCCACCCGCTGCTGGGCACCGGGACCGCGTTGCCCGCCAGCAACGGATTCCTGTTCACCGGAAGGCTTTCGCTCCGCGAGGAGCCGTGGCTGGCCGACCACCAGGTCGCGGGCGTGGTCGTCGCGCCGCCGTCGCTGCTGGTGGAGCTCGCCGTCGCCGCGGGGGATCTGCTCGGGTGCGACGAGGTCGAAGAGCTGACGCTGGACCATCCGCTGGTCGTGCAGCCCTCCTGCGCGCGCATGGTCCAGGTCGTGCTGGGCGGACCCGACGACTCCGGTCGCCGCAGGATCAGCATCTACTCGCGGCCCGACACCGAGGTCGAGGTCGACGACCAGCAGTGGACGCAGCACGCCACCGGCGTCGTGGCGGTCGGCGCCGAGCAGCCCGACTTCGACATGACCAGCTGGCCGCCCTCGGACGCGAAGCCCGTTGACGTCACCGGCGTCTACACCGACCTGACCTCACGCGGCCTCGGCTGCGGCCCGGCGCTCCAGGGCCTGCGGACGGTGTGGCGGCGCGGTGAGGAGGTCTTCGCCGAGGTCGCCATCGACGCCGAGCACCACGCGGACGCCGCCGAGTTCGTCCTGCACCCGGCACTTCTGGGCGCGGCACTGCACGCGGCGGGTGTCAACATGCCCGCCGATCCCGGTGAGCCGATGCTCGCGGTCGGCTGGCAGGGCGTTGTAGTGCACGCGACCGCCGCGACCGCGTTGCGCGTGCGGCTCGTGCCGACCGGCGAGTACACGTACTCGATGACCGTGGCCAACCCGACCGGTCTCCCGGTGGTGACCGCGCGTTCGGTTCGCTTCGCCGCACTGGACATCGACCTGCTGCGCACCGCGGGTTCGCCCGCCGACGACGCGCTGTTCCGCACCGCGTGGCAGCCGGTCCCGCTTCCGTCCGAGCCCGCCGGTGGCCGCTGGTCCCGGATCGGCGCGGACTGCTTCGGCTTGGACGCCGTGCTCGGCACGGGCGGGGATCTGTCCACTCTGGACGATCTGGTCGCGGCGGTGGACGCGGGTGCCGACGTTCCCGACGTCGTGGTCGTCCAGTTCGGACCGGACCCGCTCGACGACGGTGACCTGGCCACCTCCGTGCGCACGGTGAACTACCGCGCGCTGGAGCTGATGCAGAGCTGGCTGGCCGACGAGCGGTTCGAGAACTCGGGGCTGCTGCTGGTCACCAAGGGCGCGATGGCCACCGAGCCGGGCGCCGACGTCACCGACCTCGCCGGTGGGTCCCTGTGGGGCCTCGTGCGGTCGGCGCAGTCGGAGAACCCCGGCCGCATCGTGATCGTCGACCTGGACGGCACCACGAGCACCTCCGAGTCCCGGCAGGCGCTGCGCCGCGTCATGGCGGTGCACGAGCCGCAGGTGGCTCTGCGCGGCGGAAAGCTCCTGGTGCCGAGGCTCGCCAGGGTCGAGGCGAAGCCGGCGAAGCTGGGGCTCGACCCCGAGGGCACGGTCCTGATCACCGGTGCGACCGGTGTGCTCGCCGGGCTGCTGGCCAGCCACCTGGTCACCGAGCACGGCGTCAAGCACCTGCTCATGGCCAGCCGTCGCGGCCTGGTCGCCGAGGGAGCCGTCGAGCTCGCGCTGGAGCTGGCCGAACTCGGCGCCACGGTGCGGTTCGCCGCGTGCGACACCTCGGACCGGGACGCGGTCGAGGTGCTGCTGGACTCCATCTACCCGGAGCACCCGCTCACCGGTGTCGTGCACACGGCGGGTGTGCTGGACGACGGGATCCTCTCCGCGCTCACCCCGCAGCGGGTGGACACGGTGCTGCGCCCCAAGGTCGATGCCGCGCTGAACCTGCACGAGCTGACCAAGGACCTGGACCTGCCGCTGTTCGCGCTGTACTCCTCGATGGTCGCCTCGTTCGGCAACCCCGGGCAGGCGAACTACGCGGCGGCCAACTCCTTCCTGGACTCCCTCGCCACGCACCGCAGGGCCAACGGCCTCTCCGGTGTCTCGCTCGGCTGGGGTTTCTGGGCGCAGCGCAGCGGGATGAGCGACCACCTGACCGACGCCGACGTCCAGCGGATGGCGCGGTCCGGTGTCGTTCCGCTCGCCTCGGAAGAAGGTCTCGCGCTCTTCGACGCGGCGGCCGGTGCCGAGGACGCGGCGCTGCTGCCGGTCCGCCTGGACACCGCGACCCTGCGCAACCGCATCAGCGACCCGGCCATGTCGCCGTTGATGCGCGGCCTGGTCAAGGTTCCGCAGCGCCGCAACGCCGCGACGGCGATCAGCAAGCCCGCCGCCGGTGGGTCCGCGCTGGCCGACCGCCTCGCCGGTCTGTCGCCCGCGGACCAGGACCGCGCGCTGCTGGACCTGGTCCGCACGCAGGCCGCCGCTGTCATCGCGCACCCGGACCCGGACGCCCTGGAGCCCAAGCGCGCGTTCAAGGAGGTCGGCTTCGACTCGCTGACCGCAGTGGAGCTGCGCAACCGGCTCAGCGAGGCTTCCGGCCTGAAGCTGCCGACCACCTTGCTCTTCGACTACCCGACGCCCGCCGTGCTCGCGGAGTTCCTGCGGAGCCAGGCTCTCGGCGAGCGCAAGGCGGCCGCCGCCCCGGCGACGGTCACCAGGGTGGTCCAGGACGACGACCCGATCGCGATCGTGTCGATGAGCTGCCGCCTGCCCGGTGGTGTCCGGTCGCCGGAGCAGCTGTGGGAGATGCTGACCCAGGGCCGCGACGCGATGGGTCTGCTGCCGACCGACCGCGGCTGGGACGCCGACCTCTACGACCCGAACCCGGACAGCCACGGCAAGACCTACTCGCGGCTCGGCGGTTTCCTCTACGACGCGGGGGAGTTCGACCCGGCGTTCTTCGGGATCAGCCCGCGCGAGGCGCTGGCCATGGACCCGCAGCAGCGGGTGCTGCTGGAGACCGCGTGGGAGGCCCTGGAACGCGGCGGGGTCGCCCCGTCGTCGGTCAGCGGGGAGCAGGTCGGCGTCTACGTCGGCACCAACGGCCAGGACTACGCCGGGCACCTGACGAAGATGCCCGCCGACCTGGAGGGCTACCTGCTCACCGGCAAGGCCGCCAGCGTGGTGTCCGGCCGGATCTCCTACATCCTCGGCACCGAGGGCCCGTCGATCACGCTGGACACGGCGTGCTCGTCCTCGCTGGTCGCGATTCACCTTGCGTGCCAGGCACTCCGGCAGGGCGAGTGCGACCTGGCGCTCGCCGGTGGCGTGACCGTGATGTCCATGCCCAGCCTGTTCGTCGAGTTCTCCCGGCAGCGCGGCCTGGCCCGCGACGGCCACGTCAAGGCGTTCTCCGACGCCGCGGACGGCACCAGCTGGTCCGAGGGCGCGGGAATGCTGTTGCTGGAGCGGCTCTCCGACGCCCGCGCCCGCGGTCACCGCGTGCTCGCGGTGGTGAAGGGCTCCGCGGTCAACCAGGACGGCGCGTCCAACGGGCTCGCCGCGCCGAACGGCCCCTCGCAGCAGCGGGTCATCCGGCAGGCGCTGGCCAACGCGGGCGTCGCACCGTCCGAAGTGGACCTCATCGAGGCGCACGGCACCGGAACGGTGCTGGGCGACCCGATCGAGGCGCAGGCGCTGCTGGCCACCTACGGCCAGGACCGCGACGTGCCGGTGCGGCTGGGCGCTCTGAAGTCCAACATCGGCCACACCCAGGCGGCGTCGGGCGTCGCGGGCGTGATCAAGCTCGTGCTCGCGATGCGGCACGGCATCATGCCGAAGACCCTCAACGCCGAGGTCCCGTCCACGCACGTGGACTGGTCCGCGGGAGACGTGTCGCTGCTGACCGAGCCGGTGGAGTGGCCGGAGCGCAACGGAACCCGCCTCGCGGGCATCTCCGCCTTCGGGATCAGCGGCACCAACGCGCACGCGATCATCGAGCAGGCGCCCGCCGACGACGCTGCCGAGGTCGTGGCCGGGCGCGAGCTACCGATGCTGCCGTGGACGCTGTCGGCCCGGTCGGAGAAGGCGTTGCGGGAGCAGGCTTCCCTGCTGCACCAGCGGGTCTCCTCCGGTGAGGAGAGCATGCTCGACCTCGCGTACTCGCTGGCCACGACGCGTACCGCCTTCGAGCACCGGGCCACGGTGATCGGCTCCGAGCGCGACGAGCTGCTGACCGCGCTGGCCGCGCTGGCGGAGGGCGAACCCACGCCGAACACCGCTGTGGGTGTGGTGAACGAGGGCAAGACGGCTTTCCTGTTCACCGGCCAGGGGGCGCAGCGGGCCGGTATGGGGCGGACGTTGTACGACGCCTTCCCGGCTTACGCCAAGGCTTTCGACGAGGTCGCCGCAGAGCTGGACAAGCACATCGACAAGCCGATCGCCGACGTGATCGCCGACGGCGAGGAGCTGGGCCAGACCGGCTACACGCAGCCCGCGCTGTTCGCGGTCGAGGTCGCGTTGTTCCGCCTGGTCTCCGAGTGGGGCATCGAAGCGGACTACTTGGCAGGGCACTCGATCGGTGAGATCGCCGCCGCGCACGTGGCCGGTGTCCTGTCCCTTGAGGACGCGGCCAAGCTCGTCACGGCGCGCGGCCGGTTGATGCAAGCTCTGCCCGCCGGTGGCGCGATGGTCTCGATCCAGGCTTCCGAGTCCGAGATCCTGCCGCTGCTGGCCGGGCGAGAGGACCAGGTCGGCGTCGCCGCGCTCAACGGTCCACTGTCGACGGTGATCGCGGGCACCGAGGCGGTCGCGCTGGAGATCGCCGGGCTCTTCGCCGCAGAGGGAGTGAAGACCAAGCAGCTCAACGTCTCCCACGCGTTCCACTCGCCGCTGATGGAGCCGATGATCGCGGAGTTCCGCGAGGTGGTCGCCTCGCTGACCTACTCGGAGCCGAACATCCCGATCGTCTCCACGGTCACCGGCGACATCGCGAAGCCCGCCGACCCGGAGTACTGGGTCACCCACGTCCGCAACGAGGTTCGGTTCCTCGACGCGGTGCGGTTCCTGGAGAAGCGCGGTGTGACCCGCTACCTGGAGCTGGGCCCGGAGGCGGTCCTCACGCCCGCCGCGCGGGACTGCCTCGCCAACGACAACGACAAGGTGGTCACCGCGTCCACCATGCGCCGCAACAGGTCCGAGGCGCGGACCCTGATCACTGGTGTCGCCGAGCTGTACGGGCGCGGAGCCGAACTGGACTGGACGGCGTTCTTCGCGGACACCGGCGCGCACTGGATCGACCTGCCCACCTACGCGTTCCAGCACGAGCGGTTCTGGTACCAGCCGCCGAAGGAGGAGGTCTCGCTCGCCGCGGGCTCGACCGACGCGGAGTTCTGGGAGATCGTGGAGAACGGCGACGCCGACGCGCTGCGCGCCTCCCTGGACATCGACGGTGATCGTCCGCTCTCCGAGCTGCTGCCCGCGCTGTCCACGTGGCGCCGCCGCAACCAAGACCGGTCCACTGTGGACTCTTGGCGGTACCGCGCGGTGTGGCGGCCACAGCCGGAGGAGCACGAGCCCGCGCTGCCGGGGGCCTGGGTCGTGCTGACCCCGGAGCCGGGCATCGCCGGGAACGCGGTCTCCGCCGCGGTGAAGACGCTGGAGACCTTCGGTGCGCGAGTGACCACTGTGGAGCTCGGCGCGGCGGACTCCGACCGCGACCTGGCCGCTGCCAAGCTGAAGGAGGCGACGGCGGTCGAGCCGATCAGCGGCGTGCTGTCCCTGCTGGGCATGGACGAGCGGCCGCATCCGGCGCACCCCTCGCTGTCGGTCGGCCTCGCGGTGACGATCGGTGTGGTGCAGGCGATGCACGACATGGACGCCCGCGCCCGGCTGTGGCTGGCGACCTCGGGGGCGGTGGCGACCGGCGAAGCCGACGAGCCGATCAACCCGCAGCAGGCCACGCTCTGGGGCCTTGGCCGGGTTCTCGGGCTGGAACAGCCGCACCGCCTCGGCGCGCTGATCGACCTGCCCGAGGACCTCGACGAGCGCACGCTCTACCGCTTCGCCAGCGTCCTGTCCGCCCCGACCGACGACGACCAGCTGGCGATCCGCCCCTCCGGCGTCTTCGCCCAGCGCCTCACCCACGCCGACACCCCCCGCCATTCGCGGGCTAATGGACCTGTCGGAAGCCCGGAAAGCGTCCATAAGCCCGCGAATGGCGAGTGGAGTGCGCGGGGGACGGTGTTGGTGACGGGTGGCACGGGTGGACTCGGCGGGCATGTCGCGCGGTGGATGGCGGGCAACGGGGCCGAGCACCTGGTGCTGACGAGCCGGCGGGGCGCGGAGGCGCCGGGAGCCGCCGAGCTGGTGGCGGAGCTGGAGGAGCTCGGAGCGCGGGTGACCGTCGCCGCGTGCGACGCCGCCGACAAGGAGCAGCTGGCCGCGCTGGTCGCGGAGGTGGAGGAGGACGGTCCTATTAGGACTGTCGTGCACACCGCCGGTGTCGTGCGGTTCGCTCCGTTGGCGGAGACGGGGCTCGACGAGGTCGCCGAAGTGGCCGAGGGCAAGGTGATCGGCGCGGTGAACCTGGACGAGCTGTTCGCCGAGCGGGACCTGGACGCCTTCATCCTGTTCTCCTCTGTCGCCGCTTTGTGGGGCAGCGGTGGACAGGGTGGGTATGCGGCGGCCAACGCCTACCTGGACGGCCTCGCCGAACGACGCCGGGCACGGGGGCAGGCCGCGACCTCCATCGCGTGGGGCCCGTGGGCCGACGACGGCATGATCCGGGGCGAGGGCGTCGAGGAGCACCTGGCCCGCCGCGGCCTGGTGCCGATGGCGCCGGAGCTGGCGGTGACGTCGCTGAAGGTGGCTCTGGACAACGACGACGTGTGCCTCGCCGTCGCGGACATGAACTGGGAGCGCTTCGTCCCCGGCTTCACCGCGGGCAGCGCGCGGCCGGTGCTCGACGAGCTGCCCGAGGTGCGCGCGATGCAGGCCGAGGCGGCGCGGCCGGAGCCCGCTCCGGACGCGTTCGACTTCGCCAAGCACCTGGCCGGGCTGCCGCGCTCCGAGCAGGCGAGGGAACTGCTGGACATGGTGCGGGCGCAGGCCGCCGCGGTGCTCGGGCACTCGTCGGCCGACGCGGTCGCGGCGGATCGGGCCTTCAAGGAGCTGGGCTTCGACTCGCTGATGGCCGTGGAGCTGCGGGACCGGCTGCACAAGGCGGTCGGGCTGCGGCTGAGCGCAATGATGATCTTCGATTACCCGGATCCGCAGTCGCTGTCGGAGTTCGTCCGCGGTGAGCTGCTGCCGGAGCAGCCCGAGGCGACGCCGTCGGTCTTCGCCGAGCTCGACCGCATCGAGTCCGCGTTGCCCGGCATCGAGGCCGACGAGAAGCTGCGCGCCGAGCTCGCGGCCAGGTTCGCCGACCTGGCAAGCCGCCTCGGCGGTGGTCAGTCCACTGTGGATGACCGATTGAGCGAGGACGCGAGCGCGGATGACGTCTTCAGGTTCATTGACGAGTTGGGGTCGTAGGGAGCCACGATGAGCGACGACGAGAAACTTCTCGCATACCTCAAGCGGGTAGCCGGCGATCTCGCCAAGGCGCGCGAGCAGTTGCAGGAGAAGGAAGCCGCCGAGAGCGAGCCCATCGCCATCGTCTCGATGGGGTGCCGCTTCGCCGGGGGCGTTCGCTCGCCGGAGGACCTGTGGGACCTCGTCGTCGAAGGCCGGGACGCGGTCGGCGGCTTCCCGACCGACCGCGGCTGGGAAGGCTCCCTGCTCGACGCGGGGGACAGCGACGTCAAGGGCTCGCACACCCAGCAGGGCGCGTTCATCTACGACGCGGGTGAGTTCGACCCGGCGTTCTTCGGCATCAGCCCGCGCGAGGCGCTGGCCATGGACCCGCAGCAGCGGCTCGTGCTCGAAGTCGCCTGGGAGGCCATCGAACGAGCGGGCATCGACCCGCTCTCCCTGCGCGGCACCAAGGCCGGGATGTTCGTCGGCGCGACCTCGTTCAACTACGGCGGCGACTACCTCGGCGCGCCCGAGGAGCTCGGCGGGCACCTGATCACCGGCAACGTGACCAGCGTGCTCTCCGGCCGGGTCAACTACACCCTCGGCCTCGAAGGCCCGTCGATGACCTTCGACACGGCGTGCTCCTCGTCGCTGGTCGCGATGCACCTCGCCGCACAGGCGCTCCGGCGCGGCGAGTGCTCCATGGCGCTCGCCGGTGGCGCCGCGATCATGTCGACGCCGGGCGTGTTCGTGGAGTTCAGCCGTCAGCGCGGCCTCGCCGCCGACGGGCGCTGCAAGTCCTTCGCCGAGGCCGCCGACGGCACCGGCTGGGGTGAGGGCGTCGGGCTGGTCCTGCTGGAGAAGCTCTCCGACGCGCGCAAGAACGGTCACCCGGTTCTGGCAGTGCTGCGCGGATCCGCCTGGAACCAGGACGGTGCCTCCAACGGCCTCACCGCCCCCAACGGCCGCGCCCAGCAGCGCGTGATCAGGCAGGCCCTCGCCAACGCGGGCCTGAAGGCCGAGGACGTCGACGTCGTGGAGGCGCACGGGACCGGCACGACGCTCGGCGACCCGATCGAGGCCAACGCGCTGATCAACACCTATGGCAAGGAGCGTCCGACCGACCGTCCACTGTGGCTCGGGTCGCTGAAGTCCAACATCGCGCACACCCAGGCCGCCGCGGGCTCCGGCTCGGTCATCAAGATGGTCATGGCGTTGCGGCACGGGCTGCTGCCGAAGACCCTGCACGTCGACGCCCCGTCCTCGGAGATCAACTGGTCGGCGGGCGCCGTCTCGCTGCTGACCGAGCAGGTGCCGTGGACAGCCGGTGAGCGCGTCCGCCGCGCCGGTGTCTCGGCGTTCGGTGTCAGCGGCACCAACGCGCACCTGATCCTGGAGGAAGCTCCCGCGCCGGACGAGCCCACCGACCGCGTGGTCGAGGCCCCTGCGGTGATGCCGTGGGTAGTCTCCGGTCGTGGTGCGGAGGCGTTGAAGGCGCAGGCGAACCGCATCAGGTCCTTTGTGGACAGTCAGGAGCCGGTTGACCTGGCCTACTCCCTGGCCACCACCCGGTCGGCCTTCGAGAACCGCGCCGTCGTGCTGACCGGCACCAACTCCGGGTTCACGACCGCACTCGCGGCGCTCGCCCAGGGCGAGTCCGCCGAGGACGTCGTCGTGGGTGAAGCCGTCGGTGACCCGCGCCCGGTCTTCGTCTTCCCCGGCCAGGGGTCGCAGTGGGCGGGCATGGCGGTCGAGCTGATCGACTCCTCGCCGGTTTTCGCCAAGCGCATCAAGGAATGCGACGCGGCGCTGTCGGAGTTCGTGGACTTCTCGGTGGTCGATGTGTTGCGCGGCAAGCCGGGCGCGCCGTCGACTGACCGCGTCGATGTGATCCAGCCGCTGCTGTGGGCGGTCATGGTCTCCCTCGCGGAGCTGTGGCGCTCCTTCGGTGTCGAGCCCTCCGCGGTGATCGGTCACTCGCAGGGCGAGATCGCCGCCGCCGCTGTCTCCGGCGCGCTGTCGCTCTCGGACGCCGCACGGGTGTGCGCCCTGCGGAGCCGGTCGTTGATCGCGCTGTCCGACCGCGGCGGGATGCTGTCGCTGTCCATGCCGCTTTCCGACGCGGAGCAGCTGATCACCAAGTGGGGCGAGAAGGTCTCCGTGGCGGCAGTCAACGGGCCGTCCTCCGTGGTCGTTTCCGGTGAGCCGCAGGCGCTCGTCGGAGTGCAGCAGGCGGCCGAGGCGCAGGACGTCCGCGCCCGCATGATCGACGTGAACTACGCGTCGCACTCCGCCCAGGTGGAGGAGCTGCGCGCCGAGCTCCTCGACGTGCTCGCGCCGATCAAGCCGCGCTCCTCGGACATCTCGTTCATCTCCACGGTGACCGGTGAGCCGATCGACACCGCCAAGCTCGACGCCGAGTACTGGGTCACCAACCTGCGGCAGACCGTCCTGCTGGAGACCGCGACCCGCGCGGCCCTTAAGCGGCGGCACCGCCTGTTCGTGGAGGCCAGCCCGCACCCGGTGCTCGGGATGGCGCTGCAGTCAACAGCCGAGTCCGCCGACGCCGATGCTGTGGTCGTGGGATCGTTGCGCCGCAACGAAGGCGGTCCGGCGCGATTCCTGCGCTCGGTCGCCGAGGCGTACGTCAACGGTGCGCCGGTGACGTGGTCGGCGGCTTTCGCGGAGCTGCCCGCGCGCAAGATCGCGTTGCCGACCTACGCCTTCCAACGGCAGCGCTTCTGGTACACCCCGCCCGCTCGGTCCACGGTCAGCCCGGTGGAGACCCGATTCTGGGACGCGGTGGACGCCGAAGACCTCACGTCGGTCGCGCAAACCCTGGGGGTCGGCGAGAACGCCCAGCTCGGCGAGGTCGTGACCAGCCTGTCCAGCTGGCGCCGCCGTCGTCTCGAAGTGTCCGCAGTGGACAACTGGTGCTACGAGATCGGTTGGCGCACAGTTAGTTCTGCGGACTCGCCGGTCGCACTGGGCGGTGAGTGGCTCGTCGTCACACCCGCAAGCGGTGCGGAGTCGGTCAAGGACGTCCTCGGTCTGCTCACCGCTGCGGGAGCCGAGGTCACCCGCATCGACGTGGACGCGACGGACGTCGCTGACCGTGCGGCCCTCGCGGAGCGCATCCGCGACGCCAACCCGTACTTCGACGGCGTGCTCTCGCTGCTCGCTCTGGACGACTCGGCGCGGACGGCCGGGCTCACCGCCACGGTCACCCTGGCGCAGGCCCTTGGTGACGCGGAGATCGACGCTCCACTGTGGTGTGTCACGCAGAGCGCGGTGGCGTTGAGCGCCGCCGAACCCATCGCCAACCCCGACCAGGCCATGGTGTGGGGCTTCGCCGGTTCCTACGGCGCTGAGCGGCCGCAGCGGTGGGGTGGCCTGGTGGACCTGCCGGAGCAGGTCGATGAGCGGTCGTTGAGCCAGCTCGTCGCGGCCCTTGGCAGTTCCGAGCCCGGTGAGCAGTACGCCGTCCGGCAGTCGGGTGTCTTCGCCCGCCGTCTGGTCCGTGCGGCGGCCCGGCGTGGGTCGCGTGAGTGGACGCCCTCCGGCACCGTTGTGATCACTGGTGGTCTCGGAGCTCTTGGCGGTCACCTGGCCACGTGGGTCGCGGGCGCTGGCGCCGAACACGTGCTGCTTCTGGGCCGCCGTGGGCAGGAAACCCCTGGCGCGGACAAGGTTCGTGCGGACCTGGAGCGGCTTGGCGTCGGCGTGACGATCGTGGCGTGCGACGCCGCCGAGCGCGATCAGCTTGAGACGGCGCTGAAGCAGGCGCCCACTCCGATCACGGCTGTGATCCACGCGGCCGGTGTGCTGGACGACTCGCCGGTGGACGCGCTCACCTCGGAGCGCCTGGAAGCCGTGGTGCGCAACAAGGCCACGGCCGCGCGCAACCTGCACGAGCTGACCGCCTCGATGGAGCTGTCCGCGTTCGTCATGTTCTCCGCCGTCGCAGGCACGATCGGTGTTGCGGGACAGGGAAACTACGCGGCGGCCAACGCCTACCTGGATGCGTTGGCACAGCACCGCCGGTCGCAGGGACTTCCAGCGACCACTGTCGCCTGGAGCGCCTGGGAGGGCTCCGGCATGGTCGACGAGGCCACCGCCGAGGTCCTCAAGGGCAGGGGAATCCCCGCGATGTCCCGCGACCTCGCGACGGCCGCCCTTCAGCGCGCGCTGGACGTCGACGAGACCTTCCTCGTCGTCGCCGACATCACCTGGGAGAAGTTCCTGGACAGCGGTGCCGTCACGGCGACCCCGCTGCTCTCCGAGGTGGTCACGGTCAGCGAAGAGGCAGAGGACACGTCCGCTGGTGAGCTGCGCACGAAGCTGTCCACTGTGGACAAGGTGGCCGGTCTGCGGATGCTGCAGGACGTGGTGATCGCGCAGGCGGGCTCCGTGCTCGGCTACGAGGGCGGTTCGCTGCCCGCGTCGCGCTCCTTCAAGGAGCTGGGTGTGGACTCGTTGACCGCCGTGCAGCTGCGCAACCGGCTCTCTGATGCCACCGGGCTGCGCCTGCCGGTGACGCTGGCCTTCGACCACCCCAATGCGGCCGCCCTCGCCGAGCACCTCTACGAGGAGCTGGCCCCGAGCTCGTCGGGCGTCGCCGACCTGGTCCGCGAGGAGCTGGACAAGCTCGAAGCGACCCTGACCTCGGTCCCCGCCGACGACGCCGAAGCCCGCGACGCGATCACCGCCCGCCTGCGCACGCTGATGTGGAAGTGGGAGGGCACGGCCGCCCAGAGCGCGGCTGTCAAGGGCACGTCGGCCACGGAAGCGGACGAGCTGGACGCGGCAACGGACGACGAAGTATTCGACCTTCTGGACAAAGAACTCGGATTCGCCTGACCCACTTGCCAATAGCGCATTCGTCGCACTCACCGCGACGGGTGCGCTATTCGCGCGTCGGCGGGGTCCTGACCTCGCGTTTTGTAGGCTTGATGCGCAATGGGAGCGCTCCCAATCGCATTAAGCCTACAAAACGCGAAACCGGGGATGGGGAGGTTCCGGGTGGGGACCCCAGGCACCCCTGATTGCACCCCTCACTTGGCTCGGTTCCGTAGCGGCGGGCGGGGGAGAGGCGGTGCTATAGGGGCGCGGTCGTAGGCGGCCGGACAGGAAGGAGCTGGCGGGCTGATGGACAACAACGAGGCGAAGCTCCGGGACTACCTGAAGCGGGCCACCGCCGACCTGCGCGCGGTCAAGCGCCGCCTGCGCGAGGTCGAGGACCAGGCCAGTGAGCCCATCGCCATCGTGGGCATGGCCTGCCGCTTCCCCGGCGGTGTCCGCGGTCCGGAGGACCTGTGGGCCGCCGTCGCCGATGGCCGCGACCTGATGGGCCCGTTCCCCAGCGACCGCGGCTGGGACCTGGACGCTCTTTACGACCCGACCGGCGAGCGCCGCAACAGCAGCTACGTCAACGAGGGCGCGTTCCTCGACGACGTCGCGCTCTTCGACGCCGGGTTCTTCGGCATCTCCCCGCGCGAGGCGCTGGCGATGGACCCGCAGCAGCGGCTGCTGCTGGAGACCGCCTGGGAGTGCTTCGAGCGCGCCGGGATCGACCCCGCCACCCTGCGCGGCAGCCAGACCGGCGTCTACCTCGGCGCCACCGACCACGACTACGGCCGCGGCATGACCGAGCTGCCGGAGGAGCTCGAAGGCAACGTGATGATCGGCCGCTCCGGCGCGATCTCCTCCGGCCGCATCGCCTACTTCCTCGGCCTGCACGGGCCCGCCGTCACGATCGACACCATGTGCTCGTCGTCGCTGGTCGCGCTGCACCTGGCGTGCGAGGGGCTGCGGCGCGGCGACTGCTCGATGGCCGTTACGGGCGGCACCACCGTCCTGTCAACCCCAGAGGGGTACACCGAGTTCAGCAGGCAGGGCGCGCTCGCCTCCGACGGCCGCTGCAAGGCGTTCTCCGCAGCCGCCGACGGCACCGGCTGGGCCGAGGGCGTCGGGGTGCTCGTGGTCGAGCGCCTGTCCGACGCGCGCCGCAACGGCCACAACGTGCTCGCCGTGGTGCGCGGCTCCGCCATCAACCAGGACGGCGCGTCCAACGGCCTGACCGCTCCGAACGGCACCGCGCAGCGCAAGGTGATCCAGCAGGCGCTGGCCAACGCGCGGGTGCCCGCCGACGAGGTCGATGTCGTCGAGGCGCACGGCACCGGCACCACGCTGGGCGACCCGATCGAGGCGCACGCGCTGCTCGCCACCTACGGCAAGGCCCGCCCGGCGGAGCGGCCGTTGTTCCTGGGATCGTTGAAGTCCAACCTGGGGCACGCCGCCGCCGCTGCCGGGGTCGCCGGCGTGATCAAGATGGTGATGGCCCTCCGGAACGAGGTGCTGCCCAAGACGCTGCACGTCGACGAGCCCTCGCCGAAGATCGACTGGTCCTCCGGGGCGGTGTCGCTGCTGACCGAGGCGCGGCCGTGGACCCGTGACGGACACCCGCGCCGTGCCGGTGTCTCCGCGTTCGGCGCGAGCGGCACCAACGCGCACGTGATCCTGGAGCAGACTCCGGAGGTCGTGCCGGACGAGGACGCGCCCGAGGTCGTCGCCGAGCCGGCCACCAAGGTCAGCGCCGGTGCCCTGCCGTGGGTTCTCTCCGCGCGCGGCGCGGACGCCCTCCGTGCGCAGGCCCGTCGCCTCCGGTCCCGTTTGGACGGTGAAGAGAGCGTCGCGGACGTCGGCTACTCGTTGGCCAAGACGCGGTCGAGCTTCGAGCACCGCGCCGTGATCGTCGGCTCTGACCGCGACGACATGCTCGCTGGACTTGACGCGCTGGCGCTCGGCGAGGAGCGCGACGGTCTCGTCCGCGCGGTCGCGGCCGATGTGGGCAAGTCCGTGTTCGTCTTCCCCGGCCAGGGCGCGCAGTGGGCGGGAATGGCGGTGGAGCTGCTGGAGACCTCGCCGGTCTTCGCGGAGCGGCTTCAGCAGTGCCATGACGCGCTCGCGCCCTTCACCGACTGGTCGCTGCTGGATGTCCTGCGCAACCAGGACGACGCGACGTGGCTGGAGCGGGTGGACATGGTCCAGCCCGCGTTGTGGGCCGTGATGGTCTCGCTGGCGTCGCTGTGGCGTGCCTCGGGTGTCGAGCCCGCAGCGGTCATCGGCCATTCCCAGGGCGAGATCGCCGCCGCCGTTGTCGCCGGTGCTCTGTCCATTGAGGATGGTGCGCGCGTCGTGGCTCTGCGCAGCAAGGCGATCAGGGCGATCGCCGGAGTGGGCGGCATGATGTCCGTTCAGCTTCCCCGTGAGCAGGCCCTGTCCTACGTGAAGGAGGGCCTGTCCCTCGCGGCGGTCAACGGCTCCGGTTCCGTAGTGATCTCCGGCGACAACCAGGCCCTCGACGCGCTTCAGGCTCAGCTCGAAGGCGAAGGGGTCCGCGTGCGGCGGGTTCCGGTGGACTACGCCTCGCACTCCGCGCACGTGGAGAAGATCCACTCCGAGCTGCTGGACGTGCTGGGCCCGATCACCCCGAAGCAGAGCGAGATCCCCTTCTACTCCACGGTTCTCGGCGAGCAGATCGACACCACCTCCGTGGACGCGGAGTACTGGTACCGCAACCTCCGGCAGACCGTGGAGCTGGAGAAGACGACCAGGCTGCTCGTGGAGCACGGACACGACGTCTTCATCGAGGTCAGCCCGCACTCGGTTCTGCTGCCCGCGTTGGGCGAGACCCTGGACGCGATGGGGCGCGACGGAGTGACCGTCGGTTCACTGCGCCGGGACCAGGGCGGGCTCGACCGTTTCCTCGCGTCGGTCGCCGAAGTGCACGCGCGCGGCGGTTCCGTGGCCTGGACGTCGGTCTTCGCCGGGCACGACGCCACTGTGATCGACCTGCCGACCTACGCGTTCCAGCGCCGCCGCTACTGGCTCGAAGCACCGGAGAAGCCGGTTGAGCAGGCCGCCGCGGCGGAGTCCGGGCTGGACAACGACTTCTGGCAGGCCGTGGAGCAGGGTGACCTCGCCGCGTTGGCCAGCACGGTCGGTCTCGACACCGACAAGCCACTGAGCGCGCTCCTGCCCGACCTCGCCGACTGGCGGGCGAAGCGGCGCGAGCAGTCCATTGTGGACTCGTGGCGCTACCGCGTTGACTGGACGCCGATCGACGAGCCCGCCCCGGCGAAGCTGGACGGCACCTGGCTCGTGCTCGCCCCGGTAGACGCCGGGTACGACTCGCTGCGGGCCCGTGTTCGCGCCACGGTGGAGCAGCACGGTGGCCGTGCCGTCGTACTCGACCTCGCCGAGGCGGACGCCGACCGCGAGCTGCTGGCGAAGCGGCTGCGCGACGCGGGCGGCGCCCCGTTCCGGGGAGTGCTCTCGCTGCTCGCGCTGGACCAACGGTGGCACATGACCCACCGCGGCCTGCCCAACGGTCTCGCCGCGACGCTCGCGCTGGTCCAGGCGCTCGGTGACGCGGAGATCGACGCTCCACTGTGGCTGGTCACCAACGGAGCCGCTTCCGTTGCCGGACAGGACAAGCTCACCAGTCCCGCCCAGGCCGCCGTGTGGGGCCTCGGCCGGGTCGCGGCGCTGGAGTACCCGCAGCGGTGGGGCGGCATGGTGGACGTGCCGCAGCAGCTCGACGAGTCGGCGGTGAACCGGCTGGCCGGAGTGCTCGCCGGACACGGCGACGAGGACCAGGTCGCGGTCCGCGCGAGCGGGCTGTTCGCTCGCCGCCTGGTCCGCGTCGAGTCGGAGAGCACCCCGGCGTCGTGGAAGCCGCAGGACTGCGTGCTGCTCACCGGTGGCACGGGCGGGGTCGGCGCGCAGATCGCCCGCTGGCTGGCCAAGCACCGCGCGCGCCGCCTGGTGCTGACCAGCAGGCGCGGCATCGACGCCCCCGGCGCCCGCGACCTGGTCGCCGAGCTCGCCGAGCTGGGCACCGAGGCCATCGTCGTGGCGTGCGACGTCGGCGACGAGCAGGCGCTGGTCGAGCTCAAGCGCCGGATGGAAGCCGATGGCTGGCCGATCACCTCGGTCATGCACATCGCCGGTGCCGGTGTCCTCAATGGACTCGGCGCGACCGATCTCGACGAGTTCGCCGACACCGCCTACGCCAAGATCGCCGGTGCCGCGGTGCTGGACGCGGTGTTCGACACCGACGAGGTCGCCGAGTTCATCCTGTTCTCGTCGATCTCCGCGGTGTGGGGCTCCGGTGACCACGGCGCCTACGCCGCGGCGAACGCCTACCTGGACGGGCTCGCGGAGTGCAGGCGCGGTCGCGGCCGCCCGGCGCTGTCGCTGGTGTGGGGCATCTGGGACCCCGAGGAGGGCGGCGGCATGGCGGCCAACCTCGTGGAGCAGGCGCTGCGCGACCGGGGCATCCCGTTCATGAACCCGCGCCTGGCCATCGACGGCTTCCACCGCGTGCTCAGCGACGACAACCGCGCGGTCGAGGTCGTCGCCGAGGTGGACTGGACGAAGTTCGTCCCGGTGTTCACCGCGGCCCGTCCGAGCCCGCTGCTGGAGACGGTTCCCGAGGTTCGCGCCGCGCTGCAACGGGAACAGGCCGCCGCGGCGAAGGTCGGCACCGGTGAGGCCTCGCTGAAGGACCGCATCGCCACGCTCAGCCCGGCCGAGCGGTCGCTGACCATCGCCTCCGTGGTGCGGACCCAGGTCGCGGCGTCGCTGAAGTACCCCGGGCCGGAGTCGGTGGAGACCGGGCGCGCCTTCCGCGAGCTGGGCTTCGACTCGCTGACCGCCGTTGACCTGCGCAACCGCCTCGGTGAGGCGACGGGGCTGCGTTTCCCGGTGACCGTCGTCTTCGACCACCCCAACGTGGTCGAGCTGGCCAAGCACGTCGAGAAGCAGCTGCTGCCGGAAGCTGCGATCGCCCCGGTGGAGAGCAACGAGACGCTGGCGCTGCTGTCCACCATCTCGCTGGACCGGCTGCGCGAAGCCGGATTGCTGGACACGTTGCTGCGCATGGCGAACGGCGCTCCCGACGAGGAGCAGGAGAGCGACTCCATCGACGACATGGACGTGAGCGCTCTCGTCGCCATGGCCCTCGACACCGACAACTAGTTCGGAGCGGAAGATGTCGGACTCGAACCAGCAGGTCGTCAACGCGCTGCGCGCGTCCCTGAAGGAGACCGAGCGGCTGCGCAAGGCCAACCAGCAGCTCAGTGCCGCCTCCCGCGAGCCCATCGCGATCGTGGCCATGAGCTGCCGGTACCCGGGCGGGGTCGGCTCGCCCGAGGACCTGTGGGACATCGTCGCCGATGGCCGCGACGTCGTCGGCTCCTTCCCCGCCAACCGCGGCTGGGACCTGGACGCCATGTACGACCCGGACCCGGACGTGCAGGGCACCTGCTACACCACGCAGGGCGGCTTCATCTACGAGGCGGACCGGTTCGACCCGGCGTTCTTCGGGATCTCCCCGCGCGAGGCCGCCACCATGGACCCGCAGCAACGGCTGCTGCTGGAGACCTCGTGGGAGGCGTTCGAGCGGGCGGGCCTGACTCCCCAGGCGCTCAAGGGAACCCCGACCGGGGTGTTCATCGGCGCGGCCTACCAGGGCTACGGCGAGAGCTGGCGGGACGCGCCGGACGGGCTCCAAGGCCACCTCGTCACCGGCATGTCCACCAGCATCATCTCCGGCAGGATCGCTTACACGCTGGGCCTTGAGGGCCCCGCCGTCACCATCGACACCGCGTGCTCGTCCTCGCTGGTCGCGATCCACATGGCGATCCAGGCGCTGCGCCAGGGGGACTGCTCGCTGGCCGTCGCAGGCGGTGCCGCGATCATCTCCGCGCCGATCTCCCTGGTCGGCTTCGCCCGGCAGCGCGGCCTCGCCGAGGACGGGCGCGGCAAGGCCTTCGGCGCGGGTGCCGACGGCATGGGCCTCGGTGAGGGCGCGGCGGTCATCCTGCTGGAGCGGCTCTCCGACGCCGAGCGCAACGGGCACGAGGTCCTCGCGGTCATCAAGGGCTCCGCGCTCAACCAGGACGGCGCGTCCAACGGGCTCGCCGCGCCGAGCGGTCCCGCGCAGCGCAAGGTGATCAACGCGGCGCTGGCCAACGCGCGGCTGAAGCACGAGCAGATCGACGTGGTCGAGGCGCACGGCACCGGCACCAAGCTCGGCGACCCGATCGAGGCGCACGCGCTGCTGGAGACCTACGGCCAGGCCCGCGCCGACAACCGTCCACTGTGGATCGGTTCGGTCAAGACCAACATCGGGCACGCGCAGGCCGCGTCGGGTGTGGCCGGTGTGATCAAGATGGTGCAGGCGCTGCGGCACGGCGTCCTGCCGAAGTCGCTGCACGCCGAGGAGCTGTCCCCGTTCATCGACTGGGAGACCGGCAACGTCGAGGTCCTGCGCGAGCAGCGGTCCTGGCCGGAGACCGGCGAGCCCCGCCGCGCCGCCGTCTCCTCCTTCGGCCTCAGCGGCACCAACGCGCACGTGATCCTGGAGCAGGCTCCGGCAGTTGAGGAGCCCTCGGCCGAGCGCAACGCTCCCGAGCACATCCCGTGGCTGCTGTCGGCCCGCAGTGAGGCCGCCCTGCGCGAGCAGGCTCAGCGCCTCCGCGACCACATCGAGAACAACCCCGGCATCCAGCCGCTGGACGTGGCCTTCTCTCTGGCGACCACGCGCGCCCGCTTCGAGAACCGCGCGGTCGTTCTGGGCAGTACCCGCGAGGACGTTCTGTCCTCTTTGGACGCACTGGCGAAGGGTGAGCCCGCGGGCTCCGTGGTGCGCGGATCGGTCACCGACATCAACCGCACCGTTTTCGTCTTCCCCGGCCAAGGCTCGCAGTGGGCGGGCATGGCCAGCTCGCTGCTGAGCACCTCGCCGGTCTTCGCCGCACGGATGCGCGAATGTCACGACGCTCTCGCGCCTTTCGCCGACTGGCGTCTGCTGGACGTGCTCGATGGCCCTGACACGTCCTGGATGGACCGGGTCGACATCGTCCAGCCGGTGCTGTGGGCGGTCATGATCTCCCTCGCCGCGCTGTGGCAGGCGCACGGTGTCGAGCCCTCGGCGGTCGTCGGCCACTCCCAGGGCGAGATCGCCGCTGCCGTTGTCGCCGGTGCTCTGTCCATTGAGGATGGTGCGCGGGTCGTAGCGCTGCGCAGCAAGACCATCAGCGCGATCGCGGGCCGTGGCGGCATGATGTCGGTCGCACTGTCCCGTGCGGACGTGCAGCCGTGGCTCGACGAGCGTGGTTCCGATGTCTCCCTCGCCGCTGTCAACGGTGCGAACTCCGTTGTGGTGTCGGGCGAGACCTCCGCGCTGGACGAACTCCAGGCAGCCCTTGAGGCCGCTTCGATCCGTGTTCGCCGAGTCAACGTGGACTACGCGTCGCACTCCGCCCACGTGGAGGAGATCCGCGACCAGATCCTCGAAGTCCTGGCGCCGGTTCAGCCGCGCACGCCCGCGGTCCCGCTGTACTCGACGGTGACCCGCGAGGTGATCGCCGGTCCGGAGATGGACGCCGACTACTGGTACCGCAGCCTCCGCCAGACCGTGGAGCTGGAGGACGTCACCCGCCTGCTCATCGAGCACGGTCACGAGGCGTTCGTCGAGACCAGCGCGCATCCCGTGCTGCTGCCGGCGATCCAGGAAACGCTCTTCACCACGGACAAGGGTTCCTCCAGCGTCGTTGTCGGCTCGCTGCGGCGCGACGAGGGCGGCTTCGACCGGTTCCTCACCTCGCTGACCGAGCTGTACGTGCGCGGCGGCTCCGTGGACTTCGACCCGATCTTCGCCGACACGTTGGCGCGCAAGGTCGAGCTCCCCACCTACGCCTTCCAGCGGCAGAACTACTGGATGGAGTCCTCCGCCACCGTCTCGGCGGTGACCTCCGGTGCTCCGGACGACGACTTCTGGTCCGCCGTCGAGGGTGAGGACCTGCACGCTCTCGCCGCCACTCTGGGCATCGAGGCCGAGGACTCGCTCGGTGCGCTGCTGCCCGTTCTGGCCAGGTGGCGCAAGGCGAAGCAGGAGTCCTCCACCGTGGACTCCTGGCGGTACAAGGTCACCTGGGAGCCGCTCGCGGATGCCGCGCCCGCGTCCGCTGGGACCTGGCTCGCCGTGGTTCCGGCCGGACACCGCAGCGACCTCCTCGGTGGGTTGGACGCGACGGTGATCACCCTTGAGCTCGACACCGCCGACATCGACCGCGCCCGCCTGGCCGCCCGCATCACCGAGCTGGCCGAGCTGTCCGAAGTAGACGGTGTGTTGTCGTTGCTGGCCCTGGACGAGCGCCCGCACTCCGCCTCCGGCCAGACCGTCGGCGTAGCGCTCACGGTCACGCTGACCCAGGCCCTCGGCGACGCCGCTGTGGACGCGCCGCTGTGGTTCGCCACGCGCGGCGCTGTCTCGGTCTCCCGCGCCGACCGCGTCGTGAACCCGGTCCAGGCCACGATCTGGGGCCTCGGCCGCATCGCCGCCCTGGAGTACCCGCACCGCTGGGGCGGCCTCATCGACCTCCCGGACACCCTCGACTCGCGAGCCCTGCGCCGCATCACCACCCTGCTCACCACCCCCGCCCTCTCCCCAGAGTCCGCCGTCCGCCCCTCCGGAACCTTCACCCGCCGCCTTGTCCGCCATTCGCGGGCTAATGGACCTCTCAGCGCCTCTGAAAGCGTCCATAAGCCCGCGAATGGCCAGGGGTGGACCACGCGGGGGAGCGTGTTGGTCACTGGGGGGACTGGTGGGTTGGCCGCGCATGTGGCGAAGTGGGTGGTGGGGCGTGGGGCGGAGCACCTCGTGCTCACCAGTCGGCGTGGGAGCGATGCGCCCGGAGCCGCTGAGCTGGCCGAGGAGCTGCGGGGGCTGGGCGTCGAGGTCACCGTCGCGGCTTGCGACGCGTCGGACCGGGACGCCCTCAAGGCCCTGATCGACGGGATCGACGATCTGCGAGCCGTGGTGCACACCGCCGGTGTGCTCGACGACGGGCTGATCGACACCCTGACGCCGGAGCGGACCGACGTCGTGTTCGCGCCGAAGGTCGCCGCCGCGCAGCACCTGCACGAGCTGACCCTCGACAAGGAACTCGACGCGTTCGTGCTGTTCTCGTCCTTCGCCGGTACCGCAGGCGGTTCCGGGCAGGGCAGCTACGCCGCCGCCAACGCTTTCCTTGACGCGCTCGCACTTCAGCGGCGTGCCGACGGACTGCCCGCGACCTCCATCGCGTGGGGTGCCTGGGCGGGCGGTGGTCTGGTGGACGCCGCGACCGCCGAGCGGTTGAAGCGCGGCGGCATTCCCGCGATGCAGCCCGAGTTCGCGGTCGCCGCCATCCAACGTTCGCTGGACGACGAGGACGCCTACGTCGCGGTTGTGGACATCGACTGGCCGACCCTCGCGCAGAGCTCGCCGACGGTGAAGACCAACCCGGTGTTCGGTGACCTGGCCGAGGTCCGGGCGCTCAAGGCGGCTCCGCAGGCCGCCGAGGCACCGAGTGCCGACGGGTGGGGAGCACTGTCCGAAGAGGACCGTCGTAAGGCCCTCATCGACGTGGTCGCCGGTCAGGTGGCCGCCGTGCTGGGCTACTCCGGCGGCGACCAGATCGAGCCCGCCAAGGCGTTCCGCGACCTCGGCTTCGACTCGCTGACCGCCGTGGACCTGCGCAACCGGATCGCCGAGGCCACCGGCCTGCGGCTGCCGGTCACCCTGGTCTTCGACTACCCGACCGTGACGGCGCTCGCCGAGCACCTGGCTTCCCAGCTCGTCGGCGCGGTCGCCGAATCCGCCGCGCCGGTCGTGTCCAGTGTGGACACGGATGAGCCGATCGCGATCATCGCCTTGAGCTGCCGCTACCCCGGTGGTGCGAGCACTCCCGAGAGGTTCTGGGAGCTGCTGGTCGAAGGGCGCGACGCGGTTGGCGAGTTCCCCACCGACCGTGGTTGGGACCTCGACGGCCGCTTCGACCCGGACGCCGACAAGCCCGGGACCTTCTACGCAACGGGCGGAGGGTTCCTCCACGACGCGGCCGACTTCGACCCCGCGTTCTTCGGCATCAGCCCGCGCGAGGCCCTCGCAGTGGACCCGCAGCAGCGGCTGCTGCTGGAGACCGCGTGGGAGACCTTCGAGCGCGCGGGCATCGACCCGATGTCGGTCAAGGGCAGCAGGGGCGGCGTGTTCATCGGCTCCAGCTACAACGATTACGGCTCGCGCTTCGACACCGCACCGCCGGAGTTCGAGGGCTACCTCGCGCTCGGCAGCTCCAGCAGCGTCGCCTCCGGCCGCCTCTCCTACACCTTCGGCCTCGAAGGCCCGGCAGTGTCGGTGGACACCGCGTGCTCCTCGTCGCTGGTCGCGTTGCACCTCGCGGCGAAGGCCCTGCGCAACAACGAGTGCGACTCCGCACTCGCGGGCGGCGTCGTCGTTATGTCCACAATGGACAGCTTCATTGAGTTCTCCCGGCAGCGCGCCATGTCCCCGGACGGTCGCTGCAAGGCGTTCTCCGACAAGGCCGACGGAGCGGGCTGGTCCGAGGGCGTCGGCATGCTGCTGCTGATGCGGCTCTCCGACGCGCAGCGCGACGGCCACCCCGTCCTCGCGGTGCTCAAGGGCTCGGCGATCAACCAGGACGGCGCTTCCAACGGCCTCACGGCGCCGAACGGTCCGGCCCAGCAGCGCGTGATCCGCGCCGCGCTCGCCGACGCGGGCATGACCCCGCAGGAGGTGGACGCGGTCGAGGCCCACGGCACCGGAACCTCGCTCGGCGACCCGATCGAAGCGCAGGCGCTGTTCGCCACCTACGGTCAGAACCGTGAGAAGCCGTTGTGGCTCGGCGCCTTGAAGTCCAACATCGGGCACACTCAGGCGGCCTCCGGCATCGCCGGTGTCATCAAGATGGTGCTGTCGTTGCAGAACGGCCTGCTGCCGCGAACGCTGCACGCGGAGACGCCGTCGCCGCACATCGACTGGTCGGCCGGAGAGATCGCGCTGCTGACCGAGCCGGTGGAGTGGGAGCGCAACGGCCACCCGCGCGCCGCGGGTGTCTCCGCCTTCGGGGTGAGCGGCACCAACGCGCACGTGATCCTCCAGGAGGCGCCCGCCGTCGTCGAGGAGGACCGGGTCGCTCCCGAACTCCCCGCCACGCCGTGGGTGCTCTCCGCCAGGAGCAGCGCCGGTCTGCGCGGTCAGGCCGAGCAGCTTCTGTCCCATGTGGACGCCAACCCTGACGACGCGTTGGTCGACACCGCGTACTCACTGGTGAGCAGTCGGTCCACTTCGGACTACCGCGCGGTCGTCGTCGGCCAGGACCTCGCGGCCATGCGCGCCGGCCTCGCTTCCCTCGCGGAGGGCAGCGAGGCGCGTGGCGTCGCCAGCGGTCTGGTCGGCCAGGGCGGTCGCCTCGCGGTGATGTTCACCGGCCAGGGCTCGCAGCGCACGGGCATGGGACGCGAGCTGTACGACGCGTTCCCGGTCTACGCGTCGGCCTTCGACGCTGTGTGCGCGCACCTTGAGGCGCATCTGGACCGACCCATCCGCGACGTGATCTTCGAGGGTGAGGACCTGGACCAGACGGGGTACACCCAGCCCGCCCTGTTCGCGGTCGAGGTGGCGTTGTACCGGCTCGCGGAGAGCTTCGGCGTCCAGCCGGACTACCTCGTCGGTCACTCCATCGGCGAGATCGCCGCCGCCCACGTGGCCGGTGTGCTCAGCCTCGCCGACGCCGCCAAGCTCGTCGCCGCGCGTGGCCGCCTCATGCAGGCTCTGCCCGCAGGCGGCGCCATGGTCTCGGTCCAGGCCGGTGAGGCGGACGTGCTGCCGCTGCTCGAAGGCTTCGAGGACGAGGTCAGCATCGCCGCGCTCAACGGTCCACTGTCGACGGTCATCGCCGGAGCCGAGGCGGCCGTTCTCAAGGTCGCCGCCGCAAGCGGGGTGAAGACCAAGCAGCTCACAGTTTCCCACGCGTTCCACTCACCGCTGATGGAGCCGATGCTCGCCGAGTTCCGAGAGGTCGCCGAGTCGGTGACCTACGGCAGCCCGCGACTGTCCATCGTGTCCAACCTGACCGGTGAGCTGGTCGAGGAGATCGACGCCGACTACTGGGTCCGGCACGTCCGCGAGGCCGTGCGGTTCCAGGACGGCATCCGTTGGCTGGAGGACAACGGCGTCGGGACCTTCCTGGAGCTGGGCCCCGGCGGAGTGCTGGCGTCGATGGCCCGCGACTGCCTTGAGCGGGAAGCGGTTCTGGCCCCCGCTCTGCGCAAGGACCGCCCCGAGGCAGAGTCCCTGTTGACCGCGCTCGCCGAGCTGCACGTGCGTGGGGCGTCGATCACCTGGGACGTGCTCTTCGACGGTGCCCGCCGCGTGGACCTGCCGACCTACGCCTTCCAGCGGCAGCGCTACTGGCTGGACGCGTCGCAGCAGACCGCCGATGTCGCCAGCGTCGGGCTTAGCGTCACAGAGCACCCGCTGCTCGGAGCGGTGACGGAGCTGGCCGACAGCGACGGCTACCTGTTCACCGGAACGATCTCCGCGAAGACCCACCCGTGGCTGCTCGACCACGCGGTCGCGGGCTCGGTTCTCTTCCCTGGCACGGGATTCCTGGAGCTTGCGCTGCACGTGGCCGCCGAGGTCGGAACGCCGGTCGTCGACGAGCTGACGCTCGAAGCGCCGCTCGTGCTGCCGGAGAAGGGTTCTGTGGCTCTCCAGCTCTCCGTGAGCGGCCCGGACGAGCGCGGAAACCGTTCCCTGACCGTGCACTCGCGATCCGGTGACACCTGGCTGCGGCACGGCACCGGAACCCTGACCACCGAGTCCGAGCCCGCCGAGCGCATGACGGGCGCCTGGCCGCCCACCGGTGCGGAGAAGCTGGACACCGACGGCCTGTACGACCGCATGCTGGCCGGTGGCTTCGGCTACGGTCCGACTTTCCAGGGCCTCAAGTCGGCGTGGCGCGACGGCTCGGACATCGTCGGCGAGGTGGCGTTGCCGGAGGAGCAGCGGTCGGCGGCGGCCAAGTTCGGCCTGCACCCGGCTCTGCTCGACGCGGCACTGCACACCCTCGCCTTCGGCGGCCTCGAAGGACTTGAGGGCGGCCTGATGCCGTTCTCGTGGACCGGTGTCGCGCTGCACGCGGTCGGCGCCCGCGAGCTGCGGGTCCGGATCACCGCCAACGGCAAGGACTCCGTGCGGGTCGAGGTCACCGATCCGGCCGGTCAGCCCGTGGTGTCGGTGGAGTCCCTGGTCCTGCGCCCGGTCTCCACGGACAGCATCAAGGCCGCATCGGCTGCCGACGGCTCGGGTCTCTACACCTTGGACTGGACTCCACTGTCCACTTCGGACGACACAGCCACCGGCGAGTGGGCCTTCCTCGGGGACGACTCCCACCCGGCGGTCCAGGCGCTCCGCACCGGCGGCGTCAAGATCACCGCCTACCCCACCCTCCAGGCCCTGGTCACCCACCTCGCCACCGGCGCCCTCATCCCCGAAACCGTCCTCACCACCTGCCATTCGCGGGCTTATGGACCTTCTGAGGACTCCCAAAGCGTCCATAAGCCCGCGAATGGCGAGCTGGCGCGGCGGGTGCGGGAGGCGGCGCACGGGGCGCTGGAGCTGGCGCAGGCGTGGTTGAAGGAGGACCAGCTCGGTGGGGCCAGGTTGGTGTTCCTCACCGAGAACGCGATGGGAGGTCCCGCCGAGGACCTGGGCCAAGCCGCCGTGTGGGGGCTCATCCGATCCGCGCGCAACGAGAACCCCGATCGGTTCGTGCTGGTGGACACCGACGGGACGGACGCGTCGTACGCGGCGCTCCCGGCCGCGCTGGCCACCGACGAGCCGCAGTTGATGACCCGGGACGGCGCGGTGCTGGCGGCGAGGGTCGGCAGGGCCTCGGAAGTTCCGGTCGCCAAGGAGATCGACCCCGAGGGGACCGTTCTCGTCACCGGCGCGACCGGCATGCTCGGTCAGCTCGTCGCGCGGCACCTGGTCGCCCAGCATGAGATCAAGAACCTCATCCTGGTCGGCCGCCGTGGCCTGAATGCGCCGGGCGCGGTGGAGCTGCGCGACGAGCTGACCGCCTTGGGGGCCGACGTCTCGGTGGTCGCCTGCGACGTGTCCGACCCCGAAGCGGTCGCCGTGGTGCTGAAGGAGGTTCCGGCCGGGCACCCGCTCACCGCCGTGGTCCACACCGCTGGTGTCCTGGACGACGGCGTGTTCGACTCGCTGACCCCGCAACGGCTCGACACGGTGTTCCGGGCCAAGGTCGATGCGGCGGTGAACCTGCACGAACTGGTCAAGGACCTCGACCTGGCGGCGTTCGTGCTGTTTTCCTCGATCGCCGGTGTGGTCGGTGGCGCGGGGCAGGCGAACTACGCCGCTGCCAACGCCTTCCTGGACGCGTTCGCACAGAGCTTGCGCGCCGAGGGTTTCCCGGCGCAGTCCCACGCGTGGGGTCTGTGGGCGGAGCGCAGCGGCATGACCGGCAAGCTCGACTCCGCCGACATGCAGCGCGCGGCCCGCTCCGGTATCGCGCCGATGACCACCGAGGAGGCGCTGGGGCTGTTCGACGCGGCGCTCGGCTCCGGGCACAGCGCGCTGATCCCGGCGCGGCTCGACCCGACGGCGCTCAAGGCCGAGGCGGCGGACGGCACGATCCAGTCGGTCTTCCGCGGCCTGGTCCGGACCCCCGCGAAGCGGGCGACCGCCTCAACGTCGGCCGCGGTCTCCGGGCTCGCCGAGCGACTGTCCGGTTTGGACACCGACGAGAAGAACCAGGTGCTCCAGGAGCTCGTGCAGTCCACAGCCGCCGCTGTGCTCGGGTACTCCGACGCCAGTGGCATCGACGCCGAGCGCGGGCTGCTGGAGCTGGGCTTCGACTCGCTGACGGCGGTCGAGCTGCGCAACCGGCTCAGCAAGGCGACCTCGCTGCGGCTCCCGGTGACCCTGCTCTTCGACTACCCGACCTCCACGGCGATCGCGGGCTACCTCGGCAGCCAGATCAAGACCACCGAGGTCGACCCGGCGCGGCAGAGCCTCGCCGAGCTGGACAAGGTCGCAAGGGGGCTGGGCCGAATCGCGTCGGACGACAAGGCCAAGGCCAAGGTCGCCGCGCGGCTGCAGGAGCTGCTCGGGGTGCTCGGCGTGGCGACCGACGAGGTCTCCGCCCGGCTGTCCGAGGCCAGTGACGACGACATCTTCGACTTCATCGACAACGAGCTCGGTCTGTGACTGTCGTGACGACGACGAGGAAGTGGCGGTAGCGCGGTGAGTGAGGACAAGCTTCGGGATTACTTGAAGCGGGTGACGGCTGATCTGCACCGCACTCGTCAACGGCTCCAGTCCTTCGAGGAGCCGGTCGCGATCGTGGGCATGGCGTGCCGCTACCCGGGCGGGGTCAGCACGCCGGAGCAGCTGTGGGAGCTGGTCGCTTCCGGGACGGACGCGATCAGCGACTTCCCCGACGACCGAGGGTGGGACCTGGAAGCCCTGTACAACCCCGATCCCGACGTCCCGGGCACCTCCTACGCCCGCGAGGGCGGCTTCGTCGACGACGTTGACCACTTCGACGCGGCGTTCTTCGGCATCTCCCCGCGCGAGGCCGTCGCGATGGACCCGCAGCAGCGGCTGCTGCTGGAGACGGCGTGGGAGGCACTGGAGCGCACGGGAATCGACCCGGCATCGCTCAAGGGCAGCCGCACCGGTGTCTTCGCAGGCGTGATGTACCAGGACTACAGCCGCCGACTGACCACGGTTCCGGACGACGTCGAGGGCTACCTCGGCGCGGGCAACTCCGGCAGCATCGCCTCCGGTCGCATCGCCTACATCCTCGGCCTCGAAGGCCCGGCGGTCACCGTGGACACCGCGTGCTCGTCCTCCTTGGTCGCACTGCACCTGGCCGCGAGGTCGTTGCGCCACAACGAGTGCGACCTCGCTCTGGTCGGCGGCTCGATGGTCATGTCAACGCCGGTCGCCTTCGTGGACTTCGCCCGCCAGCGCGGCCTCGCGCCCGACGGCCGCTGCAAGGCCTACGCCGACTCGGCCGACGGGACGGGCTGGGGCGAGGGCGTCGGCATGATCGCCGTCGAACGCCTGTCCGACGCGCAGCGCAACGGCCACAAGGTCCTCGCCATCGTCAAGGGCTCGGCGATGAACCAGGACGGCGCGTCCAGCGGGCTGACCGCACCGAACGGCCCCTCTCAGGAGCGCGTCATCCGGGCGGCGCTGGCCAACGCCCGCCTCCAGGCCGACGAGGTCGATCTCGTCGAAGGGCACGGCACCGGCACCTCGCTGGGCGACCCGATCGAGGCCCAGGCGCTGCTGAACACCTACGGCCAGGAGCACACCGCCGAGAAGCCCTTGTGGCTGGGCTCGTTGAAGTCCAACATCGGCCACACCCAGGCAGCGGCCGGTGTCGGTGGCGTGATCAAGATGGTCATGGCCCTGCGCAACGGTGTCATGCCGAAGACGCTGCACGCCGACACAGCATCGTCCAATGTGGACTGGTCGGTCGGCGCGGTCTCGCTGCTCACCGAGGCCCGCGACTGGCCACGTGGTGAGAACCCGCGTCGTGGAGCCATCTCGTCCTTCGGGTTCTCGGGCACCAACGCGCACGTCATCCTCGAAGAAGCCCCGCCGGTGGAGGAGGAGCCGGTCGAAGTCACCGCCTCGGTCCCGGTGATCCCGCTGGTGCTCTCCGGCAAGACCCCTGAGGCGCTGCGTGCGCAGGCCACCCGCATCGCATCCTTTGTGGAGTCGTCTCCGCTATCCACAGTGGACATCGCCCACTCCCTGGTCACCACGCGTTCCGCCTTCGAGCACCGCGCGGTGGTGTACGCCTCTGCCCGCGAGGACCTGGTCGCGCGACTGAACTCGCTGGACGGGGTCGGTGCCGTCACCGGACGTGCGGTCGGCGGCAAGACCGCGTTCCAGTTCACCGGCCAGGGCGCTCAGCGCATTGGCATGGGCCAGCAGCTGTACAAGGACTTCCCCGGGTACGCCAAGGCTTTCGACGAAGTCGCCGCCGAGCTGGACAAGCACCTCGCCCGGCCGATCGCCTCGGTCATCGCCGACGGCGACGGCCTGGACCGCACCGAGTACACGCAGCCCGCGCTCTTCGCCGTCGAGGTCGCCCTGTTTCGCCTCGTCACGAGCTGGGGCGTGAAGCCGGACTTCCTCATCGGCCACTCGATCGGTGAACTGGCCGCCGCGCACGTCGCCGGAGCCCTGTCCCTGGCCGACGCCGCCACGCTGGTCACCGCCCGCGCCCGGCTGATGCAGTCCGCGCCCGAGGGCGGTGCGATGGTTTCCGTCCGTACGGCCGAGGACGTGGTCTCCCCGCACCTGGCCGGTCGCGAGGAGAAGGTCAGCGTCGCCGCGGTCAACGGCCCCGAGGCCACGGTGATCGCCGGTGACGAGGACGCGGTGCTGGAGATCGCCTCGGCGCTGGAGGCCGAGGGCGTCAAGACCAAGCGCCTCAAGGTCAGCCACGCCTTCCACTCCCCGCACATGGCCAGAGTCCTGGAGGAGTTCCGCAAGGTCGCCGCGACGATCACCTTCACCGCGCCGAAGATCCCCGTCATCTCCAACCTCGACGGTCAGCGCGTCACCGGCTACACGGCCGACTACTGGGTGGACCACATTCGCCAGGCCGTGCGGTTCCACGACGGTATCCGCACCCTGGAAAGCCTTGGTGTGACGCGATTCCTGGAGCTTGGCCCGGACGGAGTGCTCACCGCTGCCGGAGCCGACTGCCTCGCCAACCCCGACCGCGCGACCCTGGCGTCGGTGCAGCGCCGCGAGCGCGACGAGATCGACACGCTGCTCGCCGCCCTCTCCGGCATCCACACCGCCGGGGGCGTGGTGAAGTGGACGGAGTACTTGGCGGGAACCGGCGCCAAGGTCGTTGACCTGCCGACCTATGCCTTCCAGCGTGAGAAGTACTGGCTCGACGCGGTCGCCGAGACCGGTGACGTGGCCAGCGCGGGACAACGTGGTGCGGAGCACCCGCTGCTCGGTGCGATCGTGGAGCTGCCCGACACCGACGGAGTCGTGTTCACCGGACGCCTCTCCGCGCAGACCCACCCGTGGCTGGTCGACCACGCGGTCGGCGGGACGATCCTGTTCCCCGGAACGGGTTTCCTGGAACTCGCGGTGCGCGCCGGTGACGAGGTGGGCTGCGACCGAGTCGAAGACCTCACCTTGCAGGCCCCGCTCACACTGTCCACAAAGGGCGGTGTCTCGCTTCAGGTCAGCGTCGGTGCTCCGGACGAGTCGGGTGCCCGCGAGCTGAACATCTACTCCCGCGACGACAGCGAGTTCGCCGAGCAGACATGGGTTCGCCACGCGACCGGCCTGCTCGCGGTCGGTGCGGCCGAACCCGCTTCGTCGTTGGCGGCCTGGCCCCCTGCCGACGCCGAGGAGCTTGAGGTCGAAGACCTCTACGAGCGCTTCGCCAGCAACGGTTTCGCTTACGGACCGGCATTCCAAGGTGTGCGCGCTGCTTGGGCGAAGGGGGACGAGGTCTACGCCGAGGTCGCCCTGCCGACCAAGCAGCGCGAGGACGCCGCTGCCTTCGGGCTGCACCCGGCGTTGCTCGACGCCGCCCTGCACCCGATCGCACTGGGCGCGTCGCTGCTCGACCCCGGTGAGGACCCGACCCGTGGCCGACTCCCGTTCTCGTGGACCGGAGTGTCTCTGCACGCTTCCGGTGCCGAGGAGGTCCGGGTCCGCCTCGCGCGCGCCGGTGGTGACTCCGTCACGCTGACCATCGCCGATGCCGAAGGCAATCCGGTCGCCGACGTGGAAGCCTTGGTGCTGAGGCAGATGGCGGCCACCACGACCACGGCCGCCGCGCCGGCGAACCTGCACGAGTCGCTGTTCCGGCTGGACTGGACGGCCACGTCGGTCGCGGGAGCGCCACTCCGCCGAGCGGGGCTGGTCGGGTTGGACGAACTCAAGATCACCGAGGCCCTCGACGGGGCCGGGGTGCACGTCGAGTCCTATGCCGACCTGGACTCGCTCTCCGGTGCATTGTCCACCGGAACCTCAGCTCCCGGCGTTGTTCTTGTCCCATGTGGACCGATCTCCGGCAGTGTTCCCACAGCCGCTCGTGAGACCACGGCCGCCGCATTGGAGCTCGTCCAGCAGTGGTTCGCCGATGACCGCTTCAGCGACTCGCGGCTGGTCTTCGTCACCACGGGAGCCGTGCAGGCCACCGAGACCGACGAGATCACCGACCTGGCGAACTCGGCGTTGTGGGGCCTGCTCCGCTCCGCGCAGTCGGAGATGCCGGACCGCATCGGCCTCCTGGACATCGACGACGACCCGACGAGTCACAACGCGCTCGCCACGATTCTCAACAGCACCGAACCGCAGATGGCCGTTCGCGCGGCAGTCGCGCACACTCCACGCCTGGCGCGCATCGCGGTGCCCGACACCCTCGACGCGGTCGAGTTCCCGGCCGACGGAACGGTGTTGATCACCGGTGCCACCGGCTCGCTCGGCAAGGCACTGGCGAAGCACCTGGTCGCCGAACACGGTGTGAAGCACCTGGTTCTGACCAGCCGCCGCGGCCTCGCAGCCGAAGGTGCTGAGCAGTTCCGTGACTCCCTTGCCGCAGAAGGTGTTTCGGTCTCCGTGGTCGCGTGTGACTCGGCCGACCGGGACGCTCTCGCGGCAGTGATCAACGGGCTGGAGCACCCCTTGTCGGCGGTCGTGCACACCGCTGGTGTCCTGGACGACGGCACGATGGCATCACTGACCCCGGAGCGCATCGACACCGTTCTGCGGCCCAAGGTCGACGCCGTGGTCAACCTGCACGAGCTGACCAAGGACCTCGATCTCTCCGCGTTCGTGCTGTTCTCGTCTGCGGCCGGTGTCCTCGGCGGTGCCGGTCAAGGCAACTACGCGGCGGCCAACACGTTCCTGGACACGTTCGCGCAAAGCCTGCGCAAGCAGGGCCGTCCGGTTGTGTCGCTCGCGTGGGGCGTGTGGGCGAGCGAGGGCAGCATGGCGGACACCGGGCGCGGCAACCGGTCCGGCATCGCGCCGCTGTCCACCGCACAGGGCCTCTCGCTGTTCGACACCGCGTTGAGCCTCGGCGAAGGCGTGGTCATCCCGATGCGCCTGGACATGACCTCGTTGCGCGCCAACGCCGCTTCGGGCTCCGCCCCAGCGCTGCTGCGCGGCCTCGTCAGGGTTCCGTCGCGGCGCACCGCGAAGTCCCGTGGCGCGGCCTCTGGCGGCGGCCTGGCGCAGAAGCTGGCCTCGATGACCGAGGAGCAGCGCCTGAGCACAGTCCTGGACCTGGTCCGCGAGCACGTCGCAACGGTGCTCGGCCACGCCGACTCCTCGGCGATCAGCGCCGACCACGCGTTCGTCGACTCCGGCTTCGACTCGCTGACCGCCGTCGAGCTGCGCAACCGGCTGGCCACGGCCACCGGCCTGCGCCTGCCCGCCACGCTGGTCTTCGACCACGCGGACCCCGCGGCGTTGGCGGCACACCTGGTGCAGGAGCTGGGAACCGCCGCGCCCACCGAGGCAACGGCTGCCGCCGCACCGTCCACTTCGGACGCTGGTGGGACCACGCTGATGTCGCTGTACATGGACGCGTTCCAGACCGGCAAGTGGGCGGAGATCTTCGAGCTGCTGCGCGCCGCCGCCGCGTTGCGCCCGATGTTCACCGGCTCCGACGACCTGGACAAGCTCCAGCAGATGCCGAAGCCGGTGCTGCTCTCGCGCGGTGACGCGGAGAAGAAGGTCTACTGCTTCTCCTCGTGCCTCGCGGTCGCGGGCATCCACCAGTACGCCAGGTTCGCGGCGAGCTTCCGGGGGCAGCGCAACGTCTCCGCGCTCGCGGTGCCCGGCTTCAACCGGGGCGAGAGCCTGCCGACCGACATCGCCGCGGTGATCCAGGCGCAGGCCGAAGCGGTGCGCCGCGACGCCGACGGCGCCCCGATCGTCCTGCTCGGATCGTCGGCGGGCGGCTGGTTCGCGCACGCCGCGGCGGGCTACCTGGAGAGCGTCGGGGAGCAGCCCGCCGGCGTGGTGCTCGTCGACACCTACACGCCGAAGAGCAACCTGATCAACCAGTTCGGCCTGTCCCTGATGGACGGCATGGTCGAGCGCGAGGGCGTGTTCGTCACCATGGACGACGCCAGGCTCTCCGCGATGGGTTGGTACCTCACACTTTTCGGGAAGTGGGGTCCGGACGAGATCAACACCCGTACGCTGCTGGTGCGGGCGACCGAGCCGCTGTCGCAGGGTTCGATGCGCGCACTCGGTGAGGACTGGCGCTCCTTCTGGGAGTACCCGCACGACGTGGTCGACGTGCCGGGCAACCACTTCTCCATGCTGGAGGAGTACTCCAGCCAGACCGCGTCGGCGATCAACGAGTGGATCGAGGGCCTGGCCTAGCCCGGGCGAGTGTGAAGGGAAGGACGACCCCATGCTGGAGCTCTCCCCGGAGTTGTCCCTGTGGTTCCGCAGGTTCCACACCCCGGCCGACGACGCGCCGGTCCTGGTGTGCTTCCCGCACGCGGGCGGCTCGGCGAGCTACTTCTTCAAGCTTTCCGAGGCGCTGTCCCCGTCGGTGGACGTGCTCGCCGTGCAGTACCCGGGACGCCAGGACCGCCGCGCCGAGCGCTGCGTCGACAACGTGGTGACGCTGGCCGAGCAGGTCGTCGAGGCCATCATGCCGCTGACCGGGCGGCCGCTGACGTTCTTCGGCCACAGCATGGGTTCCACCGTCGGCTTCGAGGTGGCGCGGCGGCTGGAGCACGACCACGGCCGCCCGGTGGAGCGGTTCCTGGTCTCGGCCCGCTGCGCCCCGTCACTGCACCGCAGCGCGGAGATCCACAAGCGCGACGACGACGGCATCATCGCCGAGATCGCCCGCCTGAGCGGAACGGAGTCGTCCCTGCTCGGCGATGAGGAACTGATCAGGATGGTGCTGCCGTCGATCCGCAACGACTACAAGGCGGCGGAGACCTACGCCTACACCCCGGGACCGGCCCTGAGCTCCCCGGTGGTCGGCCTCTGCGGCGACTCCGACCCCCGCGTCAGTCCCGAGGACCTGGACGGCTGGGCCAGCCACACCACGGGCTCCTACACCTCGAAGACCTTCCAGGGCGGCCACTTCTACTTCGGTGACACCCCGGGCCCCCTCGCGGCGGAGATCCGCACCCACCTCCTCCACCCCACCCCCCTCTGACGGGGCCGCGGCGGCTTTCCAGCCACGCCAACACCCGCGGTGGGGTACCCCTATGCGCCTAGGGGTGCCCTGCACGCGGTAACTCCACCCCACCCCCCTGGCGCCCTCCTCCCCCCTGGCGCCCTCACCCCCCTCGTGCCCCTCATTTCGCGTTTTGTCACCTTTATGCGATTTGGGAGCGCTCTTTCGCGCATCAAGGTGACAAAACGCGAAAACCTCGACCACGCCAGCTGGCCCACGTGGGCACGGGGGTGGCGCGCACGGGGGACGGGGGGACGGGGGCACGGGGGGCGGGGGACGGGGGCGGAGGTTCGGGGGATCGGGACGGCTGGCGGGACAGGCGCTAGGGGGTGCCGACGACCTCTTCGATGATCTTGACCGCGGCGGTGGTGCCGCCCGCCTCGTCGAGCTCCTTCTTGAAGGTGACCAGGCTGTCCTTGATGCTCTGGTCCTCGGAGACCTCGTCGATCAGCTTCCGCAGCACGTCCACGGTCACCTTCTCCGGCGGCAGGTGACGGCCGATGTTCACCGCCTCCATGCGGTCCGCCGTCGCGCGCTGCTCCACCATCTGCGGCACCGCGATCATCGGGACGCCGAAGTGCACCGCCTCCATCACGCTGGTGATGCCCGCGTGGTTGATGAACAGGTCGGTGTGCGGCAGGATCGCCATCTGCGGCACCGCGGAGTGGATCTCGATGTTCTCCGGGATCTTACCGAGCAGCGAGCGGTCCACCCGGTCGCTCACCGCCAGCACCACGTGCCACTTCGAGCCGGTGAACGCCTTGATCACGTCGGCGAAGAACTCCGGGCGCGCCGTGTAGATCGTGCCGAGCGAGACCAGGCAGACCGGGCGGCCGGACGCGGGCGGCTGCCACTCGCCCTGGCTGGCGCGCTCACCCAGGCACGGGCCGATGAAGTGGAACTCCTCGCCGAAGCTCTCCTGCGCGAACTGGAACGAGCGCGGCATGAACACCAGCTGCCCGCGCACCCCGGTCCCGGTGCCGTCGACCAGCTCCGCCATGGTCAGCTTCGCCTTCGAGGCCAGCCGCTGCATTCCGATGGCGAAGCCCCACAGCCGCAGGTCGAACGGGTTCGGCTTGATGTAGGGGCCCATCAGCGACCACTCGCTGTTGGACACGAAGGTCGTCCAGTCCGGCATGCACGGCACGCCCAGCTTCTGCGCGATGAGCCTGCCCCACCACGCGGCGATCCCGTCGAAGATCACCAGGTCCGGTGTGTTCCGCTCGTAGAAGGGCAACAGCTTCGGGAACACCGTGCGCGTCTCGCGCAGGTTCGCCAGCAGGCCGCGGGAGAGGTCGACGCCGCTGAGCTTGAACGGCTTGTCCGGCGGCGGCGCGATGGTGGTGTCGAAGTGCACGATCTCGGCGCCCGCCTCGGCGACCCGCTCCGCGTAGACGGGGGTCGTGGCGTAGGTGACCCGGTGGCCGCGAGCCGTCAGCTCGGCAACCATGCCCAGGGTGGGATTGATGTGCCCGGCTGCGGACGGGGCGAAGAAAGCGATGTGAGCCATTACGGCGGGGACCCTTCTGGCAGACTGCTGCTGACTGCGCTGCGGCCCCTGAAACTACTATTCGCGGGCCGGGTAAGGAATAAGTCGCAACCCCTAACCACGGGGCGGGACGGGCCGTGACGGTGCGTACCCGATTTGCGCGCGGAATCTCTCTCAGCAGCCAGGCCACCCGTAATGTCCGGTTTTCCTCCTGACAGTTGTCACGGGCAGCTCGTGACAGGACACCTAGGCGGTCCGCGCGGCTCAGGGGCAGTCTTGTGTCATGGCCGCAGCGGCCAAGCCAGGCAGGACCGGCCCTCGGCGGAATCGCCGGGGTGACCCCGGTCAATGGGTAAACAACTTGATATACGCCGGAAGTGACACCGGTAGCATCTTTGCTTCGAAAATCCTGAGCCGAGGTGTGAACGGTAGCCCGCCATCGCACTCGCTGGATTATTCGAGGTCCAGCACCGAGGAGGAACAATGACGAAGCCGGACAAGAACAAGCAGATTCTGGTCATGTCCGTCGCCGCCATCATCGGCGGTGTGGTCGGCGGCCTCTGCGGTCTGTTCGTGCTCAACCCGGGCATCCTCATCCCGATCGGCGTCGTCATCGGCATCGCCGTCAGCCTGCCGATGGTCAACAGCAAGGCCTGACCCGGACGGCCCCGGCGCACCCCGAACCCCCAGCGGGACGGCGCCGGCACCGGTCCGGCGACGACGCCCTGCGTCGCCGGACCTCCAGCGGCCGGGAGGGGACCGTTCCAGCCGGTCCCCTCCCGGCTCTTGCACGTTCAGTCCTTTGTGGACGAATCCGGTCCTTCTCGCCAGAAGCGGGCGGACATGCGACAGTGCCCGGCCGGGAAGCTCCCGGCCGGGCACCGCTGTCACTGGGATCAGCCCGTCACGTCAAGCTGTGCGGGCATCGGGGTCGGCTTCGGCGCGATGCCGCTGCCGGCGTCGGAGGACGACGTCTCCGTCGTGCTGGGGGAGCCACCGCCGGGCTTGGTGGTCGCCGGGGTGCTGGTGGCCGGCTTGGTGGTGCTCGGGGTGCTCGGCTTGGTGGTGCCGGTGCCGCCGTCGCCGCCGTCGTCCTTGCCGTTCGCGCAGGTCGCGGACGCCACCGTGATCTTCTGCAGCTCCGAGACCTTGATGGAGATCGCGTTGACGGTGGTGGTGCCGTTCTTGTTCTTCACCTGCTCGTTGAGCATGACCTTGGCCAGGCCGGGCACCTCGATGCCGGTGTTCGGCGGCACGGACACGTCCAGCGGCTTGCCGAGCAGCTTCGCGCCGACCAGCGACGAGGACGCGGTGCCCTTGTCGCACTTGGCGGTGATGACCTGCGCGGCCAGCAGCGGGCCGCCGCCGAGCTTGAGCTCCTTGAGCAGGTCGGGGCCGAGGTCGATCGACAGGCGAGTCACGGTGGCCTTGGCGTTGCGCTTGCCCGCCTCGGCCTCCAGGGCGGCGACGTGGACGGACTTCGCCGGGACCTCGGCGACCTTCTTGTGGTCGTAGCCGTGCGCGCCGGTGACCTGCGGCAGCGGGTCGATGTTGAGCAGGCCCTTGGCCGAGAGGGCGAACGCCTCGCCCGCGGCGGCGGAGGGCGTCGCGGACGCGCTGGGCGCAGCGACGAGTCCTGCGGCGGCGAGCGCGGCGAGCGCGCCCAGGATCTTCTTGCTGGACAAGGAAAAACCTTTCAGGGTGAATGGGCGGTCTGGCCAGGGCCGGGCGCTTGCGGCGCGTTCCCGACGCGACCCGGCCGTGACCGGGGATGAGGAAAGATCAGGCGACGTAGACGACCGTGCCCAGCGGCAGCTCCATCAGCTTGGTCAGCGTCTCGGGGGTGACCCGGATGCAACCGTCGCTGTCGCTCTTGCCGATGTGCTCGTTGGTCGGCCAGGTGTGCAGCGCGACCGTGCCGGGGCCGCCGCCGAAGGTCTCGTGCGAGTCCGAGTGGGCGGACAGCGGCAGCACGTACTTGCTGTAGGTGTTCTTGGTCTCCTCGATGGAGGCCATCAGGTAGTGCCTGCCCTTGGGCGTGGGGAACTCCGGCTTGCCGATGCCCACCTTGTGGGTGCCCTGCGACTTGCCGTCCCGGAGGATGTCCAGGCTGTAGTCGGCCAGGTTGATCTTCACGGTGTAGGGGTTCGGTGCCGACTCGGTGGCTCCCGGGGTGTGGATCCAGCCCGCGAGGCCGTTGGGCCGCGACGGCAGCAGCACCTGCGCCCACTCGCCCTGCTCGGCAATGACCGGGACCCAGGTGGGGGAGCCGACCTGCAGCGTCGGCAGCTTGCCGAACGGCTTGCCGCCCGGCTTGTCGTAGGTCGGCAGCTCCTTGGTGACCTTCAGGACCTTGCCGGTGGACGGCGCGGTCGGCGCCGGGTCGAGCGGGGCGTTGTCGATCTTGCCGAAGGTGTTGAGGTCGGGCAGCACGGCCAGGTCGGCCTGGTTCAGCTCGGCGGGCGCGGCCTGCGCCGGGGTGTCACCGGAGCCGCAGCCCGCGCTGAGCAGGGCCACGGTCACGACGCCGAGCAGAGCGGTCAGCACCGTGCGGGGGACGGACGCGGTTCTAGCCATCAGAAAGACCTTGACTCCGAATTCACATGTGGGGTGGGAACGCGGTTGTGCCGCGCCGGTCGCCGCGCGCTGGAAAAGCGACGAACATTCGGCCCTGTCCGAAGGCGTCCACGCTGAACCGGTGAGCACGGCCGACGGGCCGGTCGGTGGCGGAGCCAGTGAGCGGACGGGCTGAATAGCGGTGACCATCGTTGTCGTCTTCGACAAGCGTTAGTCGAAAACCAAGACTGTGCGGCAACTTCCTACTTCAGCGAAATGGCCACGGTCAATGCCGGACAACATCACGGCCCCAACACGCAACCAGCGGGATTGGGACGTTTCCCCAGGTCAGATGACTCCGAGGGGGATCACCCGAACGGGTATCGTTCGGGGACGATGTAACGGCTGGTGCTGCTGTGGCGGCGGGCGCTGCCGCGCCTGCCCTTTCCGGGTGCACACCGTCGTGGCCGGTCGGAGAGAGATCCCTATCGTCGCGGCGGAGCGCGGCGTTACGGTCCACAATGCCGAGATGGATACTCGTTGGCTCTCGGGAATGCCTTACCGGCAAGCGATTTGCCCTGCAAGGCGTTTTCCGTCACCATGATCGACTCAGTTCCGGGCGATGTGAGATCCGGATAAGGTCCTCGCCGTCCGGTGCCGAGATGAACGAAAGACGCCCCCGGGCAGCGGGGGCGTCTTTCGTTCGGCTCGTGCGGAAAGCGGCGGGGTCAGCCGGATTCCCACTGCCGTGCGACGGGCGTGTCCATATCGAGGGCTCCTTCTGGGAAGCGGCGGGGCGGACCGCGAGGCCCGCCGCGTCATCCTGGAACGGTGAGGGCGCGGCGGCTATCCGTTCCGCGCGGTGCGGTCCGCGGAATCCGGACGATCGCCGCGCAACGTCGCCGACGGCGAGTGCCCGTAGTGCTCCCGGTAGAGCTGGCTGAACCGGCCGAGGTGCAGGAACCCCCAGCGCAGCGCCACGTCCGTGACCCGGCCGACGCCGTCGGCGGCCGCGATGGCGACCAGGTCCTCGTGCGCCCTGCGCAACCGGACGGTGCGCAGGTGGGCCATGGGCGGCGTGCCGACGTGGCTGCGGAACGCCTCGTGCAGGCTGCGCACGCTCGTGCGCGCCGCCGCGGCGATGTCCCCGACGGAGATCGCCTCGCCCGCGTTCTCCTCGCAGAAGGCCAGCGCACGGCGCACGGCCGCGGGCGCGGTCACCCCGTCATGGCTGAGCGACGCCGAGAGCTCGTGCGGCTGGAAGGTCAGCAGCCCGTGCACCAGGGTCTGCTCGAAGTGCCGCGCGGCCAGCGGCGAGCGTCGCAGCAGCCCGGCCCCGGAGGCGTCGACCATGCTCCGCGCCCAGCCCGCCCACTGCCTGGCGGCCTCGTCGCGGAAGTTGAGCGTGGGTGTGAAGCGCACCGGCCGGTTCGGTGTGTCGCCGAGGTGCTCGGTCAGCGCGCGGTCCAGTGCGTCGCGGCCGATGCGCACGATCAGGGTGGTGCTGTCCGCGCTCCAGCGCATGCGCAGCCGCTGACCCGGACCGACGACGCTGGCCGCGTCGACCTCGTCACCGTCGACGATGAGCGCGCCGCCCCCGGCGAGCGGCAGGTGCACGTTGTAGATGTCGGGCAACCGGTCGGGGACGACCTCCACCTCGGCGCCGTAGCCCAGCACGAACAGCGACACCGCTCCCTCGTGCGCCAGGTGGAACCGGCCGTCGACGCCCTCGTCGGCGAGGACACGCAGCCGGTGCGGGGCGAACTGCGCCGAGACGAGCTCGTGCAGTTCCTCGACATCGTTGCCGACGAAGAGCTCACCCATCCCACATCACCTCCCAGCAGGCTCAACCGTGCCACACGGGGGTGGCTCAGGTGTAGCGAAGGTGGGGCCAGACCCGCTGCCACGGCTGGTTCCTGCCCTCGCACAACCACACGTGCGGGGCCACCTCGCGGGCCGAGGCGAAGTACGGCCGCACCCGGTCCACGTCCTCCCCGACGTAGAGCACGGTGTCCTTCCCCTCCGCGGGCGGCCCGAAGTACCAGTACCCGCGGTGCGGGCTCTGCGTCAGCGGCAGCCCGAGCTCCGGGCCGAACCGGTCGAGCGTGGCGGCGGTCGGGTAGATCGACGCGACCAGCGCCGTGCGCTCGCGTTGCGGTGCGGGCAGCCGGTTGAAGGCTTCGGCGACCGTGGCGGTCTCGGTGGGACCCGTTGCGGAGAAGGGGATCTGGACCGCCAGGACGAACCCGCCGAACCCGATGGCCACGACCGTCGAGAGCGCGTAGCCCGGCCACCTCAGCGCCCAGCTCCACCAGCGCCCCGGCTCACTCCGTTCGAACCGCACGGCCCCCGCGGCGAAGAGCAACGGGTACAACCCGGCGAGGTAGCGCGGTTGTCCGTTGGTGATCAGCAGCAGAGCGATGGCGCCGAGCACTGTCCAGCCGAGGAAGCGAAGTTCCTTGGAGCGCAACAAGAACCAGCCGCCGTAGAGGCACAGGATCGCCCCGGCGATCACCCCGGCGGAGATCAGGCCGCCGATCAGCAGCGCCGGTCGGCCACCCTGCATCTCGGCCTCCCGCACGACGACCTGGGTCATCTCCGCCTGTGGCCAGCCGTGCGCGGCCTGCCAGAGCAGTCCGGGCACCGTGGTCAGCACCGCCACGGCCGCCCCCACCCACAGCAGTGGCCGTCGCAGCAGCTCACGTGGGCCGATCGCGAGCACACTCACTCCGAGCGCCACCCACAGCACAGGGATGAGGAACTTCGTCTGCAAGGCCAACGCCGTGACCAGTGCGGCGCACAGCAGCGCGCGGTCGTCCCTGGTGCGCGTCCACCGCACCACCAGCCACAGCACCAGCGCCCACCACAACGGGTCGAGCGTGTAGGTGGTCAGCCAGTGGTTGATGGTCACCGCGTGCAGCGAGATCGCGGCGGCGCCCGCCGCCATCACCTGCGCCCGCTTCGCCCCGCCCAGCTCCCGCGCGGTCAGCGCGGCCACCACGACCGTCACCGCCATCACCAGCGTCGCGGGCAGGCGCAGGCCGATGACCGAGCCGGGGAAGAGGAAGTCCATGGCGCGGGCGAGCACGGGCACCAGCGGCGGCTGGTCGGCGTAGCCCCAGTCGAGGTGGTGCTTGCCCGCGCTGAGGAAGTACAGCTCGTCGAAGAAGTAGCCGTCCACGGCGCTGCCGATGAGCAACAGCAGCGCGGCGGCCCCGGCTATGGCGAACACCGGCTTTCTTGCGAAGGGAGTCACCGGGGCAGCGTTTCGCGCCCACCCCGCCCGCCGCCTCGACCGACCGGCCCCGCCGCCGGCCCCCGTGGTCGATGCCCCCATCAACCGATCAGTGGATCAAACCGCTCGCCCCCTCGCCCTGCCCCGCCGCGCCCCGCCCCGTCGCACCGCACCGCACCGCGCCCCGTCCCGCCCCGTCCCGCCGCGCCGCGCCCCGTCCCGCCGCGCCCCGCCCCGTCCCGCCGCGCCCCGTCCCGCCCCGCCGCGCCGCAGTGCGCGCGTCCTCTGGCTGGCGTGGTCGGGGAGTTTCGCGTTTTGTCACCTTAATGCGAAAAAGAGCGCTCTCTTCTCGCATTAAGGTGACAAAACGCGTTACAGCGGGAGTGTGTGTGGCGGCTCCGAGTGGGTGTGGCCGCGAGCCACGAAGCGGGGTTCGGGTGTCGTTGCGGAGGGGCTACGGCACAGGTTTTAGGTGGTCGCGGTGGTCAGTGACGCGAGCGCGCGCACCAGTGGCGCCTGCTCCGGCAGCTTGGCGGCCTCGGTGAGCGCCTCGTCCAGCACCGTGTCGTGGGTGGGCCGCGCCGCGTCGAGCAGCTTGTGGCCCTCGGCGGTCACCTCGGTGTAGATGCCGCGCCGGTCGTCGGCGCACAGGTAGCGCTGCAGCAGCCCGCGGTCTTCGAGGCGGGTGACCAGCCGGGTCGTCGCGGACTGGCTGAGCACCACCGCGCGGGAGAGCTGGTTCATCCGCATGTGCCAGCCGTCCTGCCTGGCCAGCACGTCCAGGACGCTGTACTCGCTGACGGAGAGCTGGTGCTCCTGCTGGAGCGCGCGCTCCAGGCCGTCCTCGATCCGAGCGTGCAGCGCGGCCAGCGCACGCCATCCCTGAGCTCGCGCCTCGACCGCGTCGTCGGACAGTCCCACGGCTCACCTCTCCGGTCGGTTTGTACATCGAGCGTACGACTTGCACACCCTCGTTGCATAGGGCAGTATCGGGCGTCGTCAATAGAAAGCGTGTGCAACTATCTCGGACGCGGGTTGTTGAGTGCGCTAGGTAACAAGACTACTCGGGAAAGAAGACCTGACATGCCCGCTGCCCTGCTCGCCCTGGCGATCAGCGCCTTCGGCATCGGAACGACCGAATTCGTCATCATGGGCCTGTTGCCCGAGGTCGCAGCCGACTTCGGGGTGACGATCCCCGCCGCCGGGCTGCTCATCTCCGGCTACGCGCTCGGCGTCGTCGTCGGAGCCCCCCTGCTCACCGCGGTCGGTTCCCGGCTGCCCCGCAAGACCATCCTCGTCGCGCTGATGGGCCTGTTCATCGCGGGCAACCTCGTCTCGGCGGTCGCCGACAGCTACGGCCTGCTCATGGTCGGCCGGATCGTCGCCGCCCTGTCGCACGGCGCCTTCTTCGGCGTCGGATCGGTCGTGGCGGCGAACCTGGTCGCCCCCGACCGCAAGGCCAGCGCCATCGCGATGATGTTCACCGGCCTGACCGTCGCCAACGTGCTCGGCGTGCCGATGGGCACCGCGCTCGGTCAGCAGCTCGGCTGGCGCTCCACCTTCTGGGCGGTCACCGTGCTCGGCGTGATCGGGCTCGTCGGCGTCATCACCCTGGTTCCGCGTCAGCCCGCCCAGGACACCGGCGGCCTGCGCGGCGAGCTCGCCGTGTTCCGCAACCCGCAGGTCTGGCTGGCGCTGGCGATGACCACGCTCGGCTTCGCTGGGGTCTTCGCCTCCTTCACCTACATCGCGCCGATGATGACCGAGGTCGCGGGCTTCTCCTCCGGTGCGGTGACGTGGCTGCTGGTGCTGTTCGGAGCGGGCCTGTTCGCGGGCAACCTCCTCGGTGGCCGTGCCGCCGACCGCTCGTTGATGCCCAGCCTCTACGTGATCCTGGCCGCGCTCGCCGCCGTGCTGGGGCTCTTCGTCCTCACCGCGCACTCGCCGGTCCCCGCCGCGATCACCATCGTCGTGTTCGGCGCGGTCGGCTTCGCGACGGTCCCGCCGTTGCAGATGCGCGTCATGCAGAAGGCCGAGGGCGCGCCCGCGCTCGCCTCGGCCGCCAACATCGCCGCCTTCAACCTCGGCAACGCGATCGGCGCGTGGCTGGGCGGCGCCGCCATCGAAGGCGGTCTGGGACTCACCGCGCCGAACTGGATCGGAGCGGTGCTCGCAGTGGCAGGGCTCGCCGTCGCCCTGTACTCCGGAGCGCTGGACCGGCGCTCCACGGCAGCCGACCTCGTCGAGAACAAGCAAGGAGCCATCGCCCGATGAACATCGACCTTTCCGGCCGTACCGCGCTCGTCACCGGTTCCACCTCCGGAATCGGCTACAGCACGGCGGAGACGCTGGCGCGGGCCGGTGCGACGGTCATCGTCAACGGCCGTGACGACCAGCGGGTGAAGTCCGCCGTGGAGAGACTGGCCGAGTCGACCGGCTCGTCCTCGGTGCGCGGCGCCGCCGCCGACATCGGGACCGAGGAGGGCGCGAACGCGCTGCTCGCCGCGGAGCCGGACGTGGACATCCTGGTCAACAACGCCGGGATCTTCGCCCCCGCGGGGGTCTTCGAGATCCCGGACGCGGAGTGGCTGCGCTTCTTCGAGGTCAACGTGCTCTCCGGCATCCGGCTGGCCAGGCACTACACGCCGAGGATGGTGGAGCGCGGCTGGGGCCGGGTGATCTTCGTCAGCAGCGAGTCCTCGATCCAGGTCCCGACCGAGATGGTGCACTACGGCATGACCAAGACCGCTCAGCTCGCGGTCTCCCGAGGCATGGCGCAGTCTGTCGCCGGGACGGGTGTCACCGTCAACAGCGTGCTGCCCGGCCCGACACTGACCCCGGGCGTCGAGGAGTTCATCCGCAGCCTCAACGGCGCCGACGTCCCGTTCGAGGAGGCCGAGCGGCAGTTCATGGCCAAGGACCGCCCCACCTCGTTGCTGGGCAGGCTGATCCGCCCGCAGGAGGTGGCGAACCTGATCACCTACGTCGCCTCCGACCTGGCCTCGGCGACCACCGGCGGCGCGCTGCGGGTCGACGGCGGCGTCGCGAACAGCCTCATCCCCTGATCTTTCCCCCGCGTACCAACCGAAAGGACACATCATGAGCGGCGTTCCCACGGTCACCCTGAACAACGGCGTGACCATGCCGCAGCTGGGCTTCGGCGTCTTCCAGGTGCCAGACGAGGAGACCACCGCCGCGGTCACCTCCGCGCTGGAGACCGGCTACCGCAGCATCGACACCGCCGCGATCTACGGCAACGAGGCCGGGGTCGGCATCGCGCTGGAGAAGTCCGGCATCGCCCGCGACGAGCTGTTCATCACCACCAAGGTGTGGAACGCCGACCAGGGCTACGACAAGACCCTCGCGGCCTTCGACGCCAGCCTGGCGAAGCTGCGGCTGGACCACCTCGACCTGTACCTGGTCCACTGGCCGACCCCGGAGCGCGACCTCTACGTCGACACCTGGAAGGCCCTGGAGCGGCTGCGCGCCGACGGCCGGGTCCGCGCGATCGGCGTGTCCAACTTCCAGCCCGCGCACCTGGAGCGGGTGATCGACGCGGTCGGCACCGTGCCCGCGCTCAACCAGGTCGAGCTGCACCCGCTGCTCCAGCAGGCGGAACTGCGCGCGGTGCACCAGGAGCTCGGCATCCACACCGAGGCGTGGAGCCCGCTCGCGCAGGGCGGCGCGCTGCTGAAGGACCCGGTGCTGACCGAGATCGCCGACAAGCACGGCAGGACCACCGCGCAGGTCATCATCCGGTGGCACCTCCAGCTGGGCAACGTCGTGATCCCGAAGTCGGTGACCCCGAAGCGCATCGGTGAGAACTTCGACGTCTTCGGCTTCGAGCTGGACCAGTCCGACCTGGACCGCATCGCCACCCTGAACAAGGACGAGCGCACCGGCCCCAACCCGGACGAGTTCAACGCCGCCTGAGCGAAGGGGACGGCCCGGTGTGGTCGGTGATCCGGCCACACCGGGCCCTTCTCGTCAGGAGTTGTAGGGGCGCTTGGCGCGACCGTCCCGCAGTGTCTCCGACCACCACTGGACCTGGTCCAGCATGGTCTTCGCCGCCGTGTTCACCTCATCGGAGCTGTGCGGGACGCCCTGGGAGTCGAAGGCCCCGAACACGTTGTGGAAGCTCACCGTGTCGCGCACCGAGACCGCGTGCAGCTCGGCGAAGACCTGGCGCAGCTGCTCCACCGCGCGGAGGCCGCCGGAGATCCCGCCGTAGGAGACGAAGCCGACCGGCTTGGCCTGCCAGCCGTAGTAGCACGAGTCGACCGCGAACTTCAGCGATGCCGGGTAGCCGTGGTTGTACTCCGGTGTCACCACCACGAAAGCGTCCGCCTCCGCGATGCGCTCGTTGAACCGGTCGAGCTCCGGGGTCGAGCCGTTCGGGTGCCGCTCGCCCAGCAACGGTTCGGCGAGGTCGACCACCTCCACGTCGAACTCCGCGCGCTGCTCGACCTGCTTGACGAACCAGCCCGCGACCACGTCGGCGCGGCGGCCCTCCCTGGTGCTGCCGATGATGACGGCCAGGCGGATGGTGCTCATGGAGTGTCCTTTCTGGACGGTGTGATGGACAGAGCGAGCGCCGCGGCGAGAACCACCACGAGGCCGATGCTGAGGAAGACGGTGTTCATCGCGCTGGACATGCCCTCGACCACCGGGGCGGCCACGCGCGGGTCGAGCAGGCTGAGGAACGACGTGTCGTTGAGGTCCACGCCGCCGGGCCGGTCGATCACAGATCGGGCAAGCGGGTCCGCGGCGACCAGTGCGCGGAACTGTTCACTGGCAAGGGATTCGTTGAAGAGCCTGGTGATGCGTTCGCTCGCGGTGCTGAACACCAGCGACAGGAAGACGGCCGTGCCCGCGACACCGCCGAGCTGCCGCGAGAAGCCGGAGAGGCTGCTGGCGACGCCGAGGTCCTGTGGTTCGACCGCGTCCTGCAACGTGACGAGCACGACCTGGAAGAACATCCCGCCGCCGACCCCGTTGGCCAGCACCAGAACGGTGATCAGCGCCATCGGCGTCGCCGGGCCCGCGAGGCTCAGCGCCAGGTACGCGCTCCCGGAGAGGCCGAGGCCGGCCGCCAGCACGCGGCTGTAGCGCATCCCCTTGCCCAGCAACGGTCCGACGATCCTGGAGCCGGTGATCGTCGCCAGTGACTGCGGCAGCATCAGCAAGCCGGCAGCAGTCGGGCTCAGGCCCTGCACGATCTGGAGGTACAGCGGCACGAACGCCAGCGCGGTGAAGACCCCGACCCCACCGAGGAAGTTCACCAGGTTGATCAGGGTGAAAGCCTTGTCCCTGAACAACTTCGGCGGCAGCAAGGCGGAGTCCTGCCTGCGCACCTGGACGCGGGCGAACACCGCGAGCCCGAGCACGCCGACCGCGGCGAGCGACAGCGAGGCCGGTGAGGTCCAGCCCCATTCGCGGCCTTGTTCGGCCAGCAGGAGCAGGGGCACGAGGCCGGTCGCGAGCGCGATCGCGCCCCAGTAGTCCACCGACTGCGCCAGGCGCGGCGTGCGCACCGTGAACAGCTTTCCGACCACGGCCATGGTGACCAGCCCGATCGGCAGGTTGACCAGGAACAGCCAACGCCAGCCGTCGATACCCAGGAAGCTGTCCATGCCCGCGAACAGTCCGCCGAGCACCGGCCCGCTGATGCTGGCCGCGGCGAAGGAGAACCCGAACAGCGCCTGCCAGCGCGTGCGCTGCTCCGACGGCACCATGTCCGCGATCGCGGCCAGCGCCAACGCCATCAGCCCGCCGCCGCCGAGACCCTGGACGGCCCGGAAGAGGGCGAGCTGGCCCATGTCCCCGGCGAGCGCGCACAGCAGCGAGCCGAGCAGGAAGACCGAGATCCCGGCCAGGTAGAGCCGTCTCCGGCCGTAGATGTCGGAGAGCTTGCCGTACAACGGCATCGAGATCATCGACGCGATCAGGTAGGCCGTGGTCACCGATGCCTGCATGGTCAGGCCGTGCAGCTCGTCGGCGATGGTGCGCATCGCGGTCACCATGATCATGGTGTCCAGCGCGCCGAGGAAGGTGCCGATGAGCAGCCCGATGACCACGGCCCTGATCCGCCGGTGGGTCAACGGGCTCGCGGCTTCCGTCGTCGTCATGCGCCCACCGTGCAACCTCAACGTTAGTTAAGGTCAACCGCGAGCCTCGCGAGGTCCTCGACCTGCCCGGCGGCGGGCGACCAGCAGTACAGGATCACCTCGTCCGCGCCCAGGTCGGCGAAGCCGCTCACCGCGTCCCTGATCCCGTGCGGAGTGGTGATCAGCCGTTCAGCGATGGAAGACGCGCGCGGCGAGAACGAGTAGTAGCCGGTGATCTCCCGCTTCGCCTGCTCCACGACGCTGTCGGGGCCGAGCGCGACGTTGACCTGCCCCACCAGTCGCGGACGGCCGGGGCGTTCGGCGCGCTCCCACGAGGAGTGCAGCATCGCGACCAGATCTCCCGCGTAGTCAAGGGACGCGGCGCACAGCAGGCCATCACCCCAGCGCGCGATCCGTTCGATGGCGGCGGGGGCGAAGGCGCCGAAGAGCACCTCGATCGGCCGGGACGGTTTCGGCCCGATCTCCTTGCCGGACCAGATCTGCTTGAGCAGAGCCATCTGCGCGTCCAGCTGACGTCCTTTGTGGACGAACGAGGTGTCGGTGACGCGGTAGTCGTCCTCACGGCCGCCGAGCCCGACGCCGAGCGTGAACCGTCCGTCGGACATCCGGTCGAGCGTGGCGCACTGCTTGGCCAGCAACGAGGTCTCGCGAACGGGCGTGATCAGCACCTCGGTCTGCAGCCGGATCCGGGTGGTGGCTCCGGCCAGCGCGGCGAGGGTGACCAGGGGCTCGGGATTGCCGTAGACGACGCGGTCGAGCAGGCCGAGCGTGCGGAACGGCCCCGCGTCGGCCAGGCGCGCCCACGTGAGCAGGGCGCGGGGGTCGGCGATGGGCAGGCCAAGACCGATGTGCATGAGAACTTCCTCCGGAAGGGCATGGCGAACACAGGTGCCGCCCTTCCGTGGCGTCGCGACCGGCGACGCTGCCCCCGTTCTGCGGCGTACTTCCAGGGAGCGACTTCGTGGAGTGCTCCGAACCTATCCCGCCGTCGCCCCAGGTCGCGACTGGTTATTCGTGTCCCGCACGTCGTGACCGCCACCTGGGCCGGCGTGGCCAGAACTCGCGTTTTGTAGGCATATTGCGAAAGAGAGCGCTCCCAAATCGCGCTATGCCTACAAAACGCGAAACCCCCGCGGTGGTGGCGGGCGACCCGGGGGTCCTCGTCCGAGCGGGTCAGGGGCGCTGCCCGGCGTGGCCCTGGGGGAAGGGCACCACGACGACGGTGATGTTGTCGCGGCCGCCGTCGTCGAGCGCGCGCTGCGTCAGCACCCTGGCGGCGTCCAGCGGCGAGTCCAGCGAGTCGGAGAGCGTGATCTCCGCCAGCTCCTCCGCCGACGGCACGTAGTTCCACAGCCCGTCGGTGCACACCACGACCACCCCGGGCCCCTGCGGGCGGAAGGTGACCACGTGCGGCCGGATCTCACCGGCGTTCGCGCCCAGCCACGCCATCAGCACGTGGGCCATCCGGTGGTTGTGCGCCTCCTCCTCGGTGAGGTGCCCGGCGGCGACCATCTGGGCGGCCCACGCGTCGTCCAGGGTCATGCAGGCGGACTTCTCCGCGGGCGCGGTGAGCCAGTAGGCGCGGCTGTCGCCGACCCAGCCGATCGTGATCGTCTCGTCGGTGACCACCGCCGAGACGAAGGTGCACGCGGGTGGCCGCCCGGTCTCGCTCTCCTCCTTGGGCCGTTCGAGCGCGGCGACCGCCTCGGCGGCCGCGGTGATCGCGCGCCGGGTCGCGGTGATCGGGTCCTCACCCGAGTCGCGCGCCTCCAGCAGCACGTCGGCGGCGGTGGTCGAGGCCGTGCGGGAGGCCTCGTCCGGTCGGTCCGAAGTGGACACCCCGTCGCAGACCACCGCGATGACCTCGGCCGACCGGGTGACCCGGCGCACCGCCATCCCGTCCTCGTTGCGGTGGTGCCGCAGGCCGCGGTCGCTGACCCCGGCGACGGCGCCGAGGTCGAGCTCGACCCGGTCCTGCCCCCTCAGCTCACTCGTCATGGCCGATGCCCCCTCGTCGGTGAAACTCGCGGACCACACAAAGAGGACGTTGTGGGAACTGGGTAGTTGCGCGAGAAGTTGATCAAGTTTGTCGTCGGTCGTCCCCGATGGTGTCAGACCCCTTCCCCATGGTCTCGCGGCGTGGACCGGCTCGGGGTGAGGGCACGCCGGTCCGGTGCCCGACGCCGCATCGCCGCGCGCCCGAGAAGGCCGGTGGCGACCGCGTTCCGCGCCACTCACCTCCGGCTTCTCACGACAGCCGAGCGGCGGTGAACATTGTTCAGTCCGGTTGCACGCCTCCTGGGGTGACGGAGGGAGCCGGACTGATGACCTTGGACATCGTTTTGGTCGCGATCGCGGTCGCCGTGGGCATCGCCCTGCCGAACGTGGTGATCACCGAGCTGAGATCCGGGCGTTGCCCGAAGGACTGCCCCTGCGGCCAGGAGACGCCCGGATCTCCGCGCGAGGACGAGCGCCGGTCGGTCAGGCCTGTCCGATGAACACCGCCTTGTCCGCCGTGAAGCTGGGCCGCAACGCCAGCTGCATCTCGCCGGGCTGCGCGCCGACGGCGTAGGAGGTCTCGTAGGTGTAGGTCTTGCCGGGCAGCACGGTCGCGGACTCGAAGCCGCCGTTGCCGCCGCACCCGCCGCTGTGGTCGAAGACGGCCTCGGCCTTCCTCCCGTTGAACTGCGCGTCGCCGCCCACGGTCAGCAAGGCGGCGTCGAAGGGCTTGTCTGTCCCATTGGTGACGGTGATGGTGAACTTCACGGCCCGCTCGATGTTCGACGGGGCCGAGGACTGCCCCGGTGTGCAGGCGGCGGGCGCGGAGACCTCCACCGCGAGCCCGTCCTTCCAGGTGTGGCGCTTGCCCCAGGTCGACGTCTGAGCGGTGCCGGGCGTCCCCTGGTCCGCCGAGCCGGTGAAGATCTCCTCCAGCTCGCGCACCGCCGCGTTCTGCGCGACGACGGTGAACACGATCGCGAGGACGGACAGCACGACGCCGATCCCGGCCATGGCCTTCTTCGAACCGAACAACGCGATCGCGCCGAGCACCACCCCGACCCCGGCCGCGATGGCGGTCGCGTTGTTGACGAAGACGACCGGTGAGCCGCAGACCCCGACGATCCCGAGGATCAACGAGGTGAGGGCGAGGCCGCCGAACTTCGCGCGGGCCGGGTGGATCCGGGTGACGGTCATGTTCTCTCCTCGGCTTGGTCCTGCCGAGGCAATCGACTCCGGCCGAAAAGGCGTTTCTCCCCTCCGGGGGAGACTAAGCGAAAAAGGGGATGCCGCCAGCAGGCGAAGTCACGATTTCCGTTCCGCCGTAACGCGCCGAGTCGGCGGAACGACAGGTGATAGCCTCCACGCGATGAGACGCGAGAGGGCACTGGCCGCCGCCCCGGTGGTATTCACGGTCCTCGTCGTCCTCCTCCTCGCCGCCGTGCCTTTCGCCGGCCCCGCGCCGTGCCCGGTGAGCGTGGCCGCCGCCAAGGCGGCGGGGACCCAGTTCTCCGGACATCCCCAGCCGGAGTGCTCGATCGGGGACGCAAGACCCCAGGTCAGCGCGACTGTGGCCGCGCCGAACTGGGAGAAGGCGGTTCCGCTGCTCGTTGACGACCGGATCCCACCGTCGTCAACGCCCGCCATCCGCCCACAACCCAGGGGAACACCCCATTCCGTGGATCTTCTCGTCCTGTCCGTGTTGCGAATTTAGATTCTGCGAACAACACGTGACCTCACCGGAATTCCGGTGTGCTGGACAACGCCCTTTTACGGAGATCCTCATGAATACCCGGAAGCTCGACAACCTCGCCTGGCTGCCCAACCTGGTGGCCAGGCTCACCGTTGGGTTCATGTTCGCCAGCGGAGCGGTGGGCAAACTCGGCAGGCTCGGCGCCTTCACCGAGGAGTTCCACCAGCTCGGCATTCCCGTGCCGGGCTTCGCCGCCCCGGCGGTCGCGGTCGTGGAGCTCGCCGGTGGCCTGGCCCTGATGCTCGGCATCGGCACCAGGCTGGCGGCCGCGCTGCTGGCGGCCACGATGGCCGGGGCGCTGGCCACGGCGATCGTTCCGCCGCTGCTGGCCAGGTACCCCGACGCGTGGAACTTCCCCAGCAACCTCTTCTACGCGCCGGAATGGCTGCTGATCTGCCTGCTGGCGTGGCTGGTCTGCGCCGGAGCGGGCAAGGCGAGCCTCGACGCGGTCCTCGCCCGCCGTCAGCGCTGGTAGCGCAGCAGCACGACGTTCGAGTCGAACACGCGCGACTCGGCCAGGCGCAGGTCGAACCGCTTGCCGGGGTCCTTGAACACCGGCTTGCCACCGCCGAGCACGACCGGGTGCACGAAGATCTGGTACTCGTCGACCAGGTCGTGCTCGGTGAGGCTGGCCGCCAGCTCCGAGCCGCCGAACAGCACCAGCTCCTGGTCGAGCGCGGACAGCTCGGCGACGTCGCTGACCACCCGCGTGTTCCAGTCCGCGGCCGTGAGCGTCCTGGACACCACGACCTTCGGGGCCTCGCGCCAGAGCGGGGCGAACGCGAGGTCGTGCTCGTCGGTCGAGTGCTCCTCGGCCTTCGGCCAGAAGCTCGACATCATCTCCCACACCACGCGCCCGTAGAGGAACGCGTCCGCGCTCTCGGACAGGCTCCGGGAGTACGCCGACAGCTCCGGGCCCATGGTGGGCCAGTCGAACTCCCCGTTCGGCCCCTCGATGAACCCGTCGGCGGACTGGTGGACGAAGTGGACGATCCTGCTCATGGTGTTGCCTCCTGTGTGGTCTCGCCAATGTGGACCTGCGTCACCCGCCGAACTCATCGGCGACTGATGTGATCCGCGCCACCCTGCACCTTGGGGCAAGGAGCGGGGTACGGCACGACGGTTCTCGGGAGACCGGAGAGCCGCCCCGATCCCGCGAGGAGCCTCCTTGCGGGTGCTGTGCGCCGTCACACACCCGACCGTTGGTTCCGACCGCCAGGGCGCCACGAGGTCCTGGTCGCGGCCCGCCTCGGTGTCCCGTTCGTGCCGCTGCCCAGCGGTTTCGTCAACGTCGCCGCCCCGCCTGCCGGCAACCGATTCTCACTCGACCAGGTGAACGTCGGTCGGAGCGCCCGTTGGTGCTCGCGGCGCTGGGCACGGCCTTGACGGTCCCGCTCCGCGAGCAGGGCGAGATCGCCCCGACGGCGGGCCTGGATGTCACCGACATCACGGTTCCGCCGAACGCCCACCTGGTGCCACACGTGCCGCAGCCCTGGTCCCGGAGGCCGCTGATGGGGCGAAGCAGGCCGAGCGCGCCGTGCTCGCCCGGCCCGACCTCGACGAGGCGGTCACGGATCTGGAGAAACTGGTGTCGCGACCGAACTCCGGTTCATGAGGACTTGTTCTCGTTGGACGCCTTTCCCTGTCGTCTTCTGATGTACGCGCACATGACCGGCGTCGCCACGGCCGCGACCGGGTATGCCCAGGAGTCGAGAAAGAAGCCGACCACTCCGACCACGACGGCGAGGAACGCCAGTCCTGTCAGTCGGTTCCGGTCCCCGGCCAGGTCCCAGAAAAACGCGAGCCACGTCGTGGGGTGCCGCTGCGCGGGCTCCCGCCCCTGGGAAGTCGGCTCGGCGGGGTGACGGGGTTCAAGGTTCACGTACACGCGGGTTTCTCGTGCGAGCAGCCGATGTGATCGGCCGCGGATTCGGCTGGGTTGAGCGGAGTCTGCCCAGGGGAGAGTCGCGTCCGCCACAGCGAATCCCGTGGTAGCGGCGAAGTGCGCGCACCGGTCGGCTAGTGGACGAAACGCGGTGATCCGGTCTGAAGTGGTGGATTTTCGCTCGCCACGACAAAGCATCAAAGTGGGGAATTGCGTGGCGCATGCTCCTGCGGGGAATACCCGCCTGCAGGGAGATCTTTCATGTGCATGCACGGTTTTTTCTGTGACGTTTGTCAGGGTGCCTTCGGGGCGGCGCGATTCCCCTTCCCCGTTCCTGTGCTCTCCGCCGGGAATGTGTCTAGGGATATTGGTGTGCGGGTGCGGCAAAGAGGTGCCGTTCACCGTGCGAAACGGACAGTTCGCAGCACGGGGGGCTCAGTGCGGGTGTCTTGAGGTTTTCCGGCGCGCGGACGGAGCGGGACTCCGGGCGAATTCTTGCGCGAGTGGCAAGCGAGGTCTGGATCGGCATTTGGCGGCGCGCGTTCGGGGGAACGGTCCCGCGAGCCGCCGATGGCGCTGATCCGGCGGATCCCCCGACTGGGCGCGTCCAGCCGGGTGACCCGCGCGGAGTCCGAACGCGGTGCCGTACGACACCGAGGAGCGCCCCCAGCAGGACTCGAACCTGCGACCGACAGATTAGAAGTCTGTTGCTCTATCCAGCTGAGCTATGGAGGCCGAGCGCTCGCGCGCCGGGTGAAGAGTAACTGTTGCGTCCGTGTGGTTCGCGCCTGATCCGCCAACCCGGACCGGTGAGGCGGGGCGATCCGCGTCACGGCTTAGGCTCGACGAGTGCCTGAAGCCCCTACCGCCGAGCCCGGCCCGGCCCCGGTCCGCGGCCGCGCCGCCGGCATCGCGGCGCTGGTGTCGCCCGCCGTCCTGCTGGCTCTGGTCGTGGCCGCCGCGCTCACCGCGCTCTCACCGGGCGAGGAGCTGATCCGGTTCGGTCTCCCTGATCCCGGCCAGTTCACCCGGCTCGCCCTGCCGATGGCCAGGGCGCTCGCCGAGGCGGGCGCGGTGCTGTGCGTCGGCTCGCTGATGTTCGCCGCGTTCATGGTCGGCCAGCAGCGCACCGGCAGGCTCTCGGCGGACGGGTGGGCCGCGCTGCGGCTCGGGGCCTGGGGCGCGCTGGCCTGGTTCGTCGGCGCCACGCTGACCGTGCCGCTGTTCGTGGCCAACGCCGTTGGCAAGCCGGTCACCGAGATCCTGACCTCCGGGTCGCTCTTCTCGTTCATCGGTGTGCTGGAACAGGCGAAGGCGTGGGTGTTCACCGCGCTGCTGACCGGTGTACTCGCGCTGGTGACCCGCGTCGTGCTCTCGTGGGGCTGGACCGTCGCCTCTTTCGCGCTCGCGCTGGTGTCGCTCCTGCCCGTCGCGGTCACCGGCCACTCCGCCACCGGTGGCTCGCACGACGTCGGCACCAACAGCCTGATCTACCACCTGGTGGCCATGTCGCTGTGGGTCGGCGGCCTCGTCGCGCTGATCGCCCACGCCCGCCGCCGCGGCGACAACCTCGGGCTGGCCTACTCCCGCTTCTCCAAGGTCGCACTCGTCTGCTGGCTGGTCATGGCGGTCTCCGGCGTGATCAACGGCTTGGTGCGGTTGCCACTGGCGGACCTGTTCACCACCACCTACGGCTTGCTGCTGGTCGCGAAGGTCGTCGCGCTCGGCGTTCTCGGTGTCTTCGGGCAGTTCCAGCGCCAGCGCGGCGTCAAGGCCGTCTCGGAGGACGCCTCACGCGCCACACTGCTGCGCATCGGCGGCCTCGAAGTGCTGATGATGCTCGCGACCGTGGGCATCGGTGTCGCGCTCGGCAGCACTCCGCCGCCCAACGAGGCGCCGGTGCTGACCCGCACCGAGGTGCTCATCGGCTACACCCTCGACGGTCCGCCCACGTTGCTCAACCTGGTGTTCGACTGGAGGTTCGACCTCGTCTTCGGTACGGCGTCGCTGGTGCTGGCCGTGCTCTACCTGGCTGGAGTGCGGCGACTGCGCAAGCGCGGCGACCAGTGGCCCGTGGGCCGGACGATCGCGTGGCTGTGCGGTTGCGCGACGATCCTCATCGCGACGTCGAGCGGTATCGGCCGCTACGCCCCCGCGATGTTCAGCGTGCACATGGGCAACCACATGTTGCTGTCGATGCTGGCGCCGATCCTGCTCGTCCTCGGCGGTCCCATGACCCTCGCGCTCCGCGCGATCCCCCCGGCGGGCAAGCAGGCCCCGCCTGGACCGCGTGAGTGGTTGCTGGCCTTCGTCAACTCGCCGGTGAGCCGGTTCCTCACGCATCCGATCGTCGCGCTCGTGCTGTTCGTCGGGTCCTTCTACGGCTTGTACTTCTCCGGCCTCTTCGACGCGGCGCTGCCGGAGCACTGGGCGCACCTGGCGATGAACCTGCACTTCATGATCGCCGGTTACGTCTTCTACTGGCCGGTGGTCGGTATCGATCCGTCGCCGCGCAGGCTGCCACCGCTGGGGCGGCTCGGGCTGCTGTTCGCCGCGATCCCGTTCCACGCGTTCTTCGGCATCGCGTTGATGAGCGCCCAGTACGTCATCGGCCAGGACTTCTACGCCCAGCTCGCGTTGCCGTGGGTGACCGACATGCTCACCGACCAGCGCCTCGGCGGCGGCCTGACGTGGGCCTCCGGTGAGATCCCGCTGCTGGTCGTTGTGATCGCGCTGCTCGTGCAGTGGGCCCGCGACGACGAGCGCGAGGCCAAGCGCAGCGACCGCAGGGCCGACGCCGACGGCGACGCCGACCTCAACGCCTACAACGAGATGCTCGCCCGCCTGGCCGAACGCGACCGGTGAGTCGCTGTCACTGCCTGCGGAAGCCCTTGGCCGCGAACACCATGCCGCCCGCCGCGATCACCAGGCTGATGCCGACCGAGGTGAACGCGGTCGAGCTCAGCGTGCCCTGGAGCGTCAGCTCGCGGGAGGCGTCGATCGCGTAGGTCAGCGGGTTCACCGTCGCGACCACCTGCATCCAGCCCGGCAGGCCGTCGAGCGGCATGTACGCGCTGGAGCCGAACATCAGCGGGAACATCGCCAGGAAGGTGAACATCTGCAGCGTCTCGGGGTTGCGCATCCAGGTCGCGACGGCCAGGAACAGCCAGCCGAGGCCCCAACCGACGACCAGGGCCAGCAGCAGCGCGCCGACCACGCCGAAACCCTTGGGCGTGAAGCCGAACAGCGCGACCGCGGCGATGATCATGATGATCAGCTGCACCGCGCTGCGCACCAGGTCGGCGAGGCTGCGCGCGGCCAGCACCGAGCCGCCGTTGATCGGCAGCGCCCGGAACCGCGCCAGCACGCCGTTGCGCAGGTCGTTGACGAAGCCGACGCCCGCGGTCATCGCCGCGGACAGGGCCGTGGTGACCAGCGTCGCCGGCATCAGGAAGTTGATGTAGCTGACGCCCTTGGGGAAGCCAGGGGTGTTGGCGACGTTGGCGAAGACCTGGCTGAACAGCAACAGCATCATCAGTGGCGTCAGCAGCGTGAACAGCAGGTTCTTCGGGTCGAGCAGCACGCTGCGCAGCGAGCGGCCGGTGAGCACCAGCACCTGCGTGATCAGGCTGCTGCCCCGCCAGGCCCGGTTCTGGGCCGCGGGCGCGAGGGACGACGAACTCAACGTGTGCTCCTACTCACGCCGCGGAGATGGCTTTGATGATCTGGGTGACGGCGTTGGCGTTCTCGATGTCGGCTTTGGGGTCGTGGTTCAGGGCCAGGTAGACGTCGTCCAGCGACGGCTCCGACATGCCGAGCTCGGTGACCATCACCCCGGCCCGGTCCAGCGCGCGAACCGCCAGGATCAGGTCCGTCGACGCCGCGGCGGGGGAGGAGATCTTGCGCCGGGTGACGTCGTGCGAGGGGTGCAGCCCGGCCCGTCTCAGCGCGTCCATCGCCACCGTGACGTCGCCGGGGTGGGCCAGCGTCAGCATGATCGTGCGGGTGCCGATGTCGCCCTTGAGCTCGTCGGCGGTGCCCGCGGCCACGATCCTGCCGGAGGCCAGCACGGTGATCCGGTCGGCCAGCCGGTCGGCCTCCTCAAGGTACTGCGTGGTCAGCAGCACCGTGGTGCCCTCGCGGACCAGCCGCTCGACGATCTCCCACAGGCTGTTGCGGCTGGACGGGTCCAGGCCCGTGGTCGGCTCGTCGAGGAAGATCACGTCCGGGTGGCCGACCAGGCTGGCGGCCAGGTCCAGCCGCCGCCGCATGCCGCCGGAGTAGGTCTGCGCCTTGCGCCCGCCCGCCGCGGTCAGGTCGAAGACCTCCAGCAGCTCCTCGGCCCGCTGCCGCGCCTCCCGCTTGCCCGCTCCGAGCAGCCGGGCGATCAGCACCAGGTTGTCCATCCCGGTGATCTGCTCGTCCACCGAGGCGAACTGCCCGGTCAGCCCGATCCGGCCGCGCACGTCGTGGCCGTGGGTGAGCACGTCGTAGCCCGCCACCCGCGCCGTGCCCGATGTCGGCGTGCTCAGCGTGGACAGGATGTTGACCAGGGTGGTCTTGCCCGCGCCGTTGTGGCCGAGCAGGCCCATCACCGTGCCCTTGGGCACCTGGAGGTCCACGCCGTCCAGCGCGGTCATCTTGGCGAACTTCTTGGTGATCCGGACGGCGTCGATCATCAGCTCGGTCATGCCGGCGGTCCTTCCTTCGTGCTGCCTGCTCCACGCAGGAAGAGGTCCACGAGTTCCTCGGGCGCTGCGGTCGTGCCGCCGAAGCGGCCGGCGAGGCGGTCGACGAAGACCAGGCCGATCAGGTAGCCGGTCGAGCGCTCCGCGCCCAGCCGCAGCGCCCGGTCGTGCGGTGCGAGCAGGGCCGACAGCGCCTCGCTGATCGGGCCGAGGTGGCGCATGGTGCCGTGCTCGTCGGTGTCCTCGCCGTCGTCCTGGCGGTAGCCGGATGCGGCCAGCCCCTGCATCAGCGAGCCGAGCCGGTCGACGTGCGCCCCGATCGCCCGCACCGCGTGCACCAGGGTCCGCTCCAGGTTGTCCGACACCGGGATCGCGGTGAGCTCCTCGGCGAGCGGGTCCGGCCGGAACGCGGCCTCCAGGCACGCGCCGATCAGCTCCTTCTTGTCGGAGAAGACCCGGAAGACGGTGCCCTCGGCGATGCCGGCCGCCCTGGCGATCTGGCTGGTCGTGACGTTGCCGCCGTGCTCGGCCAGCAGCGGCAGCGTCGCGCGCACGATCGAGTCCCTGCGGTCCTCGGGACTCATCGCGGGTGCGCGTCGGCGACGCTGGCTGGCGACCGGCATGCCCGGCAACTTATGAGTGAGTCCTCACTCAGTCAAGGCGAAGTCAAGGTTCTTAGCACGTGACCCCGACGGTGGCCCGGTCCAGGACGCCCTCGTCCGCCGGGTTGTCCCCATCGATCCCCGTTGTCCACAGATCCGTCCCGGCGCGCCCCGCGCCCGCCCCGCCCGGCCCACCCTGGAACGGCCAGCAGCACTCGACCGGAGGCGGAGATGAACGAAGCGAAGACGACGGTGATCGGCAACGTGGTCACCGACCCCGTGCGCCGCACGACGAGATCCGGCGCGAACGTCGTCGGGTTCCGCGTGGCCAGCACCCGGCGCAGGCTCGACAAGGCCACCGGCGAGTGGGTGGACGCCGACCAGCTGTTCCTGTCCGTGCAGTGCTGGGGCGAGCTCGGTGCCGGGGTGGCGCACTCGCTGCACAAGGGCGACCCGGTGATCGTCAGCGGCAGGCTGCGCACCAGGGAGTGGGAGGCCGACGGCCAGCGCAGGTCCGTGGTGGAGCTGGAGGCCGACGCGGTCGGACCGGACCTCGCGCGCAGCACGGCGAGGGTCCGGCGCGTGCGCCGCGGTGGCATCGTGGATCCTGATGGGCAAGGCCCGGCCGCGGACGGTGTGGTCGAACTCCGGGAGCCTGGGGACGTCGAGGTCCCCGAGGCGGCGGGATCCCTGTATCCCGTGTGATCCAGACTATGTCCGCGCACCACCCGGCCATGGCGCCGCCGTGGCGGGGTCGCGGGTCAATCAGGCACCGACAGGACGGATACGATCGCGGTTATGGCCGAGTACATCTACACCATGAAAAAGGTGCGCAAGGCACACGGGGACAAGGTCATCCTCGATGACGTCTACATCCAGTTCCTGCCTGGTGCCAAGATCGGCGTCGTCGGCCCGAACGGCGCCGGCAAGTCGAGCGTGCTGAAGATCATGGCCGGCCTGGATCAGCCCAACAACGGCGAGGCCTACCTCGCCCCGGGCTACACGGTCGGCATCCTCCAGCAGGAGCCGCCGCTGAACGAGGAGAAGACCGTCCTCGGCAACGTCGAGGAGGGCGTCGGCGAGATCAAGGTCAAGCTCGACCGCTTCAACGCGATCGCCGAGCAGATGGCCACCGACTACTCCGACGAGCTGATGGAGGAGATGGGCAAGCTCCAGGAGGAGCTGGACCACGCCGACGCGTGGGACCTGGACTCCCAGCTGGAGCAGGCGATGGACGCCCTGCGCTGCCCCCCGCCGGACTCGCCGGTCAACACGCTCTCCGGTGGTGAGCGCCGCCGTGTCGCGCTGTGCAAGCTGCTGCTGTCCAAGCCGGACCTGCTGCTGCTCGACGAGCCCACCAACCACCTGGACGCCGAGAGCGTGCTGTGGCTCGAACAGCACCTGGCCTCCTACGCGGGCGCCGTCCTCGCCGTCACCCACGACCGGTACTTCCTGGACAACGTCGCCGAGTGGATCCTGGAGCTCGACCGCGGCCGCACCCACCCCTACGAGGGCAACTACTCCACCTACCTGGAGAAGAAGGCCGAGCGGCTGGCGGTCGAGGGCAAGAAGGACGCCAAGCTGCGCAAGCGCCTCAAGGACGAGCTGGAGTGGGTCCGCTCCAACGCCAAGGCCAAGCAGACCAAGTCCCGCGCCCGCCTGGAGCGCTACGAGCAGATGGCCGCGGAGGCCGAGAAGACCAGGAAGCTGGACTTCGAGGAGATCCAGATCCCGCCGGGCCCGCGCCTGGGCAACGTCGTCGTCGAGGTCGACAACCTGGTCAAGGGCTTCGGCGACCGGGTGCTGATCGACGGCCTGTCGTTCAACCTGCCGCGCAACGGGATCGTCGGCGTGATCGGGCCCAACGGCGTCGGCAAGACCACGCTGTTCAAGACCATTGTCGGGCTGGAGAAGGCCGACGAGGGCGACGTGAAGGTCGGCGAGACGGTCAAGCTGTCCTACGTCGACCAGAACCGCGGCGGCATCGACCCGCAGAAGAACGTCTGGGAGGTCGTCTCGGGCGGCCTGGACTACATCCAGGTCGGCAACGTGGAGATGCCCTCGCGGGCCTACGTCGGCGCGTTCGGCTTCAAGGGCGCCGACCAGCAGAAGCCCGCGGGCGTGCTCTCCGGCGGTGAGCGCAACCGCCTCAACCTCGCGCTGACCCTGAAGCAGGGCGGAAACCTGATCCTGCTCGACGAGCCGACCAACGACCTCGACGTCGAGACCCTGGGCTCGCTGGAGAACGCGCTGGAGCAGTTCCCGGGCTGCGCCGTGGTCATCTCCCACGACCGGTGGTTCCTCGACCGCATCGCCACCCACATCCTCGCGTGGGAGGGCACCGACGAGGACCCGGCGAAGTGGTTCTGGTTCGAGGGCAACTTCGAGGGCTACGAGAAGAACAAGATCGACCGGCTCGGCGCGGAGGCGGCGCGCCCGCACCGCGTCACCCACCGCAAGCTCACCAGAGGCTGAGCGGGGACTGGGACCGTGGCGGCCGGTGGCACGAACCAGGGAAGCAGCGAAGCGGGGTTGCTGGTCACCTCCGCCTGGCGGCTTCGCTGGCGTGCGCCCGAACTGACCCTGGTGCTGGGCGAGCGAGCGGCAGAGCTCGCCCTCGCCCACGGGGACGAATGGGCCCGGCTGCGTGGCGAGATGCTCGCCCTGTTCGCGCTCAACCGGCTCGGACAGGGCGTCGCCGTCGCCGAACGCGCGATCGCCGCGATGGCGGCGGCGGAGGCGGTCGGCGAGGTGGAGCTCGGGTGGCGGGTGCGGATCGAGCTGGCCAACTCGGCCCGCGTGGTCGGCACACCGCTCACCGGCTTCGCCCTGCTCCGCCCGCTGCTGGAGGCCGGGGACGCCCCGTCCGGCCTGCGCGGCGCCGCCATGGTGCAGCTGGTGGACTGCCTCGCCCGGCTCGGCAGCGTGCCCGAGCTGACCGAGGCGCTCACCGAGGCCGACCAGCTCTACGAGCAGGACACCCAGCTCGAAGCCGACACCGTGGTGATCCTGCGGTCGCTGCTGCGCGCGGTGGCCGCGGGCAACCACCGCCGCTGGGGCGACCTGCCGGCGGCGGTGCACTCCGCCGAGGAGGGCATCGCGTTGCTCGGCGAGCTGTCCGATCCGGCGGCCGACAGCGGCTACGCCAGCGGAAGGCTTGTGCTGCAACAGGTCTGCGCGTTGTTCGACCTGAACCGGGGCACGGAGGCGGAGCGGGTCGCTCTGGAGTTCCTGGAGCGTCCGGTGCGGTCCCCGCTGGCCTCCAGCGTGGGCTGGCTCAAGCTGGCCCTCGCCACCCGGTTACACCTGCCGATCGGCAACCTGGAGACGGCGGCGGAGCTGCTGCGCGCCACCGCCCACCTCGCCAGGAGGCATCGCTCGGAACCCCTGCTCTCCCAGAGCCTGCAGTCGCTGGCCCACGTCTACGAACTCACCGGTGAGTTCACCGAGGCGCTCGGCTGCCTCCGGGACGCGCACGCCGCCGAGCGCCGCCGCCAGCGCGCGGTGCACGGCGTGCGGATGATGCTGATCGAGCGGCTGAGCACCATCCGGGTCCCCGGCCAGGACCACGGCGAGAGCGGCACCTCGCTGCGCGAGCAGGTCGCGGCCACCCTGCGCAGGGGCCGCATCCGCCGCGACGTGGGGCGCGGCTCCGCGGAGATCGACATGGACGTGGTCACCGGGCTGCTCAGCCAGAGCGGCTTCCGCCGCAGGCTGGACGCGGTGGTCAACGACGGCCAGGTCACCGACACGCACGCGCTGGTACTGCTCGACCTCGGCGGTCCGCAGCTCTCCGACGCCGAGTCCGGCCAGGAGGAGATGCTCAACTCCCTGGTGGAGCGCGTGCGCGGCAGCGTGCCCCATGAGGCGACGCTGGCCAGGGTCGACGGCGACGAGCTCGCCGTCCTGCTCCCGGGCACCACCCGCGACGAGGCGGAGCGCTGGGTGGCGCAGCTGCGCACGGCCATCGGCTTCCCGGTGACGGTCAACGCGGGCGTCGCGGAGCACCGGCCGGGTGGTCACCCCGAGGACCTGTTCACCCAGGCCGACCGCGCGCTGGCCGAGGCCAAACAACCCGCCCCCAGCCCGCTCCCCGACACCCGTCTCCCGGACAGCTCGCTCCCCGACACCCGTCTCCCGGACAGCTCGCTCCCGGACACCGCGTTCCCTGACGCCAGATTCCCGGACGCGAGATTCCCGGACGCCAGATTCCCGGACGCCAGATTCCCGGACACCGAGTTCCTGGACACCCCGCTGCTCGACGACCCCCTGCGCGACGCGTCCCCTCTGCCCGACTCGGCCCTCCCCGAGGCGACCCTGCCCGCCTCGCTCCTGCCCGAGTCGAGCCCGTACGAGGCCGACCGGCACGACGCTGTCCCGCACGACGCTGTCCCGCACGACGCTGTCCCGCACGACACAGCCCTGCCCGACACCGCATCGCACGACACAGACCTGCGCGAGACAGACCTGCGCGAGACCGCCTTACCCGACGCCGTCCCGCACGAGACAGCGTTCGACGACGCGGCGTTCGACGATGCGGTCGCGGCCGACCCGCTCCCGAGCGAGCCCGCCACCCCGGTCGTCTCGTTGCCCGGCTACGCGCTGCCGGAGGACTTCAGCTACCGGCTGGAGGAGTCACTGGAGGCCGGCCGCGGCGGCTCCTTCTGGCCCACCCTCGATCCCGCGGCCGAGGACGTCGAGGACGAGGACATCGAGCTGGAGGACGAGGTCCGCCACGCGCTCGGCGAGTCGCCGCGGCCCGCGTTCTTCGAAGCGCCCACCGTCGCGATCCCGGTGATCGCCGACGACGACCACCCCGAGCCCGAGACGTCGTACTCCGCGGCTGAGCTGGAGTCCTTCGCCCCGCGCGAGCCAGAGCCGGAGCCGCGGCCGGGCAACGGCGCGGAGTTCGAGTTCCCCGGCACGCTGCTGCCGTCGGTGGTCAGCTTCGCCGCGATGCCGGACCCCGACGTCGAGCACGAGGCCGAGCACCACGCCGTCGAGCCCGTGGACGCCGTCGACGAGGACCTGGTGGAGATCACAGAGGTCCGGCTGGAGTCGCACTCCGAGCAGGTCGCGGACCGGCGGTACCGGGACGACTGGTCGGATCCGGGACAGGACGAGCTGGAGCTCTCCCCGGTCGTCCTGCCCTCCTTCGCCGAGCCCGAGCCTGAGATCGAACCCGAGCCCGAGAGCCACGCCGAGCCCGAACCGGCCGCCGCCGCGGAGGACACCGCCGAACAGGCCCGTCGCGACTCGGTGGCGGAGCTGCTCGCCCAGGTCATGGCGATGTCCGAGGACAGCAAGGCCGAGAGCCTGCCGGTGGACCCCACCCCGGGCCTCCCGGAGGAGGGCACCGCCGAGCCCGCGGGCTGGACGGAGCCGGTGGAGTACGCCGACGACTCCTCGGCGTACGACCGCGTCGCCGCCCATGACTTCCTCTCCGAGCTGCACCAGACCGAGGCCGAGTTCGCCGCCGCGCCCGAACCGGAAGCCGCGCCCGAACCGGAACCGCCGGCTCTCGCCGAGTTCGAGTCCGAGCCCGAGTCCGAACCCGTGGCCCACCCGGAACCCGAGCCCGAGATCCACGCCGAGGCCGAACCGGAGCTGGAGGACGAGGACGAGCCGGAGGACGACCGCTTCGACGGCCCCAGCTTCTCCGTCGGGCTCCCGGTCTCGTCTTCGAAGGGACCCGAGGACGACCACTACGGCATCCCGGCGGCGCGCGCGGACTGGCCGCCGGTGCTGACTGCCCGTGACCTCGACCTGCCCGCGCGGCCACGAGCCGGGAAGCCGGAACCCGAGGCGGTCCCGGTCCAGGAGACGGCGGCTGCCCCCGAGCCGGTGACCATCCCCGAACCGGTGGCCGTCGCCGAGGCGCAGCCGGAGACAGCCGCGCCCGAAACCGTCGTTCCTGAAACCGTTGCGCCCGAAACCGTTGCGCCGCAACCACTCACGCCGGAGCCGGTCACTCGACCCGCGCCGCGCGGCTGGGCGCAGGGCTTCCCGGCGTGGCCCACGCCCGCTCCGCCGCCCTCGGTCCCGGCCGACACCGTTCCCGAGCCGCCGTCGACCCCGGACCTGCCCGAGCCCGAGAAGGAGCCCGAGCCCCCACGGCCGAGCCCCATCCCGGACGTGCCGGAACCGCAGCCGATCCCGGACGAGCCGGGCCCGGACGCGATCCCGTCGCCCCCGCCACCGGTGACACCCCCGCAGCCCGGGGCCGCGGACCAGGAGACCGAGGACCCGACGGCCGAGCACGCGACCGATGCGGCCCCCGCGCCGGAGCCGCCCCCCACGCCGTCCCTGCGCGTGGCCGCCCGTCGCAGGTCTCTCGCGGCGGAGTTCGCGAGCTGGGCCAGCAGCGAGGAGGCCACCGGTCACCCCACCGGCGGCCACGACAGCAGCGACCAGGGGAGCGGCGCTCCTGCCGTTCCGAGCACCGCGCCCGCTGAGCCGCCGCGCCCGGCCGCCGAAGCCCCCGCCGCGCCCGCGAACGCTCCGATGCCCCCGGCCGCACAGGACCGCCCGGCGCGCGAGAGCGCCCCGCACCCGGCGAACCACGTGACCAACCCCTCGTTGGCCGTCCAGCGGGTCGTGCAGCGCCGCACCCTCGACGAGGCCACCGGCGAACGTCCGGCGCGGCCTGAGCCGCCAGTGGAGGCAGATCAGCCGGAGCGTCGCGCAGCGGCTGCGAGCGCGGAGCAGGAGCAACCGGAGCAGGAGCAGCGCCCTCCCTCCGGAGGCCCCTCGTCCCGTCGTCGCAAGGGGGGAATCGGCCTCGCCGAGCTGCTCGCGGAGGCTCTGGTCGCCTACGAGAGCACCAAGCACGACGACCCGAACCACGCCTCGGTGCCGGACGCGCTCGCCCTGGACGGCATGCTCGACGGCGGGGAGCCGCGACGTCCGGCCAACGGTGCTCCGCCGACCACGGTGGTCCCGGCGCCCGACTCGGCGACGACGCTGATGCCCGCTCCCGGCCACTCCGAAGCGCTGCCCCTGCCCGGCAGGCCCACCACCGTCGTCCCCGCGCCGCCCGCGGCCACCGCGCCCAAGACCACCGCGCCCGAGACCACGGTCATGCCCGTGGGAGCCCAGCCGACGACGATGGTTCCCACACCCGGCGCCCGCACCACGGTCTTCCCCGGCGGGCCGCCCCGGAGCGACCAGCACACCACCGCCGCGCCCGTACCGCCCCAGGAGACGACCTTCCTGCGGCCGCCGGCGGGACCGGCCCCGGAGCCCTCCGCGGACCGGCCCACGGAGTACTGGGGCGAGTCCCCGGACGCCCCCAGGACGGCGCCGTACGTCACCTCCGGTCACCAGCCGGCCCCGCCGCCGGAGCACCAGCGGCGGCGGCCCCCGGTGAGCGGCGAACACCGCTCGTCCGGCTACGACACCGGCTGGCTGGCGCGGTCGCAGCGGACGCCGCTGTCCATGCCGTCGGCGCCGATGCTGCCCTCCGGGCTGTCCCCGCGGCCACCGGAGCCGGGCGAGTACGGGACCGGCGAGCACTGGGCGCCGTTCGGCGCCGCAACGGAGGCGCCGGGCCACGAAGATCCTTCTGCCCGGCACCGGCCGCCGCTGGAGCAGCCACCGGCCGCCGCACCGCGCCCACCGACCGCCGCATCGGCCCACACCGAATCCCGGCATGACGGTGATCACTCCAACGGCGAAGGGGTGGCCGGGCGTCCGCGACCGAGAGTGAGCCATTCCGCGCCTGACCAGCCGTGGACCCCGCCGGATCGTGGTCGCCCGATCGACTGACGGCGTGTCGCCCGGCGCGTCGAGACGGCCATCCGCCCGCTTCCCGGTTACTGCGTTCGGGGAGCTACCCTCGCGAGGTCCCGGCACACCGGCGTGCCGGAGAGCGCGTGGAGCATGCTGACAATGACTTCGACCGGAGAACCGTTGGGTACCGCAACCTCCCGTCCCGAGTCCACCCGCAACCCCGTCGACGACGTCCCGGGAAGTCCCGAGTCGGTCCGCGACGAGCTGCTCGACCGAGCGGTGCAAGCCGCTCCGGACCTCGCCGAGCTCCTCCGCCTCTACTACCGGCACGTCCCGGCGGAAGAGGTCGTCGAGGACGAGCCCGTCGACCTGGTCGGCGCGGTCCGTTCGCACTACCAGCTCGCCGAGAACCGGGTCCCCGGCCGCCCCGCGGTCCGCGCGCTGAACCCCGAACGCGCCCATGACGGCTGGGCCTGCCCGGCCACCGTGGTCCAGCTGGTGACCGACGACATGCCCTACCTCGTCGACTCGGTCGTCGCCGAGCTCACCCGCAGCGGCGCGCAGGTCCAGCGCGTGGTGCACCCGATCCTGGTGGTGCGCAGGGACGTGACCGGCACGCTGCTGGAGGTCCTCGACGACGCGGACCCCAGCTCCCCGCCCGCGGACGCGCTCGCCGAGTCCTGGATGCACCTCGAGGTCGACTACATCACCGACGCCGAGCGCGCGCGGGACCTTGAGCAGCGGCTGCTGTCGGTGCTCAACGACGTTCGCGAGGTCGTCGAGGACAGCGAGAAGATGGCGGGCACCGCCCTGGAGCTGGCCACGGAGCTGGAGACCGCGCCGCCGCCGCTGCCGAGCGAGGAGGTCGTCGACGGCGCCGGCCTGCTGCGCTGGCTGGCCGACGGCCACTTCACCTTCCTCGGTTACCGGCACTACGAGCTGGTCCGCGACGAGACCACCGGCAACGAGCCCGCGCTGCGCGCCGTGCTCGCCTCCGGCCTCGGCGTCCTGCGCCAGGACAGCCTGGCCGCGCGCAGCTTCACCGCGGGTCCGGACGCCGCCGCCCAGGCGCTGGCGAAGGAGCTGCTGGTGCTGACCCAGGCCAGCGCGCCGTCCACGGTGCACCGCTCGGTCTACCCGTACTACGTCGGCGTGAAGACCTTCGACGCCAACGGTGAGGTCAACGGCGAGCACCGCTTCCTCGGCGTGTTCACCACGACCGCGCTGCACGAGAACGTGCTGGACATCCCGGTGATGGAGCGCCGCGTCCGCGACGTGATCCACCGCGCCGGCTTCCCGCTGGCGTCCTACTCGGGCCAGCGGATGCTGGAGGTGATCCAGAACTACCCGCGCACCGAGCTGTTCTCCACCGACCCCGAGTCGCTGTTCCAGACCACCACCAAGGTGCTGGCCCTCGCCGAGCGCCGCAAGCTGCGGCTGTTCCTGCGCCGCGACCCCTACCGCCGCTTCTTCTCCTGCCTGGTCTACCTGCCGCGCGACCGCTACACCACGACCTCGCGGCTGGCCATGCAGGAAGTGCTGCTCGCCGAGCTCAACGGCACCGGCCTGGAGTACAGCGCCCGCATCGGCGAGTCGGCGCTGGCGCGCGTGCACTTCATGGTGCACACCGACCCGCAGAGCGACATCGAGCCGGACACCGCGAGCATCCAGAACCGCCTGTCCGAGGCCGCCCGCAGCTGGGACGACCTGATGGTGGACGCGGTGCTCGCCGAGCACTCCGCGGCCACCGCGGGCACGGAGTCCGCGACCGAGCTGGGCCAGCGCTACGCCACGATGTTCCCGGAGTCCTACAAGGAGGACTTCCCGGCCGTCGAGGGCCTGTCCGACCTGCGCAGGCTGCAGCGGCTGTCCGGGCCCGGCGACGCGGACATGTGCTTCTACGTGCCCGAGGACGCCGAGCCGGGGGAGCGCCGCTTCAAGCTCTACCTGGCCGGTCGCCGGATCACGCTGTCCCAGGTGCTGCCGGTGCTGCAGGGCATGGGCGTCGAGGTCGTCGACGAGCACCCCTACGAGGTCGTGCGCGACGACGGCACCCAGTGCTGGATCTTCGACTTCGGGCTGCGCCTGGAGCCGTCGGTGCTGGAGCAGATCGGCGCGGAGAACCTGGACGCGGTGCGCACCCGCTTCCAGGACGCCTTCGCCGCGGCGTGGCGGGGCGAGGCCGAGGTCGACCGGTTCAACTCGCTGGTGTTGCGCGCCGGGCTGGACTGGCAGCAGGCCGCGTTGCTGCGCGCCTACGCCAAGTACCTGCGCCAGGCCCGCACCCCCTACAGCCAGGACTACATCGAGGACGCGGTCCTCGCGCACACCGAGGTCATCGCGGCGCTGGTGCGGCTGTTCGAGGTCCGGTTCGACCCCAGACTCGCCGACGAGGGCCGCCGGGCGCAGACCGAGACGCTGGTCGCCGAGATCACCCGGATGATCGACGAGGTCACCAGCCTGGACGCGGACCGCATCCTGCGCAGCTACCTCACCCTGATCAACGCCACGTTGCGCACGAACTACTTCGTCCGCGATGACGCCAATGCCACCAAGCCGTACCTGGCGTTCAAGCTGGAGCCGACGGCGATCCCGGACCTGCCGGAGCCGCGCCCGGCGTTCGAGATCTTCGTGTACTCCCCGCGCATCGAGGGCGTGCACCTGCGCTTCGGGCCGGTCGCCCGCGGTGGTCTGCGCTGGTCCGACCGCCGCGAGGACTTCCGCACCGAGATCCTGGGCCTGGTCAAGGCGCAGGCGGTGAAGAACGCGGTGATCGTGCCGGTCGGCGCGAAGGGCGGCTTCGTGGTCAAGCGCCCGCCGACGCCCACCGGCGACCCGGGCCTGGACCGCGAGGCGTTCCTGGCCGAGGGCATCGCCTGCTACCGCATGTTCATCTCGGCGCTGCTGGACGTCACCGACAACCTCCAGGCCACCCCGGAGGGCAACGTCGTCGTCCCGGCGCCGCAGGTGGTGCGGCACGACGGCGACGACACCTACCTGGTGGTCGCGGCGGACAAGGGCACGGCGACCTTCTCCGACATCGCCAACGAGGTCGCGGCCAGCTACGGCTTCTGGATGGGCGACGCCTTCGCCTCCGGTGGCTCCATCGGCTACGACCACAAGGCCATGGGCATCACCGCGCGCGGCGCGTGGGAGAGCGTCAAGCGCGCCTTCCGCGAGCTCGGCACGGACACCCAGACCGAGGAGTTCACCGTCGTCGGCGTCGGCGACATGTCCGGTGACGTCTTCGGCAACGGCATGCTGCTCTCCCAGCACATCCGCCTCGTCGCCGCCTTCGACCACCGGCACGTCTTCATCGACCCGGCGCCGGACGCGGCGAGCGGCTTCGCCGAGCGCGCCCGGCTGTTCGCGCTGCCGCGCTCCTCGTGGGACGACTACGACCGCGCCCTGATCAGCGAGGGCGGCGGGATCTGGCCGCGCACCGCGAAGTCCATCCCGCTCACCCCGCAGGTGCGCGAGGTGCTTGGCATCGACGAGGGCGTGGAGAAGCTGTCGCCGGCCGAGCTGATCAAGGCGATCCTGCTGGCCCCGGTCGACCTGCTGTGGAACGGCGGCATCGGCACCTACGTCAAGGCCAGCACCGAGAGCCACGCCGAGGTCGGCGACAAGGCCAACGACGCGGTCCGGGTGGACGGCTCCGACCTGCGGGTCAAGGTCGTCGGCGAGGGCGGCAACCTGGGCCTGACCCAGCGCGGCCGGATCGAGTTCGCCAAGGCGGGCGGCAAGGTCAACACCGACGCGCTGGACAACTCCGCCGGGGTGGACTGCTCCGACCACGAGGTCAACATCAAGATCCTGCTGGACCGGCTGGTCGCCGACGCCAGGCTGGACGGCGCGCAGCGCGACGAGCTGCTGGTGGAGATGACCGACGAGGTCGCCGAGCTGGTGCTGACCGACAACTACCGGCAGAACGGGGTGCTCGGCGTGAGCCGCGCGCACGCCGTGCCGATGCTGTCGGTGCACTCGCGCCTGGTCACCGACCTGGAGAAGAACCGGGGGCTGGACCGCGCACTGGAGGCGCTGCCGACCCGCGGCCAGTTCAAGTCGATGGAGCAGGCGAACGAGGGCCTGACCTCCCCGGAGCTGGCCACGCTGCTGGCGCACGTCAAGCTCGCGCTCAAGGACGACGTGCTGGCCAGCGACCTGCCCGAGCTGGGCACGTTCGCGGCGAGGCTGCCGGAGTACTTCCCGACGCCGCTGCGCGAGCGCTTCGGCGACGCCATCCCCTCGCACCCGCTGCGCCGGGAGATCATCTCCACGCTGCTGGTCAACGAGGTCGTCGACGGCGGTGGCATCTCCTACGCCTTCCGCCTCGCCGAGGAGATGACGGCATCGGCCACCGACGCGGTGCGCGCCTTCGCCGTGGTGACCAAGGTCTACGACCTGCCGTCGCTGTGGCGGGAGATCGAGGCCCTGGACAACGTCATCCCGACCCACGTGGCCGACGACATGGTGCTGGAGTCGCGGCGCCTGCTCGACCGCGCGTCGCGGTGGCTGCTGTCCAACCGCCCGCAGCCGCTCGCGGTGGGCGCGGACATCACCCGGTTCCAGCGGGTGGTCGGCGACCTCGCGCCCAGGGCGATGGAGATGCTGCGCGGCCGGGAGCTGGAGACCGTCCAGGCTCACGCCGAGCGGCTGATGTCCTCCGGCGTGCCCAAGGAGCTGGCGTGCCGGGTGGCCTCGCTGCTCTACACCTACTGCCTGCTGGACGTGACCGAGGTCGCCGAGCTGGCCGAGCGCGAGGGCGGTCTGGTCCACGGTGGCGAGCACAGCCCGCGCCAGACGGCGGAGCTGTACTACGCGTTGTCCGAGCACCTCGACGTCGACCGGATGCTGGTCTCGGTGAGCGCGCTGGAGCGGGGCAACCGCTGGCACGCGCTGGCCAGGCTCGCGCTGCGCGACGACCTGTACTCGACGATGCGCGCCATCACGCTGGACGTGCTGCGCACCAGCGACCCCGACGACTCCGCGGACGAGAAGATCGCGAAGTGGGAGGAGGCCAACGCCTCCCGCCTCGCCCGGATGCGGGCCGCGATGCAGGACATCCGTGAGGCCGGTCGGCTCGACCTGCCTACGCTGTCGGTGGCGGCCCGTCAGGTCCGCAGCATCGTGAGATAAAGGGGAAGCACCAGCAGTGAGCCCGTTCGTGACCCATGTCCATCCACGCTGGGCGGACATGGACCTCAACCGCCACGTCAACCACGCGGTGATCGTGACGCTGATGGAGGAAGCGCGCGGGCACATGCTGTTCACGCACGCGTCGCCCTGGGCCGGGTTCGCCGACCCGGCCCGGGGCCTCGTCGTTGCGAAGCTGACCGTGGACTTCCGCGCCCCGCTGGACTGGACCGGCGGCCCGGTGCGGGTCCAGGTCGACATCAGCGACCTGCGGCCCGCGACGTTCGTCATGCGGCACACAGTCCACTGTGGACCTTCGGAGTCGGACAGGGTCGCCGCGGTCGGCGAGGTCCTGGTCGCCGGCTTCCACGTGGCGACGACCCGCGCGCGCCGGCTGGCCGAGGAAGAACGCGAGTTCCTGGAGAAGTACCTGGTGGAGGACGTCCATGCCTGAGCTGCTCATCTCCGACCGGGACGAGCGCGACGACCTCGGCGCCTTCGTGGCGCGCGCGGTCCGGCTGGACACCGGCGTCCTGGTCCGCATGCGCGTCCGGGAGAACGTCGAGGGTCAGCCGCTGCTGGACGCGTGGGCGTCGACGCCGTTCGACACCCTGGTCACCCGGACCGTCCGCGGCAGGGTGGAGCCGAGCGACCTGACGGTCAACGGCAACGAGCTGCTGGCCTCACTGGCGGTGGTGGGCGGCGAGCGCATCGACCCGGGCCCGCCGCAGGACATCATGTGGCGCTCGGCGCTGCCGCCCGCGACGGGCTGGCTCCTGGTCGACGACCTGCCCGCGGAGATGGTCTCCGACCTGGCCGACCAGGGCGTGGCGGTGGCCAAGGAGAACCCGGGGCCGCGGGGCACGCCGCCCGCCTCGCTGCTGGACCAGTCGGTCCTGACGGTCAGCGGTTCCGGTCTGGACGTGAAGATCCCGCTCCGCTGCCTGTTCGCGCTCTCCGGCATGGGGTTCCTCACCGGCCGCCAGGAGGGGGACGTCGTGCGGGTGACGGCAACGGACTCCTGGGTCCGCCTCGACGCCCGCTACGGCGCCGTGGTCCGCCGCCGCCACTCCCTGCTCCCCCTGCTGGTCTGACCACCCCTCGCCGCCTCGGCGGGCCTGGTCATGAACGGGCAACCCCACCCCAGCCGGCCGATGTGGGGCGGGCGGGGTGGGGTGCGGGGTGGATCAGGCCAGCCAGACGGCGGCGTTCGGGGGGAGCTCGCCGTCGGCGAGCGGGGCGCTGGCGAGGACCACCTCGCCCGGCGGGAGCGGGACCGGGGCGTCCGAGGTGTTCAGCGCGCAGATCAGGCCGCCGGACCTGCGGCGGAAGGCACAGCAGCCCTCCGGCGCGCCGTACCACTCGATCTCCTCGCCCGCGAAGCCCGGATGCGTCCTGCGCAGCTCGATGGCCTGGCGGTACAGCGAGAGCATCGAGCCTGGGTCCTCCAGCTGCGCCTCGACGGTCAGCGAACCCCAGTCCTGCGGCATCGGCAGCCAGGTCGTCTCGCCCGTGGTGAAGCCGAAAGTCGGCCCGTCACCTTCCCACGGCATCGGGACGCGGCAGCCGTCGCGGCCGCGCTCGGTGCGACCGGAGCGCTCCCACACCGGGTCCTGGAGCGCCCAGTCCGGCAGGTCCACGTTGGGCAGGCCGAGCTCTTCGCCGTTGTACAGGTAGACGACGCCCGGCAGCGCCAGCTCGACCAGGGCCATGGCCCGTGCCCGCGCCTGTCCCAGCTCGCCGTCGCCGTAGCGGGTGGCGTGCCGGACCACGTCGTGGTTGGACAGCGTCCAGGTCGGCAGCGCGCCCACGGTCCGCACCGCCGCGATGGAGTGGTCGATCGCCGAGCGCACCTGCTCCGCGTCGAACTCGGTCTCCACCAGGCGGAAGTTGAAGCCGAGGTGCAGCTCGTCCGGCCGGACGTAGGCGGCGAAGCGGTCGTCGCCCTTGACCCAGATCTCGCCGACCGCCATCCGGTCCGGGTACTCGTCGAGCACCTTGCGGATGCGGCGGTGGATCTCGTGCACCTCGTCGTTGTCGAAGCGCGGGTCGTTGTCGTTGTCGTGCAGCACCGCGGTGCCGCTGATGAAGCCGTCGCCGACATCCGGCAGGTCCGCGGACTTGGCCATGCCGTGCGCCACGTCGATGCGGAAGCCGTCCACGCCGCGGTCCAGCCAGAACCGCAGGGTGCGGTCCAGGTCCTCGGCCACCTCGGGGTTGGCCCAGTTCAGGTCCGGCTGCTCCGGGGCGAACAGGTGCAGGTACCACTGGCCGTCGGGCACCCGGGACCACGCCGGTCCGCCGAAGATGCTCGGCCAGTTGTTCGGCGGCTCCGAGCCGTCCGCGCCGCGCCCGTCACGGAAGACGTAGCGCTCCCGTTCCCGGCTGCCAGGGGCCGCGCGCAGCGCCTCCTGGAACCATTCGTGCTGGTCACTGCTGTGGTTGGGCACCAGGTCCACCGTGACCCGGATGCCGCGCGAGTGCGCGTCGGCGACCAGCCGGTCGAAGGCGGCCAGGTCGCCGAAGAGCGGGTCGACGTCCCTCGGGTCGGCCACGTCGTAGCCGTGGTCGGCCATGGGGGAGCGGTAGAACGGGGTCAGCCACAGGGCGTCGATGCCGAGCAGTTCGAGGTAGCCGAGGCGGGCCCTGATGCCCTCCAGGTCACCGACCCCGTCCCCGTTCGCGTCGGCGAAGGAACGGACGTAGACCTGGTAGAACACGGTGTTGTTCCACCAGAAGGTGCCCGGGGCGTCGGCGTGCTCGGTGTCGGGCGAGGAGCCGGGGGAAGGTCGCACGGGAGTTCATCCTGCCATCCGGCACCGACAACAACCGCCCGATGAGGGCGATCCGAGGCCCGTTCAGGGGTCAGACGGGGGAGTTCATCAGGCTGTTCGCCGCCATCTCCAGGTAATCCCAGAGCTGCTTGCGGTGCGCCTCGTCCAGCCCCGCCTCGTCGACCGCGATCCGCATGCAGCGCAGCCACGCGTCCCGTTCGAGGGGGCCGACCTTGAACGGCATGTGCCGCATCCGCAGCCGGGGGTGCCCACGCTGGTCGGAGTAGTCGTGCGGGCCGCCCCAGTACTGCATCAGGAACATCCGCATGCGGTCCTCGGCGGGACCGAGGTCCTCCTCCGGGTACAGCGGCCGCAGCAGCGGGTCGACGGCCACCTCGGCGTAGAAGCGGGCCACGAGCCGCCGGAAGGTCTCTTCGCCGCCCACGGCCTCGTAGAAAGTCTCGGGAGTGCCCACCCGTCCATCCTGACACGCCGCGTCCGGGCGGTACGAGGACCGCCCGGACAGCGACGCGGGTCAGGAGTCGGCGGCCGCGACCGGCTGGGCCTCGATGCCCGCCTCGTCCACCGCCGACTTGACCTTGGCCCGCAGCGCCCGCTGCACGGCCCACTGCCTGCTCGGCCGGACCTTCACGGTGACCCTGACGGTGATCGTCTCCGACGTGACCTTCTCCACACCGAGGACCTCGGGGGCCGCCAGCACGTCGTCGGCGAGCGGGGCGACCTGGGTGGCCGCCGCGGTCGTCTCGCCGATCAGCTCGATCGCCCTGTTGACGTCCACGGTGTAGGCCAGGGGCACGTCGACGACGGCGACCGCGAAGCCCTGGGTGGAGTTGCCGACCCGCATCACCGTGCCGTTGCGGACGTACCAGACGGTGCCGTTGCCGTCCCGCAGCGTGGTCACTCTCAGTCCGACCGACTCCACGGTGCCGCTGGCCTCACCGAGGTCGACGACGTCACCAACGCCGTACTGGTCCTCCAGCAGCATGAAGATGCCGGAGAGGAAGTCCTTCACCAGGTTCTGCGCGCCGAAACCGATCGCGACGCCGAGCACGCTCGCCGAGGCGAGGATCGGCGTGAGGTTGACCCCCAGCACGTCCAGCACCATCAGGAACGCCACGCCGTAGATCAGGATGGAGAACGCCGAGCGCAGCACCGAACCCATGGTCTGCGCCCGCTGCTTGCGCCGCTCGGACAGCAGCGGGCCGAGCGACTCCGGCGCCCGCTCCTTCAACGGCTGCAACAGCTTCGGCACCTTGCCGTCGCCGCCGCTGGTGAGCTTGCGGATCGCCCGGTGCACCAGGTACCTGGCGATGAAGGCGAGCAGGATGATCAGGATGATCTGACCCGCTCCCGCGAGCAGCCTCGGCCAGTTGTCCGCGACCCATGAGGCCGCCTGCTCCGGGTTCTGCACCGCCTCGGTCATCGTGTTCAGGTCTATCGGAAGCGACTGCACTTACCGACTCTCCAGGTCCAGTCCGGTGGCCGAAGCCAGGAACGCCAACTCGTCCGTGAGCAGGTCGACCATCCGGGACACCGAACGTGCCGAGTGGCCGACCTCAGTCTCACGGCGGAACACTATCGGGTGATCAACATCGGACCCGATGGTGGCGTGCTGAAGCGCTGCGCACATTTTCCTTGCGTGGCAAGGATCAACGCGGGTGTCCGACTCGAAGACGGTGAACAGCACCGACGGGTAGCGGACCCCCTCGCGCACGTGGTGGTACGGCGAGTAGGACAGCAGCCACGGCAGCTCCTCCGGGTTGTCCGCGCTGCCGTACTCGTCGTTCCAGGTGCGGCCGATGAGGAACTTCTCGTAGCGGACCATGTCCAGCAACGGGGCCGAGCAGACCACCGCGCGGTAGAGCTCCGGTCGCTGGGTGAGCGCCGCCCCGACCAGCAGGCCGCCGTTGGAACCGCCCATGATCGACAGTTGTTCCGAGGTGGTCCAGCCCGTCGCGACCAGGTGCTCGGCCGCCGCGTGCAGGTCGTCGAAGGTGTTCTGCTTGTTGGCCCGCATACCCGCCTGGTGCCACCCCTCGCCCTCCTCGCCGCCGCCGCGCAGCGAGGCGATGGCGTAGACGCCGCCCGCCTCCGCCCACGCCAGCGCCGCGGCGCGGTAGCCGGGCGAGGAGCTCAGCGAGAACCCGCCGTAGCCGTTGAGCAGGGTGGGCAGCGGGCGCTCCGGCCGCGCGTGCGGCGAGATGACGAACATCCGCACGGTGGTGCCGTCCTTGGAGGTGTAGGCGACCTGGCTGGTGTGCACTGCCGGTGCGGCGGCCGCGCCCGGGGCGGTCGCCTCCAGCACCATCTCCCCGGTGCTCAGCGAGTAGCGGTACACGCAGGGCGGGGTGACGAAGTCCGCCCAGCCCAGCCAGACGTCGTCGGGGTGCCCGGCGGTTTTGCTGTCCACAGTGGACACCGCGTGCACGGAACCCATGCCGGGCAAGGGGACCTGGCCGACCCGCTCGCCGGTGACTTCGTCGTGCAGGTAGAGCTCGGAGACCGCGTGCCTGGTCCGCAGCGCCAGCAGTCGCGCGGGCCGCTCCGCCGTCGCGGGCACCCGGTGCACGCCCTCCAGCACCGAGTCCGCGTCTTCGGCGATCAGCTCGGTCCAGTTCTCCCGCTGCGGGTGCTCCGGGTCGGCGACGCACAGCCGCCAGCGCGGCGCGTCCAACGTGGTCATCAGGTAGAGGCGGCCGTCGTCCTCCACCCACGCCGAGCAGTAGCCGCCGTCGGCGTCGCCGTCCACGATCTTGCGCAGCTCGCCGCCGCCGTGCAGGTCGGCGATCCACACCGACTGCTTCGGCGCGGTGCCCGGGGTGGCGTCCACGATCAGCCAGCGGCCGTCGTCGGAGACCCGCGTGCCGTAGTAGAAGGTCAGGTCAAGGCCGTCGCCGTGCAGCAGCGCGTCGGTCGAGGTGTCCGCGCCGACGCGGTGCCGCCACACCCTGCGGTGGAACACCTCCTCGCCCTCGGGGACCGCCTCCGGCGGCAGCCGCCGGACGTAGATCAGCTCCTCGCCGCCGGGCAGCCAGGTCATCGAGCTGAACCGCATCCGGTCGATCGGGCCGTCCAGCAGCTCGCCGGAGGCGACGTCGATGATGCTCAGCCGGGACTCCTCGTCGCCGCTGCTGGAGACCTTGTAGGCCAGCCGCGTGCCCTCCAGGCTCGGTGACCAGCCGTCCAGCGTGGTCAGCCCGGTCGGGTCCATCGCCGTGACGTCCAGCAGCACCCGCTCGGAGCCGTCGGCCTCGCGCACGTAGAGCACCGGGTGCTCCTGGTCGGGCTGCCGCCGGGTGAAGAACGCCCGGCCCGCGCGCCAGCGCGGTGCGCCGACCGACCCGGTCCGCATCAGCCGGTCCAGCCTGCCCGCGATCCTGTCCCGTCCCGGCAGCGCGGCCAGCTGGGCCTTGGCCAGCTCGTCCTGTGCGGCCGCCCACGTGGTGGTCCGCTCGTCCGCGGTGTCCTCAAGCCAGCGGTAGGGGTCGGCGACGAGATGGCCGTGCAGGTCCTCGACGAGGTCGAGGCGCTGCGCGTCGGGGTAGGAGTTCGGCAGGGCAGGAGGTCGCGAATCGGTCACGGCACCGACGATAGAGGCTCGCACCGACCACACCTCGCTGGTCGGTCCGGCCGGTGGCCGTGTCTCGGCTCATTGGCCGAGTCTTCACCGACACGTCATGAATCACACGTGCGTACGAGGGCGGTTGTGTGGTCTGCTAAGAACTGAACCGGTGGAGGTGGTCGCGTGCCAGACCGACAACCGACTACCAAGGGCGCACCCTTGAGGGTGGCGCCTCGGGCAAAGCCGTGTCCGACAGGGGTGGCAACATCATCATCCCACGCCGGATCCGGCTCTCCGCTCGGGGGCGACAAAGCCACCGCGGACGGTAAGCCGATCTGGGGCAGACGAAGGGTCCTGCTGCTCAACGCCACCTACGAACCGCTGACGGCACTGCCGCTGCGCCGCGCGGTCGTGCTGCTCATCTGCGGCAAGGCCGAGGTCGTGCACGGTGATCCCGCCGGGCTCGTGCTGCACTCCGCGAGCGAGGTCGTGCTGGTTCCGTCGGTGATCCGGCTGAGCACCTTCGTGCGCGTGCCGTACCGGGGGCGGGTCCCGATGACACGGGCCGCGCTGATGTACCGCGACCGCTACCGCTGCGCGTACTGCGGCGGCCGGGCCGAGACGATCGACCACGTGGTCCCGCGCAGCAGGGGCGGCCCGCACACGTGGGAGAACTGCGTGGCCTGCTGTGCCAAGTGCAACCACCGCAAGGCGGACAAGCAGCTCTCCGAGCTGGGCTGGCGGTTGCGGGTGGTTCCGCGCGCTCCGCGCGGTCGGTACTGGCGGCTGCTCGCGAGCATTTCCGAGGCCGATCCGCTCTGGTTGCCTTATCTGGACGAAGCGGCCTGAGGGGCCGGTCCGGCCCCTTCAGCCACTGTCGAAGTCAACGTCGAGATCGTTTTCAGGCCGCGAGCGCGTAGCTGATCCGCACCCCTTCGCGGCTGATCCGCACGCCGTCGCGGTTGCTGATTCGCACGCCGTCGCGGGAACTGATCCGAACGCCGTCTCGCGCACTGATGCGCACGCCGTCGCGGTTGCTGATCCGCACCCCTTCGCGGCTGATCCGCACGCCCTCGTGGTTGCTGATTCGCACGCCGTCGCGGGAACTGATCCGAACGCCGTCCCGCGCACTGATGCGCACGCCGTCGCGGTTGCTGATTCGCACGCCGTCGCGGGAACTGATCCGAACGCCCTCCCGCGCACTGATGCGCACGCCATCCTTCGCGCTGATCCGAACGCCGCCCTTCCCGCTGATCCGAACACCCTGACGTGCGCTGATGCGCACCCCGGAGCAGGAGCTGATCCGAACGCCGTCCCGCGCGCTGATGCGGACGCCGTCCCGTGCGCTGATCCGCACTCCCTGGTATGAAGTGCACGCTTCGGTAAACATGCCCTTACCCGGACGGGTGACGTTGCTGCTCTGAGTGGGGATGGTCGAAGTGGACATGATTGCCCTCCAGCGATCATTGTTCGGATAAGGGGAGATCGGATGCATACGCAAGACCCGGATAGGTGAAAAAGTAAGGCCCCGGCGCTCGGAGAACAAGCCGCCAAGCTGACCGCCATTCGCCGCCGTCCGGACCGGGGCCATTCGGCCGCAGGTCGTGGTCTCGTCGAGTGATCTTCGGAAACCGCTCCCAGGAAGTGGTCGAATGCGGTCTACCGTTCGCCGATAATGCGGATCACCGCAGGTCGGGGGATCGGTAACCGGTGTCGTCGTACACACTGGACACCGAGGGAGGACACGGTCACGGTGAGTGGCCCCGGCGGGGATGCCACAGCGGGCGCGGGAGTGCGCGGCACCGCGTTCCGCAGGCTGTTCTTCGCCTGGTCCGTCTCACTGGTCGGAGACGGTGTCCGGGTGGCTGCGCTTCCGCTCTACGTCGCCGTCCGGACCGGTGACCCGCTGGCGGCGTCCACCGTCGCCGTCGCCGAGCTCCTCCCCTGGTTGCTCGTCGCGCTCCCGGCGGGCGCGCTCGTGGACCGGTGGCGCCCGCGCACGGTCGTGCTGGTCTCCCACCTCGCCCGCGCCGTGCTGACCGCCGTGCTGGCCCTCGCCGTGCTCACCGGCAACGACGGGGTCGCGGTGCTCGCCGCGCTGGCTTTCGTGCTCACCACCGCGGAGACCTTCGCCGACTCCGCGTCCCAGCTGCTGCTCGTGGAGATCGCGGGTGCTGCTGACCTGGACCGCGCCAACAGCCGCTTCGTCACAGCGGAAACCATCGGGGTCGATCTCGCGGGCCCGCTCGCGGCGACCCTGCTCTTCGCGTGGCAGCCGGCGGCGTGCTTCGCGCTCGACTCGCTGTCCTTCGCCGTGGCCGCCTGGTACGTGGCCCGGCTGCCCGACGTCGTCCCGTGCCGCGACCCCGAGGGCGCGGTGGGCGGATCGCGGACGCGTCTGCTGCTCCAGGTCGTGGAGGGCGTCCGCTACCTGGCAACCGAGCGCGCGTTGCGGGTGCTCGTGCTCGCCGTCGTGCTCAGCGCCCTGTCGGCGGCCGCGGTGAACGTCGTGAGCGCGCTGTTCGCCATCCAGGTCCTGGGCCTCGCCCCCGCGCTCGTGCCGACCCTGATGATCACGATGGCCGTTGGCATCCTCGTCTCGGCGCGGCTGTCCCCGGTGCTGACCGCCCGCTTCGGCGAGGGCCCGATGATGATCGGGTCCTTGCTGCTGGTCGCCCTCGGCTTCGCGGTGCTGGGCACGGCGGGCGCGCCGGAGCTGGCGTGGGTGGCGTACTTCGTGACCGGGCTCGGCAGCGGGTGCTGGAACGTGCTGTCGGCGACGAGGCGGCAGCGGCTGACCCCCGGCCACCTGCTCGGCCGGGTCTCCAGCGGCTACCGGGTGCTGGCGTGGGGGCTGATGCCGCTGGGCGCCGCGCTGGCCGGTCCGGTCGCCGGGGCCAGCTCGCTGCAGACGGTGCTGCTGGGCGCCGCGGTGATCGTCGCCACGACCGCGGTGGTGCTGGGAGGTCCGCTGCTGAGGACGGGTGGACCTGGCCAAGCCGCGCGGGGATCGGGCATCTAGAGTACGAGCCGTGAACGTCGCGGAGACCCTACTCGTCTTTGCGCTGATCCCGCTGGCCATCTACGGCGTGATCGCGCTCCTGACGCTGTGGCCCAAGTTCGCTCGTACCCCGAGGTACCGCCCGGGGCAGGACTGGGACTACGAGCCGGTGTGGTGGACGGCCAACCCGGCCGGGGTCGGCGTGCGCGTGAACCACTCCGCGCCCGTCGAGTCCGCAGCGCAGTCCGTCCGGACCGCTCGGGGAGGTGCCCGTGGTAGCTGGTGAGGTCGTCAAGAAGGAGCTGGAGGCCGAGCTGGGTCCCGGTGAGGCGCTGACCACCAGCGGCCGGATCTCGGCCGCCAGGATGGTGCAGCCGGAGCCGCCCGCGGTCCCGTTCACCCCCTCGCAGCTGGCGTCCCTGGACGAGGCGCTGACCCTGGCCAGCCGGGCGACCGGTCTGGACTTCAGCGTCTACCTGGGTGACCTCGGCGAGGACAGCCGGGAGACGGCGGAGTCGCTGCACGCGGGCATCGGCGCGCGCGCGACGGACTCGGTGCTCATCGCGGTCTCGCCGGGCAGCCGCGTGCTGGAGGTCGTGACCGGCGAGGAGTCCGCCCGCAGACTCTCCGACCGCAGCTGCAAGCTCGCGGTGATGAGCATGGTCGCCTCCTTCAAGGAGGGAGACCTCTCCGGTGGTCTCGTCAGCGGCCTGCGCATGCTCTCCGACCAGGCGGGCCCCGCGCCCAAGCACTAGCCCGCCGCACTCCGATCCACCCGGCGCCCGTCCACCCTCCCGGTGGGCGGGCGCCGTCGTTTTTCGCGTTGTGTCACCTTGATGCGGGTTGGGAGCGCTCTCATTCGCGCTTAGGTGACAAAACGCGAAAAGGGGCCGCCGGGAACCGGCGGCCCCTTTTCGGGAAGCGCGGGAATTACGCGCGGTCGAACTCGCGAGCGCGGAGCGCGCGGACGACGCCCGCCCGGCCTTCGGTGATCAGGCGGCGCAGGGCGGGTGAGGCCTCGCCCTCCAGCCACGTGTCCGCCGCCTCCACGGTCGACTCCTCGATCGCCCAGCTCGGGAACAGCCCCTCCACGCACGGCTGGGCCTGCTCGGTGGAGCGGCGCGACCACATCTCCGCCACCTCGGCGAAGTAGCGCGGCACGTACGGCTCCAGCAGCTCCCGCTGCGCCGGGTGGGAGAACCCGCTGACGATCGCCTCGTTGATCGCGTTGGGCAGCTCGTCGTCGCGCATCGCCCGATCCCAGGCCTCCGCCTTGGCCTCGGCCAGCGGGCGCGCGGACCGGCAGCGCTCGGCGGCGCGCTGACCCGTCGCGGTCTGGTCGGCGGCCAGCTCCGCCTCGATCTCGTCCTCGCCCGCGGCGCCGTGCGCGACGAGCGCGTGCAGCAGCCGCCAGCGCAGGTCGGTGTCCACGGTCAGCCCGCGCAGCTCGCGGGAGCCGTCCAGCCAGCCGCGCAGCACCTCCACCTGCTCCGGCCGCAGCACCGAGCCGGTCAGCGTGTTGACGTAGGTCAGCTGCTGGTCCGAACCCTCCTCCGCGGACTCGACGAGGTCGAACAGCTTGGTGGTGAACCGGAACCAGCCCTCGGCCTGCCACGACGGGTCGGCGTAGGAGCTCAGCGCGGCCTGGGCCTGGAGCAGCAGCCGCATCACGACGCCGATCTCGGTCTCCGCGTCGATGCCGTTGAGCACCAGGGTGACGAAGTCCCTGGCCTTCAGCTCGGCCTCGCGGGTCATCTCCCACGCGGCGGACCAGCACAGCGTGCGCGGCAGGGACTCCTCGATCTCGCCGATGCTGTCGATCAGCGTGGCGAGCGAGCCCGGGTCGAGCCGCATCGCGCAGTAGGTCAGGTCGTCGTCGTTGACCAGCACGAGCTTGCCGCGCGGGGTGCCGACGAGCTCGGGCACCTCGGTGACCTCACCGGTGACGTCCAGCTCGACGCGGTTGATCCGGACGAGCTTGCCGGTGGTGCGGTCGCGGTCGTAGACGCCGATCGCGGTGCGGTGCGTGCGCAGCTCACCCGCGCCGGGCTTGGCGCCGCTCTGCACCACGGAGAAGGAGGTGAACCGGTCGCCGCCGTCCACGTCGAACCGCGGCCGCAAGGTGTTCAGGCCGGTGGTCTGCAACCACTGCGCGCTCCACCACGACAGGTCGCGGCCGGACGCCTGCTCCAACGCGCCGAGCAGGTCGGCGAGGGTCGCGTTGCCCCACGCGTGCTTGTCGAAGTACATGCGCAGGCCGGCGAGGAAGTTCTCGATGCCCACGTACGCGACGAGCTGCTTGAGGACGCTGGCGCCCTTCGCGTAGGTGATGCCGTCGAAGTTGACCTCAACGGCCTCGACGTCGGTGATCTCGCAGGCGATCGGGTGCGTCGACGGCAGCTGGTCCTGCCGGTAGGCCCAGGACTTCTCCACGTTGGCGAACGTGGTCCACGCGTGCTTGTACTCGGTGGCCTCGGCCTGGGCGTAGACGCTGGCCCAGGTCGCGAAGGACTCGTTCAGCCACAGGTCGTCCCACCAGCGCATGGTGACCAGGTCGCCGAACCACATGTGCGCCATCTCGTGCAGCACGGTCTCGGCGCGGCGCTCGTAGAAGTAGCGGGTGACCCGCGAGCGGAAGACGTACTCGTCGCGGAAGGTCACGCAGCCCGCGTTCTCCATGGCGCCCGCGTTGAACTCCGGCACGAAGCACTGGTCGTACTTGCCGAACGGGTAGCGCACCCCGAAGGCCTTGTTGAAGAACTCGAAGCCCTGCTTGGTCTCGGTGAACAGCCGCTCGTGGTCCATGTGCTCGGCCAGCGACTGGCGCACGTACAGGCCCAGCGGGATCTCGCCCTCGGCGTCGGTGTAGACGTCGCGCCACTCCGCGTAGGGGCCGGCGACCAGGGCGACCAGGTAGGTCGACATCGGCTTGGTGGTGGGGAAGTGGTGGGTCACCGCGCCCAGCTCGGTGTCCTCGGTGCGCGTGGCCGCCGCGTTGGAGATGACCTTCCAGTCGTTCGGCGCGGTCACGGTGAGGGTGTAGACCGACTTCAGGTCCGGCTGGTCGAAGCAGGCGAACATGCGCTTGGCGTCCGCGGTCTCGAACTGGGTGTAGAGGTAGACCGACTTGTCCACCGGGTCGACGAAGCGGTGCACGCCCTCGCCGGTGTTCATGTAGCGGCAGTCGGCTTCGACCACCAGCTCGTTGGACGCGGCGAGCTCGGGCAGCGCGATGCCGTCCTCCTCGCGGTAGCCCGTGACGTCCAGCTCGACGCCGTTGAGCACCGCCCGCCGCACCCCGGCCGCGACGATGTCGACCCACGTCGAGGCGCCCGGCTCGGTGCAGGTGAAGCGGGCCGTGGTGGTGGAGCGGAACGTGGTCTCGCCGGGCCCGGCGGCGCCGTCGGTGAGGTCCAGGGAGATCTCGTAGGACTCCACCCTCAGCAGCGCCGCGCGCCGCTGGGCCTGCTCGCACGTGAGGTTCGGTGCGGCCACGTGTTCACCTCTGTCCTGGTTCGTAGGCATCCGACTGTCAGGGCATCCAATCACGGACCCCCAAAGAACTTTTTACTACCTACGTGGGAATGGTGGGGGCCGCCTCGCGGTTACCGCGTGAAGAGGACAGATCCGCGTTCGAAAGAGGCGTCATGACCGCTGTGGAACCCGGCAAGACCCGCGTCGACTTCTGGTTCGACCCGCTGTGCCCGTGGGCCTGGATCACCTCCCGCTGGATGCTGGAGGTCGAGAAGGTCCGTGACGTCGAGCTCGACTTCCACGTGATGAGCCTCTCGGTGCTCAACTCGGGCCGCGAGCTGCCGGAGCAGTACCAGGAGCTGATGGAGCGCGGCTGGGGCCCGGTGCGGGTGGCCATCGCCGCCGCCAAGCACCACGGGCAGGAGGTGCTGCGCCCGCTCTACACCGCGCTCGGCACCCGGCTGCACAACGAGCACCGCCAGGACTGGGAGGCGGTGATCGCCGAGGCGCTGGCCGAGGTCGGCCTGCCCGCCGACCTGGCAGGGGCGGCGACCTCCACGGAGTACGACGACGAGCTCAAGGCCAGCCACCACCGCGGCATGGACCCGGTGGGCATGGACGTGGGCACCCCGGTGATCCACGTGGACGGCGTGGCGTTCTTCGGCCCGGTGCTCTCCCGCATCCCGCGCGGCGAGGACGCGGGCAAGGTCTTCGACGGCGCCCGGCTGCTCGCGGGCTACCCGCACTTCTTCGAGCTGAAGCGGACCCGCACCGAGGACCCCGACTTCTCCTGAACCGATCCGTCCGTGAACGGCGTCACCTCGCCGGTGGCGCCGTTCTCACTGCGTGCGGCTCGCGTTCACCCAGCTGTGTCAGACTCGGGGCAGGCCGCAACGGGGCGGCCTCGATCCGCATGGGAAGTGGTGCCTGCAGTGGCGATCAGCGTCTTCGAGCTCTTCAAGATCGGCATCGGCCCGTCCAGCTCGCACACGGTCGGTCCCATGCGCGCGGCGTGCACCTTCGTCGCGGGTCTGAAAGCCGACGGCCTGCTCGCCGAGACCACGCGGGTCCGCTCGGAGCTGTTCGGCTCGCTCGGCGCGACCGGCCACGGCCACGGCAGCGACAAGGCGGTGCTGCTCGGCCTCGCCGGCGAGGACCCGGAGACGGTCGACACCGCGTCGGTGGAGCCGCGCGTCGCCGAGATCCGCGCGACGGGACGGCTGAACCTGCTGGGCACGCACGAGATCGCCTTCTCCGAGCGCGAGGACCTGACGCTGCACCGGCGCAAGTCCCTGCCGTACCACCCCAACGGCATGACGTTCGTCGCCTTCGACGCCAAGGGCAACGAGCTCCGCGCGCGCACCTACTACTCGGTCGGCGGCGGCTTCGTCGTCGACGAGAACGCCGCGGGAGCCGACCGCATCAAGCAGGACGACACGAAGCTGGCCTACCCGTTCCGCAACGGCATCGAGCTGCTGGAGCAGACCAGGCGCACCGGGATGTCGATCAGCGACATCATGCTCGCCAACGAGCAGGCGTGGCGGTCGGAGGCCGAGGTCCGCGCGGGGCTGCTGCGGATCTGGCACGTGATGCAGGACTGCGTCCGCGAGGGCTGCGAGACCGAGGGCGTGCTGCCCGGCGGCCTGAAGGTCCAGCGCAGGGCGGCGACCCTGTTCCAGACGCTCTCCGGCGAGCACTACACGACCGATCCGCTGCGCGTGATGGACTGGGTGACGCTGTTCGCGTTGGCGGTCAACGAGCAGAACGCCTCCGGCGGCCGCGTCGTGACCGCGCCGACCAACGGAGCGGCCGGGATCATCCCGGCGGTGCTGCACTACTACGCGCGCTTCGTGCCGGGCGCCAACGACGACGCAATCGTTCGTTTCCTGCTGACCGCGGCGGCGATCGGCGTGCTGTACAAGGAGAACGCGTCGATCTCCGGAGCCGAGGTCGGCTGCCAGGGCGAGGTGGGGTCGGCGTGCTCGATGGCGGCGGCCGGGCTGACCGAGGTCCTCGGCGGCAGCCCGGAGCAGGTGGAGAACGCCGCGGAGATCGCGCTGGAGCACAACCTCGGCCTCACCTGCGACCCCATCGGCGGCCTGGTGCAGATCCCGTGCATCGAGCGGAACGCGGTGGCCTCGATCAAGGCGATCACCGCATCCCGCATGGCGATGCGCGGCGACGGCACCCACTTCGTCTCGCTGGACAAGGCCATCAAGACGATGCGCGAGACCGGTGCGGACATGAAGGTCAAGTACAAGGAGACCGCCCGCGGCGGGCTCGCGGTGAACGTCATCGAGTGCTGAGCACCCGCTCCACCGCGGTCCTGGTGAACTCCTCCGGATAGGGGGAGGCCGCCAAAGCGTCCTCAGTGGACACTTCGCCCGCCGCGACGGCCCTGCACAGCTGGGCGATCTCGCGCAGCTCCTCGCGCTGGTCGGCGACGAAGTCCAGGTCCACCGGATCACCGTGCCCCGCGACGACGACGTCCACGTCGAAGTCGAGGATCGTGGTCAGCGCGGTCGGCCAGCTCAGCGGGTGCGCGTCCCCGAACTGCGGCGGCGCGCCGTTCTCCACGAGGTCGCCGACGAAGAGCACCCGCGCGTCCGGCACGTGGACCAGCAGGTCGTGGTCGGAGTGCCCGAAGCCCGGGTGGACCAGCTCCACGTGCCGCCCGCCCACCGAGAGCCCGGCGCGGTCGTCCACGAGCCGGTTGGGCAGCACCAAGGTCGTGCGGTCCAGCGCGTCCGCGATCTCCGGCTTGCCGTCCGCGCGGTAGCGCTCGCCCCACGACCGCAGCTGCTCCGCGCCGTTGTCCACGAGAGCCTTGTGGCACAGCCGATGTGCCCACACATCGGCGCCGTGGAAGGCCGAAGTGCCGAAGGCGTGGTCGAAGTGCGCGTGCGTGTAGACGACGGTCCACGGGTGCGGCGTGACCTCGCGCACCGCCGCGGCGAGCTCCGCGCCCTGGTCCTCGTCGCCCCTGGTGTCGACCACCAGGCAGCCGTCGTCGCCGACCACGAGCCCGACCGTGAGGTCCAGCTCCTCGTAGCGCCGCACGTACACCCGGTCGGCGACTTCGATCCAGTTCGTCACGAGAGAACTCCGTTGCTCAGTCGGGGTGTCACGGTGCTGACGTTCACCTCAGTTGCCAGGCGCACATCATCCGGGTACCCGGCGGCGACCAGCTCCTTGGCGCCCACGCAGTCGGCCAGCATCTCCGCTCCGGTGGCCTGGTAGGTCCGCGCCGCCATCTCCGCTTCGGGGGACCGTCCATCGGGTAGCGCCGAGATGATCGCACCTGCCCCGAGCAGGTCCTCCCAGCACGGTCGCAGCGGGTCGCCGGGCAGCTGCCACCGCTCGCCGCCCGCGATGATCCCGATGGGGCGCTCGCCCGCGAGCTCACGTGCTCGCGTTGCGACGGCGTCGGCGTTGCGCAGGCAGCCGGTCAGCACGTGCGCGCCGGTTTCCTCCGCCAGAGCGCACAGAGTCGCTCCGTTCGCCGACGGCAGGGCGAGCGTCGTGCCGGGTTCGATGGAGGTCAGCGACGACGGGCGCAGCGAGAGCTTGTCACCGAAGGCCGCACCCACCGGCAGGCCGGCGAGCCGGGCGTTCTCCTCGGCGGCCTCGTCCTTCCACCGCAGTGGCATGATCCGGGCACCCCTGCTCACCGCGATGTCGACGGACGTGGTGAAGGACAACACATCCACGATCACGAGCACAGCGCAGTCGCCGCCGAGCGCGGTCACCCCGTCGGGTCCCCATTCGAGTCGTACCTGGTAACCGGCTTGCCTGAACCACGCGTCCACCGTCCCATCCTGGCAACGCCCAGCAGGGGGCGGCCAGCGAATACCCGCGCGACAGATGACAGACTCCGTTTCCGTGCGCGTTTACCTTGGATCCGACCACGCGGGCTTCGAGCTGAAGTCCCACCTCGTCGAGCACCTCACCGGGCGCGGTCACGACGTCGTCGACGTCGGTCCGCACGTCTACGACGCCCTGGACGACTACCCGCCCTTCTGCATCGAGACCGCCCGCCGCGTCGTCGCGGACGCCGGCAGCCTCGGCGTCGTGATCGGCGGCTCCGGCAACGGCGAGCAGATCGCCGCGAACAAGGTGGAGGGCTGCCGGGCCGCCCTCGCCTGGAGCACCGAGATCGCCAAGCTCGCCCGTGAGCACAACAACGCCCAGGTCATCGGTGTCGGCGCCCGCCAGCACACCGCCGAGGAGGCCGCCGCGATCGTGGACGCCTTCCTGGAGACCCCGTTCTCCGACGACGAGCGCCACAACCGCCGCATCGCCCTGATCTCCGAGTACGAGAAGACCAAGGTCGCCCCCGCCCTCCCCTGACCCGGCACCTACCCGCCATTCGCGGGCTTATGGACCTTTCCGGAGCACCGAAAGCGTCCATAAGCCCGCGAATGGCCGGAACGCGCGGGGGGTAGTCGGGTTGAGTGCGTGAGTTCGGGACGGGGACGTGGGTGGTGTCGGCGGCGGTCGCGTTCGGCGTGACCGTTGTGGGAGTGCTCGCGTTGTACTTCGCCCAGAGCGCGCTCATCGTCAACGCCTTCGACGGCCAGCCGCCGTGCGGTCCGCCGGACTGCGGGCTCGGGATCGGCGTGTGGCTGATCGTCGGCGCGTTCGTAGTGCCCTTCGTCGCACTGGTCGCGGGGCTGGTCCACGCAAGGCGACGGCGCGCCGAGCTCGTGGTGCGCACCGCCGTGCGCTCCGGACTGGTGATCGGCGCGTGGTGTCTGCTCGGCTACGTTGGCCTCTCCGTGGTCGCATGGGGCCCCGCGTGGTGGCCCAGCTGAACGAATGAGCGCAGATGCCTGAAGGTCACACCCTGCACCGGCTTGCCCGGCTGCACCACGAGCGCTACGCGGGTCACGAGGTGGCCGTCGAGAGCCCGCAGGGCCGCTTCGCCGCCGGAGCCGCGATGGTCGACGGCCGCGTCTTCGAGAGCGCCGAGGCCATCGGCAAGCACCTGCTGCACAACTACGGCCCGGACCGCACGGTGCACATCCACCTCGGCCTGTACGGCAAGTTCGCCGAGCACCCGCGGCCGCTCACCCCGCCGCAGGGGCTGGTGCGGATGCGCCTCGTCGGGCCGACCCACTGGACCGACCTGCGCGGTCCCACCGCCTGTGACGTGCTGACCGAGGAGGAGGTCGACGCGCTCCGGGACCGCCTCGGCCCGGACCCGCTGCGCTCCGACGCCGATCCGGACAAGGCGTGGCAGCGCATCTCGAACTCCCGCACCTCGATCGCGGCGCTGCTGATGGACCAGCGGATCATCGCGGGTGTCGGCAACGCCTACCGCGCGGAGGTGCTGTTCCGCCACAACATCCCGCCGCTGACGCCCGGCAAGGACCTGGACGAGGCGATGTGGAAGACGATCTGGGACGACACCCGTGAGCTGATGGAGCACGGCGTCCGGACGGGCCGCATCGACACGGTCCGCCCGGAGCACGAGCCCGAGGCGATGGGCCGGGAGCCCCGCAAGGACCGGCACGGCGGTGAGGTCTACGTCTACCGCCGTGCTCTCCAGCCCTGTCTGGTCTGCGGCACCCCTGTCGCCACGGCGAAGCTGGCGGCGCGCAACCTCTACTGGTGTCCCGCCTGCCAGCGGGCGTAGCTCAGAAGTCGAAGTCCATGTCGCCGCCGAAGTCGCCGCCGCCGAAGTCGCCGATCGAGTCCATGCCCATGTCGCCCATGTCGCCCATGTCGCCGAAGGAGTCCGCGCCGAAGTCGCCGATCGCCGAGGCCGCCGCGACACCCGCCATGCCGGAGAACATCGCGCCGAACAGCAGCGCCGAGCCCACGCCCCAGGCGCCCGCGACCAGGGCGGGCTTCCACCACGGCTCGCTGTACCAGCCCTGCGGCACCGGGCGTCCGGCCACCATGCCGCCGGGGTAGTAGTGCGGCGTCCGCTGACCCGGGTGCGGCGACGCGGCGTAGGCGTGGCCCTGCACCTCGACGTCGCGGTCCTCGCTCACCGCGCCGGCGTGCCGCTGGCCGTTGAGGTCGGGCAGCTCGGGGCCGGGGTCCATGTCCATCGCGCTGCGCGCCGCGCGCACGTAGTACAGGCCCTCCATCGCCGTCTGCGTGGCGAGCTTGCACTGCGCCGCGCTGCTGGCCTGCTCCATCTGCGAGCCCGCGGCGGTGTAGCGCTCCGACGCGTCGGCCAGTGCCTGCTTGGCCGCCTCGTTCGTGCCGACCAGGTTGATCACCTGTCCACCGAGCCGCTCCACCCAGCGCCGGGCCTCGGCCTTGGCGTCCTCCAGCTCGCGGCGCTGGGCCGCGGCACGTTGCCGGGACAACATCACCAGGCCGCCGACCACGGCGATGACCAGCAGCACCAGCACGATGCTCATTGCGAACCCTCCCGTCACGGCGAGGTCGTCCCGGCCTCACCACCCTGTTCAACGGCGGAGTCCACCGCCAGGGTTCCCGGCTAGAACAACTCGGCGCAGCTGGGCTGGTGCTCTGTGGCGAAGGCCATAGCCAGCCGGACCAGCGAGCCCGGCTCCACCTCCTTGACCCGTCCCGCTCCGGCGAGTGCGACCGCGCTGGTCCCGCCGAGGAACAGCGCGCCGAGGTCGGCGACGTCCATCGCCAGGTCCGGGGAGCTCTCGGTTCTCCTCACCTGGGCGACACCGTCGGCGTCCACGGTCAACCGCCACCGTCCGGCGTTCCACGGGCAGAACGCGTCGGTCAGCTCCACCACGAGGGCCGCAGGCGCGCTGTAGCGACGCTCCGTCAGCGCTCGGTCGACGTCAACGAGCCGAATCCACAACGCGTCGCCGATCCTGCGGTCCGCGGCGCGGTAGTCCACGAGCATGTGTGGGAGCGGATCGTCCATGGCGAGGTTGTCGTACTTCATCTCACCGATGAGGTCGATGTCGAGCAGATAGCGCCAGATGGCCGCGTGCGACACCGGGTCAGCCGAGACGATCTCGTGCGCGACCAGCTCGTGACGCGGGCCGCTGATCGTCCAGTTCGAGCGGACCCGATAGGCCGCGTATGCATTGGGGTGCACGGCAAAACGCATCGGTGAATAGCGGCCGCGTTGTTGTTCGTCGTCGAGATACCACTGCTCCCAGCTGGCATCAGTCCGGCTGAGCCAGCCAATGCGCCGGGGTGCCACCCGGTTGTACACCTCTTTGAAGGCAACGAGAGCGGCCTCGCGTGGGAGCTCACGAACCCGGTCGGAACCGCAGTCCACTGTGGACATAAAGGTGGCACCGCGGGGTACCGTGGTGAAGAACCGAGTAGTGGCGAGGCCGTAGCCGAAACGTCCGTAGATGCCCGCCTCGGAACACCACAACGTCGCGATCGGTTCCGCCGCGTCATTGTGCAGCTGGTCGAGTTGTGCGCGCATCAGACCGGTCAGCACGCCTCTGCGCCTGTTGTCCGGAGTGGTGCCGACCGCGGTCACCGCGGCGACCGGGCGCATTCCGGTGCCGGGCAGCGTCATGTTCTTGGAAAGGATTCCCGCGCCGCCGATCATCTCGTCGCCGTCGAAGGCACCGTGGAAGCGGCGGAGGTCGAAGAGATCGCGTTCTCGCTGGCGAGCCGCGTCGGTGGCGGGGAACAGGAACGCCGAGCTCGTGGCGTCGTGGAAGGCGTCGAAGTCCGTCTCCGTGAGCGATCGGATCCGCGGCGTCACTGTGGTCATGGCCACAGTGCTACTCGGTCCCGATGTGTCCGGCCAGCGGTTTTCTCCGGTGACGCGGTGATCACGCTCTGTGTGACGGTGGTCAAAATTCGGGAGAACCCTGGTCGAAGGCCTATAAATTGATTGACATGAATCTGCCGGACCAGTCATCAGCGTTGATGTCCGAAGCGGGCAGGCAGTCCCTCCTCGACCTGGCCGATCGCGCCGACCGGATCGCCGACGAGCTCGCCCTGGCGGTGCGCGAGTGGGACATCCCGGCCGACGCGGGCGAGCTGGTCGTCGACGACGGGTGGCGTCTCGCCCTCGCCGCGCAGCGCGCCAGGGTCGCCGCGGCCGAGGCCGTCACCATCGAGCAGCACATCGCCGTCATGGAAGCCCAGTTCGACAAGGGCTAGGGGATACTTGACCCGCGATTACAAAACCACCTAGGCTTCCCGGCATGGGCAGGCCGAAGCTGTTCGACCCGGACGAGGCCGTCGCGCGGGCGATGGAACTGTTCTGGGACAAGGGATATTCCGCGACGACGCCCCAGGACCTCGTTGACGGGATCGGCATCGGCCGCGGCAGCCTCTACAACGCCTTCGGTGGCAAGCACGACCTCTACGAGCGCGCGCTGCGCCGGTACTACGAGCACTCCTCGCAGTGGCTGGTGGACGTGCTCGACCGCCCCGGCACCGCTCGCGAGCGGGTCCGCGGGCTGCTTGAGGAGATCGCCGCCGATCCCAGCGGTCGCGGCTGCATGTTCGTCAACGCGGGCATGGACGCCGGTGGGCGCGACGATGTCGTGGATCGCTTGGTGCGCCGCGGTTTCGACCGCTTGGAGGGCGCGCTCAAGTCCGTCATCGAGGACGGTCAGCGAGATGGTGAGATCGACTCCGGCAAGGACCCGCTGGCGTTGGCCGGTCTGCTGCTGACAACGGTGAACGGACTCCGGGTGCTGACCAAGGCCGACCGGGACGACAAGCGGCTCGCTCGCGTCGTGAAGGCCGCGCTCGACCTGCTCTGACACCACGAGCCGCGTGCTCGTGGTTTTTGTCGCCCACATTTTGTAACTCAAGTTCAAAAATCGGAGAACGCAATGGATCTGCGGCTGGACGGCAAGGTCGCCCTGGTGACCGGCGCGAGCAGGGGTATCGGCCTGGGTATCGCGAAAGTGCTTGCGGCGGAAGGGATGCGCGTCATCGGAGCCGCGCGCACGATCACTCCGGAGCTGAAGGAGACCACCGCCGCGACCGTCTCCGTCGACCTGGCGGCGGCGGACGGGGGAGAACGACTCGTCGCCGCGGTTCTCGCGGACTTCGGGGGAATCGACCTGGTGGTCAACAACGTCGGCGGCGGTGACGCGCACGCGGGCGGTTTCCTCACCGTCGACGACGCCGCATGGCAGCGCACGATCGAGCTCAACCTGTTCAGCGCCGTCCGCGTCACCAGGGCCGCGCTGCCGAGTCTGGTCGAACGCCGAGGCTCCATCGTCAACATCTCCTCGATCGGCGCGCGCAAGGCGTACGCGCCCATCGACTACGGAGCGGTGAAAGCGGCGCTGACGAACCTCAGCAAGGCCCTGTCCGAGGAGTTCGGCCCCCACGGTGTGCGGGTCAACACCGTCTCCCCAGGCCCGACCCGCAGCGCCGCGTGGGAGTCCGAAACCGGGTACGGCGCACAGCTCGCCGAAGCGGAAGGTGTTGCACTGCAAGACTTCCTGGCCACCGTGCCGAACTCGATGGACATCACGACCGGACGGATGGCCGAGCCGGAGGAGCTGGGCGCGCTGGTCGCCTTCCTCGCCTCGCCGCACGCGGCCAACATCACCGGCGTCGACTACCGCGTCGACGGCGGCACCATCAAAGCCGTGTGACGCTCAGCGCTGACCGGCGTCGCGGAGCTTCTCGGTCATGGCCTCGGTGATCTCGGTTAGCTGGGTGAGCTGCTGCGGCGAGAGGAGATCGATCAAGTACGTGCGCACCGTGCGCACATGGCCGGGCGCGACCCGCCGCAGCAGCTCCACGCCCTCTTCGGTGAGCACCGCGAGCACGCCGCGCTCGTCGCAGGGATCAGCCTGCCTGCGCACGAAGCCCGCCTTCTCCAGCTTGCCGACCTGATAGGTCAGCCCGCTCTTGGAGACGATCACCGCGGCGGCCAGCTCGGTCATCCGCATCCGCCGCTCCGGGCTCGCCGAGAGCGTGGCCAGGATGTCGTACTGCGGATGGGAGAGCCCGGCCTCGTCCTGCAGCTGGCGCTCCAACCGGCGCTCCAGCAGGTTGGTCGCCTCCAGGTAGCCGAGCCAGGCTCGCATCTCCGGCGAGGACAACCACCGCGGCTTGCTCATGCCTCGACTGTAAACGTCAAACGCGGAAAAAACGGAAGACCGTCCACTGGGGACGGCCTTCCGAGGGTGGAGCGGGTGACGGGAATCGAACCCGCGTGGTCAGCTTGGAAGGCTGGGGCTCTACCATTGAGCTACACCCGCGTGACGCCAACCGGAGTGGGCGACGAGATAAGCCTACAACGTCCGGCTAGGCTCATGCGAGGCACACCGGGGTGTGGCGCAGTTTGGTAGCGCACCCGCTTTGGGAGCGGGGGGTCGCAGGTTCAAATCCTGTCACCCCGACGGTCGACCTGGGCGATCCATGTCCGCGGAAAGCGCGGACTTGGGTCGCCCTTCATCGTATTGGGGGGCCGAGCCCCCCATGCCCCCCACGGTGCGGGCTCCTTCGTTCCTGCGTTGCTTCCTGGGTGGGGACCAGCTGCCTGCGGCGCTGGGGGATCGGCTGCCTTCGGCGCCGCGGGGGTGTGGGGGTCAGTTGCCTTCGGCGCCGCGGGTGTGTGCAGCTGCCTTCGGCGCTGGGGGTGTGGGGGCAGCTGCCTGTGGTGCTGGGGGCGGTGGCCTTCGGGGTCGCGGCGGTGTGTGCAGCTGCCTTTGGCGTTGGGGTTCGGCTGCTTGTGGTGCTGGGTCCGTGTGGGGTCAGTTGCCTTCGGCGCTGGGGCGGTGGCCTTCGGGTCGTGGGGTGTGGGGGTCAGTTGCCTTCGGGGTTGGGGTGGCTGCTTGTGGTGTTGGGGGCCGGGCTGCCTGCGGTGCCGGGTGGGGGTGGGTGCTGCCTTCGGGGTTGGGGTGGCTGCTTTTGGGGGTGGGTGTTGGGTGCTTCGGTGGTCGGGGCGGTGGGGGTGGCTTGGGGCGGTTGGGGTCGTGGTTCGGGGGAGACCTAGACTCGCCGGGAAATACCCGGGGCCGCATCCGGTGTCGCCGGGGTTTGCGCACGCTTGTTTGTCCGCACGAGGAGAAATACGTGAAGAGCACCGTCGAGCAGCTGAGCCCGACGCGCGTCCGGATCAACGTCGAGGTGCCGTTCGACGAGCTGAAGGCGAACTTTGACCGGGCCTACCGGAAGCTCGCCAAGCAGGTCCGCATCCCGGGCTTCCGCCCCGGCAAGGCCCCCGCGCGTGTCCTGGAGAACCGCATCGGTCGGGGCGTCGTCCTCGACGAGGTGGTCAACGAGGCGATCCCGGCCAAGTACCTGGAGGCCGTGAACAGCGGCGAGGTGCGGACCCTCGGCCGCCCCGACATCGAGCTGACCAAGCTGGAGGACGGCGACCTGCTCGCCTTCACCGCCGAGGTCGACGTCCGCCCCGAGATCACCGTCCCCGCCTTCGGCGAGCTCGCCGTCAGCGTCGACGACGTCGAGCTGACCGACGAGGAGGTGGACACCCAGCTCGACGAGCTGCGTGCCCGCTTCGGCAGCCTGACCGGCGTCGACCGGCCGGCGCAGCAGGGCGACTTCGTCGTGATCGACCTCTCCGCGACGGTCGACGGCGAGGACGTCGAGGACGCCAGGACCTCCGGCCTGTCCTACGAGATCGGCTCCGGCCAGCTCATCGAGGGCATCGACGACGCGCTCGTCGGCGCCGCCCAGGGCGAGTCCAGGACCTTCACCACCAAGCTGGTGGCCGGCGAGCACGTCGGCAAGGACGCCGAGGTCACCGCCGTCGTCCAGTCGATCAAGGAGCGCCAGCTCCCCGACGCCGACGACGAGTTCGCCCAGATGGCCAGCGAGTTCGACACCCTCGACGAGCTCAAGGCCGACCTGCGCAGCCGCCTCGGCCGGGTCAAGAACATGCAGCAGGGCATGCAGGCCCGCGACAAGGTCCTCGAGGCCCTGCTCGCGGTCACCGAGGTCCCGCTGCCGGAGACCGCGGTCACCGCCGAGGTCGACGTCCGCAAGTACGACGCGCTGTACAACTTCGGCCAGGACGAGGCCAAGCTGGAGCAGTGGCTGGAGGGTCAGGACAAGACCCGCGAGCAGTTCGACACCGAGCTGCGCGAGGCCGCGGAGCAGACGGTGAAGACCCAGCTCGTGCTGGACGCCATCGCCGACGCCGAGCAGGTCGAGGTCAGCGACAACGAGCTCACCGAGCGCATCGTCTACCAGGCGCAGCGCTTCGGCATCAGCCCGGACGAGTACGTGCAGCGGGCCCAGCAGTCCGGCCAGCTCGGCGCGATCTACGCCGACGTGCGCCGCGGCAAGGCCCTCGCGGGCGTCGTCCGCCAGGCGACGGTCACCGACGCCTCCGGCGCCGCCGTCGACATGAACGAGCTGTTCGGCGCCGACGAGCCCGTGGCCGCGGCCGCCGAGTGACGAAGCATCGATAGGTGTGTCGGGGCTCACCCCCGCGACACGCTCTGAGCGAACGCGGGCGGTGTCGGGACTACGACGCCGCCCGCTTTCGTTAGGGTCGATTGCAACAAGATCTTCCAACCACCCGGCGGCTCACGCCGTGGCGCCCACGGTGGCGTACAGCGGCCACCGAACATCGTGGAAAAGGCAGGCAGACGTGACGCAGCACGAGACCGTCCCGACGCCCCTGATGCGGGCGAACACCAGCGGGCTGAACCTCAACGACTCGGTGTACGAGCGCCTGCTCAGGGAGCGCATCATCGTCCTCGGCTCCCAGGTGGACGACAACATCGCCAACCAGATCTGCGCGCAGATGCTGCTGCTGGCCGCCGAGAACCCCGACGAGGACATCAAGCTCTACATCAACTCGCCCGGTGGCTCGGTCACCGCGGGGATGGCCATCTACGACACGATGGAGTTCATCACCCCGGACGTCGCCACCTACGGCATGGGGCTGGCCGCCTCCATGGGCCAGTTCCTGCTCTCCGCGGGCACCAGGGGCAAGCGCTACGCCCTGCCGCACGCGCGGATCATGATGCACCAGCCCTCCGCCGGAGTGGGTGGTACCGCGGCGGACATCGCGATCCAGGCCGAGATGCTCACCCGCCACAAGCGGGAGATGGCCGAGCTCATCGCCTCCCAGACCGGCCAGCCGGTCGAGCGGATCGTGGCCGACTCCGACCGCGACCGCTGGTTCACCGCCGAGGAAGCCAAGGAGTACGGCTTCATCGACACCGTGATCAGCCGCGCCGCCCAGGCCAACTGAGCCGCACGAACCGGATAGGAGAGTAGGAAGATGATGAGCGAGTCACGCTCCCCGCAGTCCCGGTACATCCTCCCGTCCTTCGTCGAGCGGACGAACTACGGGGTCAAGGAGTCCAACCCCTACAACAAGCTGTTCGAAGAGCGGATCATCTTCGTCGGCAGCCAGCTCGACGACGTCTCGGCCAACGACGTCATGGCGCAGCTGCTGTACCTGGAGTCCGCCGACCCGGACCGCGAGATCCAGATGTACATCAACTCCCCCGGTGGCTCCTTCACCTCGTTGATGGCGGTCTACGACACCATGCAGTACGTCCGCCCGGACATCCGGACGGTCTGCCTCGGCCAGGCCGCGTCGGCCGCCGCGGTGCTGCTGGCCGCGGGCACCCCCGGCAAGCGCGCCGCGCTGCCGAACACCCGGGTGCTCATCCACCAGCCCGCCACCGAGGGTGTGTACGGTCAGGTGTCGGACCTGGAGATCCAGGCCAACGAGATCCAGCGGGTCCGCCACCTGCTGGAGTCCACGCTGGCCAAGCACACGAACAAGACGCCGGAGCAGGTCCGCGCCGACATCGACCGTGACAAGATCCTCACCGCGGTCGAGGCCAAGGAGTACGGCATCGTCGACGAGGTCATGCCCTACCGCAAGCTCTCCGCCGGCTGAGCTACGCACGCGGGGCTGATGTGTAGTAAACAGAGAGTCCTGTCTCGACACGCCGGGCGGCACGGTTTCCGTTGCGCGCTCGGCGTGTTCGAGAGAGGCTTGGACTCACTTACCAAGGACACGTTCGGAGCACGGCAGTTCGGCAGACGTGTCCTACCACTCTCGCTTTTCGGGGTGGGACGGGTACCGTCGAGGACGTAGACGGCCAGGCGCACGTGCGGGTGCGCCGGAGGGGACAGAGGTCAACGGCCATGGCACGTATCGGTGACGGCGGCGACCTGCTGAAGTGTTCTTTCTGCGGGAAGAGCCAGAAGCAGGTGAAGAAGCTCATCGCCGGCCCCGGCGTGTACATCTGCGATGAATGCATCGACCTCTGCAACGAGATCATCGAAGAGGAGCTGGCCGAGGCCGGCGACGTCAAGCTCGACGAGCTCCCGAAGCCCGCGGAGATCCACGAGTTCCTCGACCAGTACGTGATCGGGCAGAGCGACGCCAAGCGCACGCTGTCGGTGGCGGTCTACAACCACTACAAGCGCATCCAGGCCAGCGACCGGGTCAAGGACGGACAGGACAGCATCGAGCTGGCCAAGTCCAACATCCTGATGCTCGGCCCGACCGGCTGCGGCAAGACCTACCTGGCCCAGACCCTGGCGAAGCTGCTCAACGTGCCGTTCGCGATCGCGGACGCCACGGCGCTCACCGAGGCGGGCTACGTGGGCGAGGACGTGGAGAACATCCTGCTCAAGCTGATCCAGGCCGCCGACTACGACGTCAAGCGCGCCGAGACCGGCATCATCTACATCGACGAGGTCGACAAGATCGCCCGCAAGAGCGAGAACCCGTCGATCACCAGGGACGTCTCGGGCGAGGGCGTGCAGCAGGCGCTGCTGAAGATCCTGGAGGGCACCACCGCGAGCGTGCCGCCGCAGGGCGGTCGCAAGCACCCGCACCAGGAGTTCATCCAGATCGACACGACGAACGTGCTGTTCATCGTGGCCGGGGCCTTCGCGGGGCTCGAGCGGATCGTGCAGGACCGGATCGGCAAGCGCGGCCTGGGCTTCGGCGCGGAGATCCGCTCCAAGGCCGAGGTCGAGGCGACCGACATCTTCGCCGACGTGATGCCGGAGGACCTGATCAAGTTCGGGCTGATCCCGGAGTTCATCGGACGGCTGCCCGTGGTCGCCGCGGTGTCGAACCTGGACAAGCCCTCGCTGGTGCAGATCCTCACCGAGCCGCGCAACGCGCTGTCCAAGCAGTACCAGCGGCTGTTCGAGATGGACGGCGTCGAGCTGGAGTTCACCAAGTCGGCCCTGGAGGCCGTCGCCGACCAGGCGATCCTGCGCGGCACGGGTGCCCGTGGCCTGCGCGCGATCATGGAGGAGGTGCTCCAGCCGGTGATGTACGACATCCCCAGCCGCACCGACGTCGCCAAGGTCGTGATCACCGAGCAGACGGTGCGGGAGAACGTGAACCCGACCATCGTGGCGCGCCAGCCCACCCGGCGCGAGCGTCGCGAGAAGTCCGCCTGATCGGGCTATCTTGCGCACCCGCACCGGGCGCGCACCCGGACAGCTGATTCTCCTCCGCTCCTCCCGGCGGTAGTACTGAACTACCACCGAGAGGAGCGGACATGCGTCGGGACAGTGTTCGTCGGGGCTACGTGCTGCTGTTGCACGGCTGGACCGGATCGGGCACCGACCACTGGCAGAGCTGGCTCGCGGCGGAGCTGCCCCGGTACGGCGTGACCGTGGACCACCCCCGCCTCCCGGACCCCGCGCACCCCGACCTGGACTCGTGGCTCCCGGTGCTGCGCCACCGCCTCGGCACCGTCCCGCCCGACGCGGACCTGGTGGTGCTCACGCACTCCCTCGGCGGCATCCTGTGGCTGCACCACGCGGCCACCCTGAGCGGCCGGACCCGGCGGGCGCACCGGGTCCTCCTGGTCGCCCCGCCGACGGTGAACGCGATCCACCCCGGTTGGAACGGTTTCCGCTCGGTGGTCCTGGACGCCCGAGGTGTCCGCCTCGCGGCGAGCACCACCCGCATGGTGGCGGGTCAGGGCGACCCGTACAGCTCCCAGGCGGAGTCCCGTGCGCTGGCGGCGGAGCTCGGGGTGGAACTGGACGTCGTCCCCGGCGGTGAGCACCTCAACGCCGACTCGGGCTTCCAGCGCTGGCCGGCCGCCCTCGAATGGGCGCTGGGCACCCGCGCGTCGGTGCTGGACAACGCCCCCATCAGCACCTGATCCAGTTGGGCGCTGATCCAGTTGGCCGCTGTGTCAGGGTAGGTTGCGGCCCACGAAACGGACCACGTCCGGCAGCACCCGGTTGTAGAAGGCGTGGTTGTGGCCTCCGGGGCCCGTCGCGGCCACCGCGGGCTTGGCGCGCTGGATGAACTGGCGGACCCCGCCGATGAAGCTGTCCTCCGTGCCGCACCACATGCCGACCTTGGCCGCGCCGTGCTTGTCGATGTTGCGCAGCGGGTCCATCGAGGCCCACTCCGCCTGGTCGCGGAAGGCCCTGCGCTTGCTCATCTCGCCCCAGGAGGTGATCAGCGCCGGGGAGACCGCCGCGATCGCGCGCACCGGGTTCCGCTGCTCCAGGCGGCGGCGGGCGTACAGGAAGGCGCCGAAGCCGCCCATGGAGATGCCGGAGACCGCGAAGGGCACGCCGTCCGGGCCGCCGAGGCCGCGCTCGACCAGCCAGCGCGGGACCTCCTCCAGCAGCATCGCCATCGGGTTGTCGTTCTGCTGCTGGTGCCAGTAGGTGTTGGCACCGCCGTCCACCGCGACGAACGCGAAGGGACGGACGTGGCCCTTGTTGACCGCGTTCGCCAACGCGCCGGCCAGGTCCCCGCCCGGGGCCGAGCGGGCGTTGCCGAAACGGCCGTGCAGCAGCAGGCAGACCGGCAGGTTGCCGCTGGTGACGCTGGGCAGGAAGGTGGCGATCTCCACGTTCTGCCTGCGGTAGGTGGATCGGACCCGCTCCACGCGCATCACGCCGCGAGAGGGCAGCGACGCCAGTGCCGGTGTGGTGCTGGGCAGCGTCGCGACCGGCTTGAGCCCCTTCTCCGCCGGCCGCAGTACTCCGCTGCTCGCACCCACTCCGAGAGTGACCGTGGCAGCCGCCCCCGCGGCCGCGCTGATCAGCACCGTGCGCCGCGTGACGGCGCTGCGCTGACTGATGCCCCCCTGGGCCACTTCGAACCTCCCCGCGAGTCGGGGACGAATCATCCCCGTACTCACTTGACGCAATTGGAGCCATTCTCGTTACCCATTGCAGGGAAATCTTTCTAAGTGAGCTAGCTCACACTCTAAAGGCGGTTGTCAGACGACTCCCTTTTCGTGGAGTTCACGGGCGCTCTGGTCGTCGTAGCCCAGCCAGCGCAGCACCTCGCCGGTGTGCTGCCCCAATCGGGGGACGGGTGTCGGTGACCAGCTCCAATGCGTAGCGTCCACCGGCGGGCGCAGCATCCGGGCCTGCGCGCCACCCGGGGTGGGGACCTCGCGCCAGCGGTCACGCGCTGCGAGCTGTGGGTGGTCGGCAAGCCCGAGGACATCCCTCGTTCGGGCGGCCGGCACGTCGGCGGTGTCCAGGGCGAGGAGCAGCTCCTCCGCGGTCAGCCCGTCGAAGGTCCGTTGGAGCTCGGAGTGCAGCTCGTCGCGGTGATCGACCCGGGAGGCGACCGTGGTGAACCGCGGGTCCACCGCCAGCTCCGGACGTCGCAGGACCTGTTCGCACAGCCGTGTCCACTGCGGCTCGTTCTGCACCGCGAGGTGCACCGTCGCGCCGTTACCGCACCGGAACGGCCCGTACGGCGCGATGCTGGCGTGGTGCGCGCCCGAGACCGGGGCGGAACGCGGCCGGTGCCAGTGGCGTAGAGCAGAGGCTGCTGCATCCACTCCGCCAGTGACTCCAGCAACGACAGCCGCAGTGCGGTGCCCTCACCGGTGCGTTGACGGTGGTAGAGCGCCGCCAGGACCGCGGAGTGCAGGTGGACGCCGCCGGAGATGTCGGCGACGGAGATCCCGGTGCGGGCGGTCACCTTGCCTTCGCCGGTCAGCTCGATCAGTCCGGCCTCGGACTGCACCAGCGCGTCGTAGGCCTTGCGCTCCGAGTAGGGCCCGCCGTCGCCGTAGCCGGACAGCTCGCCGACGATCAGGTCCGGGCGTCGCGCTCGCAGCGTCTCTGCGTCCACCCCGATCCGCCGGGCGGCGGCGGGGGAGAGGTTGCACAGCACCACGTCGGCGCGCTCGACGAGGCGGTCCAGGACCTCACGGCCCGCGGGCTGCTTGAAGTCCAGGGTGACGGACTCCTTGCCGACGTTGGTCCACGCGAAGTACGAGGAGACCTCGCCGCAGGCGTTGTCGTAGCGCCGTGCGAAGTCGCCGCCGCCGACGCGTTCGACCTTGATCACCCGTGCGCCGAGGTCGGCGAGCAGCCGTGAGGCGTAGGGCACGGCGACCGCCTGTTCGAGGCTCACCACGACGACACCGTCGAGCGGCCGCATCAACGGTCCACTCTGGACTGTCCGGAGTAGACGTTCATCGAGGTCTCCCTGAGGAAGCCGACCAGCGTCATGCCCTGTTCGGCCGCGAGGTCGGCGGCCAGGGAGGACGGGGCGGAGACCGCCGCCAGCACCGGGACGCCCGCCATCGCCGCCTTCTGGACGAGCTCGAAGGACGCGCGCCCGGACACCATCAGCACGCAGCCGCGCAGCGGGACCCGGCCGGACATCAGCGCCCAGCCGATCACCTTGTCCACGGCGTTGTGCCTGCCGACGTCCTCCCGCGCCGCGAGGAGCTGCCCGGCCGCGGTGAAGAGCCCGGCCGCGTGCAGGCCACCGGTGCTGTCGAAGACCCGCTGGGCTTCGCGCAGCTTGTGGGGCAACGAGAGCAGGGTCCCGACGCCGACCTTCGTGTCGTCGCGCGTGAGGTCGTGGTGGCTGCGCACCCGGACCGACTCCAGCGCCGCCTTGCCGCACACCCCGCACGCCGAGGTCGTGTGGAAGTTGCGCTCGACTCCGCGCTCGATCGGGGGAACGTGAGCCGCGAGCGCGAGGTCGAGCACGTTGTAGGTGTTCTTGCCGTCCTCGTCGGTGCCGTCGCAGTAGCGCGCGGTCCGGACGTCCTCGACCGAGTTGATCACGCCCTCCGTCTGGAGGAAGCCGTGCGCCAGTTCGACGTCGTGGCCGGGGGTCCGCATGGTGACCGTGAGCGCACGACCGTCCACGCGAAGCTCCAGCGGCTCCTCGGCGGCGAGCGCGTCCGGGCGCCGGATCTCGCGGCCGTCGGAGATCCGCAGCACCTGGCGGCGGACCGTCACCCTGCCCATGTGGGCCTCCTTCGGAGGGCTCTGAGGTACACGCTATGTTGCCTCGTCATTTGTCTGGCCGGAGGTGCTCGAGTGGTGGCGGCTAGCTTTCTGAGCAGGTCTCGTATTGTCGCTAAATCCGGCTGGAGCCGGTGGTGGGTCCTTCCGGCCGCGTTGTCCGTGCACCTCGCCATCGGTCAGGCGTACGCGTGGAGCGTCTTCAAGCCGCCGCTGGAGGACGCGCTCGGGCTCAACGGGACGGCGAGCGCGCTGCCGTTCCAGCTCGCCATGGTCATGCTCGGCCTGTCCGCCGCCGTCGTCGGCACGGTGATCGAGCGCAACGGCCCGCGCTGGGCGATGTTCGTCTCGATGGTGTGCTTCTCGGCGGGCTTCCTGATCTCGGCGCTCGGTGTGGCCACTGAGCAGTTCTGGCTGGTGGTCTTCGGCTACGGGTTCGTCGGCGGGATCGGGCTCGGCGTCGGCTACATCTCCCCGGTGTCCACGCTGATCAAGTGGTTCCCGGACCGGCCGGGCATGGCCACCGGCATCGCGATCATGGGCTTCGGCGGCGGCGCCCTGGTCGCGTCGCCGTGGTCGACGGCGATGCTGGAGGGCTTCGGCAGGGACATCTCGGGCATCTCCACCACGTTCCTGGTGCACGGCGTGGTCTACGCGGTGTTCATGACGATCGGCGTGCTGCTGGTGCGCGTGCCCGCCGAGGACTGGAAGCCCCCGAGGTGGAACCCGCCCGCCGTCCGGCGCAAGCTGGTCACCACCGCGAACGTCTCCGCCAACAACGCGGTCAGGACGCCGCAGTTCTGGCTGCTGTGGGTGGTGCTGTGCTTCAACGTCACCGCGGGCATCGGCATCCTGGAGAAGGCCGCGCCGATGCTCCAGGACTTCTTCGCGCGCACCTCGGCCGAGGTCGGCGTCGCGGTGGCCGCCGGGTTCGTCGCGGTCCTGTCCCTGGTGAACATGCTCGGCCGCTTCCTCTGGTCCTCCGCGTCGGACATCGTGGGTCGCAAGAACGTCTACCGGATCTACCTCGGTGTCGGCGCGCTGCTGTACCTGGCGATCGCCTTGATGGGCAACGCCTCCAAGCCGCTGTTCTTCCTGTGCACCATGCTGATCATCTCCTTCTACGGCGGTGGGTTCGCCACGATTCCCGCCTACGTCAAGGACCTCTTCGGCAGCTACCAGGTCGGCGCGATCCACGGTCGCGTGCTCACCGCGTGGTCGGTCGCGGGCGTGCTCGGGCCGCTGATCATCAACGCCGTCGCCGACTCGCAGCGGGCGGCGGGCAAGGTGGGGCCCGAGCTCTACACGGTGTCGTTCTACGCCGTGATCACCTTGCTGGTCATCGCGTTCATCGCGAACGAGCTCGTGCGGCCGGTGCACCCGCGCTACCACGAGCCCGCGTAGTCGGTGCTCTGCCGGCGGCGCCACCACGTCACCGGCCGCCCACCCCTTCATCCCGTCACCCGGTGCTCTCTCGATCGCGTTGTGGAGCCTTAGCGCGAAATGGGAGCGCTCTTTCGCGCATTAAGGTGACAAAACGCGAAAACCATCGACCGCGCCAGCCCGCGCCGGCCCACGCCAGCCCCTGCCCTCGCGCCCGCAGCACCGCGGTGCGGCCCAGAGTGGGTCGCCGGCTCGGGCTATCGGGACGAGTTGGAGGACGAGCTTGAGTCGTTCGGGTCGTCTCCCGACGACCCGAACGCGGCGTGCGGGGGCCTAGTCGTCGTTCCGTGGTACCAGGCGGATCACGATGGACTTCGACGTCGGGGTGTTGGAGATCTTCGCCGTGGAATCCAGTGGCACCAAGGCATTCGCCTCCGGGAAGTAGGCCGCCGCACAGCGCTTGGCGGTGGGGTAGGCCACTACCCGGAAGCGCTCCGCGGTGCGGTCGGCGTCGCCCGCCCACTCGCTGACCAGGTCCACGACCGCTCCGTCGGCGATGCCCAGCACGGCGAGGTCGTCGGGGTTGACGAAGACGACCCGTCGCGCGTCCTTCACGCCGCGGTAGCGGTCGTCGAGGCCGTAGATCGTCGTGTTGAACTGGTCGTGGCTGCGCACGGTCTGCAGCAGCAGCCGGCCCTCCGGGATGTGCGGTGCTTCGAAGGTGTTCGCGCTGAAGTTCGCTTTCCCCGTCGTGGTGCGGAACTCGCGACTGTCACGGGGCGGATGCGGTAGTACGAAGCCGTCCTTGTCGCGGATGCGCTCGTTGTAGTTGGCGAAGCCGGGGATCACGCGCTCGATGCGGTCGCGGATGCGGTCGTAGTCGGACTCGAAGTCCTCCCACCGGACCACGTGCGCGTCGCCGAGGACCTTGCGCGCCATGCGGGCGACGATCGCGACCTCGGAGAGCAGGTGCTCACTCGCCGGTGCGTTGCGGCCGCGCGAGCTGTGCACGACCGACATCGAGTCCTCGACGCTGACGAACTGCTCGCCATCCTGCTGGATGTCGCGCTCCGTGCGGCCAAGTGTCGGCAGGATAAGGGAAATCTCGCCGGGCACCACGTGCGAGCGGTTGAGCTTCGTCGAGACGTTCACCGTCAACGCGCACGAGGACAGCGCGCGTTCGGTGAGCTCGGTGTCCGGGGTGGCGGAGACGAAGTTGCCGCCCATCGCGAAGAACACCGACGCCCTGCCGTCGCGCATCGCGCGCAGCGAGTCCACTGTGTCGTAGCCGTGCTTGCGCGGTACGGAGATGGAGAACTCCTTCTCCAGCGCGGACATGAACTCCTCCGGCATCTTCTCCCAGATGCCCATGGTGCGGTCGCCCTGCACGTTGGAGTGGCCGCGCACCGGGCAGGCCCCGGCCCCCGGCTTGCCGATCATTCCGCGCAGCAGCAGCACGTTCACGATCTCGCGGATGCTCGGCACGGAGTGCTTGTGCTGCGTCAGGCCCATCGCCCAGCAGATGATGGTCCGCTCGGACTCGATCATCATGCGGGAGACCTTGGCGATCTGCTCGCGCGGCAGGCCGGTGGCCGCGTCGACGGCGTCCCAGTCGAGGTCGCGGACGTGCTCGGCGTAGGCGTCGAAGCCGTGGGTCCGCTCGTCGATGAACGAGCGGTCCAGCACCGTGCCCGGCGCCGCGTCCTCCGCAGCCAGCATCAGGTGGCCGATCGCCTGGAAGAACGCGAGGTCACCGCCGAGCCGGATCTGGCAGAACTCGTCCGCCAGCGCCGTCCCCCTGCCGACGAGGCCGCTGACGTTCTGCGGGTTCTTGAAGCGGAGCAGGCCCGCTTCCGGCAACGGGTTCACCGCGACGATCTTCGCGCCGCGCTTCTTGGCGACCTCCAGCGAGGAGAGCATGCGCGGGTGGTTAGTGCCCGGGTTCTGGCCCACCACGACCAGCAGGTCCGCCGACTCCACATCGGCGAGCGACACCGAGCCCTTGCCGATGCCGATGGTCTCCTTCAGCGCCGCGCCGGAGGACTCGTGGCACATGTTCGAGCAGTCGGGCAGGTTGTTCGTGCCGTAGCTGCGGCAGAACAGCTGGTAGAGGAACGCGGCCTCGTTGCTGGTGCGGCCGGAGGTGTAGAAGATCGCCTCGTCCGGGCTCGCGAGCGCGTTGAGCTTCTCCGCGATGAGCGCGAACGCGCCGTCCCAGGAGATCGGCGAGTAGTGGGTTTCCCCGCGCCGCAACACCATCGGCTCGGTCAGCCGTCCCTGCTGCCCCAACCAGTAGTCGGTCTTGCCTGCGAGCTCGGCGATGCCGTGCCTGGCGAAGAACTCGCGGTCCACCCGGCGCCGGGTCGCCTCCTCGGCGATCGCCTTCGCCCCGTTCTCGCAGAACTCGGCGAGCTTGCGGTGGCCCTGCGCCTCCGGCCACGCGCACCCGGGGCAGTCCACGCCGTTGTGCTGGTTGAGCAGCTTCAGCGAACGCACCGTCCGGCCGACGCCCATCTGCTCCACGCTGCGTTTGAGCGAGACAGCCACGCCGGGAATGCCAGCGGCCCACTCCTTTGGCTTGCCAACGACCAGCTGGGACTCGTCGACGTCGTGCGCCGGGGGCTTGCGACTCATGCACTCATAGTGCTCGGTCGTCCGCCTTCGCACCAAGAGGACGCGAGTCGATCAGCGCGGCGAGTCCGTCGAGCACCCGTTCGAGGCCGAACTCGAAGTCCATCCCGATCGCGTCGAACGCGTCTGAACGCCTGATCCGGTTCAGGGTGGGAAACCGTTCCGGTGTCACCAGCTCCCGCCAGTACCGGTCACGGCTCGACCACCACTCGTCCTCGGTGACGCCGGTGTGCCGCTCCGCCAGCTTCGCGTCCACCGAGACGCGGGCGGCTCCGCGCACGTAGCCGTAGAGGGTGTTGAAGACAGCGACGATCTCGTTGTCGGACAAGCCGATGCCGGACAGTGCGGTGAGCGCGGACTCGTAGGCCGTGGTGCCGTTGGGGCCGAGGGCGGGGCGGTGCCACGCGAGCTGCAGGACCCACGGGTGGCGGTGGAACAGCGCCCACTCCTCGCGCGCGCAGACCTCCATCTTCGCCCGCCAGCCGCCTTCGACCTCCTCCAGCATCGGCGACTCCGCGTTGACGGTGTCCACCATGACGTCCAGCAGCTCGGCCTTGCCAGGCACGTGGCGGTAGAGCGACATCGTGGTGAACCCGAGCCGTTCGGCGACCGCGCGCATGGACAGCGCGCCGAGGCCGTCGGTGTCGGCGATCTCGATCGCGGCGAGCGCGATGCGGTCCAGGGTCAGCGCGGGTTTGGGGCCGCGGCTCGGGCGCGTTCGTCCACCCCAGAGCAGCTCCAGGCTGCGCTCGGGGTCACCACCGCTGTACTCGGTTGCCATCGGGGCTCATCGTAGAACTGTGTATGACGTACACTTAACTGTGTACGTCATACACTGGGAGGAGCGGGTGATGCGGGTTCGAGCCGCGGTCGCAACGGACGCGAGGGCCATGAGCGAGGTGCTGGTCAGGGCCTTCGACGAGGACCCGGTGATGAACTGGGTGTTCGCCGACGCTGAGCAGCGCCGCCGGGTCTACCCGCGGATGATCGCCGCCCTGATCAGGCACGCCTACCTCGCGCGGGGCGGCTGCGAGGTCGCGGAGAACGACGGCGCGATCCTCGGCGTGGCGTTGTGGGCGCCGCCGGGACGTGCGAAGACGCCTCGGTGGCGCCAGTTGCTCGCGGCCCCGGCCATGCTGGCCGCGGCGGGACCGGTGCAGTTCGTGCGGATCAGCCGACAGGGCGCGAAGCTCGACGCCGTGCTGGAGGCGGCGCATCCCAAGGAGCCGCACTGGTTCCTGTCGGTGCTCGGGACCGAGCCGAGCGCGCAGGGGACCGGAGTGGGCGGCGCGCTTCTGCGGTCGCGGCTGTCGGACTGCGGCGGCCTTCCGGCCTACCTGGAGTGCATCGACGCGAACGTGCCGCTCTACGAGCGCTTCGGTTTCAAGGTGATCAGCGCCATCCAGGTCCCCGACGGCGGTCCGACGCTGCGCGGGATGTGGCGGGTCTAGCGCTTTGTCCTGCAAGTCGTCCCGATGCCCCGAGGTGGCACCACCCCCCCCGTGCCCCCGTGGGCTGGCTGGCGTGGTCGGGGTTTTCGCGTTTTGTCACCTTGATGCGCAAAAGAGCGCTCCCATTTCGCATCAAGGTGACAAAACGCGAAAGGAGGGGCACGTGGGTGAGGGTGCCGGAGGGTAAGGGTGCCGGAGGGGGAGGGCGTCAGGGGGTGGTGAGGTGGTGTTACCACGTGCAGGACAGGTGCTGGGCGCGGGATGCGGTCTAGGCGCAGGAGTTCTCGGTGCCGATCGGCTTGGTGTGGTCGAGGTAGTACGACTGGTCGTGCTCCGCGGCCGGTCCCGTGGGTTGCACGCGCCGGTTGGCGCCGAAGGTGGGCGCCAGCAGTCCTTCCTTCGCGGGCCCGCAGTCCATCAGGTAGGTGAAGCCGTCGCCCTTGCCGAACCACAGCCCCAGACCGTCCTCCTCGTGCAGCAGGTACTCCATCTCCCAGCGTTCCACCACGATCCGGTCGGTCGGGTCGCCGAGCCGCTGCGGCGCGTCGTGCTGGAAGGCGTAGGCGACGATGAAGTTCGTCTTCGCCAGCAGGGCTCCCCGGTCGCCGGTGGTGATCGTCATCGAGCCGGAGACCCGCGGCGGATCGGCGGCCAGCCGGACCTTCGGCGAGATGAGCGTGCGCGCCCAGCCCAGCTCCGCCTGGGTGCCCTTGACCTCCGCACGCGCGTCCGGGGCGTAGAGGTCCAGCACCGGCTGGAGGGTCTTGCCGGTGAGCACGTCGGGGTTCAGCCTGGCCGCCACGAGCATCGCTCGGACGCGGTCGGTGAACGCGGCCACCCTGTCCGGTCCGTACGTGCCGACCTGGGCGGGTGGGGGAGCGGTGAAGCCAGTGGCGCCCTCGGCCCAGTTCGCCATCGGGGTGCCGAGAAAGGCGTTGACCGGAGCGGGTTCCGTCGTCGCCCCGGTGCCGCCGAGCAGCCCGTCGAAGCGGCCGTCCTGGTACATCAACCCAGCGATGCCGAGGATGCCGACGATCGCGAGCACCGAGACGACCACGTTGCCGCTCCGCCTTCGCCTGGTCAGGTCGTCGCCCATTCCGGTCCCCCTGGTGAGTGAGTAGCGGCGGAACGCTAGCAGCGGGAGCCGTCGGCGGGGGCGATGTCGGATGAAAGGGCTTCGCGGCGCTCCGTAAACTCTCCAGGCGTGACAGAAACCCTTCCGCCCCAGGCCAGCACCGAACTCCCCGCGCAGTGGGACCACGCGCGGGTAGAGGGCGAGCTGTACCAGCGGTGGGTAGACCGCGGCTACTTCACGGCGCGCCCGGACAGCGAGCGGTCGCCGTTCTCCATCGTCATCCCGCCGCCCAACGTCACCGGCAGCCTGCACATCGGCCACGCCTTCGAGCACACCCTGATCGACGCGCTGATCCGCCGCCGCCGCATGCAGGGCTACGACGCCCTGTGGCTGCCCGGCATGGACCACGCCAGCATCGCGGTGCACGCGCTGGTGGAGAAGCAGCTGCGCGAGGAGGGCACCTCCCGGCGCGAGCTCGGCCGCGAGGCGTTCGTCGAGCGCACCTGGGAGTGGAAGGCCGAGCACGGCGGCAAGATCCTGTCCCAGATGCGCCGCCTCGGCGACAGCGTCGACTGGACGCGCGAGCGCTTCACCATGGACGAGGGCCTGTCCCGCGCCGTCCAGACGATCTTCAAGCGCCTCTTCGACGACGGGCTGATCTACCGGGCCGAGCGGCTGGTCAACTGGTCGCCCGCGATGCGCTCGGTGCTCTCCGACGCCGAGGTCGACCACATCGAGGTCGAGGGCGAGCTGGTCTCCATGCGCTACGGCGACGGGGACGCCTCGATCGTCGTCGCCACCACGCGGGTGGAGACGATGCTCGGTGACACCGCCGTCGCGGTGCACCCCGACGACGAGCGGTACAAGCACCTGGTCGGCACCGAGATCGACCACCCGCTCACCGGTCGCAAGATCCCGATCGTCGCCGACGACTACGTCGACCCGGCCTTCGGCTCCGGCGCCGTCAAGATCACCCCGGCGCACGACCCCAACGACTTCGAGCTCGGCAAGCGGCACGACCTGCCGATGCCGACGATCATGGACGAGCAGGGCCGGATCGCGAACTCCGGGACCCGCTTCGACGGCATGGACCGCTTCGAGGCGCGGGTGGCGATCCGCGAGGCGCTGCGCGAGGAAGGCCGCATCGTCGCGGAGAAGCGGCCGTACCTGCACAGCGTCGGGCACAGCGAGCGCGGCAAGGAGCCGATCGAGCCGCGCCTGTCCATGCAGTGGTTCGTCAACGTCGGGCCGCTGGCGCGGGCCGCCGGCGACGCGGTGCGCGAGGGCCGCGTCAACGTCCACCCGCCGGAGATGGCCAAGCGCTACTTCGACTGGACCGACAACATGCACGACTGGTGCATCTCGCGGCAGTTGTGGTGGGGCCACCGCATCCCGGTCTGGCACGGCCCCAACGGCGAGATGGTCTGCGTCGGCCCCGACGAGCAGCCGCCCACCGGCGAGGGCTGGCGGCAGGACGAGGACGTCCTCGACACCTGGTTCTCCTCCGGGCTGTGGCCGTTCTCCACCATGGGCTGGCCGGACAAGACCGAGGACCTGGCGAAGTACTACCCGACCAGCGTCCTGGTAACCGGCTACGACATCCTGTTCTTCTGGGTCGTCCGGATGATGATGTTCGGCCTGTACGCGATGGACGGCCTGCCGCCGTTCCACACCATCGCGCTGCACGGCATGGTCCGGGACGCCAAGGGCAAGAAGATGTCCAAGTCCGCCGGCAACGTGGTGAACCCGTTGGAGTGGATGGACACCTACGGCACCGACGCGTTGCGCTTCACCCTCGCCCGCGGCGCCAACCCCGGCACCGACGTGCCGATCAGCGAGGAGTGGGTCGGCGGCTCCCGCAACTTCTGCACGAAGCTGTGGAACGCCACCCGCTTCGCGATGATGAACGGCGCCAAGGTCGTCAAGAACCCGCCGACGCTCGCCGAGCTCACCGACGCCGACCGGTGGATCCTCGGCCGCCTCGACGAGCTCACCGGCGAGATGGACACGCTGCTGGACGACTTCCAGTTCGCCAAGTCCACCGAGGCGCTCTACCACTTCGTGTGGGACGAGTACTGCGACTGGTACCTCGAACTCGCCAAGGTGCAGCTCGCCGACCCCGTCCAGGCCGAGCCAACCCGCGCGGTCCTCGGCCACGTGCTCGACACCGTGCTGCGGCTGCTGCACCCGGTCGCCCCGTTCATCTCCGAGCAGCTGTGGACCACGCTGACCGGCAACGAGTCCCTGGTGGTCGCGCCGTGGCCCAGGCCCTCCGGCCTGGCCAAGGACCTCGGCTCGGCGGAGCGGATCGCCTCGGTGCAGAAGCTGGTCACCGAGATCCGCCGCTTCCGCTCCGACCAGGGCCTCAAGCCCGGCCAGAAGGTCGCGGCGCGGCTGGTCGGCATGGACGCGGCGGGGCTGGGCGGCATGGAGCCCGCGCTGCGCTCGCTGGTCCGGCTGACCGAGCCGGGCGAGTCCTTCGCGGTCTCGGCCTCCTTCGAGCTCGGCCTGCCCTCGGGCACGGTGACCGTCGAGCTGGACCTCTCCGGCGCGATCGACGTGGCCGCCGAGCGCAAGCGGCTTGCCAAGGACCTCGCGGTCGCGGAGAAGGAGTACGCGGGCACCGACGCGAAGCTCAACAACCCGAAGTTCACCGACAAGGCCCCGGCCGAGGTGGTGGAGAAGATCCGCGCGCGGCGCGAGGCGGCCCAGGCCGACATCGACCGCATCACCGCCCGCCTCGCCACCCTGCCGGAGGCGTAGGCGTCGCCCGTTTCGTCGGACTCGTAGCGGGGTTGGAGAAGCGCTCTCCTTCCCCGCTACGAGTGCGAAACGGGGTTCTCCGCCCCGCCGACGAGCATGGGGCGGGAGTGAAGGGCAGGCGGGGAAGCGGTGCCCGGCGCGGGGTGGAAAAGCGCCGGTCGTAGACTGGTTTGACGTGAAGCCAACCCCCGTGAACCCAGCCCCGTCGGGGGAGTGAGAAGTGCCTCGAATCGATCCCGCCGCCCTGGCCGCGCTCAACGCGGTCGAGGCCGAGCTGAACCAGCGCTGGCCCGAGACGAAGATCGAGCCGTCCCTGGACCGCATCCGCGCGCTGGTGGACCTCCTCGGTGAGCCGCAGCGCTCCTATCCCGTGCTGCACATCACCGGGACCAACGGCAAGACCTCCACCTCCCGGATGCTCGACGCCCTGCTGAGCACCGTGGGCCTGCGCACCGGGCGTTACACCAGCCCGCACCTGCAGCTGGCCACCGAGCGGATCAGCATCGACGGGGCGCCGATCAGCCCCGAGCGCTACGTCGAGGTCTACCGGGACATCGAGCCGTACCTCGGGATGATCGACAAGGCCTCGCAGGAGGCCGGGAAGCCCGCGCTGAGCAAGTTCGAGGTGCTGACCGCGATGGGCTTCGCCGCCTTCGCCGACGCCCCGGTCGAGGCGGCGGTCGTCGAGGTGGGGCTCGGCGGCTCGTGGGACGCCACCAACGTCGCCGACGGGCAGGTGGCCATCATCACACCGATCGGGATCGACCACGTCGACTTCCTCGGTGACGACGTGCTCCGGATCGCCGAGGAGAAGGCCGGGATCATCAAGCCCGGCGCGGTCGCGGTGCTCGCCGAGCAGCAGAGCGAGGTCGCCGCGGTCCTGCTCAAGCGCTGCGTCGAGGTGGACGCCACCGTGGCGCGCCAGGGCATGGAGTTCGGGGTCCTGGAGCGCGAGGTCGCCGTCGGCGGGCAGATGCTCAGGCTGCAAGGCCTGAGCGGCGTTTACGACGAGATCTTCCTGCCGCTGCACGGTGAACACCAGGCGAAGAACGCCTCGCTCGCGCTGGCCGCCGCGGAGGCGTTCTTCGGCGCCGGGCCCGATCGGCAGCTCGACGCGGAAGCCGTTCGGGTGGCATTCGGAGGGGTCTCCACGCCTGGGCGACTGGAGCGGGTGCGGTCAGCACCTGCGGTTCTGGTCGACGCGGCGCACAATCCACATGGTGCCCGCGCCCTCGCGGCCACCATCTCTAGTGAGTTCGCGTTTCGTCGACTGATCGCTGTAGTCGGGGTGATGCGCGACAAGGATGCGTACGGCATCCTGTCAGAGCTGGAACCGGTGGTCTCCGAAGTGGTGCTCACCCAGAACTCGTCCCCGCGCGCGATGGACGCCGACGAACTCGCCGGCATCGCCCGCTCGGTGTTTGGCGAGGATCGCATCGTCGTCGAGCCGAGGCTCGAGGACGCGGTCGAGGTCGGCGTGCAGCTGGCCGAGGAGACCGACTCCCCGGACGAAGTGCTGTCCGGTGGCGGTGTGCTGATCACCGGTTCCGTGATCACTGCTGGGGATACCCGCGCACTTTTTGGCAAGGAGCCGTCATGAAGTCCTGTTCCCGTCCCAAGCCGCCGCAGAACACGGCCAACCGGGACGCCGAGTTCGATGATCGTCCCTGGCGCGTCGTCCGCGGGTTCTCCGTGGTCAAGGTCGCCCAGGAGCGCGGTATGCGGTCCCTCGTCGCGGGCGGCCCCGCCAACCGGCGGCGCGCGCGATGACCGAGGCGCCGACGCGGCCCGGCCCCCAGGCTCGCCGCAAGGACCCGTGGAAGGGTCTGCGCGGCATCCAGGCGGGCACGCTGGTGATGGAGGCGATCGTGGTGGCGCTGTCGCTGCTGGTCATCGCCAAGTTCCAGGACATCACCGGCACGGGCGGCATCCTGGTCGGCGCGCTCGCGGTGGCGATGGTCGTGGCCAGTGGGTTCCAGGGCAAGCCGTGGGGTCTCGGCCTCGCGGTCGGCCTGCAGGTCCTGATGATCGCCGCCGGTTTCGTCGTCTTCACCCTTGGCGTGCTCGGAGTGGTCTTCGCCCTGGTCTGGGGCGCGCTGCTCTGGCTGCGCCATGATCTTCGCCGTCGAGAGGCCGCGCAGGCCGCGGCCTCCTGACGGAGCCCGCCACCCCAGATCTGCTAACTGTGTGGGGTGGACTTCTGGACGGAACTCATCGAGGCCCAGGCCGCCCCTCCGCCGCCTGTGGTCCTGGTGACGGGCGTGGTCGCACTGGTCGTGGTGCTCTCGCACACCCCGTGGCGGCTGGCCCGCAACATCATCACCATCGTGCACGAGGCGGGCCACGCGCTGGTCGCGGTGCTGGTCGGCAGGCGGCTCAGCGGGATCAGGCTGCACTCGGACACCTCTGGGGTGACCGTCTCCCGGGGCCGGCCGACCGGGCCCGGGATGGTCTTCACCTCGCTCGCGGGCTACGTGGCCCCGGCACTGGTCGGGCTGGGGTTCGCCGCGCTGCTGGGGACCAACCGGATCACGCTGCTGCTGTGGGTCTGCACCGCGGTCCTGCTGGCCATGCTGATCATGGTCCGCAACATCTACGGAGCGGCGTTGCTGCTGGTCACCGGGGCCGCACTGGTGTCGGTGTCGATGTTGACCACCAGTGGTGTGCAGGCCGCGCTGGCGTACCTGATCACCTGGTTCCTGCTCGTCGGCGGCGTGCGCCCGGTGAGCGAGCTCCAGCGCAAGCGCAGCCGGGGCCGGGCTCGGGACTCCGACGCCGACCAGCTCGCCCGGCTGACGAGCACGCCCGCGGTCACCTGGGTGCTGGTGTTCTTCGTCGTCACCCTCGGCTCGCTCGCCCTCGGCACCACCTGGATGCTCACTGGAATAGTTTTCTGAGTCGCTGAGGCGGAAAGCTGCGTTTGATTTCCTGTAGCGCGACGGGCCCCTCCCCGGGTGGGGGAGGGGCCCGTCGTCGGTGCCGCGACGTGGCTAGGTCAGGTCGGAGCACTTCCTCGCGTCCGGGTCCGCTCCCGCCTTGGGCACCCAGCGGATGTTGGCGAAGGACGCCTGGAACGCGCCGTCGGTGTAGACGAGGAACGGGGTGTTGACCCCTTCCGGGTCCAGCCCCTTCTCGGCGAAGCAGGCGATCGGGATCTTCACCGTCGACTTCGTGCCGACGGGGAGGTCGGTGAACAGCTTGGTCGCCGCCACCTCACCCTGGCACGGGTAGGTGCAGTGGGTGCTGATCACCGTGCGGTTGGCCGGTTTCTGGCCGACGACCACGTCGAAGGTCAGCGCCGCGTTCGCGTTGAGGTAGCCCCGCAGGTCCGTCCCACCCGCCGGGTTCTGCAGGAAGACCTGGCCCGGAGCGGTGCCGTTCCAGGTGACCTTGAGACCGTCGCCCTGCACGTTCACGTCGGTCGGGACCGTGGTGATCGAGGCGTGCGCCGCCGTGCCGTCCGGGCCGATCTCCGTGCCGCCCCAGTTGTCCGGGGAGCCGATGTAGCTTTTGTACGGCGCGACGTCCTGGCGCACGAAGATCTCCAGGTCCTCGCCCGCCTCGCCGCCCCCGCCGGAGTTGCCGCAGGTCGCAGGGGCGCTCTCGTCGAGCTTGCCGACCGCGCCGGTCTCCCAGTTGTGCAGGCCGTAGCCCAGCTTGAACAGCGGGTCGTACCCGGCCGACTCCGGGTTCAGCGGGGTCTGGCAGGCCGCCTTCGGCCAGGAGTACGGCAGCTTGCCGGTGTAGCCGATGCCGGTGTTCCAGCCGCGCACCAGCAGGTCCGCGACGCCGCCGCCCTCGGTGCCGGGCAGCCAGGCCGCGACGAAGGCATCGGAGCGGTTGAGCTCCTTGTTGACGTGCAGCGGGCGGCCGGAGACGAAGACCGTGACCACCGGGGTGCCCTTGCCGCTGACCTTGTCCAGCACGGCCAGGTCGTTCGGGTAGAGCTTGGCCGCCTCCAGGGTGCGCTTGCCGATGTCGCCGTTGCCCTCCGCGTACGGGGTCTCGCCGATCACCGCGATCACCGCGTCGTAGCCCTTCGGGTCCACGTCGCCGTTCTCGCTGAAGGTCACGTTGGCCTGGCCGAGCGCCTCCTTCAGGCCACCGAGGATGGTGGTGCCGTTGGGGAAGTCCGCGTTGGTGTTGCCGGTGCCCTGCCAGGTGAGCGTCCAGCCACCGGTCTGGTTCTGCATGCTGTCGGCGCTCTTGCCGACCACGAGCACCTTGGAGCGCGGGGCCAGCGGCAGCACCCGCTTGGTGTTCTTCAGCAGCACCTGGGACTTGCGCACGGCCTCGCGGGCGATCTTCCGCGCGTCCTTGGCGTCCGGCTTGCCCGCGTGCTCGCGCAGCGAGGGCTTGGGCGCGTCCAGCGCTCCGGCCCGCGCCTTGACGCGCAGGATGCGGGTGACCGCGTCGTCGATGCGGGCCATCGGGATCTGGCCGCTCTCGACCTGGGCGGTCGTGTTGGTGATGAACGCCTTCCAGTCGTTGGGCACCATGAACACGTCGATGCCCGCGTTGACCGCTCGGGCGCAGCTCGCGTTGGTGCAGCCCTCGACCTGGCCGTGGCCGTTCCAGTCGGAGACGACGACGCCGTCGAAGCCGATCTTGTTCTTCAGGATGTCGTTCAACAGCAGCTTGCTGCCGTGGATCTTGCCTTCCTTGATCCCGAGCTCGGCGTTGGTCCAGCTGTTGAACGAGGCCATCACGGTCTGCGCGCCCGCGGCGAGCGCGCCGTAGTAGCCCTGGCCGTGCACGTTGATCATGTCTGCCTGTGAGGACGGGTTGACGCCCTGGTCCTTGCCGCCCAGGGTGCCGCCGTCCCCGATGAAGTGCTTGGCGGTGGCGATCACGCCGTCACTGCCGATGCCCTTGGGGCTGGAGCCCTGCAAGCCTCTGACGGCTTCGTAGCCGTAGGCGCGGGTGATCCTCGGGTCCTCGGAGAAGCCCTCGTAGGTGCGGCCCCAGCGGTCGTCCTTCACCACGGCCAGCGTCGGTGCGAAGGCCCAGTCCTGGCCGGTCGCGCGGACCTGCTCCGCGGTGGCCTCGCCGATGTCGCGGATCAGGCACGGGTCCTGGGCGGCGCCGAGGCCGATGTTGTGCGGGAAGACCGTCGTGCCGAAGACGTTGTTGTTGCCGTGCACCGCGTCGATGCCCCAGATCACCGGGATCTTGGTGCGGGTGCTCACCGACGCCTGCCAGTAGGCGTCGGCGAGGTCCAGCCACGCCTTGGGGGTGGCGTGCTTGTCCTTGTTGGGCCAGGAACCGCCGCCGTTGAGCACCGAGCCGATCGAGTACTGCTTGACCTCGTCGGGGGTGATCGCCGCGATCTCCGGCTGGGTCATCTGGCCGATCTTCTCGGCCAGGGTCATGCCCTTGACCAGCTCAGCGACGCGGCGTTCCACCGCGGCGCTGTCCGTGATGCCGCTGCGGACCTTGGGCCAGTCCTGGTAGGTGGGCAGCTTCTGGTCGATCCGGGCACAGCCGTTCCAGCCGAGGTCGGGCTTGCCGACGACGGGCTGCCGCGAGCCGCCCTGCGTGCTCTCCGGTTCCGGGGCGGCCGTCGCGACCCCGGAGACCATGCTCACCCCGAGCAGGGCGGCGAGCCCGGCGGTGCGGGCGCGCGACCACATCGGCGATCTTCTGGACATGGTGATCCGATCGTTGAGGCGGACAGGGGTGGCGGCGGCGCCGATCCTGACCGCCTCGTCACGGCCGTGTCAAGGGTTTCGTGGAAGCGCTCTCCCATGCCTCTTGCTGCGCGTTTGGCTCAACGCTTGATCAGCTGCGCCCGCCGGTCTACTTGCCGGGGGAGACGATGATCGGCGAGCCCTGCGGCACCGGGAGCACCTGGACCTTGCCGGACTTGATCGCCTCGTTGACCGCCTGCTGCTGCTGGTAGGCCTGGTACCCGGCGATGCCACCGGGGAAGTTCGCCGCGGCCTGCTTGTCCACGTCCGCCGCCTGGCTGCGCAGCTCGGCCGCCTGCTTGTCGGTCAGGCCCTGCACCAGCGCGGGCTGGATGCTCGGCTTCTGCAGCAGCACCGAGTTCACCGTGATCAGGTCCACGCCCAGGGTGAGGGTCTTGAGGACCGACGGCAGCTGCGCGAGGACGTCGCGCTCCCACTGCGCCTTCGCGGCGGCGTCGGTGTAGAGCTTCTGCCACGGGTACTTCAGCGCCTCGTTGTCCGTCGCGCGGTCCAGTGCCGCACCGACGTAGTTGCGCAGCAGCGAGGTCCAGCCGGGCTTCATCTGCTTGCCGCCCTCTGTCGGGGCCGCGTCGTACTTGTAGGCGATGAGCTCGTGGAACATCTGCAGCTTGCCGCCGGGCCACTTCTTGCCCGTCGGGTCGGTGAACTCCGCGCAGTCGGTGTTCAAGGTGAACTTCACCGTGCCCGTCACCTTGACCTCCTGGGCGTCCTGCGTCGTGGAGGTCAGCGGGGAGGAGTCGATGCCGTCGCCGTCACCGAAGGTGAAGTCGCGCTGCCCGGCCGGGTAGTAGTAGTGGTCGTCGTTGACGTCGCTGAAGTCGAGGTCGTTCTCGCACTCCACGAAGTTGCGCGAGTCGAAAGAGCCGTTGCCGTACTGCAACGACACCTCGCTGGACGTGGGGTTCGCGATCGAGCACCCCGTGAGGAGCACGGCGGCGGCGATCAGCGGGACGGCGATCCTTCGAGTCCTCATCGGCTCAGTCCATTCTGCTCGGCAGTGCGGGGTTCGTACCACGGGGTGAACGGGACCGGTCCCGTTTCGGTGCAACGAGGACTGGGCGGATCGGGGGATCTTTTTCGCGCACCGGGTCATTACGCTCGGAGTTCGTGCCGAGTCGAAGAACTGGTCTGATCTGCGCGCTCGCCGTCGCGCTGACGTCTTTGGTGGCAACGGTTCCCGCGCGGGCCCAGCCGGCCGACCCGCCGGGCACGGTAGTGCCGGTCCAGGTCACCGGCGATCCGGCCAAGCGGTTCAACCTGGTGATCGTGCCCGACGGGTACACGGCCGCCGAGCTGCCGAAGTTCCGCGAGCACGTGGACAAGCACCTCAACGTGCTGTGGACGATCGAGCCGTTCAAGTCCTATCGCAGCTATCTCAACGTCTACACGGTCGAGGTCGCCTCGCCGGAGTCCGGCGTCAGCTGCGACCCGGACATCACCTCGCCACAGCGGAAAACCCCGCTGGGGATGGCGTTCTGGGGCGGCTGCGACCCCAATGGGGTGCGGCGGCTGCTGACCGTCGACAACGCGGCGGTGAACCGCTACGCCGACCTGGTCACCGGCACCTCCGGCGGCAACCGGCAGCTGCTGGCCATCGCCAACAGCGACACCTACGGCGGCGCGGGCGGCGCCTACGCCACCGCCTCCGGCGGCAACGCGTTGTCTGCGCTGATCACGCCGCACGAGCTCGGTCACTCACTCGGCAAGCTCGACGACGAGTACGACTACCTCCAGCGCGGTGTGCGCGGGGGCACCTACACCGGCGCTGAGCCGCCTTCGGTGCACCACACGCTGTTGACCGAGCAGGAGATGAAGGCGCAGCAGAAGAAGTGGTGGCGCTGGCTCGGCGAACCCAGCGAGTCCGGTGGCGTGATCGGCCGCTACGAGGCGGGTCTGTACAACAGCAAGGGGATCTGGCGGCCGAGCGCGCACTCGATGATGAAGACCCTCGGCTACTACTTCGACCAGCCGAGCCGGGAGCGCATGGTCGAGAAGCTCTCCGCCAAGACCGCGGTTCTTCAGGACGGCACACCGGACGCCCAGCCGATCGGCGCTGACCGCGTGGTGTGGGTGGAGCCGTTGCACCCGATCAGCCACCGACTCGACGTGAACTGGACGCTTGACGGAAAACCGTTGCACACCAACGGGAACAGGGCAGTTGACCTGGCAGCGCTCAAGCTCGATCCTGGCACGCACACGCTCACCGCGACCGTGGTCGACCCGACCGAGTTCGTGCGCGACCCGGCGATCCGCGCGTCCGCCGCGCTGACCAGGAGCCGGACCTGGACGGTGGACACCGCGATCAGCACGCCGCGTGAGCCCGGTCCGGCCGACTTCGTCGCGTCCACGCCGACGGATCGTCCCGTCGGCGGCACGGACGTCGTCCACGTGCGGACCACGCGGCCGGTGGAGCGAGAGCCGAAGGTGACGTGGACGCTGGACGGCAAGCCGGTCAGCACCTCCGCCGACGGGCGCGACCTGGACCTCGGCGCGCTCCGGGTGACGCGAGGAAGGCACACGCTCACCGCGACGCTGGCGGAGCCGACGCCGCGCACGAGAACGTGGACCGTCGACGCGACCGGGCCGACTGTCGTACCGGAGCTGTCCAAGCCCCTGCTGACCATCGACAAGCCAGGACAGCCCACCGAGTACGTGTTCAACGGCCCGTTCACCATGCGGCTCAAGGCGGATGACGACACCAAGGGCTTTGTGGTGCCGGAGTTCCGCACCAACGGTGACGGGTGGTTCAACTACTTCGGCTGGCCCACCGATGCTTCGAAGCCATTCCTGTTCACCCCCAACGGAACCGTCATCGACAGCCTCGTCTACGGCAAGCTCGGTGCGCCACGACTGTCCCCTTGGGATGAAGTGCCTCCCGGTTACGGCAGGCACACCATCGAGTACCGCGCGATCGACCCGGTCGGCAACATCGGCGCGTCCGAACGGTTCGCGGTGACCCTGCTGCGCGAGCCGCCGACCTGCACCACCTCGGTGACCGGCCGTCGCGTGGGATCGCTGACGGTCGCCTCCGGGGTCACCTGCCTCGACCGTGCCGAGATCGTGGGGCCGATCACCGTCTCGGCGGGTGCTTCCCTTGTGGCCACGGGGTCTTCGGTCACCGGCGGGATCTCGACCTCGGGGGCGGGGAGCGTGCACCTCGTGGACAGCACGGTGGTCGGGCCGGTGTCGATCACCGGAACGACCGGCGACGTGACGCTCGTCGGCGGACGGGTCAACGGGTTGGTCCGGCTGGCGGACAACACCGCTCGGGACCGCGCTCCGGTGGTGGCCGGGGTGACTGTCACCGGCGTGGTCCAGTGCTCCGGCAACGCTGTGCCGCCGGAGAACCTGGGTGCGCCGGTCGCCGGGATCGGGCCGGTCACGGGCCAGTGCGCGCGGCTGCGATGAGGCCGATCGGGTAGGCAAATCTTTGCAGCGAACCAAGCCTTGATCCGGCTCGGGAGGCCGTGGTTCGCTCCGGGTTCTCCGCGCCCATGGCTGCAAAGATTTGCGACAAGGAGGTCGCATGACTTGGCGACCCGTTCGACCACGCCCGCTCGCCGCCGTCGTCGTCGTCGCGGCGGCCCTGATCGCCTCCCTGACCGCCGTGACACCGGCTGTTGCGGCCCCCGCGGCGGACCTGACCAAGGCGAAGGCGATCTGGGTCGGTCGCGACCACGTGGTGTGGAGCGGCCCCGCGACCTCCGGCGAGCACGAGCTGCGGCACGACCCGCAGGGCTCGATCAAGGTCGTCGGTGATCGCCTCGAAGGCGGCACGCCCATCGCGCTGCGACCGGAGCCGAACGGGCTGCCCGCCGCACTCGCCGCGAAGTTCCCGCACCTGCGGGGGAAGCCGGTCTACAAGCTCACCGGCTCGGCGACAGCGGCGGAGGCCTTGCGCGGTCAAGTCGTCGCGGCGCACAGCGAGGGCGGTTCGCTCAAGGACGCGACCGGTGTCCAGATCGCCGGTGTGCTCGACGATCTGTACGCGGCGTCGGCGGGGCAGCGCGTCTACGGGCCTACTTTCGCTGGTGCGCAAGCAACTCTGCGCGTGTGGGCGCCCACCGCGCGATCGGTGAAGCTGCGGCTGTTCGACGCGGCGGGCGGTCAGCCCCGGCAGGTCGTCGACCTCGCGCGCGACGCCGCGTCGGGCTCCTGGGCTGGAGCGGGGGCGTGGCGGGACAAGTACTACCAGTACGAGGTCACCGCCTGGCAGCCCGCGACGCAGCGGATGGAGACAGCGGTCGTCACCGATCCGTACTCGTTGGCGTTGAGCGTGGACTCCACGCATTCCCAGGTCGCCGACCTCTCCGACGCGCGCAGCATGCCGAGCGGTTGGCAGTCCGATGTGGCCAAGGGCCTCGGCGACAACCCGACGGAGCACGCGATCACCGAGCTGCACGTGCGGGACTTCTCGATCTCCGACGCGTCCGTGCCGCAGAACGACCGCGGCACCTACAAGGCGTTCACCCACCGCGAGTCCACCGGCATGAAGCACTTGCGGCGGCTGGCGCAGGCGGGCATGGACACAGTGCACCTCCAGCCGACCTTCGACATCGCAACGATCCCGGAGCGACGCGCCGACCAGGCGAAGCCCGCGTGCGACCTGCCTTCGCTACCCGCCGACTCCGACCAGCAGCAGGCGTGTATAGCGGCGGTCGCGGCGAAGGACGGGTTCAACTGGGGCTACGACCCGCTGCACTACGACGTGCCGGAGGGCTCATACGCCACACCGGAAGCGCAGTCGGGATGGGCGCGTTCGAAGCAGTACCGTGAGATGGTGAAGGCGTTGCACGACAACGGTAACCGCGTCGTGGTGGATGTCGTGTACAACCACACCGCTGCCTCCGGAAACGCCGCGCACTCCGTCCTGGACCGTGTTGTTCCCGGCTACTACCAGCGCTTGTTGGACGACGGATCGGTTGCCAACTCGACGTGCTGCGCCAACACCGCTTCGGAGAACGCGATGATGGGCAAGCTCGTCGTCGACTCCGTTGTTCGATGGGCTCGTCTGTACAAAGTGGACGGATTCCGGTTCGACCTGATGGCTCACCACCCCAAGGCGAACATCCTCGCCGTGCGCTCGGCGTTGAACGCGCTCACCGTGGGCAAGGACGGCGTCGACGGCAAACGGGTCCACATCTACGGCGAGGGTTGGGACTTCGGCGAGGTCGCGGGCAACGCGCGTTTCGAACAGGCCAGCCAGGTCAACATGGCGGGAACCGGTGTCGGCACCTTCTCCGACCGGCTGCGCGACGCGGTGCGCGGCGGCGGCCCCTTCGACGGGGACCCGCGTGTGCAGGGCCTCGGCTCAGGGCTGGCCGGCGCGCCGAACGGCTCGCCCGCCAACGGTTCCGCTGAGCAGCAGGCCGCGAGGCTGACCAACTACACCGACCTCGTGAAGCTCGGAATGGCGGGCAACGGCGCGAACTTCCGGTTCCGCTCGACCGCCGGCAACGACGTCAACGGCCGCGATGTGTCCTACAACGGCAGCCCGGCGGGATACACATCCTCGCCGGTGGAAGCGGTGACGTACTCCGACGCGCATGACAACGAGACGCTGTACGACACGCTCGCGTTCAAGCTGCCGCAGTCGACGCCGATGGCCGACCGCGTCCGCATGCAGGTCGTCGCGCTCGCCCCGACCTTGCTCGGCCAGGGGCAGCCGTTCGTGCTCGCCGGAACCGAGTTCCTGCGGTCGAAGTCCCTGGATCGCAACAGCTATGACTCGGGCGACTGGTTCAACCGGTATGACCCGTCGTTGAGGACCACGGGCTTCGGAGCTGGACTGCCGCCCGCGCGGGACAACCAGGACAAGTGGCCCTACGGCAAGCCGCTGCTGGCTGACCCGGCGCTTCGACCGTCCACTTCGGACATGCAGACCGCGTTGGACCGGACCGTGGACCTGCTGCGCATCCGCAAGTCCTCGCCGCTGTTCACGTTGAAGGACCAGGCAATGGTGCAGCAGAAGCTGTCCTTCCCCGACCCCGGTCCGCAGGCGGAGGCGGGCGTTGTTCTCGCCTACCTCGACGATCTGGTCGGCGCGAACGTGGACCCGAACCGCGAAGGCGTGCTCGTGGTGATCAACCCGCGGCCGACCGCGCAGTCCGTGCTGCTGCCGCCGGGCCTGCCCTGGAAACTGCACGAGATCCAGGCAGGCGGGACCGACCGCACGGTCAAGGAGGCGACCACGGAACGCGGGGTCGGGCAGATCCCGGCCCGCACCGTCGCGGTGTTCGTCAGGTGAAGCGGGCTCGGACCTCGGGCTTCCCGGCCAGCTCTGCCGGGAAGCCCGGTCCGATCCGCGACGTCACGGTGTCCGCGGTGAACGGCTCGCCGCACTCCGAGCACACGGTCCTCGCGTGCCCGGCGTGACCACAGGTGTGCACGAGGGCGACGGGTGCGCCGGAGTCGTCGGCCAGCCACTTGTCGCCCCACCGCACCATCGCCGCGAGCACTGGGAAGAAGTCACGGCCCTTCTCCGTCAGCACGTACTCGTGGCGGGCGGGTTTCTCCTGGTAGGGCACGCGGTCCAGCAGTCCCTCCGCGACCAGGCGCGCGAGCCGGTCGGCGAGGGTGTTGCGGGCGATGCCCAACGAGCGCTGGATGCCGTCGAAGCGGTGCACACCGGCGAAGACCTCGCGCAGCACGAGCGGCGTCCACCAGTCGCCGAGCAGGTCCATGGTGCGGGCGACCGAACACGGGAACCGGCCGAGTGCGGTGCGTTTCACCGGAGTCATACTAGGGGTTGTCCTAGGGAACTGAGCTGGTGGAAGGGTGTTTTCGTGGTTCAGCGCTACGTGGCCATCGGGGACAGCACGGTCGAGGGGCTCGACGATCCGGACGGCAGGGGTGGCTACCGCGGCTGGGCGGACCGCCTCGCGGAGAAACTGGCCGAGGTCAACCCGGACCTGCGCTACGCCAACCTGGCGATCCGCGGCCGGGTCAGCGCGCAGGTCCGCGCCGAGCAGCTCGAACCGGCGCTCGCGCTCAAGCCCGATCTGGTGACCCTGGTCGCCGGGCTCAACGACCTGCTCCGGCCGAAGTACTCACTGCACCAGACCATGACGAACCTCCAGGTCATGCACACCGCGCTGATCTCAGCGGGAGCGACGGTGCTGACCTTCACGATGCCGGACCTGACACCGATCGCGCCGGTCACCAAGATCGTCAGAGGGCGGTTGCTGACCTACAACAACGCCCTCCGCGTCCTGTGCCGCCGCACGGGCGCGACGCTGGTCGAGGTCGACCGCGAGCCCATCTGCGCCGACCCCCGCCTGTGGAGCGACGACCGCCTGCACGCCAACTCCCACGGCCACGCCCGCATCGCCGCGGCGCTGGCGGAGGGGCTGGGGCTGCCGGGAGCGGACGGCTCGTGGCGCGACCCGTTGCCGCCGCTGGAGGCCCAGACCTGGCAGAACGTGGTCGCGGCCGAGATCGGCTGGCTGCGCGCGCACTTCGTGCCGTGGATCGGCAGGCACATCAAGGGCGTCTCCTCCGGCGACGGTGTCACCCCGAAGCGCCCCACCCTGGAGCCGTTCGCGGCGGCTGTGGAGACGAGCGGGTAGGGCGCCCCTGCCTGGCTGTGCTCGTGCTGGCTCAGCGGCTGTTGGTGAGGTGGGTGACCAGGCGAAGGACCGCTTCGGGGTTCTGGACCTGTGCGTTGTGGCCGAGGCTCGGGAGGATGACCGGGTCCGGGACCAGGGCGCGCAGGTCCGCCGCCGGGCTCATCGGGTCGTGCTCGCCCGCCGCCAGGACCACGCGGGCACGGGCCGCCGCGAGCAGGCCGGGCATGTCCGGAGCGCCGATGCCGAAAGCGCGCTGGTCCATGCCCAGCCGCCAGCCGCCGTCGGCCAGGACCAGGCCCGCGTCCACCTCCGCCGAGTCCGGCGCGACCAGACCGGAGAGGCCGGAGACCTTGAGGTAGCGCTCCGCGGCCTGGGCGCGGTTGTCGAAGCTGCGGGCGGGTCGGGCCGCGGCCGCTGCGGCGCCCGCCAGCTCCTGCTCCGACCAGCTGACCTTGATGCCGAGGCCGCACACCGCGTCGACCCGCACGCCGTACCAGCCGCTCGCCAGCGCGAGCGCGACGACGCCGCCGAGGGAGTGCCCCAGCACCACCAGCCGGTCGGCGCCGCGGACGCAGTGCGCGACCTCGGCAGCCATGTGGCCGAAGGAGTAGTGCTCCAGCGCCTCGGACCCGCCGTGACCGGGCAGGTCCGGCGCGACCCAGGAGCCGTCCCAGTACCGGTCGAGCCGTTCGGTCACCCCGTTCCAGGCCTCGCTGGTCGCGCCCATCCCGTGTAGCAGCAACAGGGTCGGACCGCCTTCTCCGCCTCTTCGCGCGCGCAACGTCACCCCATGATCATCCACCCGTCATCGCGCTCTGTCGCCAATCGCGCACTTATCGTTGCCTTTCCGCTCCGAAGGCGGGTCCAATGGCACGGTGGATCGCGTGGTTGACCCGGAGACGTACGTGCGCGGAGTCCCCTACGACACGCTGCGGGAACTCCGGGAGAAGGGGCCGGTCCAGTGGGCGGGCGAAGGCTTCTGGATGGTGCTGGGCCATGCCGAGGTCCGGCGGGTCCTCCGTGACCCCAAGGTGTTCTCCTCGCAACTCGGCGCGACCCAGATCCGCGATCCCGCCACCCCGGAGGACCTCCGCTACGTGCGGCGGATGATGCTCAACCTCGACCCGCCCGAGCACACCCGGCTGCGGGGACTGCTGACCAAGGCGTTCACCCCACGGGCCGTCGCGGCGGTCACCGACCGGATCCAGGCGTGGGCCTACGAGCTGGTCGGCGCGGTGGCGAAGGACGGCGAGTGCGACTTCGCGAAGGTCGCCGCGGACCTGCCCCTGTTGACACTGGCCGAGGTCTTCGGCGTGCCGGAACAGGATCGCGGGTTGATGTTCGACTGGAGCAACCGCGTCATCGGCTATCAGGACCCGGAGTACGCGGTCAGCTCCACCGTCGACCCCGCGCGCGTTTCGGACATGGCACGTGCCGCGCTGGAGCTGGCGCCGCGTCCCGGGCCGGACGGTTCGATGCCCGACCCGCGCACCCGAGCCGGGATGCCGGACCTCTACGCCTACGCGCACGCGCTGGGGGAGTACAAGCGCGCCAACCCCGGTCCGGACGTCATGAGCAACCTGATGCGCCAGGACGTGGGGATCGAGGAGTTCGAGAACCTGTTCTGGCTGTTCTCCGTCGCGGGCAACGAGACGCTGCGCAACGGCATCCCCGGCGGCCTCGTCGCGCTGATGAGCCATCCCGACCAGTACCGCGCGCTGCTGGCGGACCGGTCGCTGGTGCCGGACGCGGTGGAGGAGATGCTGCGCTGGTGGACCCCGGTGATGCACTTCCGGCGCACCGCGACCGAGGACACCACCTTGTCCACTGCGGCCATCAAGCGCGGGGACAAGGTCGTGGTGTGGTTCTCCTCGGCCAACCGCGACCCCGCGGTCTTCGCCGACCCGGACCGCTTCGACATCCACCGCCGTCCCACCGAGCACCTGACGTTCGGGCACGGGCCGCACTTCTGCCTCGGCGCGCAGCTGGCCAGGGTGCAGCTGCGGGCGATGTTCGACGCCGTGCTGGACCTGCTCGGAGAGGTCGAGCCCGCGGGGGAGCCGGTGCGGCTGCGCTCGAACTTCCAGAACGGGCTGAAACGGCTGCCGATCAGGTGGCGGAGCTGACCGGTTACCCTGCGCTCACCGATTTGCCCAACGCACGAAAGAGTAGGAACGCCGTGAGCGAGCGCACCCTTGTCCTGGTCAAGCCCGACGGTGTGGCCCGCAGCCTGGTCGGTGAGGTCATCTCCCGCATCGAGCGCAAGGGCCTGAAGCTGGTCGCCCTCGAACTGCGCAACGTCCCGCGCGAGCTGGCCGAGCAGCACTACGCCGAGCACGCCGAGCGCCCGTTCTTCGGCGACCTGTTGGAGTTCATCACCTCCGGCCCGGTCGTCGCGGCCGTCGTCGAGGGTCCGCGCGCCATCGCCGCCTTCCGCCAGCTCGCCGGTGGCACCGACCCGGTGGAGAAGGCCACCCCGGGCACCCTGCGCGGCGACTTCGGCCTGGAGACCCAGTACAACCTGGTCCACGGCTCCGACTCGCCCGAGTCCGCCAAGCGCGAGATCGACCTCTGGTTCTCCGGTCTGTGAGTCACCTTCCCGGCCGGGCCGCGCACCAGCGGCCGGGCCGGGTCGGGTCAGCCCCGGTCCGCCGTCAGGCTGGCCATCGCCAGGTTCACCAGCTCGTCGGTCACGTCCGCGAGGGGCCGCTGTGCTCCGTCGAGCGACCAGTAGTGCACCAGCTCGTTCACCGCGCCGATGAAGGCCACCGCGGTCAGGTGGAAGTCCCGCGCGCGAGCCTCGCCCCGGTCCGCCGCGCGCTTCGCCTCGGCCTCGATCAGCGCCCACCACCGGCGGCGCCACTCCATCCGGTGCCGCTCCACCGCCGGGCTCACGCCGATGATCTCCACGTAGGACAGCCGTGCCCACCGCGGGTCGCTGGCCGTCGTGGTCACGTACGCGCGGATCACGGCGGTGACGCGCTCCAACGTGCCCGCGTCGTCGCCCACCTCCGCGGCGGCCGCGACAACGGCGTCGAGCGCGTTGTTCAACGCCCTGTCGTGCAGGGCGGTCAGCAGGGCCTCGCGGCCGGAGAACTCCTCGTAGAAGTTCCTGGTGGACACCGAGGCGGTCGCGCACAGGCGCTCGATCGAGATCGCCGGATAGCCCTCGGTGCCGAACAGCTCCAGCCCGGCGGCCATCAGCCGCTCACGCCGTTCGGCACGGCGGTCGCTGGCCGAGCGCCCGGCGTAGTGCCGTTGCTGTGCCTCCGTCATGCCCGCAGGTTACCGCCGTAGAGCTCGTCCACCAGCGCCGAGTACCGTTCCTGGACGATCTTGCGACGGAGCTTCGACGTCGGTGTCAGCTCCCCCGCCTCCTGGCTGAAGTCGTGTTCCAGCACCGCGAACCGGCGAACCCGCTCCGGCGGCGAGTACCCCTGGTTGGCCTCGGCGACCGCCTTGCCGATCAAGTCGAGCACCCGGGGATGCCTTGCCAGCTCGGCGATGCCCTCCGGCAGCCCGTTCTCCCGCGCCCACGGCAGGACCTCCTCCTCGTCCAGGGTGATCAGCGCGACCGCGTACGGCCTGCGGTCGCCGTGCACCACCGCGTGCGAGATCCACCTGCTGCGGCGCAGGTCGTTCTCCATGTTGGCCGGTGAGAGGTTCTTGCCGCCCGCGGTGATGATCAGGTCCTTCTTGCGGCCGGTGATGTGCAGGTAGCCGTCCTCGTCGAGCGCGCCGAGGTCGCCGGTGTGCAGCCAGCCGTCGCGCAGCGCCTCGCCGGTCGCGGCCTCGTTGGCGTGGTAGCCGCTGAAGACGTTCGCGCCCGCCGCGAGCACCTCGCCGTCGTCGGCGATCCGCACCTCGACACCGGGAAGCGGGCGGCCCACGCTGCCGAACCGCACGGCGCCAGGGCCGTTCGCGCTAATCACGGCCGTGGACTCGGTCATGCCGTACGCCTCGTACACCGGCACTCCGCACGCGTGGAAGAACTCCAGGATCTCCGGCGAGATCGGCGCCGAGCCGGTCAGCGCCTCGCGGAGGCGGCCACCGAAAGCGCCGCGCACCAGGTCGTGCACGCGTTCCGGGTCCATGCCCTCGGCGAGCGTGGTGACCTTCGCGTGGACCTTCTCGAAAAGCCTTGGCACTGAAGGGAGAAGCGTGGGCCGGACCTCGGTCAGCTCGGAGACGATCTCGCGGACGTCGCCGCTGGAGTACGCCAGCGTCGCCCCCAGCGCCAAGGTCATCACCTGTGTCATCCGCGCGAACAGGTGCGCGAGCGGCAGGTACAGGTACACGACGTCGCCCGTGCCCATGGTGACGAACGTGTCGATCGAGCTCTGCGCCGCGCGGAGGTTGGCCGGACTCAGCGGGCAGCCCTTGGCGGGCCCCGTCGTCCCGGATGTGTAGATGATGGTGCTCGGTTCGTTCTCGTTGCTCGGCAAGGGTTCCACGGGTTCGCCGCGGTGGAGCTGGTCGAGCGCGACGACCTGCTCCAGCGCGGGAAGCCGATGACGCACCCCGGCGATTCTCGTGAAGTGGCCGGAGTCCTCGTAGACCACCATCTTCGCGCCGGAGTCGCCGAGAACCCACGCGCACTCCCGCGCCGGGCTCGTCGGGTAGATCGGCACGCAGACCGCGCCGACCCTGGCGATGGCGAGGTCGCAGACCGTCCACTCAGGACACGTCTCGGCCAGCACCGCGACCCGGTCCCCCGGCTGGATTCCTTGTGCGACAAAGCCACCGGCAACTCTGCTCACGTCGTCGAGAAGGCTCGCGTATGACATGTCCTGCCACTGGCCATCCCGCTTGAAGCGCAGTGCGGGGTGGTCTCCGTAGAGCTCCGCCGATCGGTCGACCAGCTCTGCCGTCACCGGGTAGCGCGTCATCGACTGTTCCTCCCGCCTGTCAGCAGGTGCTCGGAGCGGGCTTGCCCGCGAAGCGGTCGGCAAGCCAGGCCACCGCGCCGGGCGCACCGGTGACCGCGAGCGAGACGTGCTCGCTGACGAAGCTCTCGGTGAACTTCACCGATGTGCCACGGGCGCAGTAGTTCCGTGCGAGCGCGCGGGCGTCCTCGATCGGGATGATCTCGTCGTTGACCGACTGGTAGACGTACATCGGTCCGGCGGGGGTGCGCTTGCCGAGTTCGTTGGCGGCCAGCACCTTCTGGAACCGCGGCAGCTGGATCGGGTCCTTGACGGTGGTGTACTCCTCGATGCGGTGGAAGCCGTAGAGCGGGGTCCACTGCGCCTGGCACATGTCCTTGACCTGCTCGAAAGCTTTGCGCCCCTTGTCGTTGAGGAACTCGGTCAGTCCCATCTCCGGGTGTGCATGACCGAGCCCTGCCGCCGCCGCGACGAAGAACCCGAACAGCGGACCGCCGTCGATCTTGTAGCCGACGTTGCCGATGTTGGGCACGACCCCGCCCGCCGCGACCCCCTTGACCTTCAGCTCCGGCGCGTAGGACGGCTGGAGCTCGGCCGCCCACGCCGATGCGAGTCCACCCTCGGAGTAGCCCCAGAGGCCGACCGGGTTGCCCTGCCCGAGTCCGGTAGCGGAAAGTCGTTGTGCCGCACGGACTCCGTCCAGGACCGCATGACCGGTGGCAGGTCCCGCTGTGTACGTGTGCGCGTTGGGTGTCGCGGAGCCCTCGTAGTCGCTGACCACGACCGCCCAACCCTTGGCGAGCGCGAGCGACTGGAGCGCGAACTCGTACTCGATGCCCTGGCGCAGCCAGTACGACGGTGCGCAGTTGGCGCTCAGCCCGTGCGATCCGACGTTGTAGGCGACGACAGGGCGCGGTCCGCCGCCGAGCCACGGGGTGACGGGAACGAGCACGGTGGCCACAACCGCGTTGGCGCGGCCCTGCGTGTTGGTGGAGCGGTAGAGCACCTGCCACGCCGTGGTCGGTACTGGGACTGCTAGGGCTTTCACCGTGACGGGGCGGGAACGCAGGACGGTGCCGGGTGCGACGTCGGGCAGGGGAGACGGTGGCCGGTAGAACGCGTCCGCCGAGGGGGCGGGAACGATGAGCGCGTTGGCGGGGGTGGCGCTCGCGAAGACCGCGAGCACGGTGAGCAGGGCGGCGAGAAGTCCGCTTCTTCGGGGACTGCGCAACATTTGTCATAGCCCTTCGCGAGGCCGACAAGAAATGGGAAAAGTGCAGCTAGGGGCGTCGTAAATGCTTGATAAGCAGTCTTTTCAGATGCGAGTTACCTCAAGGTAATGAGGAGGGTCAAATCTGGCAAGACCTCTGACCAGTCGGTATCGATCCAGGAAACCCGTTCGGCGCTGTCAGACCCTCCGGCTAGCCTCCGACGCGTGACTGGGGATGACTCGTTGGTGCACGCCCGGGGCCTGGAGAAGCGCTTCGGCGACTTCACGGCCGTCGACGGGATCGATGTCGAGGTGCGGCCGGGGGAGGCGTTCGGCTTCCTCGGCCCGAACGGCGCGGGCAAGTCCTCGACGATGCGCATGATCGCGTGCGTCTCGCCGCGCACGGGCGGTGAGCTCCGGGTGCTCGGCGACGACCCCGACGTGCACGGCCCACGCGTGCGCGCCCGCCTGGGTGTTGTGCCGCAACAGGACAACCTCGACACAGAGCTGACCGTGCGGGAGAACCTGTTCGTCTACGGCCGCTACTTCGGACTGTCCAAACGGCACGTCCGGGAGAAGGCCGAGGAGCTGCTGGAGTTCGCACAGCTCGCCGACCGCGCCGACCACCAGGTCGAGCCGCTCTCCGGCGGCATGAAGCGCAGGCTCACCATCGCCAGGTCGCTGGTCAACGACCCGGAGCTGCTGCTGCTCGACGAGCCGACCACCGGGCTCGACCCGCAGGCGCGGCACCTGTTGTGGGACCGGCTGTTCCGGCTCAAGCAGCAGGGCGTCACGCTGATCATCACCACCCACTACATGGACGAGGCCGAGCAGCTGTGCGACCGGCTGGTGGTGATGGACGGCGGCCGGATCGCGGCCGAGGGCTCACCGTCGGAGCTGATCGCCAGGTACTCCACCCGCGAGGTGCTGGAGCTGCGCTTCGCTCCGGGTGAGCAGCACGCGGCCGTGCCCGACGTGCGGGGCCTCGCCGAGCGGGTCGAGGAGCTGCCGGACCGGCTGCTGCTCTACACCGCCGACGGCGAGGCGTCGCTGGCCGCGGCTCACCAGCGCGGGGTGAAGCCGGTTGCCAGCCTGGTGCGCAGGTCCAGCCTGGAGGACGTCTTCCTCCGGCTCACCGGCCGGACCCTGGTCGACTGAGGGGGCTGAGCGACGATGACGACGACAACTGATCGCCCCGCGACGCGGTCCACCGGCCGGGTCGTCGGGTCCGTGCGGGCCTCGCTGCTCGTGGTCGAGGGCCAGTGGGTGTGGTACCGCCGCAACTGGCGCGCCACGGTGTTCTCCAGCGTGGTGACGCCGATCCTGTTCCTGCTCTCGCTCGGCCTGGGGCTCGGTACCCAGATCAAGGCGGGCGCGGTTCCCGGCGGCTCGACCTACATCGCCTTCCTCGCCCCGGCGCTGCTGGTCTCGGCGGCGGTGCAGACCGCGGCGATGGAGTCGACCTACCCGATCCTGTCCGCCTTCAAGTGGCAGAAAACGTTCTGGGGAATTGTTTCCACGCCCATCACGGCAGGTCAGATTCTTGCCGGGCGGTTCGTGTGGCTGGCGGGGCGGCTGCTGTTCTCCGGCGCGGTCTTCCTCGTGGTCGCGGCGTTCTTCGGCGGCGTGCCGGGGCCGAGCGCGGTGGTCTCGCTGCTGGTGTCGGTGCTGACCGGCCTGGCATTCGCCGCGCCGATCATCGCCTTCGCGGCCACCATCGAGAACGAGGGGCAGCAGTTCAACCTGCTGTTCCGCTTCATCGTGGTGCCGATGACGCTGTTCGCGGGCACGTTCTTCCCGGTCTCCCAGCTGCCGGTGTTCGTCCAGCCGCTGGCCTGGGTCACGCCGTTGTGGCACGGCACGGAGCTGTCCAGGGGCGCCGCCTTCGGCACCCTCGAAGTCCTGCCCGTGCTCGGGCACCTGGCCTACCTGGTGCTGTGGGTCGGCGTCGGCGTCGCGCTGGCCCGCTGGCGGTTCCGCGTCCGGTTGACGGTGTGAGGGGAGACGACATGTCCAACGACGTGATGAGCCCGCCGCGCACCGGGCTGCTGCTGCGGGTGCTGCCGAGCTCGATGTACGCGGGCCGGTCCCGGGTGATCGTGGAGCGTTCGTTCCTCGTGCACCGCCGCGCGTGGATGGTGATCTTCTCCGGCTTCTTCGAGCCGCTGTTCTACCTGCTGGCGCTGGGCGTCGGCTTCGGCCAGCTGGTCGGAGAGGTGACCGGTCCCGGCGGCGAGGTGATCAGCTACGCGGCCTTCGTCGCCCCGGCGCTGCTGGCCTCCTCCGCCATGAACGGCGCGGTCTACGACGCCACGTTCAACATCTTCTTCAAGTTCAAGTACGCCAAGCTCTACGACGCGATGCTGGCCACCCCGCTCGGCCCGGTGGACGTGGCCGTCGGCGAGATCGCGTGGGCGTTGCTGCGCGGCGGTGCCTACGCGGCGGGCTTTCTCGCGGTGATGCTCGGCATGGGGCTGATCACCTCGCCGTGGGGCCTGCTCGCCCTCCCGGCGGCGCTGCTGGTGGCGCTGGCCTTCGCCGCTGTGGGCATGGCCGCGACGACCTTCATGCGCTCCTGGCAGGACTTCGACCTGGTACAGCTGGTGATCCTGCCGATGTTCCTGTTCTGCACGACCTTCTACCCGCTGTCGGTCTACCCGGCGGGCCTCCAGGCGGTCGTCCAGTGCCTGCCGCTCTACCACGCGGTGGAGCTGATGCGGGCACTCACCACGGGAGCCGTCGCCTGGTCCACGCTGATCAGCGTCGCCTACTTCGTCGTGATGGCCGCGATCGGCATGTACTTCGCCTCCCGCCGCCTCGGCAAGCTCCTGCTCACGTAACGGCGACGAGTGCGGAGGGAGGAGGCCCGTTACCCTGTCCGCGTGAGTGTGCAGTCTGTGTTCGCCCAGCTGGAGCCGTTGCTGCCGCAGGTGTCGAAGCCGGTCCAGTACGTCGGTGGCGAGCTGAACGCCACCACCAAGGACTGGGAAGACGCGTGCGTCCGGTGGTGCCTGATGTACCCCGACGCGTACGAGGTCGGCCTGCCCAACCAGGGCGTCATGATCCTCTACGAGATCCTGAACGAGCAGGAGGACGTGCTCGCCGAGCGCACCTACGCGGTGTGGCCGGACATGGAAGCGCTGATGCGCGAGCACGGCGTCCCGCAGTTCACCGTCGACGCGCACCGCCCGGTCGGCTCCTTCGACCTGTTCGGGGTCAGCTTCGCCACCGAGCTCGGCTACACCAACCTGCTCACCGCGCTGGACCTGGCGAGGATCCCGCTGCACGCGGCGGACCGCACCGACGAGCACCCGATCGTCGTCTCCGGCGGGCACGCGGCGTTCAACCCGGAGCCGATCGCCGACTTCATCGACTGCGCGGTGCTCGGCGACGGCGAGGAAGCCGTCCTGGAGATCACCGACATCGTCCGGCGGTGGAAGAACGAGGGCAGTCCCGGCGGTCGCCGCGAGATCCTGCTCCGGCTCGCCGAGACCGGCGGCGTGTACGTGCCGCAGCTCTACGACGTGGAGTACCTCGCCGACGGGCGGATCCAGCGCGTCGTGCCCAACGCCGACCGCGTGCCGTACCGGGTCTTCAAGCGCACCACCATGGACCTCGACGAGTGGCCGTACCCGAAGCAGCCGCTGGTCCCGCTCGCCGAGAGCGTGCACGAGCGGATGAGCGTTGAGATCTTCCGCGGCTGCACCCGCGGCTGCCGCTTCTGCCAGGCCGGGATGATCACCCGCCCGGTGCGCGAGCGCTCCATCGAGGGCATCGGCGCGATGGTCGAGCGCGGCCTGGCCGCGACCGGCTTCGAGGAGGTCGGGCTGCTGTCGCTGTCCAGCGCGGACCACTCCGAGATCGCCGAGGTCACCAAGGGCCTCGCCGACCGCTACGAGGGCACCAACACCGGGCTGAGCCTGCCGAGCACCCGGGTGGACGCGTTCAACATCGACCTGGCCAACGAGCTCTCCCGCAACGGCCGCCGGTCCGGCCTGACCTTCGCGCCGGAGGGCGGCAGCGAGCGGCTGCGCCGCGTGATCAACAAGATGGTGTCCGAGGAGGACCTCATCCGCACGGTCAGCGCCGCGTTCTCCAACGGCTGGCGCCAGGTGAAGCTGTACTTCATGTGCGGCCTGCCCACCGAGACCGACGAGGACGTCCTGCAGATCGCGGAGATGGCCAAGAACGTCATCCGCGCGGGCCGGGAGGCCTCCGGCCGCAAGGACATCCGCTGCACGATCTCCATCGGCGGGTTCGTGCCCAAGCCGCACACGCCGTTCCAGTGGGCCGCGCAGTGCGACCCGGACACCGTGGACGCCCGGCTGCGCAAGCTGCGCGAGGCGGTCAACTCCGACCGCAAGCTCGGCCGCAACATCGGCATGCGCTACCACGACGGCAAGCCCAGCCTCATCGAAGGACTGCTCTCGCGGGGCGACCGCCGCGTCGGGCGGGTCATCGAGCGGGTGTGGCGCGAGGGCGGGCGCTTCGACGGCTGGAGCGAGCACTTCTCCTACCAGCGCTGGATCGACGCCGCCGGGGCCGAGCTGGAGCCGCTCGGCGTCGACCTGGACTGGTTCACCACCAGGGAACGCGACGAGAACGAGGTCCTGCCGTGGGACCACCTCGACTCGGGCCTGGACAAGGAGTGGCTCTGGTCGGACTGGCAGGACGCGCTCGACGAGCACGAGCAGGACGACTGCCGCTGGACGCCGTGCTTCGACTGCGGCGTCTGCCCGGCGATGAACACCGACATCCAGGTCGGCCCGACCGGGCGCAAGCTGCTGCCGATCTCCCCGGTCGGCAAGGGCTCCCCGGTCAGCAACCCCGCGTTCAGCCCAAGCTGACCTCGAGGTCGACGAGCAGGCCGACGTCCCGGCGCGCCACATCGGCGTCTGCCGGGGCGTCGGCTCTGGTGTCGACCTCGGCCTCGCTCCCCCACGCCTCGACGAACGTCTCGGTGCCCGGCTGCTGGTGCCAGACGCGCGTTCCGAACTCGCGCCGGTGCTCCATCGCCAAGCGGCGGATCCGCCGGACGTAGCCCACGGTCGGCGGGATGCCGAAGTTGTCGTGACGCTCTTCCGTCAGCACTCCGACGACCTCCGCCAAGCCGTTCTTCGCCGTGGGCTCGGACCAGAACACGTGCAGCTCGCCGGAGCTGAGATGTGCGCCGTCGCTGTCCGGAATCGGCTCAGCACCAAGGGAAAGCCGCACACGCTCTGCGGGCTGCAGGAGCTCCCGCGAGCCCTCTCCGTATCGGAGCTGCCACGACACCCTGTCGCCGATCGCGAACGCGTCGCCGCAGCACTGCTGCTGCCAGTCTTCGACAACCACAGGGATGACGGCCATGCTTCGACGCTAGCGAACCGCGTTCAGCGCGTTGACCAGTCCGTGGCCATAAAAACCGTTGTAGTCGGCATAGCCGGAGCACGCCGCGTCCTGCGCGCCGTCGCCGTTGAGGTCGTAGTCGCTGGGGCAGGGCAGCGTCTCCGCCTGGTTGTACAGCATCCTCGTCAGCGCCGTTGGACCGGCGGACGGGAACCGTGACGCCAGCAGCGCGGCGACGCCCACAACGTGCGGCGTGGCCATCGAGGTGCCGCAGTAGTAGCCGTAGCCCGCGGGCACCGTGGACAGCACACAGCCCTGGTTGGACGAGTCCGGCTTCTGCCTGTGGTCCCCGCCGGGAGCGGTCAGGTCGGTGGTGCCGAGGCCGTAGGAGCTGTAGCTGGCTTTCACGCGTTCCGCGCCGATCGAGGACACCCCGATCACGCCGCGCAGCTCACCGGGCAGCGCGTCGCACTTCGTGCTGGCGAGGTTGGTGCCTTCGTTGCCCATCGCCGCGATGGTGAGCACGCCGCGGTTGGTGGCGTAGCTGACCGCGCGGCGCATGGCCTCGTGCACCACCCACTGCTCGCTGCCCTTGTCCTTGCAGGTCAGCGTCCAAGGGCCGGCGGTGAAGCTGCTGTTGACCAAGCGCATCCCCTTGGTGGCCGCCCACATGAAGCCGCACACGGCGGCCTCGGGGGAGACGTAGCCGTCGTCGTCGACGACCTTCACCGAGGCCAGCCGCACGCCCGGGGCGACACCGGTGGTGCCCTTGCCGTCGTTGGCCGCGGCGATGGTGCCCGCGACGTGGGTGCCGTGCTCGAAGGCGGAGGGCTGCCACGCCTCGCGCCGGGTGTCCGGGGCTCCGCTGACGCAGCCGGCGGAGACCGCGGGATCGACCGCGGCCGCCAGGTCCGGGTGGCCCGCGTCGATGCCGGAGTCGAGCACGCCGACCACCACCGAGCGGCTGCCCATGGAGTAGGCGTGCGCCTCGTCGGCCTTGATCATCGCCATGTCCCACTGCTCGCCGGAGCGGTCGGTGGTGGCGACCGAGGGGCTCGCCTTGATCGCCGCGGTCAGCCGGGAGCGGTTCTTGCGCTTGGCCGCCGCGCCCTGTCCGCCCAGCTCCTGCTGGGTGCTGAAGGCCCGGACGTCACCGAGGCGGGTGGTGAAGGAGCGGTCCCGCGACCCGGCGACCGCGACGCCGATCTGGGCGTAGTAGGTGACGGTCTCGCCGCAGGCCGCGTCGATCCGCCGCTGCGCCTCCTCGGCGCGGGTGCCCTGGTCGAAGACCACGATGTAGCGAAGCGTCCTGCCGATTCCGCACGGCTGCTCGGGCTCGGCGCCGGCCTGACCCGGGACGGCGAGCAGGCCCGCCGCGAGCAGCGCGGCGGTGACCGCGGCGCGGGTCCTCCCGCCGCGCGCGCCGTTACCGCGGGTCAGCGGCACGGAGGACCTCCATCTCCTCGGCTGGGCGTGGTGTCGGGGGAGCGCGGGGCACCGCGCGTCCCTGCCGATGGAACCGGAAGGTAGCCATCCACGCACCGAGCAGACAAGCGGGCGATGGCCTGAATGCGGCGGGGTAGTTTGCCGGGCACAATCACTGGCCTAGCCAGACCGGTCCGCCGAGGAGCAGCCCTGAGCGTCCAGCACCAACCCAATCCGTCCGCCTCCGCCGTGCAGAAGCTGCGTATCAGATACGCGAAACGGGGGCGCCTGCGTTTCACGTCACACCGTGACGTCGCGCGCACCTTCGAGCGCGCGCTGCGCCGCGCCGGGGTGCCGATGGCCTACTCCCAGGGCTTCAACCCGCGGCCCAAGGTCTCCTGGATCGGGGCGGCGCCGACGGGCACGGCGAGCGAGGCGGAGTACGTCGAGGTGTCGGTGGTCGACCGGATCGACACCGCGGCGCTGGCCCGCGAGCTGGACTCGGCGCTGCCTCCGGGGCTGGACGTCATCGAGGCCGTCGAAGCCGCGAGCGGTTCGCTCGCCGACCGCATCGACGCCTGTACCTGGCGGATCGAGCTGCCCGGGGTCGACCCCGATGAGCTGGGCAGGGCCGTCGAGCTGCTGCTGGCCGCCCCCGAGGTCATCGTGCAGAAGCTGACCAAGGACGGGCGCAAGGACATCGACGCCCGCGCGGCGATCGTGTCCGCCGAGGTGCTCGCCTCCGCCGAGGCACTCGCTCCCACCGGGACCGAAGCCGCGTCCGCCGAGGTCGTCAGGGAAGTTGAAGTGACTACCACTCGGGTGGGCGATGGAGCCGGAGGCGTCCGACGGTGTGGGATACTCAGCACGGTCGTACGGCAGACACAGCCTGTTGTCCGGCCGGATGACGTGTTGAGTGCGCTTCGCGTCGTCGCCGACCTGCAACCGCCGGTACCCGCGAAGGCGACCCGGATGGCTCAGGGGCGGCTCGACGACGGCGGAGCTCTCACGGACCCGTTCGCCAGCGACCGGGAGCCGACTCGGGCCACGAGCGGCTTACCTGACGTCGAGGAGTAGGGGTCGGGCCCACGCGTCATCACGAGATGACCTGTTGCCCGTGTGCCCGCGTCCACCGATTCGGGGCTCGGACGACGTAGGCAGGATTTCCGCCGCTGCACGCGGCGGCGACTGGACGAGAGAGGAGCCCCTGCGCGGCCGCGTCGGAAGCATCGACGCGCCCGGGGGCGAGGGAGCTACATGCCGAAAACTGACACCCCTGCCGGCGCTGCCGGCGGGGACAGCACCGCATCCGGACCAGGCGAGCTGCCCGCGAAGCTGCGGGTGCACGCGCTGGCCAAGCTGCTGGGCGCCAGCAGCCGCGAGGTGATGGCCACCCTGGTCGAACTGGGCTTCGCCGTCAGCAGCGCGCAGTCGAGCATCACCAGGGACGTCGCGATGAAGGTCGTCGACCACCTGGCGCCGGAGTCCGACGAGGAGGACGTCGAGGAGCCCACTGCCTCCGAGGAGTCCGCCGACGGCGACGACGACCAGGCCGCCGACGAGCTCGCGCGGCCCGAGCCGGTCGTGGCCGAGGAGCCGCCCGCGCCCGCCGCGCTGACCCCGGTCTTCGCCGCGCCGCAGGCCGTGTTCCTGCCGCCGCAGCAGCCCGCCGCGACCGCCGAGGAGGCCCCGGCGGCCAAGTCGGGCCGCTCCGGCAAGACCGCGCGGCCCAGCCGCAAGCGGGTCTCGCTGACCGAGGCCGACCTGGACCCGGACGCCACCGAGGTCGACGACCTGCCGCACGACATCGACCTGGGCTCCGAGGACAGCGAGGACGACCTCGGCAACCGCCGTCGTCGTCGCCGTGGCCGCCGTGGCCGTGGCCGCGGCAAGGGCCATCCCGAGCTGGGTGACGACTCCGACGACGAGGACGTCTCCGACGACGAGCTGCCCGTGCACGTCTCGGTCACCGACGAGCCTGAGCAGCAGGACGCCGCCGAGGCCGAGTCGGACACCGACTCCGCTGAGGACTCCGAGGACGGCACCAGCAGGCGCCGCCGTCGTCGCCGCCGCCGCAAGGGCAACGCCGAGGACGACGCGACCAGTCGCGACGACGACCCGCCGAACACCGTCGTGCACGTGCGGGAGAGCCGCCCGGAGCGCGAGCAGACCACCACCACCTCCTCCGACGACGAGGTGCGCAGCGTCAAGGGCTCGACCCGGCTGGAGGCCAAGCGCCAGCGCCGCAGGGACGGCCGCGAGGCAGGCCGCCGCCGCGCGCCGATCCTCAGCGAGTCGGAGTTCCTGGCCCGCCGCGAGGCCGTCGACCGCAAGATGGTCGTCCGCGAGCAGGGTGAGCGGATCCAGATCGCCGTGCTGGAGGACGGGGTGCTCGTCGAGCACTTCGTGACCTCGGCGGGCTCGGGTTCGCTGGTCGGCAACGTCTACCTCGGCCGGGTGCAGAACGTGCTGCCCAGCATGGAGGCGGCCTTCGTCGACATCGGCCGTGGCCGCAACGCGGTGCTCTACGCGGGCGAGGTGGACTGGGACGCCGCCGGTCTTGAGGGCAAGTCCCGCAAGATCGAGCAGGCGCTGTCCACGGGTGACAGCGTGCTGGTGCAGGTCACCAAGGACCCGGTCGGGCACAAGGGCGCGCGGCTGACGACGCAGATCAGCCTTCCGGGCCGCTTCCTGGTCTACGTGCCGGGCGGCGGTGCCACCGGCATCAGCCGCAAGCTGCCCGACGTGGAGCGGCGCAGGCTCAAGGAGATCTTGAAGCGGATCGTCCCCGACGACGCCGGTGTGATCATCCGCACCGCGGCGGAGGGCGTCAGCGAGGAGGCCCTCGCCCGCGACGTGACCCGGCTGCAGGCGCAGTGGGAGGTCGTCAAGGGCAAGGCCCACGGCGCCCCCGGGGTGTCGAAGGCCGGTGCGCCGTCGTTGCTCTACGAGGAGCCGGACCTGCTGATCAAGGTCATCCGGGACATGTTCACGGAGGACTTCTCGGCGCTGGTGGTCCAGGGCACCCACGCGTGGGAAACCATCGAGCCGTACGTGCAGCACGTGGCCCCGGACCTGGCTTCGCGGCTGCGCAGGCACACCGGCACCAACGACGTGTTCACCGAGTACCGGGTGAACGAGCAGATCACCAAGGCGCTGGACCGCAAGGTGTGGCTGCCCTCCGGTGGCTACCTCGTCATCGACCGCACCGAGGCGATGACCGTCATCGACGTCAACACCGGCAAGTTCACCGGATCCGGTGGCAACCTGGAGGAGACGGTCACCCGCAACAACCTGGAGTCGGCGGAGGAGATCGTCCGCCAGCTCCGCCTTCGCGACATCGGCGGCATCATCGTCATCGACTTCATCGACATGGTGCTGGAGTCCAACCGGGACCTGGTGCTGCGCAGGCTGACCGAGTGCCTCGGCCGCGACCGCACCCGGCACCAGGTCGCCGAGGTGACCTCGCTCGGCCTGGTGCAGATGACCCGCAAGCGGGTGGGCACCGGTCTGCTGGAGGCGTTCAGCAGCACCTGTGAGCACTGCCGGGGGCGTGGCCTCGTGGTCACCACGGACCTCAACACGGGTTCGCACGGCAACGGCTCGCACAACCACGGCGGCAACGGCAACGGCGGTTCCGGCAAGGGCGAGAGCAAGCGGCAGCGGCAGCGCAACCGCAACAACGCCCAGGACACCAACGAGGCCAAGGACAACGCGGAAGCCGCAGAGCCCACGCCGGCTCCGCAGCCCGCTCAGCCTTCGCAGCCCGAGACCCCGGTGACCGAGACGGTCGAGGCCGTCCCGGAGAAGGTCGAGGAGAAGCCGGTCGAGAAGGCCGAGGAGAAGCCCGCTGCCGAGCCCGCGGCGGTCGCCGAGGCCCCGCCGACGGGTGAGCGCCGCCGTCAGCGTCGCCGCCGCAGCAGCGAGCGTCCGCCGGGTCCGCCGAAGGAGCAGAGCGCTCCGGCGGAGGAGGTGCGCATCGCCACGCCTCGCGAGGAGAACGCGGCCACGGCCCCGGCGGCGGCCGCCCAGCCCGAGCAGCCCGCGCTCAACGGCGCGGAGCCGCACCAGGACCCGGTGGCGGCGGTGTCGGTGACCACCCGTCGCCGCCCCGCCCGCCGCGCGGCCTCCCGCCCAGCGGGCCCGCCGCAGGCAGCAGCCAAAGAGGCCTGAGCACCCCCCAGAAGCGCCCACCGCCCCCCAGGGCCGGTGGGCGCTTCGCCTTCCCCTCCCCTTCCCCTCCCCCCTCCTCCCCCCCCCCACGGCTCCTCCCCGCCATTCGCGGGCTTATGGACGTGTTTGGGCGCCCAAACACGTCCATAAGCCCGCGAATGGCCGTGGGGTGGGTGGGGTGAGAGGGCGGTCACGGGGTGGGGTGGTGGGCAGGTCAGAGGGGTGGTGGTGGCGCCCGGGGGTAGGTGGTTCGCGGGCGACCGACCACCCGGTTTGACCCTCTTCGGCAGCGCCCCGTACTCTGTCGTACGGCCCGCCATCAGGCGGGTTCTGTCGTGCGAAAGCCCGCCCCGTGGCGATTAGGCAACAGAGGCGATAGGCAACGCACGCGTCGTCCCATCGCGAGTGGTTTGAGCGCGATACCGACACCGAGCAGCAGGAGACTTCCGAACCATGTACGCGATCGTCAAGACCGGCGGCAAGCAGTACAAGGTGGCTGTCGGGGACGTCGTCGAGGTCGAGAAGCTCGAAGGCGAGCCGGGCACCGAGGTCAGCTTCCCGGCGCTGCTCGTCGTCGACGGCGGCGACGTCATCGCCGACAACGACACCCTCGGCAAGGTCGCCGTGACCGGCAAGGTCGTCGAGCAGACCAAGGGTCCCAAGATTGTCATCCACAAGTTCAAGAACAAGACCGGCTACCACAAGCGGCAGGGTCACCGTCAGCGGCTGACCCGTGTCGAGGTCACCGGCATCAACAAGTGAGGGTCTGACCAGCCATGGCACACAAAAAGGGTGCATCCAGCTCTCGTAACGGCCGCGACTCCAACGCCCAGCGGCTCGGTGTGAAGCGCTTTGGTGGTCAGGTCGTCAGCGCCGGCGAGATCCTCGTTCGCCAGCGTGGCACCAAGTTCCACCCGGGCGTCGACGTCGGCCGCGGCAGCGACGACACCCTGTTCGCGCTCGCCGCCGGTGCGGTGAAGTTCGGCATCAAGCGCGGTCGCAAGACCGTGAACATCGTTCCGGTCGAGGCCTGACAGGTCTCACCGAGCGACACACGCTCACCACTTCAGGGGCGGGACCGGGATTGCACCGGACCGCCCCTGAAGTGCGTTCATCGGCAGTAGGAGGAAGTCGTGTCACGGTTCGTCGACCGCGTGGTGCTGCACGCGGCGGGCGGCGAGGGCGGCAACGGGTGCGCCTCGGTGCACAAGGAGAAGTTCAAGCCGCTCGGCGGGCCGGACGGGGGCAACGGGGGCAACGGCGGCGATGTCGTGCTCGTCGTGGACTCCAACGTGCACACGCTGCTCGACTTCCACTTCCGCCCCCACGCCACCGGCGGCAACGGCAAGCAGGGACAGGGGTCCATGCGGCACGGTGCCGCCGGAGCGCCACTGGAGCTGAAGGTGCCCGACGGCACGGTGGTGATGACCGAGGACGGCGAGGTCATCGCCGACCTGGTCGGCGAGGGCACCCGGCTGATCGCGGCCCAGGGTGGCCGGGGCGGCCTCGGCAACGCGGCGCTGGCGTCCAAGGCCCGCAAGGCCCCCGGCTTCGCGCTGCTCGGTGAGCCCGGCGAGCGCAGGGACCTGGTCCTGGAGCTGAAGTCGGTGGCCGACGTCGGCCTGGTGGGTTTCCCCTCGGCCGGGAAGTCCTCGCTGATCGCGGTGCTCTCCGCGGCCCGCCCCAAGATCGCCGACTACCCGTTCACCACCCTGGTGCCCAACCTCGGCGTGGTCACGGCGGGCGAGACGGTGTTCACCGTGGCCGACGTGCCCGGCCTGATCCCGGGGGCGAGCCAGGGCAAGGGCCTCGGCCTGGACTTCCTGCGGCACATCGAGCGCTGCGCCGTGCTGGTGCACGTGATCGACTGCGCCACCTACGAGCCGGACCGCGACCCGATCTCCGACATCGACACGCTGGAGCGGGAGCTCGCGCTCTACACCCCGTCGCTGGGCTCGGACCTGGCCGAGCGGCCGCGGATGGTGGTGCTCAACAAGATCGACATTCCCGAGGGCCGGGAGATGGCCGAGTTCGTCGAGGCCGAGCTGAAGGAGCGCGGCCTGCCGGTCTTCAAGGTCTCCACCGCCAGCCGGGAGGGCCTGCGCGAGCTGACCTTCGCCATGGGCAAGGTGGTGGAGGACTACCGCGCCGCCAAGCCGGTGGAGGAGAGCACCCGCGTGGTTCTGCGGCCCAGGGCGGTCAACGAGACCGACTTCACCGTCGAGCCCGACCCGGAGACCCCCGGCGGCTTCATCGTCCGCGGTGACCGGCCGGAGCGCTGGGTCCGGCAGACCTACTTCGGCAACAGCGAGGCCGTCGGCTACCTCGCCGACCGGCTGGCCCGGCTCGGCGTGGAGGAGACCCTGGCCAAGATGGGCGCGGAGCCCGGCTGCGCGGTCACCATCGGCGAGATGACCTTCGACTGGGAGCCGACCACGCCCGCGGGCATCGCGCTGACCATGGAGGTCCGTGGCGAGGACCCGCGGCTGGACCGCAGCGACCGGATCTCCGCCGCCGAGCGCAAGCACGCACGCCGCGTCCGCCGCGGTCTTGTCGGCGAGGAAGAGGACGACGAGGAGTGAGCTCCTCAGCCGTCCAGCCGGTCTCGTCCGCGCGCGCCGCGGTCGCCGGTGCCCGCCGCGTCGTGGTCAAGGTGGGCTCGTCCTCGCTGACCACGGCGGCGGGCGGCCTGGACGCGAGCCGGCTGGACGCCCTGGTCGACGCGCTCGCCACCCGCTGCGGAACGGGCAGCCAGGTCGTGCTGGTGTCCTCGGGCGCCATCGCGGCCGGGCTCGCCCCGCTGGGCCTGGCCAAGCGCCCGCGCGACCTGGCCACCCAGCAGGCCGCGGCCAGCGTGGGACAGCTCCAGCTCGCGCACGCCTACGCCGCTTCCTTCGCCAGGCACTCGCTCACGGTCGGTCAGGTCCTGCTGACCGCCGACGACGTGGTCCGCCGCGCGCACTACCGCAACGCGCAGCGCACCTTCTCGCGGCTGCTGGCGCTGGGCGTGGTGCCGGTGGTGAACGAGAACGACACCGTCGCCACCGACGAGATCCGCTTCGGCGACAACGACCGCCTCGCCGCGCTCGTGGCGCACCTGGTCGGCGCGGACGCGTTGGTTCTTCTGTCCGATGTGGACGGTCTATACGACGGTGACCCCCGCCTGCCGGGCTCCGCGCTGATCCCCGAGGTGCTCGGGAAGTCCGATGTGGACGGTGTGGACGTCGCGGCGGAGGGCTCGGGCCTGGGCACCGGCGGGATGGCCTCGAAGCTGGCCGCGGCCCGGCTCGCGGCGGCGGCGGGCATCCCGGTCCTGCTGACCTCGGCGGCCGCGGCCGGTTCCGCGCTGGCCGCGGCCTCGGTGGGCACGGTGTTCGCGGCGACCGGCCCCAGGATGTCCGCCCGCCGGTTCTGGCTCGCCCACGCCGCCGACGCGGTGGGCCGCCTGCACCTGGACGACGGCGCGGTCGCCGCGGTGGTGGGGCGGCGTCGCTCACTGCTCGCGGCGGGCATCACCAGCGTCGACGGTGACTTCGACGCGGGCGATGTGGTGGAGCTGCTGGACACGGCCGGGACCGTGGTGGCTCGGGGCGCGGTGGCCTTCGACGCGGCGGAGCTACCCGCGCTGATCGGTCATTCCACCCACGAGCTCCCGCCGGAGCAACGCCGCGAGGTCGTCCACGCCGACGACCTGGTCCCGCTTCGCCCCTAGAGACGACCGGTGATCCGCTGAGGGGTTACGCGGACGGTGGTGACCGTGGTGTCGCTGTGGTCCGCCTCCGGGGTCTGCTTGATGTGCTGTGCGTAGGAGGTGCCGATGTACTTCATCGTCAGCTCTTCGCGCAGGTCGTGCGTGCCGTCCGTGGTCATCGTCGCCGTGCCCTGGATCGAGGCGTAGGTGTGCGGTGCGTCGGCCGGGCTCACCAGCACGTTCACTCGCGGGTCGCGCCGGAGGTTGCGTTCCTTGCGGCTGCCCACCGCGATCATGAACAGCACGTCGTCGCCGTCGCGCTTCACCCACACCACCGACTGGTGCGGCTCGCCGCCGGGCTGGATCGTCCCGATCACCGCGAAGACCTTGGAGTCCAGCAGGTCGCGGAGGTTCATCGCCGACACCCCGCGCAGCACCGGCATTCCCAGCAGATCGCGCGTCCGCGCGTCCAGTCGCCTGGCCGCGGCGGGATCCGGGGTGAGGTCGAACGGCGTCCCCTGGATGAACGCGCTCAGCGGGGTGTCCGGTGGTGAGTCCAGTAGCGCCATGAGCGGCCGGACGGCCTCTTCGACCGGCTTCGCCGACGCGCGGGTGGCCTCGATCAGCGCGGCCGTGGCCGGGTCGTAGGTGCCCGAGAAGCCGGTGCTCACCGTCCCGGGATTCGCCAGCACGTAACGGATCTTCTCCGACGGGCGGTTCCGCGCGAAGCCCTCGCCGAGCAGGTCGTTGAGCAGGCCGCCCTGGAACATCGCCTCGACGCCGTCGTAGCCGGATGCCAGGCCGAAGTCGTCCCAGTGCACCGTCGCCGGGTTGGGGCCGGGCCCCGCGACGTTGAGGATCACCGGGTTGTCGGCTGCGTGCAGCAGGTCGGCCAGCTCGTAGCTGAACAGGAAGCGGCTGAGGTAGTAGAGCGCGAAGTTGTGCTCGAAACCCTCGGCGGTGACCTGCCGCTCGGACTGGAAGTGCCTGGCGCACAACACCACCGCGTCGATCTTGGCGTACCGGGAGCGCAGTTCGGCGATCGCCGCCCTGGTCTCACGCACCAGGCTCAGGTCGGCCTGGATGAAGTGCACGGCCTCCGGGGCCTTCGCCGGGTCGCGGCCGATGACGACCACCTCGTGCCCGCGTTGCCGGTAGGCGAGCGCGAGTGCCTTGCCGATGCCGTCGGTGCCACCGGTGATAACGAAAACTGAACCCATTGGTTCAAGCTAATGGGCTCATGTGTACTGAGACAACCATGAGAGTGAACTCGTGGGTTCAGATTGCTATGTGGTCGAGGCCAGGACGAAGGGCAGCACCTCCCGGGCTCCGGCGAGGCGCAGCATCCGGGCCGCGACGGTGAGGGTCCAGCCGGTGTCCACCCGGTCGTCGATCAGCAGCACCGGTCCGTCCGCGGTGGACAGGTTCTGGGCCAGTTCCGGGGACAGGCTCAGCGAGGTGGTCAACCCGGCCAGCCGCTGCGCGCTGTTCACCGCCGCCGGGGCCTCGCCGGTGGACAACACCCGGCCCAGGAACGGCAGCCTGCCGATCGTGGCGATCCGGGTCGCGAAGCTCGCCACCAGGCGCGGGCGCTTCCGCGAGTCGATCGCCGCGACGCCGACCGGCCGCCGCTCCCAGCCCCACCCGGCGAGGACCTGGACGCACGCCTGGAAGAGCTCGTCGGTGATCTCGGCGTCGGGCGCGCCGGGTGCGAACAGCGGGCGGAGCCGGTTGCCCCAGCCGATGTCGGTCAGCCTGCCCAACGCGCGCCCCACCGACGCCGCCTCCGTCGCCGGGATCCGGCCGCTCAGGTCGACGCCGAGCGCGCTCATCCCGCTCGGCCACTGCTTGCGCGTGGTCAGGTCGATGCCGGGCCGCATCAGCCGCTGCTCGACCTCCGCCACCGCGGCGCCGGGCACCTCGGCGGACATGTGCTCGCCAGTGCAGTTGTCGCAGCGGCCACACGGCGCGGCGTGCGGGTCGTCGAGCTGGCGCAGCAGGAACTCCATCCGGCAGCTCTTCGTGGCGAGGTAGTCCACCATCGCCTGCTGCTCCGCCTGCCGCGCCTTGGCCACGCGCGCGTAGCGGTCGGCGTCGTAGGTCCACTCCTCGCCGGTCGCGGTCCAGCCGCCGCGCACCCGGTGCACCGCGCCGTCGACGTCGAGCACCTTCAACACCGCCTCCAGGCGGCCGCGGCTCAGCTCGACACGCGGTTCCAGGGCCGCGGTGGACATCGGGCCGTCGGACTCCGCGAGCACGGACAGCAGCAGCCGCACAGTGCTCTCCGACGGGAAGGCAAGTGAGTCGAAGTACGCCCAGATGTCCTTGTCCTCCGGGCCGGGCAACAGCAGCACCTCGGCCCGCTGGACGCCACGACCGGCACGGCCGATCTGCTGGTAGTAGGCGATGGGCGAGGACGGCGCGCCCAGGTGCACGACGAATCCCAGGTCGGGCTTGTCGAAGCCCATGCCCAGCGCCGAGGTGGCCACCAGGGCCTTCACCTTGTTGTTGAGCAGGTCCTCCTCGGCCTGCTGCCGCTCGGCCGTCTCGGTCTTGCCGGAGTACGAGGCCACCTCGAAGCCGCGGTCGCGCAGGAACGACGCCACGTCGTCGGCCGCGGCGACGGTGAGGGTGTAGATGATTCCCGAGCCGGGCAGCTCGGTGAGCTTGTTCGCCAGCCACGCCAAGCGCGCCTGCGCCGTGGGCAGCCGCACGGCGCTCAACCGCAGGCTCTCCCGGTCGAGAGGACCCCGGAGCACGAGTGCCTCGCGCTCGCCCAACTCCAGTTGCTCGGCGACGTCATGCACCACGCGGTCGTTGGCCGTCGCCGTGGTCGCCAGCACCGGGATCTCCTCCGGGAGCTCGGCGATCAGCGTGCGCAGGCGGCGGTAGTCCGGCCGGAAGTCGTGGCCCCAGTCGGAGATGCAGTGCGCCTCGTCCACCACGATCAGCCCGGCGTCCGCGGACAGCTCGGGCAGCACGTTGTCCCGGAAGTCCGGGTTGTTCAACCGTTCAGGGCTGACCAGCAGCACGTCCAGCTCGCCCATGGCGACCTGCTCCTGGACGCTCTCCCATTCCTCCTGGTTGGCGGAGTTGATCGTGGCGGCGCGCACCCCGGCGCGCTCGGCGGCGGCCACCTGGTTGCGCATCAACGCCAGCAGCGGGGAGACGATCACCGTCGGTCCCTCGCCGAGCTCGCGCAGCAGCGCGGTCGCGACGAAGTACACCGCCGACTTGCCCCAGCCGGTGCGCTGCACCACCAGGGCGCGGCTGCGGTCGACGACCAGGGCGCGGATCGCCGTCCACTGGTCCTCGCGCAGCTTGGCGTGCTCGCCCGCGAGCGAGCGCAGCTTCTCCTCGGCCATCTCCCGCAGTGCAAGTTCGTCCACGGGCCCTAGCGTCCACCATGCCCCCGACAGTCCGGCGTCCGGGCTGTGGGATAACCGGATCGGGTGCGGCCCCGAGCGGACTAGGCTGGGCTCGTGACCACGCTTGAGTCCACTGTGGACGATGAACTGCGCGCCCAGGTCCACGACGCCGCCCGGCGCGCCCGCCGCGCCGCGACCGAGCTGGCCCTGGCCACCCGGCAGGTCAAGGACGCCGCGCTGCACGCCATCGCCGACGCGCTGGTCCGCCGCGCCCCAGAGGTGCTCGAAGCCAACGCGGAGGACGTGCGCAGGGGCCGCGAGTCCGGGCTGGCCGAGGCGATGATCGACCGGCTGTCGCTGACCGAGGCGCGGATTGCCGCGATCGCCGACGCCCAGCGCACGGTCGCCGGGCTGCCGGACCCGGTCGGTGAGGTGCTGCGCGGTGGCATCCAGCCGAACGGCCTGGAGATGCGCCAGGTCCGCGTCCCGATGGGCGTGGTCGGCATGGTCTACGAAGGCCGCCCGAACGTGACTGTGGACGCCGCTGGGCTGACCCTCAAGGCGGGCAACGCGGTGCTGCTGCGCGGGTCCTCCTCCGCGGAGAGCTCCAACACCGCGCTGGTCGCCGTGCTCCGCGACGCGCTCGCGGATGTCGGCCTGCCCGCTGACGCCGTGCAGCTGCTGCCGTGCCACGACCGCGCGTCGGTTCGCCACCTGATCACCGCACGGGGCCTGGTCGACCTGGTCATCCCGCGCGGCGGGGCCGGGCTGATCAACGCGGTCGTCGAGGGCGCCACGGTGCCCACGGTGGAGACCGGTGTCGGCAACTGCCACGTGTACGTGGACGCTTCGGCCGACCTGGACATGGCGGTGCGGATCGTGCTCAACTCCAAGGCCCGCCGCCCCAGCGTGTGCAACGCGGCGGAGAACCTGTTGGTGCACAAGGACATCGCCGAGCGCTTCGTGCCCGCGGTCGCGCGTGAGCTGGCCGCGGCCGGTGTGACGACGCACGCCGACGACCGCTTCGCCGCGCTGGCGGGGACCGCAACGGTGCCCGTGCGGGACGAGGACTGGGACACGGAGTTCCTGTCGCTGGACATCGCGGCGGGTGTCGTGGACTCGCTCACCGACGCGGTCGCGCACATCGCGGCGCACGGCTCCGGGCACACCGAGGCGATCGTGACCGCCGACGTGCGCGCCGCCCGGGAGTTCACCGCACGGGTGGACGCGGCCGCGGTCATGGTCAACGCGGCCACCTCCTTCACCGACGGCGGCGAGTTCGGCATGGGCGCGGAGATCGGCATCTCCACCCAGAAGCTGCACGCGCGCGGGCCGATGGGGCTGCCCGAGCTGACATCCACCAAATGGGTGGTCTGGGGGGACGGGCACGTCAGGCCTTCCGCCTGACCGCGGTTCGCGCAGAATGTCCCGATGCCGCAGAACCCAGCCCAGCCACGTCGTCGGGACGCGGCGGCCACCCGCGCCGCACTGCTGAAGGCAGCAGGCGAGCTCTTCGCCGAGCGTGGCTACGACCGCACCACGGTGCGCGACATCGCCGCGCGCGCGGGGGTCAACCAGGCCTTGCTGTTCCGCTACTTCGGCACCAAGGAAGAGCTCTTCAACGCCGTCGTGGCCAGCCGGGGGATGGACCTGCTGAACGCCGGTCCGGTCGCGGAGCTGCCGCGACGCCTGCTGGAGGTGTTCCTCACCGACACCCCGGAGGGCGTTGACCACCCCATCCAGGCGATGCTGCGCTCCGCCGCCCTGGGCTCGGAGTCCTCGGCGCTGCGCAAGGAGATGGGGCGCGCCTACGTGCGCTCGCTCGCCGAGCTGGCGAGCGGTCCGGACGCCGAGCTGCGCGCGGAGCTGGCCCTCGCGTGGCTGGTCGGGATCGGTTTCTGCCGGTCGGTGCTGGGGTCGGACGTGCTGCTCGCCGCCGACTCGGAGCGGGTGATCTCCCATGTGCGGCAAGGAATCTCCGCATTGCTGGAGGAACCGGACGCAACCCGTTCGCGTTCTTGACGGTTCCGTGTCTCCTTCGTAGCTTGAAAGTAAGCGACTGCTTACATTCTTTGGCGAAGGGAGATCACGGTGACCGCCGTCGATCCCACCACCTCGGCGCCGATGTACCCGTTCAGCCCGCCGAGGGCACTCGACCTCGACCCGATCTACGAGCGACTGCGGCGCGACGAGCCCATCACCAGGGTGCGCATGCCCTACGGCACGGGCACGGCCTGGCTGGTCAGCCGCTACGCCGACGCCAAGGTCGTGCTCGGTGACCCGAGGTTCAGCACCGCGGCTGCCACCGGTGCGGACACGCCGCGCAGCACCCCGCTCCCGCTGGACCCCGAGGGCATCCTGGGCATGGACGCGCCCGAGCACACCCGGCTGCGGCGCCTGGTGGCCAAGGCCTTCACCGCGCGACGGGTCGAGCAGATGCGCCCCCGCCTGCGCGAGCTGGTGGACAGCTCACTCACCGAGATGGTCGAGCACGGAGCCCCCGCCGACCTGGTGCACTTCCTGGCGCTGCCGCTGCCGGTGACGGTCATCTGCGACATGCTCGGCGTGCCCTACGAGGACCGGCACCTGTTCCGCTCCTTCTCCGACGCCACCATGTCGACCACGAAGTACACCCCGGAGCAGATCACCGAGGCGCGCGACAAGTTCCTCGCCTACATGGCGGGCCTTGTCGCCCAGCGCCGCGCGGAGCCCACCGACGACCTGCTCGGCGCGCTCGTGCTGGCCAGGGACAACGACGACCGGCTCTCCGAGATGGAGCTGATCAGGCTCGGCATCGGCCTGCTCGTCGCCGGTCACGAGACCACGGCCAACCAGCTGACGAACTTCACCTACCTGCTGCTCAGCGAGCGGGAGCGGTACGAGGCGCTGGTCGCCGACCCGGCACTGGTGCCCGCCGCGGTGGAGGAGATGCTGCGCTACACCCCGCTGGGCGCCGCGGGCGGCTTCGTCCGGATCGCGCTGGAGGACGTGGAGCTGGCCGGGGTGACCGTGCGCAAGGGCGAGTCGGTCTTCGCCCAGATCGCCGCGGCCAACCGGGACGACGCGGTCTTCGACCGGCCGGACAAGATCGACTTCACCCGGCAGCACAACCCGCACATGGCCTTCGGGCACGGCCTGCACCACTGCCTCGGCGCGCAGCTGGCCAGGCTGGAGCTCCAGGTCGCGCTGGAGGGGATGATCACCAGGTTCCCCGGCCTGCGCTTCGCCGTCCCGGTCGAGGAGCTGCCGTGGCGGACCGGGATGCTCGTCCGGGGTCTGGAGGCCCTGCCGGTCGCGTGGTGAGGGTAGGAATGTGTCATGAGTGATCGTTGGTTGGTCAGTGTCGACCAGAACTGCATCGGCTCCGGTATGTGCGCCGGTGCCGCTCCGGAGCACTTCGAGCTGATGGACGGCTACGCCCAGCCCATCAAGGACGAGGTGGACGCGGACGAGGCGGTGATCGACGCCGCCGAGTCCTGTCCGGTGGAGGCGATCCTGGTGAAGCTCGCCTCCACCGGTGAGGTCGTGGCACCGACCGAGTAGGTCAGACGCGGACGACGACCTGGTCCAACCGTTTGCGGACCAGGTCGGGCACCGTGGCGTCCTCCGCCGGGTAGCCGATCGGGATGACAGCGAACGCCTTCTCGTTGCGCGGGCGGTTGAGCACTTCGCGCAGGAAGCCCATCGGGCTCGGCGTGTGCGTGAGCGCCGCGAGCCCCGACAGGTGCAACGCGGTGATCAGCATGCCGACGGCGATCCCGACGGACTCGCCGACGTAGTAGTGCTTGTACGTGGAGCCGTCCTCACGGATGCCGTACCGCTGCTCGAAAACCACGAGCAGGTGCGGGGCGTCCGTGAGGTGCGGCTTGTGCTCGTCGGTGCCCAGCGGGCGCAGTGCGGACAACCACTCCTCACCCAGCCTGCCGTCGTAGGAGATGCGCTCCTCGTGCTCTGCGGCTTCGCGGATCTGGAGCCGTACTGCGGGGTCTTGGACGAGCACGAAGGTCCACGGCTGCTGGTGCGCCCCGGACGGCGCGGTGTTCGCGACGGAGATCGCGTCCAGTACGAGCTGTTCGGGAACTTCATCGGAGGAGAACGCCCTGACGGTGCGGCGCTCGTCCATGCGCTCGCGGAACCGTCCGGCGATCTTCATCGCCTCGTCGGCAGGGATGCGGGACGGGTGATAGGCGGTCGGTCGGTAGGGGCGACCGTGCATCGGTTCCCAGGTCCTCATGGTCGCGAGTATCACCACGCACGCAAGATCAACGCAGGCCCGAACGAGTGACCGAGCTCATTGTCAGGACCACCTCCGGCGGCGCTCGTAGTGAGTGCGCGGGTTCCCGCCCCGCGTCCGGCTCGCCCGAATGCCCCCTTCGAGCAAGCCGGAGGGTGATCGGAGCGGGGCCCGCCGAACCAGGTCGCGCGCGGTTCGCGGGCTCCGCCCCGTACGCTGCTCTGCCATGGCCAGGCGCCGAATTGGGGTAATGGGCGGGACGTTCGATCCGGTGCACCACGGGCACCTCGTCGCCGCGAGCGAGGTGCAGGCGCGCTTCGAGCTCGACGAGGTCATCTTCGTGCCGACCGGCAACCCGTGGCAGAAGTGCCACACGGTGGTCAGCCCCGCCGAGGACCGCTACCTGATGACCGTCGTGGCCACCGCGTCGAACCCCAGGTTCTCGGTGAGCCGGGTCGACATCGACCGCAGCGGCACGACGTACACCATCGACACGCTCACTGACCTGCGCACCCAGTACCCTGATGACCAACTGTTCTTCATCACGGGGGCGGACGCGCTGGAACAGATCCTGTCCTGGCACCGCGCCGACGAGCTGTTCCGGCTGGCCCACTTCATCGGGGTGACCCGGCCGGGCTACCGCCTGGACGGCAACCACCTGCCCCGCGGCTCGGTCAGCCTGGTGGAGGTGCCCGCCATGGCCATCTCCTCCACGAACTGCCGCAAGCGGGTCCGGGAAGGGCTGCCGGTCTGGTACCTCGTGCCCGACGGTGTCGTCCAGTACATCAGCAAACGTGAGCTCTACAGCGCGCCGGAACGGACATCGGGCCCGGCGTAGGAAAGGAACTACTCAGGTGGCAGCCACCGACCAGGCACGCGACCTCGCGCTGGTCGCCGCACACGCCGCGGCCGACAAGAAGGCGCACGACGTGGTCGTGCTCGACGTCTCCGACCAGCTGGTGATCACCGACTGCTTCGTGATCGCCTCGGCGCCCAACGAGCGCCAGGTCGACGCGATCGTGGAGAACGTCGAGGAGAAGATGCGCGAGGCGGGCAGCAAGCCGGTCCGCCGCGAGGGCGCGCGCGAGGGCCGGTGGGTCCTGCTGGACTTCGTCGACGTCGTCGTGCACGTCCAGCACGCCGAGGAGCGCACCTTCTACGCGCTGGAGAAGCTCTGGAAGGACTGCCCGCGCATCGAGTTCGACGACCGTCCCGCCGAGGACTCCGCGGAGTGACGCTCCAGCGGCTCGTGCTGTGGCGGCACGGTGAGACCGGGCACAACGCCACCGGCCGCATCCAGGGGCACCTGGACGCGTTGCTGACCGAGACCGGCGTCGAACAGGCGCGCAGGGCGGCTCCCGCCGTCGCCCGCTTCGAGCCAGAGGTCGCGCTCAGCTCCGACCTGCGCAGGGCGATGGACACCGCGGCCGAGTACACCAGGGTGAGCGGCCGCGAGGTCCGGATGGACAAGCGGTTGCGGGAGACTCACGTCGGCGAGTGGCAGGGCCTGTCCAGCGCCGAGGTCGAGGAGGGCTGGCCGGGCGCGCTCGCGCTGTGGCGGGCCGACCCGACCTGGGCGCCGCCCGGTGGTGAGAACCGGATCGAGGTGGCGGCCCGCGCCGCGGAGGTGGTCGCCGAGCTCGACGCGGCCCACGACGGGACGGCGCTGCTGTGCGTGCACGGCGGGCTGATCACCGGCCTGACCGGCTCCCTGCTCGGCCTGCCCGTGGCGAACTGGCCGTCCCTGAGCGGGCTGTACAACTGCCACTGGACGGTGCTGGCCCGGCGCGGCGAGAGCCTGGGCTGGCGGCTGGTCGCGCACAACGCCGGCGTGACCGACTGACCCGTGCGCGTGCTGGTGCTGGCCGACTCGCTGGCCTTCCACGGTCCGCGAGAGGCCATGCCCGCCGACGAGCCCCGGCTCTGGCCGCACGTGGCTGCGCGCCTGGCCGGGGGCGAGGCGGAGATCGTCGCCGGGTTCGGCTGGACCGCCCGCGACGCCTGGTGGGCGGTGACCAGGGACCCCCGGGTCTGGGCGCTGATGCCGAGGATCGACGCCCTGGTGCTCGGCGTCGGGAGCATGGACACGCTGCCGTCGCCGTTGCCCACCTACCTCCGCGAGGGCCTGCGGTACCTGCGGCCGGAGCGGCTGCGGCGGCACGCCCGCGAGGCGTACCTGGCGGCGCAGCCACACCTCGCCCGCCTGCTCGGCGGTCGTCCGGTCGCGCTTCCACCACGGCTGAGCGTCGCCTACCTGGACCGGTGCCTGCGCGGAGTGCGCTCGCTGCGCCCCGGCCTCCCGGTGATCGCGACCCTGCCCTCGGTGCACCGCTCGGCCGCCTACGGCCGGGTGCACACCGGTCGCGAGCCCGCCGCGGCCGCGATCTCCGCCTGGGCCGCCGCCGTGGACGTTCCCCTGCTGGACCTCGGCGGCCTGGTGCGGCGGCACGTGCTCGACGGCCACGGCAACCCCGACGGGATGCACTGGGGCTGGTCCGCCCACCAGCTGGTCGGTGAGGCGCTCGCGGAGCTGCTGCGCTGAGCCCCGCGTGTGGCGACGGGACCTGGGCCGCTTTCGCCTAGGCTGCTCGCTCGTGGCCGTAGCCGTCGTGACCGACTCCACCGCGTACCTGCCGGAGGGATTCGCTGACCGGCGCGGCATCTCCGTGGTCCCACTGCACGTCACGGTCGACGACAGGACCGGTCTCGACGGCGTCGACGTGACCCCGACCAGCCTCGCCGCGGCGCTGGCCGAGCGGCGCGCGGTGAGCACCTCCCGGCCCTCGCCGGAGGACATCGGCGCGGTCTACCGGCGGGTGCTCGACTCCGGCGCCGACTCGATCGTGTCGGTGCACCTCTCCCGCGAGCTCTCCGGCACCTGGGACGCGGCGCGCATCGCCGCCGAGCAGGTCGGCGACGTGCGGGTGGTCGACTCCCGGTCCACCGCGATGGGACTGGGCTTCGCCGTGCTCGCCGCTGTGAACGCCGCCCGCTCCGGCGCGGACGGCGCGGAGGTGGAGGCGGCCGCGGTCCGCACGGCCGCGCGGACCAGGACGTTCTTCTGCCTGGAGACGCTGGAGCACCTGCGCCGTGGCGGCCGGATCGGTCCGGCCGCCGCGTTGCTGGGCACGGCGCTCGCGGTCCGGCCGCTGCTGCACGTGCAGGACGGGCGGATCGTGCCGCTGGAGAAGGTCCGCACGACCAGCCGCGCCATGGCCAGGCTGGTCGACCTCGCCGCCGATGCGGCGGGCGACGGCCCCGCGGGCATCGCGGTGCACCACCTCTGCGCTCCCCAGCGCGCGGCCGAGCTGGCCAGCAGGCTGGACGAACGCCTCACCGGCGGTGAGGGCTCCCTGATCTCGGAGGTGGGCGCGGTGATCGGCGCGCACACGGGAGTGGGCGTGCTGGGTGTGGTGGTCCTGCCGGGCGGCCTCGCGCCCAACCCGCCCGGAGCCTAGGCCTCGCCGGTCGGTCCCCGGCGTGGCGCGACCCGAGGGACACCGCGTAGCACACACCCCCGACACCAAGCCCCCGCACAAGCCCCTCACCCCGCCGGTTGTCCACATCGGCCCCCGTTGTCCACAGATCCCCGCAGCCACACCACCCCACCGACCCGTCCCTTCCTAACGTCGGTGCCGTGACGAACACCCGCACGCACCCCGATCACCCGGCAGGCCTGGACCGGATCAGGCAGGACCTGAAGGCCAAGAAGCGCCTCGCCGCCCTGTCCGGCCCCCGAAGCCAGGACCCCGACCCACCACCGGGACCGGTGGAGTTCACCGACACCGGCCCCACCCGCGTCGCCGTGCTGCTCGACCGGCTGCTCCCGGAGTGGCTGCGCCGAGCGAGGCTGAACCCGGGACGCTCCGGAGCACTCGCCCTCGCGGCGGTCGCCGCCTTCGTGGCCCTGGTGGCGGTGCTGTTGTGGCCGAGCGGGGTTGCGGCTGAACCGGCACCCCCGATGCCAGCTGTTCCCGTTGCGCCGCACCAGAAAACGAGCCAGCTCGTGGTGAGCGTCGTCGGTCGCGTCGGCAAGCCGGGCCTGGTCTCGTTGCCGGAGGGCGCCCGCGTCGCGGACGCGGTGCGGGCGGCAGGAGGTGCGCTGCCCGACGCCGACCCCGCCACGGTCAACCTCGCCAGGAAGATCAGCGACGGCGAACAGGTGGTCGTCGGAGCCCCGGCCCCCGCCACCGGTGACGGCGAGCCCTCGGCAGGGGGCAACAGCAAGATCAGCTTGAACACGGCGACCGCGCAGCAGTTCGACGGCCTTCCCGGAGTGGGACCGGTGACGGCGCAGCGAATCGTGCAGTGGCGCACCAAGAACGGCCGGTTCTCCTCGGTCGACCAGCTGCGTGAGGTGGATGGCATCGGCAGTTCCCGGCTCGCGAAACTGCGGGACCTGGTGACCCTGTGAGCCTGGACCTCCGGCTGGTCCCGGCGGCGCTCGCTGTCTGGGCGGTTGCCCTGGTGGGGCTGCACCTCGGTTGGTTCGCGACGGCGTTGTGCGGCGTGGCCGCGGTAGTGACGGCGGTGTGGTCCGCGCTCCTGGTCGTCCGCCGAGGAACGGGCCGATTGGCGAGCGGTGTGCTCGCCGCGAGTGTCCTGGCCGGTGCCGCGGCCGTCGTGGTCACCAGCCACGCCTACCCCGCGGCGACCCACCCCCTGCGAGAGCTCGCGGCGCGGGGAGCCACCGCGACGGTCAAGCTGACGCTGTCGGAAGACCCAAGACCCTTGCGCACCAAGGGATACGGCGGACGACCCGCAGGGGCTGACCAGGTTGCGGTCCGCGCGCGGCTGAACGCGGTGCAGGAGCGGGACGGCTGGGTCGAGCGAGGGGGTGGAGTGCTGCTGTTGGCCTCGGCGGCGACCTGGGCGAAGCTGTTGCCAGAGCAGGAGGTCACGGCCACTGGTGCGCTTATCGTGCCGCGTGGCGGTGATTTCACGGTGGCGGTGTTGCGGGTTCGTGGACCACCGATCGCAGTAGGGCCCGCACCGGGTTGGCAGACCGCGGCCGAGCAGGTCCGCAACGGTTTACGCGACGCTTCGCAGGTGCTCTCCGCCGAGTTGGCGGGTCTGCTGCCCGCTCTGGTCGTCGGAGACACCAGTGCGCTGTCGCCGCGCGTTGTCGAGGAGTTCCAGGCATCCGGGTTGGCTCATCTGCTCGCGGTGAGTGGTGCCAACCTGGCCATCGTTTGCGGAGCGGTACTCCTGTTGTTCCGGCTGCTGTCCGCCGGGCCGCGGATGGCGGGAGCTGCCGCGGCGCTGGCTCTCGTGTGCTTTGTCGTGCTGGCCCGGCCGGAGCCGAGCGTGCTGCGAGCGGCGGCGATGGGCGGGGTCACGCTGCTGGCGTTGGTGTTGGGGCGCAAGGGATCCGCGCTACCCGCACTGGCCGGAGCCGTGATCGTTCTGCTGCTGTTCGATCCGAGCCTGGCCACCACGCCCGGCTTCGCGCTGTCGGTGCTGGCGACCTCGGCGCTGGTGGTTCTCGCGCCGAGGTGGGCCGGAGCGCTTCGCGACCGTGGGGTGCCCGTGGGGCTGGCGGAGGCCATCGCCGTTCCGGCGGCGGCGCAGCTCGCAACGGCCCCGGTGATCGCGGCGATCTCCGGGCAGATCAGCCTGGTGGCGATCCCGGCCAACCTGCTCGCGGCCCCTGTGGTCGCTCCCGCGACGGTCTTGGGAGTGCTCGCCGCGGTGGCGTCGACGGTGCACGAGTCGATCGCTGAGTTCCTGGTGCACCTGGCGGGGCCGGAGGTGTGGTGGCTGATCACCGTCGGACGGCACGCGGCGGCGGTCCCCGACAACGGCATCGCCTGGCCCGCGGGTGTGCTCGGCGGCCTGTTGCTGACCGCGTTGCTCGTCGTGCTCGTGGTGCTGTGGCGGAGCCCTCGGTTCCGCATCCTGTTGGTGCTCGGCGTGGTGGCGCTGCTGCTGGTGACCGTTCCGGCGAAGCTGATCAGTCCACAGTGGCCGGTTCGCGGCTGGGCGGCGGTGGCCTGCGACGTCGGCCAGGGAGACGCGGTGGTGCTGGCGGTGGCCGAACCAGGTCGCGCGGTGTTGGTTGACACCGGCCCGGAACCGTTGGCGGTCAACGCGTGCCTGGACCGGCTCGACGTGGACCGGATCCCGCTGGTGGTACTGAGCCACCTGCACGCCGACCACATCGGTGGCCTTGCGGCAGTGCTGGCGGAGCGATCCGTGGGAGCCGTCGCGGTAGGACCGCTGCGAGAACCCGCGTGGGCGATGAAGGAGGTGCGCAAGACCGTTGAGGAAGCCGGGGTCGCGTTGATCGAGCTGGGCCGCGACCAGCGGATGGAGTGGCCCGGACTGGTGCTGGAGGTGCTGGCGCCACTGCGCTCGCCCGAGCCGCGGACATCGGAGACGCCGTTGTCCGGCACAGTCGTCAACGACTCGTCATTGGTGCTGCGAGCGCACACAGCAGCCGGGCGGGTGTTGCTGACCGGAGACATCGAGCTGTCCACCCAGGCCGAGCTCCTGGCGTCCACAGTGGATCTCAGCGCGGAGGTGCTCAAGGTTCCGCACCACGGTTCCCGGTACAGCCTGCCCAGGTTCCTCGCCGCGGTGCGGCCTCGCGTCGCACTGATCTGCGTGGGCTCGGGCAACGACTACGGCCACCCGAGCCCACTGGTACTGCAAGCACTCGCCGATGTGCGCGTCCTGCGCACCGACCAGGACGGTGACGTCGCCGTTCTGTCCACTCAGGACGGTCTGGCGACCGCGCGGAGAGGAGAACCACGACCACCGCCTCGGCGGTGACCGCCTTGCCTCACAGGCCGAGGGCCTCGCGGACGGCGGCGCTCGACGGTGGCACGGTGGCACGCGGGCCGACCTTGTCCTGGACCGCGTCGAGGGTCTTGAGCCCGTCACCGGTGATCAGCAGCACCGTCTCGGCGTCCGGGTCGAGCTGGCCGGACTCGATCAGCTTCTTCGCCGTCGCGACGGTGACACCGCCCGCGGTCTCGGCGAAGATGCCCTCGGTGCGGGCCAGCAGCCGGATGGCGTCCACGACTTCCTCGTCGCTGACGTGCTCCACCGATCCGTTGGTGCGGCGCACCGTGTCCAGCACGTACGGGCCGTCGGCCGGGGCGCCGATCGCCAGCGAGCGGGCGATCGTGTCCGGCTTGACCGGCTGGATCACGTCGTGGCCTGCCTGGAAGGCGGCGGCGACGGGGGAGCAGCCGGTGGCCTGCGCGCCGAAGACGCGGTACGGCGTCGGTTCCACCAGGTCCAGCTCGCCCAGCTCACGGAAGGCCTTGTCCACCTTGGTCAGCTGCGAGCCGGAGGCCACCGGCACCACGATCTGCTGCGGCAGGCGCCAGCCGAGCTGCTCGGCGACCTCGTAACCGAGGGTCTTGGAGCCCTCCGCGTAGTACGGGCGGACGTTGACGTTGACGAACGCCCAGTCCTCGTGGTCGGCGGCCAGCTCGGTGGCCAGGCGGTTCACGTCGTCGTAGTTGCCGTCCACCGCGATCAGCGCGCCGTCGTACACGGCGGTGGTCAGCACCTTCGCCCGCTCCAGAGAGGAGGGGATCAGCACGACCGACTCCCAGCCGGCGCGCGCGGCGGCCGCGGCGACGGCGTTGGCCAGGTTGCCGGTGGAGGGGCAGGCCAGCACGGTGAACCCGAGCTGGCGGGCGGCGGCCAGGGCCACCGCGACCACGCGGTCCTTGAAGGAGTGCGTGGGGTTGCCGGTGTCGTCCTTCACCCACAGCTTGCGCACGCCGAGGGCCGCCGCCAGGCGGTCGGCCTTGACCAGCCGGGTCAGGCCGGGATCGGTGTTGGGGTGTTCCCGCACGTCGGCGGGCACCGGGAGGAGGTTGCGGTAGCGCCAGATGGAACGCGGTCCCGCCTCGATCTCCGCGCGGGTGATCTTGCCGAAGTCGTAGCCGACCTCAAGGGGGCCGAAACACTCCGAACACGCGAACTCCGCGGCGAGCGGTACCTCGTTGCCGCACTCGCGGCACACCAGGGCGCGGGCCGGGCCGAGGTCGAACTGGCGGGCGCTGCGGCGCGCCTCAATGGTCGTCATCGCGAGGTCTCTCCTCATCTTTCCCGCTTGTGCGGGCCGGATTTGGCACCGTGATCGCCGTTCGCCTCGCGGAGTCCGCTGAGCTGACGTCGGTTGCCGGGGTGTCGTAGGGCCGATCCCTCTACCCCTCTGGATGAGCTGTTCAGTTGTGGGTGGGCGGCGCGCTCGGCGCTGTCCGGCGGTAACGCTACGGCAACGTCCCGGCGGGCAGCCACCGTTGCCCACGATGCGGGACGTGCGCCGCCGTCCGCCGTCGGACCCCCGTGCGAGGATGGCGGGGTGAGTGCTCCCGCCGTCGCGCCAGCCCCGTTGCACCTGGTCATCGGAGAGGAAGAGCTCCTCGTCGAGCGTTCGGTCCGGGCCGCCCTGGACGCCGCGCGACAGGCCGATCCCGAGGCCGAGCTGAGGCGGGTCCGGGTGACCGATCTCACTCCGCCCGAGCTGGCCGAGCTGCTCAGCCCCTCGCTGTTCGCCGAGGGGCGCGTCATCGTGCTGGAGGCGGCGCAGGAGGCGGGCAAGGAGATCGCCGAGGCGGTGCTGTCCTACATCCGCGACCCGGCCGACGGCGTGACGCTGGTCGTGACCCACACCGGCGGCGGCCGGGGCAAGCTCGCCAAGGAGCTGCCCACCGCGCTGCGCAAGGCGGGGGCCGCGGTCGCCGAGTGCGCCAAGCTCACCAAGGCCAGTGAGCGGGAATCCTTTGTGCGCAACGAGGTCCGGCGCGCGGGTGGCAAGATCGACGGCCCCGCGATGGCCGCGTTGATGGAGACGGTCGGCAACGACCTGCGCGAGCTCTCCGCCGCCGCGTCGCAGCTCGTCGCCGACACCGGCGGCAAGGTCGACGAGCAGGCAGTGCGCCGCTACCACCGCGGCCGCGCCGAGGTGACCGGCTTCGCCGTGGCGGAGAAGGCCGTCACCGGCGACCGCACCGCCGCACTGGAGTCGCTGCGCTGGGCACTGCAGCTGGGCGTCCCGCACGTCCTGCTCGCCGACGCGCTCGCCGACGCGGTGCGCACGATCGCCAGGGTGGCCGGTGTCGGGCGGGCCGACCCGTTCCAGCTCGCCGGGCAGCTCGGCATGCCGCCGTGGAAGGTCAAGAAGGCGCTCGGGCAGGCGCAGGGCTGGTCGCCGGAGGGGCTCGCCGAGGCGATGGGGCTGGTCGCCACGCTCAACGCCGAGGTCAAGGGCATGGCGGCCAGCGCGGACTACGCGGTGGAGCGCGCGGTGCTGAAGGTGGTCGCGGCGCGCAACCGCGGCTGAGCGGGCAGGGCGGCGGCGGGGGCTCCTCGGCCAGCGGCTGCCGAGGAACCCCCGCCTGTCTGGTGAACCCGGGAGAAAACCCAGGTCAGAAGCTGTGAACCGGGTGCGTCTTCTGCTCTGCCGCGCGGTGCCCGAGGACGGCGTCGGACGCACTCGCGGTGAGAGGTGCACATCCCGTCGTGCAGTGTGGAGCGAACTCGACATTCATTCGGGTGAAGTTTTCCTTCGCCTTCGCCACCGGGCGCCGCCGCGGGCTCCCGGACGGGCGGTTACCGCCCGTGGGGACAGAGGTCGGCGTCACTCTCTTGGCGGGCTGTCTTCTGGATTTTCGGCCACGGACAGTACGAGGGTGCGATGGGCCGAACGTTGTCCTTCCGGCATGTGCCGGGTGAGTGGCCGGACAAAACGGAACCCGCTGGCGGTTCGACGTCAAGTCGGGCAAACGGTTGCAGAGGATTGGTGGTCTTCAGCAGGATCTGAAGGTGTTTCTCTGAAATTCATGTCAATCCAGCCGTCGAGTGGTTTCCCTGGCGGCCGATGTGTGTGCCATGTGAGGTTATCTGATTGTGCGATCAACAAGTTGCGTCGGGGTGCTTGTTGAGAACCAATCAGAACCTGAATACCGGACCGGTCAGTGCGGTCAGTACGCAACTGTTCGGGAAAGTCATTCGCTGCCGCATCGGACGGCCCTTCCAGAAGCCGGTGGAGGTGACGGTGATCGGGTCGTAGATCAGCGGGCACGCCGTGTTCGGATTGATATTGAGCGCGGTCACGTCGCCGCCGACCTTGCTCAGTTCCGTGCAGGTCGGGCGGGGTGCGGGGTGTGTCCCCCCGGCGGGCGAGCAGGTCAGCACCACCCGCCTGGCGCGAGGTGAGACGGTCTCCCCGGGGTTGCTCGACAGGACGAGCACCGAGATCGACGCCGCGGCGTGGGGGACCGCCTCGGCCGGTGTCGCCAGTGTGGGGAGCAGTACTACTCCCGCGATCGGGGCGAACCGAAGCAGTCGGTTCCTGAACATTTTTTACCTTTCAGTGAAATATGTCCGGACAGGTTGTGGGTGGTCGTGGTGTCCACACCTGGAATACGTAGCGGGCTCATGGTGGCGCTCAGTGAGCGTGCTCACAGATGGGGGGCGCTGGGCGTGATCCCTCCAACGGCGGTATGCGCCCTGCTATTCGAGGGAACCATGATTTCCTGCGCAACCAAGCCTTGCAATCCACGCGTTCTTGGGGTGGTATCTAAGGCGGTCGAGGGGGCTTCGAGCTGCGCCTCGGAAGACCAGGGTGCTTCGAAGGGAATTTGGCCGGATAACTCGTTCATACGCGCTTGTCGGTCCCGCCGATAATTCCTGTCGATGCTAGGAGCTGTGTTGTTGACCAATCAGAAGGTCGGTGCGCTGCAGGACAGCTGCCTCCGGCCGCGAAGCGAGGAGTTTTGGCGGGAATGCGTCGAACTGCGCCCGGCGCTGATCCGGATCGCGGTCCGGGCCGGGGCGGGCGAGTCGGCGGAGGACCTGGTGCACGAGGCGTTCATCAGGGCGCTGGAGTTCCCGTCGCTGGACCCACAACGGGTGATGCCCTTTCTGGTGGCCGTCGTGAAGCGGTTGTGCGTCGACGAGGCCCGTCGGAGCACCGCCGCACGGCAGGTCGCGGCACACACCAGGCTGCTACCGTTGGACGTGATAGATCCGGCTGAGTCGATCAGCGACCAGGCCGAGGCGGAGTGGCTCGTCGCGCACTGCGGCAAGCTCACTCGGCGCGAACGTTATGTCCTGCTCTGGCTCTCCCACGGTCTCCCGCACGACGAGATCTCGCGGAGGCTGGGCACGACACGACGCGCGACCGAGTGCATCGCCAGTCGCGCACGATGTCGGGTCCGTCAGTGGATGGCTCGCCGTTCGCCCGTCAACAGGGTGATCGGCTGCTGAAAGGGCCTAGGTACGGGGAGCAGGGCCCCGTACCTAGGCCCTTCTCCTGTTCCGGGCCCGTCCGGGGGCGAACGCCCCGGCGGGACCATCGCGGACACGAAGAACGCCGCCCCGCTGACGCGGGACGGCGTTCTGGTGGTTCTGCGGCTGCGCGCTGATCAGATCTTGTTGGCGCGCAGGGCCATCGCCGACTTCTTGTTGGCGGCCTGGTTGGCGTGGATGACGCCCTTGCTGGCGGCCTTGTCCAGCTTCTTGCTGGCCTCGGCGAGCAGCGCGACGGCCTTGTCCTTGTCCCCGGCCTCGGCGGCCTCGCGGAACTTGCGGATGGCGGTCTTGAGGGCCGACTTCACGGACTTGTTCCGCAGGCGCGCCTTCTCGTTGGTCTTGATGCGCTTGACCTGCGACTTGATGTTGGCCATGGCTGGACCCTCTTCCGTTCTGGGATGGTGGTGCACCGCGCTTGACCGGCACCCTCACCAGCTGGTGGGGGTTCTCCTCCACGACGGAGCGCCGCGCGGCACGACCGGGTGATGGTAACAACCGCCTGCTCGCCGCCCCAAAACGGCCCGGCCGCGCTCCCGTGGCGCTCCCCGGTGGAGCTACCGGACGGTGAACGGCGCCCGCTTGTCCTCCACAACCACTTCGTAGCCGGTCCTCGGCACTTCCCTCCGTCCGGCGCCGTCGACGTCGCCGCTGGTCAGGGCCAGCTGGTCCGCGGAGAACTCCACCTCGACCGCCTGCCGCGCGCCCGCCGCGAGCTCGACCCGCGCCCAGCCGACGAGGCGCTTGTCCGGGACCAGCAGCGGCGCGACCGGCTGGTGCACGTAGACGGGAACGATGGCCGTTCCCGCCCGAGAACCGGTGTTGCTCACCGTGAAGCCGACCTTCGCCTTGCCGTCTGCCCGGATGGTCGCCGGCACGGTCGGCGCACCAACCGCGAAGCTCGTGTAGGACAGGCCGTGACCGAAGGGGTAGGCCGGGTCGTACTTCGAGCTCTCGCCGCCGTTGGTGCCCGGCAGCTGGTCATAGGACATCGGTTGGTCGCCGACCCGCTTCGGCCAGGACACCGGCAGCTTGCCGCTGGGGTTGGCCTTGCCGAAGAGCACGTCCGCGACGGCCGTGCCGCCCTCGGTCCCAGGCAGCCACCCGGCCAGCAGCGCGTCGGCGTCTGCGACCGTGCCGAGCACCTGCGGGCGTCCGGTCAGCAGCACGACGACCACCGGTTTTCCGGTCGCCCGCACCGCGTTGACGAGGTCCTGCTGCTGCGCGGTCAGGGCCGGGTCCTCCGTGTCGGCGGGACCTTCGGCGCCGGGCTTCTCGCCGAGCACCACCACGACCGCCTTCGCGTCCCTGGCCTGGGCGACCGCGCTCGACTGGTCTGTGGCGTGGGTGATGCTCGCCCGCGGCGCCGCCGCACGGATGCCCTCCAGGACGGTGACGGCCTCGGGCACCGGGCCCTGCTCCGGAACGCCCTGCCAGTCGACGGTCCAGCCGCCGAGCTGCCGCTGCACGGAGTCGGCGGTATCGCCGGTGACCACGATCTTGCCCCCGTCCGGGGACAGCGGCAGGACCGACTTCTCGTTGCGCAGCAACACCATGGACTCCGTCGCTGCCGTGCGTGCGAGGTCAAGGCCGACGCCGTTGACCAGCTCGTTGGCGACGGCCGGGTCCACGTAGGGCCGCTCGAACAGGCCGAGCTCGAACTTCAGCTTCAGGATTCGTCGCACCGCCTCGTCGACGCGGCGTTCGCTGACCCTGCCGTCCCTGACCACCTGGAGCAGTCCCGCGGTGAACTCACCGGCGGCAGAGGGCTCCATCGCCATGTCCAGGCCCGCGTTCACCGACATCGCGATCGCGGTCGGGTAGTCCGCGGCCGCCTTGTACTTGGTGACCAGCGAGCGGATGTCCTGCCAGTCGCTGATCGCGACGCCGTCGAAGCCGAGCCGGTTCCGCAGCTGCTCGGTCAGCATGTACCGCGACGCGTGCACCGGGACGCCGTTGATCGACCCGGAATTGATCATGACCGTCTTCACGCCCGCCCGGAACTGCGCGGCGAACGGCGGCAGCACCTGGTCCTGGAGTGTGCGCACCGGGAGGAAGGCCGCCGCGCGGTCATGGCCGCCCTTCGGCTCGGAGTAACCGGCGAAGTGCTTCGCGGTCGCGGCCAGTCGCGCGGTCCTGCCGTCGTCGGCCTGCATGCCGCGAACCGCCGCCGCCGCAAGGGTTCCGGCCAAATGGGGGTCCTCGCTGTAGGTCTCGTAGTAGCGGCCCCACCGGGTGTCCCGCGCGATGTCGGAGACCGGGGCGAAGTTCCAGAACACGCCCGTTGCCCGCATCGCTTGACCGGTGGACGCGCCTGCCTGCTCGATCAGCTTCGGGTTCCAGGTCGCGCCGAGACCGATCTGGTGCGGGAACATCGTCGCGGTCACCACGTTGCTGTGCCCGTGCACACCGTCCGCCCCGTAGAGCACCGGGATCTTGAGCCTGCTGTTGTCCAGCGCGTACTTCTGGATGGCGTTGGTCATCTGCGCCCACGCCTTGGGGCTGGGGTCCGGGGCAGGGAAGTCGCCGCCGCCGGAGAGGACCGAGCCGACCTTCGCATCCACGAGGACCGGCTTCATGCAGTCCTCGCGCAGCGGTCCCGGCACGGCGTCGCAGTCGCCCCGGAGCTTGCCGACCCGGATCTGGGTCATCTGCCCGACCTTCTCCTCCAGCGTCATCCGCCGGAGCAGGGTGCTCACCCGGAGCTCGATCGGCAGCGCGGCGTTGAGGTGGTCGGTCGCGGAGCGCTCCTGCGGCGGCTGCCCGGCGCTGGACTGCGCTCCGGCGACGGTGAGGGTGAGCGCGGCCGCGAGGGCCAGGGTGGTTCTTCTTCGAGCGGCTGTACTCCTGCTGAGCACGTGCGCCTCCAACGCGAGAGAAGGGCGGCAGGCCCTCCTACGTTCGACGGTGAGCTTGGTCACCAGTAGGTGCGTTCGGAGCAATATGGGAGCGCTTTCATGCTGGTAAGCGTTGTTTTGTTGCGTGGGGGCGTGCCTAACGTTCGTCCGTGTTCACAACCCTGGACCTGCCCGGTTTCGCCGGAGTCCCGATCGCCGCTGTGGTGTTCCTCTGCGTCGCCGCCTTCCTCGCCGGGGCCGTCGACGCGATCGTCGGCGGAGGCGGTCTCGTCCAGCTGCCCGCGATGCTGCTCGTGATGCCGGGCGGCGCGCCGATCTACTCGCTCGCCACGAGCAAGCTGTCCTCCTTCGTCGGCACCGCCGCGGCCGTCGGCACCTACGTCCGCCGCACGAAGATCGACTGGCGCAGCACCGCGCCCACCGCCGTCCTGGCCTTCGCCGGTTCCGTCGGCGGAGCCGCGTTCGCCGACATGCTCCCGCCGGGCGCGCTCAACGTGGTGGTGCTGTGCGCGTTGGTCAGCGTCGGCGTCTACACCTGGCGCAGGCCTGGGTTCGGTGCCGAGGACTCACCGCGGCACTCGCGGCTCACCCGGCTGCTGGTGATGCTCGGCGGGGGAGTGGTGATCGGCTTCTGGGACGGCCTCGCCGGGCCCGGCACCGGCTCTTTCCTGGTGTTCCTGCTCGTCGGAGTGGTCGGCTTCGCGTTCGTGCGGGCGTCGGCGACCGCGAAGGTGATCAACACCGCCACCAACCTCGGAGCGTTGTGCTACTTCGTGCCCGCCGGACAGGTGCTGTGGGGACTCGGCGCGGCGATGGCGCTGTGCAACCTCACCGGCTCCGTCCTCGGCGCCCGGATGGCCGTGCGCCGAGGCTCGGAGTTCGTCCGCAAGGTGTTCCTGACCGTGGTCGCGGCGCTCGTGCTCAGCCTGGGCTGGAAGGTCGCCGTCGGGATGTGATCAGCACGGCGGCCGGTAGCCGGGGTCGGCGACCCCGTTGCGCTGCAACGCGTTGATCACCCACTTCACCGCGGGCCGCGAGTGCGGGATCAGCAGGTGCTCGGTGAAGTGCGCCGGGCAGGAGTCCTGGAGCACCACGTTGGTCACTCGGTTCGACGGGCCGGACAGTGCTTGGCCGCGGTAGGGCGTCACGACTTCCTCGTAGCGGGTGGCGATGGTGGTGTAGCGGACGTCGCCCGCCAGGTCGCCGCCCTCGTTGAGCGCGCGCAGGAACGCCGACCCCGCGGCCTGGTCGTCACAGGCAGGGCAGAAGGTCGCGCCGAGCAGCTTCGCCAGCGGCTGGGTGGTGCCGTGGTTGGACGGGGCGATGCCGATCACCGAGTTGACCTTCGCGGCCCCGCCGAGGAACTTCAGGTAGTGCCGGGGCATCATGCCGCCCTGGCTGTACCCGACGATGTCCACAGTGGACGCTCCGGTCTGGGTGCGCACCTGGTCGACGAACGTGGCGAGCTCCCTTGCGGACTGGGCGACCGGGTTCAGGCCCGCGTTGCCGTAGTCGAGGGTGTAGTAGCACCAGCCACCCGCGCGCAGCTCGGGCGCGAGGACGTCCCAGGTGCTCCCGGACTTCTTGAAGGTCCCGTGCAGCAGGATCACCGGTCGTTTGCTCGACTGGCACGCGGCGGGGGCCGCCGTCGCGGTCGCGGTCGCGGTGAGGGTGACGGTGGTGGTGAGCAGGGCGGCGCAGAGCAGGGTGCGCAGAATTCGCATCGTTGTCTCCCCGTTGAGACCAGCGGTGAACTCGCGAGTAACTTAAGAAATGTAAGGCGGCTCACATTTCGCTGTCACTACGCCGAACGGCCGCCGCTCGGCGCTCAGCAGCCGTGATGCGCCGGGTCGGCGAGTCCCTCGCGGCGCAGCGCGTTCACCGTCCACTCCACGACCGGCCGCGCGTGGGGCATGAACGGGTGCCCGGTGAAGTCCAGTGGGCAGGCGTCCTGGATGACCACGTTGGTGACCCGGTCCGCCGGTCCGGTCAGCGCCTGGCTCGCCAGGGTCACCGTGCCGTCGTGCTTCGAGGCGATGGTGGTGTGGCGGACCGCTCCGACGAGGTCGCCGCCCTGGTTGAGCGCCGTCATGAACGCTGAGCCCGCCAGCTGGTCCCCGCATGCCGGGCACCGCTTGAGGAGCCAGTCTGGAAGCGTGTCCGCGATCCCGTGGTTGGTCGGCGCGATCCCGATGAGCGAGTTCGTCTTCGCCGCGCCCCCGAGAAATTTCAGGTAATGCCTCGCCAGCACCGCGCCCTGGCTGTAACCGACGATGTCCACGTCGCTTGAATGGGTCTCCCGGAGCACCCTGTCTACGTAGGCGGAGACTTCTTTCGCTGACTGCGCGATCGGGTTCTTGCCCTGGTTCCCGTAATCCAGTGCGTAGCCGCAGCGGTTCTCCTTGCGGAGTGCCTCGGTGAGTTCGCGCCAGGTGCTGCGGCTGTCACTCGCGGTGCCGTGCAACAGGATCACCGGTCTCTTGTTCGACGAGCACGCCGCGTCCACAGTGGACGCGGCGGCCGTCGGAGTGATGGCTGTGCCGAGGATGAGCAGTGCGGCGAAAAGCGTTCTCATGACGTCTCCCCATTGAGTCGGCCAGCCGGAATTTAGGGCCAGCTGCCCGGTCAGGACAACAGGGAGCGATATTCGTGTTCTCGCTAATCGCCGGTTTCCCGGTCGGTTTTTGGCGGGCGGCCACGGCGGGCGGGTTTCCCCGCGTTGCCGGGCATCCGCCCCGCCTCGGCCAGCGCGCGCCGCAGCAGGAACTCGATCTGCGCGTTCGCGCTCCGCAGCTCGTCGTTGGCCCACTTCGACAGCGCGTCGTGCACCGCGGGGTCCAGCCGGAGCAGGACGCTCTTGCGTTCAGCCACGACGGTTCCTAGTGGTACAGCGACCCGGTGTTGACGACGGGCTGCGTCGCCCGGTCACCGCAGAGCACCACGAGCAGGTTGCTGACCATGGCGGCCTTCCGTTCCTCGTCCAGGTCGACGACGTCCCGTTCGGCGAGCCGGTCCAGTGCGAGCTCGACCATGCCCACGGCCCCTTCCACGATCCGCTGCCGCGCCGCCACCATGGCGCTCGCCTGCTGCCGCTGGAGCATCGAGTGGGCGATCTCCGGCGCGTAGGCGAGGTGCGTGATCCGCGATTCGATCACGTTCACCCCCGCGGAGGTAACCCTGGCCGCCACCTCGGCGGAGAGCCGCTCGGTGATCTCGTCGGCGTTCTCCCGCAGCGACAGCCCGGTCTCGCCGTGGTTGTCGTAGGGGTAGCTGGTGGCGATGTGCCGGACTGCGGTCTCGGTCTGCACCTGCACGAAGCCGACGAAGTTGTCCACCTCGAACACGGCCTGCGCGGTGTCGGAGACCTGCCACACCACCACTGCGGCGATCTCCACCGGGTTGCCGTCGGCGTCGTTGACCTTCAGCACGGCGGTCTCGTGGTTGCGGATCCTTGTGGACACGGCGGTCTTGGTGGCCAGCGGGTTCACCCACTGGAGGCCGTCGGAGCGCACGGTCCCGCTGTAGCGGCCGAGCACCTGGAGCACCCGGGCCTGGCCGGGCGCCACCATGACCAGCCCGTTGAGCAGGCCCGCCCCGACCAGGGCGGTCACGGCGCCGCCGATGATCAGCGCGACTGCCTCGGTCTGCGCTCCGCGCACGATCAGCGTCGCGGCCAGCGCGAGCACGCCGACGCCGAGCAGGAACATCGGCACGCCCGGCAGCTTCACGGCGTCCCGCTCGCCGACCCTGGGGGTCGGTCGGGTGGCCGCGATCTCCGACGCGGTGTGGACCAGCGGTTCCGGCATGGCGTCCTCCCCTCCCGGCCGCCTCGGCGACCGGTCTAGCAAAGTGATATCAGATTTATAGCAGGTTCCGGCCGTCTCCTGCCAGGGGCTGGTTCGGTGGCGGTCGCCATGCGGGCCACGCCGGTGAGCCTGGTCGCGAGCTGGGCGGCCTCGCGGCGTGGCTTGTGTTCGGCGAGAAGGACCCTTGCTCAGGGGTTGATCGCTTGGGGGCGTCTTGGCGGCTGCCGCTGCAGGAGGGGAATCTTTTAGCTTCGCGGGAGCCTGCTCGGCGTGCTCGGCATATCCGAGGTGCTGGGCGGAAATGTCCTCTTGGGTTCCTTGTGGTCGCTGCTCCAGGCGTCTCGCGACGAAGGGGTTCGGGGTGAGGTCCGCTGTGTCGTTGCTGGTGGGGCGCTGGCCGTCGCAGGGCTTTCGTGCTCTGTGGCGGCGAGGCTTTGGTGATGGCCGCGCTGATTCGGTCTGGGGGAAGCTTTTTTCAGACGATAGCCTGCGCCGGTGTCCTCTAAGTCCGCGAATGGCTTCAGGTGGGGTCGTGGTGTCGTTGAGGGCCGGGCTGCCGCCCCGACTCCGTCGGGTTGCCACCGGATAATTCTCCCGCCCTCGGGTGCGGATTTCCTTGACCATCCACTACCGCTAGCCCGCTCACCTAATGTGGTGGCGGGCTAGCCGGGGTCGGGTTTTAAAACGGTGGAGCGGGATCCGCTATCGGTTCGGGTTCCCGCACATACGTTCTTCCCATCGGCGTCGTCCAGATATGGATACCGCCGGGCAGCTGGGTTCGTTTCCACCGCGTGTGGTGTTTCATCACATGATGCCGCCGGCATTTCGCGCCGAGATCGTCCGCGACGGTGTTGGTGCCGTCGAAGGGTTCGCAATGATCCAGATCGCAGCGGTGCGCCGGTTGGCGACAGCCGATCGCCACACACGTGACATCGCGGGCCCTCACCAGGTCCGCGAGGGCGGCTGAGGGCCGGTAGTTCGTCCGCCCCACATCCACCGCCACCCCGGTCACCGGGTCGGTGAGGATCCGCTTCCACGTGCCCCCGGCGGCGATGTCCCGCGCCACGTCTGCGGGGATCGGGCCGTACCCGGCGAGCATCCCGGGTTCCTGGTCCATACCCATCAGCGTGGTGGCGGGGAGGGTCACCAGGACCTTGACCTCACCCTGGGGCGCACCCGTTTCCTTGCCCATCAGCAGATCGAAGGCGACGTCGGCGCGGCGCTGGTCCATGGTCCGCTCATCGTCGCCGAGGCCTCGGGCGATACGGTCGATCCGATCCCACACCAACGCGCCCTGGAGGGCGGTGAACTGAAACCGCAACGCACACATCGCGTCGTCGAGGTTGAGCTTCTCCACCCGGCGGGTGCGCTTCTTCTCCTCGTGCCGCCGGGCTGCCGCGTCGGGGTCGAGCTTGGCGATCAGGCGTTGGGCGTGCTGCCGGATCCGGCTGTAGTGGTGGGTGCGGGCGTACTCGATCAGCACCGCTTCCACGATCTCCGCCTGCACAGCCGTGAGCGGCTCCAACTGGTCCACGATCAGTAAGGCTTTGCCCTGGTCGATCCGACCCTCCTCCAACGCCGCGAGCACAGCCGGACGCGAGGCGAGGGTTTCGGCGTGACAGATCAGCGTGCTGGCCTTGCGTGAGGAAATCGACAACAACGCCCCGACCTCATCCCCGAGATACGGGTACTCCGCGAAATCCGTGCTGACCACCAAATCGGCGAGACAGCGTGCCAGGACCGCGTGCGCGTGATTCACCGCGCGGTAGGCGTCCTCGATTGCGTCGAGGGTCTCGTCGGGGGTCATATTCTTATTCTATCTCGCCGAGAATAGTGGTCATGGCTCTATGGGGTGAAATAGAGTGCTGATTCTTTCGCTGTCGGTGAACGTGGCACTTTTGCCGAAGTCGGGTGGGTGCTCAGGCATCCCATTCGGATTTCGGCGCGAGGTGGTCGTTGAGGATGGTCGCGGGCAGCCCAGCCATCGGGGCGGGGGAGGGCAGGGCGTGCCCCGGTCGGTCGGGTTCGGACCCCTTGCCACCCGCACCGGCGCCGCCCGGGACCAGTCGATCAACCCCTGGTCGTTCGGGGTCATCCGGCACCGCGACCCCGAACGAGCATGGCCCACCGCTCATCGGGCCTCAACCGTCGCGACAACTCATCCACGCCCAGCACGCCGAGATCCAAACGAGAAACGTGCCTCAGGTCAGCGTGGCTTGCGGGCCAGCAGCTCGAACGGCGCCGCGGAGAACAGCCGCGGCGGGCCGAGTCGCATGATCACCTCGGTGAAGCCCGCGCGCCGCGCGATGAGCCGCAGGTCCAGCGGCTTGCAGCCGAGCAGCGAGCGGCGCACCGACAGCAGCAGCACTCCGCCGGGCCGCAGCACCCTGTGCAGCTCGGCGAAGCCGGTGGCGATGTCGGACCACAGGTGGACGGTGTCGGTGGAGAGCACCGCGTCCACCGAGGCATTGCTGAGCCCGGTGCGCGCCGCCGTGCCCGTCCGCAGCCGGACCCGGCCGCTGTCGACCAGGTCGGGGCAGCTCGCCGCGCACAGCCGCAGCGCATCCGGTGACGGGTCGACACCGATGGCGACGCCTCCGGGCACCATGACACCCGCCGCCCGCACCCCCGTTCCGGTGCCCGCGCCCAGCACCAGCACGGAGTCGCCGGGCCGCAACCGCGCGTGCTCGACCAGCCGCCGCTCCGTGCGCGCGTCGCGTGCCTCGAACACCCTGGCGAGGCCGCGCGCGGGCGTGGACGTGGTGCTCCGCGGGGGTGCTGCCGACCTGTTCATGGGGCCCAGCAAACCCTGCCGCGACTGAGGACACATCAGGGTTGTCCCGGACGTGTGCCGGGCATCGCCACCGACATGGGAACATGGGGTGTCACCCAATTCCAGCGAGGACACCGAGTGAGCGAGCGCAGCGAGCGAACGATGCACCACAGTGATGCCCCCCTGACGGCTCCCCAGCAGTGTGAGGTCGCCGTATGAGCTCGTTCGCAGACAAGACGTTCACCGCGCCGGAGCTCATCCGCAACTTCTGCATCATCGCCCACATCGACCACGGCAAGTCGACGCTGGCGGACCGGATGCTGCAGCTCACCGGGGTCGTCGAGGAGCGCGCCATGCGGGCGCAGTACCTCGACCGGATGGACATCGAGCGGGAACGCGGCATCACGATCAAGGCCCAGAACGTGCGGCTGCCGTGGAAGGTCGGCGACCGCGAGCACGTGCTGCACCTGATCGACACCCCGGGGCACGTGGACTTCACCTACGAGGTCTCCCGCGCGCTGGAGGCCTGCGAGGGCGCGATCCTGCTGGTCGACGCCGCCCAGGGCATCGAGGCGCAGACGCTGGCCAACCTGTACCTGGCGCTGGAGAACGACCTCACCATCGTCCCGGTGCTGAACAAGATCGACCTGCCCGCGGCCGAGCCGGACAAGTACGCGGCCGAGCTCGCGCACATCATCGGCTGCGAGCCCGAGGAGGTGCTGCGCGTCTCCGCCAAGACCGGCGTCGGCGTCAGCGAGCTGCTCGACGAGGTGGTGCGCCAGGTCCCCGCGCCCACCGGCGACAGCGAGGCCCCGCCCCGCGCGATGATCTTCGACTCGGTCTACGACACCTACCGCGGCGTGGTCACCTACATCCGGGTGATGGACGGCAAGATCACCCCGCGCCAGCGGATCAAGATGATGTCCACCGGCGCCACCCACGAGCTGCTTGAGGTCGGCATCGTCTCGCCGGAGCCCAAGGCCAGCGAGGGCCTCGGCGTCGGCGAGGTGGGCTACCTGATCACCGGCGTGAAGGACGTCCGCCAGTCCAAGGTCGGTGACACCGTCACCTCCGAGAAGCGCGGCGCGACCGAGCCGCTGCGCGGCTACCGCGAGCCGCAGCCGATGGTCTACGCGGGCCTGTACCCGATGGACGGCTCGGACTACCCGGAGCTGCGCGAGGCGCTGGACAAGCTCCAGCTCAACGACGCCGCGCTGACCTACGAGCCGGAGACCTCCGCCGCGCTGGGCTTCGGTTTCCGCTGCGGCTTCCTCGGTCTGCTGCACCTGGAGATCACCCGCGACCGGCTGGAGCGCGAGTTCGGCCTCGACCTCATCTCCACCGCGCCCAACGTGGTGTTCCGGGTGGTGATGGAGGACGGCACCGAGCACGTCGTCACCAACCCCTCCGACTGGCCGGAGGGCAAGGTCGGCGACATCTACGAGCCGATCACCAAGTGCACGATCATCTCCCCCGCGGAGTACGTCGGCGCGATCATGGAGCTGTGCCAGAGCAGGCGCGGCCAGCTCGGCGGCATGGAGTACCTCTCCGCGGACCGCACCGAGCTGCGCTACACCATGCCGCTTGCCGAGATCATCTACGACTTCTTCGACGCGCTGAAGTCGCGGACCCGCGGCTACGCCTCGCTGGACTACGAGGAGGCGGGCGAGCAGACCTCGCAGCTGGTCAAGGTCGACATCCTGTTGCAGGGCGAGCCGGTGGACGCGTTCAGCGCGATCGTGCACCGCGACGCGGCCTACAGCTACGGCACGCGGATGACCACCAAGCTGCGCGAGCTCATCCCGCGCCAGCAGTTCGAGGTGCCGATCCAGGCCGCGATCGGGTCCAGGGTCATCGCCCGCGAGAACATCCGGGCGATCCGCAAGGACGTGCTCGCCAAGTGCTACGGCGGTGACATCACGCGTAAGCGCAAGCTGCTGGAGAAGCAGAAGGAAGGCAAGAAGCGGATGAAGATGGTCGGCCGCGTGGAGGTGCCGCAGGAGGCGTTCGTCGCGGCGCTGTCCACCGACGAGGCCGGGGACAAGAAGACCAAGAAGTAGGCAGCGCTCGAAGCCCCTGCCGCGACGTCGTTCGCGGCAGGGGCTTTGTGTTGTCCTACTTGACTTCCACCGGGTCCGGCAGCGCCTCGTGGAAGCGGTTCACCCTGGAGCTCGTGAGCTGCGCGCGGACCAGTTCCACCGCGTTGTCATAGGTCTCCCGCTCGCGTCGGTGCGCCCGTGTGCGGCACGACAGAGGTGTCGCGAAGGGCTCGCCACGCATGGGCTCAAGCCACAGCACCTGACGATGCGTGCGGAGCTGGCGCAGTCCGTCGGGCCTGCTGGTGACCGCGTACAGCTCGACCCACCGCACTGTCCGGGTGCGCAGGACCTGCCGGACGCGCACGCCGTAGCCACTGACGTGGACGCCGGACCGGGCCTGGCGCAACGAGAAGAGCGCGCCGGGGAACAGCACGCCGTAGCAGAGTGCCACGACGAGCTCCGGGACTTCCTTGTCCCACAACAGAAGCGCGGTGACGACCGAGACCGCGGTCGTGGTCGCGCCCAAGACGAACCCGCCCAGGATCTTCGTCGTGCCCGGCGGACGCACGCTCCTCCACTTCGTCATGTGGGGAGGATGCGTCGCGCCCGCGCTCGTGCACAGGTCCAATTCCGTTGTCGTGCAAGGGAGGCCTGACAATGTGGTCAGGCGCCGCGCGCGGCCTCGTACTCGTCGAGCAGGCGCAGCGCGGTCGCGTACTTCCGGCGCAGCCGCTCCCTGGTGGGCTCGTCGAGCTGGTTCAGCCGAAGCGGGCCGCTGTTGTCGGCGATGTCGGCGCGCTTCACCACGAGCGCTACCGGATCGGCGGCGGCGCGCGCCAGGTAGTCGGCCATCGGCTCGCCCGGCAGGTGGCTGAGCGCGATCACAGCGGTGACCACGCGCTCCGGGCAGCCCGCCGCGCGCAGGTCGTCCGCGGTGACCGGGGTGTCCTCGATGACGTCGTGCAGCACGGCCGCCATCCGCGCGGTGGTGCCCTCGACGCTGTCCATCACCCGCAGCGGGTGCTTGATGTAGGGCTGTCCGGCCTTGTCGAGCTGGCCCTCGTGCGCCCGGGTGGCGAGGGCGATCGCGGTGTCCAGCGTGAAGGTCGGTTCGCTCATGGTGCCTCCGGGTGAGTCGTCGCACGATCCGGTGAAGCCGGAGCGCACAGTCTCCTCCTGGCCGTTCTTTGTCAGACCCCCTGGGCACGCTGGGACGCGCAGGGTGAGGGGAGAGTGACGGCGGCGGCCGGCCCCCGACAGTCCGGTCGCCGCCGTCATGGTTGAGAGGAGGCCCCGGACCTCCGCGCGGATGCATGCAAACGCTGCGAGCAGGCTCAGAGGGCATCTGCTGCTACTGACGAACGGGGAGGGCGATGCGTTGCGTGCGCGGTCGTGATTGCTCAAACGATCACGCTAACGGCCTAGCGCGGATGTGGTCCTGGCCGGTATTCCTGGACTTCGGCCACCGCGCGGGCGGGAATCGGCGACACCGTCCGTCCGGGTGCTCGTCGCGGTCGCCCGCCGGGGATTTCCCCAGCGAGGAGGGAATGTGCGGGAAAGGGCGGGACGAGTGCGAGGAACCGATTCAGTGCCGGAGCGGGGGCGCGGAATGGTTCGGCGGACCGTGCGGTGATTCATCGAATCTGCGAGTTCCGCGCACCGGTGTGCGTATCCGGAGTGGGACCCCCTCGCCGCGCGCCGGGCGGGCCGTGGGTGACCAAAGATGATCACTGAACCGGGTGGCTCGTCATGATTTCGGGTGACGGGGCGGCAGTCCACTTGCTCCAATTGGCACCATTCCGCATCGGGGGAAAAGCGAGAGACTTTCAGGGACGGCCCGCGTGCCGCCCCGGGAATCACCCGCCTTCCCTTCCGGGAGCCGGGAATCCACCCCATTCCCGCACGAATCGGCTGGTGATGATCTTGTAGTTGTACCCGATAGGGTGTGCCGACCGGTGTTTGCCGAATGGCATCCCATGCTGTTGTCCCGCCTCTGTCGACCGTGAGGATCTGATGGGTCAAGAAGTACTTGCGGTGGCGTTATGGGTCGCGGTCGCGTTCGCGCTCGTCACCGTCGTCCTGCTGGTCCGCCAGCACGGCATCACCAACAGGCTGCGCGCGCGCACCACCGAGCTGGAAGGCGTCCTGCACGCCCGGGTCCAGGAGGAGGCGCACCTCGTCACCACCCGGCTGCCCGCGCTCGCCGCCGCGGCCGACCACCGGCAGGACGAGGTTCCCCCGCCGCTGCACCCGTCGGTCGCAGGCGCGCACCAGGTCGTGCTGGAGCTGTTCGCCGAGTCCATGGGCCAGGCGAAGGACCGAGGTGAGCAGTCCGCGCGCACCGCGGTGAAGTCGATGATGCGCGCGGTGCAGAGCCTCGCCAACGAACAGCAGATGGCCATCTCGACCATGCAGGTCGAGCACGACAGCCCCGCCGTCCTCGCCGGGCTGCTGAACATCGACCACATGAACTCCCAGCTCGGCAGGCGCGCGCAGGCGACCGCCGTGCTCTGCGGGTCGTGGCCGGGGCAGCAGCGCTCGGCTTCCTCGCTCACCGACGTGGTCCGCGGCGCCACCTCGCGCATCCGGGACTACCTGCGGGTCCAGGTGCCTGCTCAGGCCGAGATGGCGGTGGTCAGCCGCGCGGTGGAGCCGATCGTGCTCACCGTCGCCGAGCTGCTGGACAACGGCGCGCGGCACTCGCCGCCGAACACCTCGGTCGAGGTCAACTTCCAGCAGGCGCACAACGGCCTCGCGATCGTCATCGACGACGCCGGGGTCGGGATGAACACCGACGAGCTGCGGCACGCCGCGGAGCTGCTGTCCGGCCAGGCCGGGCAGGACATCAACCGGCTCGGCGACCCGCCCCAGGTCGGCTTCGCCGTCATCGGTCTGCTGGCCGCCCGGTACGGCTTCTCCGTCTCCGTCGACACCCGTTCGCCCTACGGCGGTGTGCGCGCCGTGGTCTTCCTACCGACCGCGCTGCTCACCCGCGTCAGCACCCCGGCTCCGCACCAGGCGCCCGTGGCCCAGCCCGCGCCGCGCCCCACCGTCGTGCCCTACCCGAGCTCGCCCGAGCCGAGCGTCCCGGCCCCGGCGGTGTCGCCGGAGCCAGCCAAGTCCACCGAGCCGGAGCGCACCGCGGGCGGGCTGCCCAAGCGCCGCCGCCGCGAGTCACCGGTCGAGCTGGCCGCACAGACCGCGCCGCTGCCGATCCGCCCGGTCGGCAGGACCGCCTCCGGGCTCGGCGCCTGGCAGCGCGGTACCAGGTCCGGCCGCGCCGTCCCGCCCGCCGCTGAGGGGAGTACCCAGGAATGACCGAACCGACCAACAACAAGCTGGGCTGGATGCTCGACAACGCGTTGCAGATGCCGGAGACACTGCACGCGATCCTGCTCTCCGCCGACGGGCTGCTGATGGCCCACTCGCAGACCATCACCAGGGACGACGCCGACCGGCACGCCGCGGCCATGTCCGGCCTGCAAGCGCTGGCCCGCAGCACCGCCGAGTTCTGCGGCTCCTCGCCGAGCGGCTGGCAGCAGACGGTCAACGAGTTCCCCGGCGGCTACGTCTTCCTGGTCGCCGCGGGCCCCGGCGCCTACCTCGCGGTCTCGGCGACCGAGCGGGTGGACATGGAGGCGGTCTCCTTCCGGCTGCAGGAACTCGTCCAGCGGCTGGGCAAGGAGCTGACCAGCCCGCCGCGGCAGGGCATCGGCAGTCGCGCATGACCCCGCATCGGCGGGAACGGGCGTTGGTGCGGCCGCACGTGGTGACCGGCGGCCGGGCCCACCCGACCCGCAACACCTTCGACCTGGTCACGTTGGTGACCGTGGCCCGGGACCAGGTCGCGGGCCTGAGCCCGGAGAAGCGTCGCGCGATGGAGCTCTGCCGGGGTGGCTCGCTGTCGGTCGCCGAGGTCGCGGCGCACCTGGGCCTGCCGGTGAGCGTCACCAAGGTGCTGCTGTCGGACCTCGTCGACAGCGGCCACCTCACCGTCACCTCCGACGCCCCGGTGGCGACCGGGCGCCCCGACCGCCAGCTCCTCAAGGATGTGCTCGATGGCCTCCGCGCTCTCGTCTGACGGCATCTACGTGCGCGACACCGTGCGCACCGCGGTGAAACTGCTCGTGGTCGGCCACTTCGCGGTCGGCAAGACCACCTTCGTGGGCACGCTGTCGGAGATCCGGCCACTGCGCACCGAGGAGACGATGACCCAGGCGGGCGAGCACGTCGACGACCTCGCCGGGGCGGTCGGCAAGGACACCACGACCGTGGCGATGGACTTCGGCAGGCTGACGCTGAACGACCAGCTGGTGCTGTACCTGTTCGGCGCGCCGGGACAGCACCGGTTCAAGCAGCTGTGGAAGGACATCGCGCACGGGGCGCTCGGCGCGCTGGTGCTGGCCGACACCCGCAGGCTCGAACACTCCTTCGACATCATGGGTCTGCTGGAGGAGCTGGGGCTGCCCTACGCCGTCGCGGTCAACCACTTCGACGAGGCGCCGAGGTTCCCGGAGTCGGAGCTGCGCGAGGCGCTGGACCTGTTGCCGGAGACCCCGTTGGTCACCTGCGACGCCCGTGACCGGGTGTCCTCGACGCACGCGTTGATCGCCCTGGTCGACCACCTGCTCAACCGCAAGGTCAAGGAGTACGCGTGACCGTGGCCCGGGTGCCGTCGCGCGGGCAGGAGCCCGCCTCCGGCTCCACCCGGGCCCACGACCGGCCCCGCCCGCCCGGCACGTCCGCGCCGGGCGGGACCGCAGGACACCGATCCCCCTTCCCGGCCGCGCCGTAGTCCTCCGCGCCGCACCAGCCGGGACGGCTCGCTCGCCAGGTGGTGGCGCGGGCACTCGCCCGCGTCCACCCGACCTCACCACCCAGGAGCACGTGTGACCCCTCGACCCGCGGACGTTCTCGCCCTCCCGGGCTGTCCCGCCTCCGGTTCCAGAGTGCCGTTGTACGGCCAGGAGTTCGCCGTCGATCCGGCCAGGGTCTACGCGGGACTGCGGCGGTACGGGCCGCTCGCTCCGGTCGAGCTCGCTCCGGGCATCGCGGCCACGCTCGTGGTCGGCTACGACGCCGCGCTGGAGGTGCTGCGCAATCCGAGCACCTTCCCCAGGGACGGTCGGGCCTGGGCGGCGAAGGTGCCGGAGGACTGCCCGGTGCTGCCGGTGATGGCCTACCGGCCGAACTGCCTGATGTCCGACGGCGAGGCGCACGCGCGGCTGCGCGGCGTGGTGACCGAGAGCCTCGCCAAGGTCGATCCGAACAAGGTCCGCGCGTACGTCGAGGCCAGCGCCGACATGCTGATCAAGCAGTTCGGCGCGCGCGGCGAGGCGGACCTGCTCTCCGAGTACGCGATCGCGTTGCCGTTGTGGGTGTTCAACTACCTGCACGGCTGCCCGCGGGAGCTGGGCGAGCGGATGGTCGCAGGGATGCGCGGCATCGTGGACATGAACGAGCCGGAGAAGGCCAACGAGGACCTGACGGCCGCGCTGCTGGAGCTGATCGCGCTCAAGCGCCGGGAGCCGGGCTCGGACATGACGTCCTGGATGATGGCGCACCCGGCGCGGCTGACCGACGAGGAGCTGCTGCACCAGCTGTTCCTGATGCTGGGCGCCGGAACCGAGCCGGAGGCGAACCTGATCGCCAACGCGTTGCGGCTGCTGCTGTCCGACGACCGCTTCGCCGGTGACCTCGCCGGGGGCAGCCTCCCGGTGGAGGACGCCCTCGACGAGGTGCTGTGGACCGACCCGCCGGTGGCCAACCTCTCCGCCAGCTACCCGGTCCAGGACGTCCACCTCTCCGGGGTGCGGCTGCCCGCCGACGAGCCGGTGGTGATCAGCTACGCGGCGGCCAACACCGACCCGGGCTTCGGCGCCGAGCACCGCGCGGGCAACCGAGCCCACCTCGCCTGGGGCGCCGGACCGCACGCCTGCCCGGTGCAGGGGCTCGCCCGGCTGATCGCCTCGATCGCGATCGAGAAGCTGCTGGACGGCCTCACCGACATGCGGCTGGCGGTCCCGGTCGAGCAGCTGCCGTGGCGGCCGGGCCCGTTCCTGCGCGCGCTGTCCGCGCTGCCGGTCCGCTTCACCCCGCTGGACGTCTCCGGTGAGGAGACCGTCTCCGTCCCGGCGGTGACCGGGGTGGCCCCGACCCCGGTGGACCGGCCCGCGCCGGTGACCACCGTCGCCAGGACGAGCTGGAAGCACGCGATCATCCGCTGGTGGCGCGGGCAGTGACGACCTCATCGCCCCCTTCGAACCCCTTCGATCGCACCCACGAGGAGCAGGTGTGACCTCTTACCCCGCAGACGTCCCCGCCAGATCCGGCTGCCCCGTCTCGGGCGGCAGGGTGCCGCTGTACGGACCGGAGTTCACCGCCGACCCGGCCGGTATCTACGAGCGGCTGCGGCGCAACGGGCCGACCGCGCCGGTCGAGCTCGCGCCCGGGGTCAACGCCACCCTGGTGGTCGGCTACGACGCCGCGCTGGAGGTGCTGCGCAACCCGACCACCTTCCCCAGGGACGGCCGCCGGTGGCAGCGCAACACCCCCGCGGACTGCCCGACCCTGCCGGTGATGGGCTACCGGCCGACCTGCCTGATGTCCGACGGCGACGCGCACGCGCGGCTGCGCCGGGCGATCACCGACAGCGCGGCCAAGGTGGACCCGAACATGGTCCGCGCCCGCGTCGAGGCCACCGCCGAGATGCTGATCGCCGGGTTCGCCGCGGACGGCGAGGTGAACCTGCTGGCCAAGTACGCGCTGGCGTTGCCGCTGTGGGTGTTCAACTACCTGCACGGCTGCCCGCCGGAGCTGGGCGAGCGGCTGATGACCGGGATGAGCCGGATCGTCGACGTGGTCGACCCGGAGAAGTCCAACGAGGACCTGACGGCGGCGCTGCGGGAGCTGGTCGCCCTCAAGCGCAGGGAGCCCGGTCCGGACATCACGTCCTGGATGATGGCGCACCCGGCGCGGCTGACCGACGAGGAGATGCTGCACCAGCTGTTCATCATCCTCGGCGCGGTGACCCAGCACGAGACCAACCTGATCGCCAACGCGCTGCGGCTGCTGCTGTCCGACGACCGCTTCGGCGGTGACCTCGCCGGGGGCAGCCTCCAGGTCGAGGACGCCCTCGACGAGGTGCTGTGGACCGACCCGCCGATGGCCAACCTCTCGGTCACCTTCCCGACCGAGGACGTCAGCTTCGCCGGGGTGGTGCTGCCGGCGGACCAACCAGTGGTGATCAGCTACGCGGCGGCCAACACCGACCCGACCTTCGGCGCCGAGCACCGCGCGGGCAACCGGGCCCACCTGACCTGGGGCGTGGGTCCGCACGCGTGCCCGGTGCAGGGGACGGCGCGGCTGATCGCCTCGATCGCCATCGAGAAACTGCTGGACGGGCTGCCCGACATGGAGCTGGCGGTCCCGGCGGAGGAGCTGCAGTGGCGGCCCGGCCCCTTCTTCCGCTCGCTGACGGCACTGCCCGTCCGGTTCACGCCGTTGACCACGCGCGGTGGCACGGCGGTCTCCGTCCCCTCGTGGGCCAAGCTGACGCCCCGTGCCCTTCCTTCGCAGCCGGTCGAGCAGGCCCCGCCGCGGAAGGGGTGGAAGAACGCCATCACCCGGTGGTGGCGCGGACAGTAGCCCGCTCGTCCACTGTGGACAGTGTGTCGTGCGCGGCATTCCGTGCCCGGCGCGGTGAACAGCCCCTACTGTCCGAAGGATGCTGGAGGAACTGCGTGTCCCGGTGATCGCGGCGCCCATGGCCGGTGGCGTGTCCACCCCGGAGCTGGTCGCCGAGGTGGGCGCGGCGGGTGGGTTCGGGTTCCTTGCCGCGGGGTACGTCCCGGCGGCAACCGTCGCCGACCAGATCGCCCGTGTCCGCGAGCTGGGCGTGGAGTCGTTCGGGGTCAACCTGTTCGTGCCCGGTCCGGACAGCGAGGCGGACCTGCGTGCCTACCGGGACGCGCTGACCGCCGACGCCACCCGGCACGGGGTGTCGCTCGGTGCGGCGCGCTGGGAGGACGACGACTACCCGGCCAAGCTCGACCTCGTCGTCCGCGAGCGGGTGCCGGTGGTCTCGTTCACCTTCGGCTGCCCGGAGCCGACCGCGGTGCGACGGTTGCGGGACAACGGGATCCAGGTCGTCGTCACCGTCACCACCCCGGCCGAGGCGCGCATAGCGGTGGACGCCGGAGCGGATCTGCTGTGCGTCCAGGGCGCCGACGCCGGCGCGCACCGGGGACTGTTCGTCGATGACGGGTCACCGGCGGGTGGCCCGAGCTACGGGCTGCTCACGGCGCTGCGGCTGGTGCGGGCCGTGGTGGACGTGCCGCTGATCGCCACCGGCGGGTTGACGCACGGCGCGGACGTGGCCGCGGTGCTGACCGCCGGTGCGGTGGCCGCGCAGCTGGGCACGGCGTTCCTGCGCTGCCCCGAGGCGGGAACCCCGGCCACCCACCGCGCCGCCCTGGCGGAGGGGAGCAGACCGACGGAGTTCACCAGGGCCTTCACCGGCCGTCCCGCCCGCGGACTGGTCAACCGGTTCCTCGCCGAGCACAGCGCGGACGCGCCCTCGGCCTACCCGCAGATCCACCACCTGACCAAGCCGCTGCGCGCCGCCGCGAGCGCGGCGGGCGACCCGGAGGCCATGTCGCTGTGGGCGGGCCAGGCCTACCCGCTGGCGCAGGAGCTGCCCGTGGCGCGGTTGCTGGCCCAGCTCGACGAACAGGCCCGGGACGCGCTGTCCCGGGCCTGTCGCGGATACCTCGGTCAGTCCTGAGCGGACTTGTTCAGCTCCGACCTGCGGTAGGAGTAGGCGAAGTAGATCACCAGGCCGATCGCGAACCAGACCGCGAAGCGCAGCCAGGTCTCCCACTGCAGGAACGTGATCAGCCAGATCGAGAAGCCGACACCGATCAGCGGCACCACCGGCATGCCGGGGCAGCGGAAGCTCCTCGGCAGGTCGGGCTGGCGGTAGCGCAGCACGATCACCGCGATGCACACCACCACGAACGCCAGCAGGATGCCGATGTTGGTCAGCTCGGCGGCCTCGTTGATGTTGAGGAACCCGGCGATGAACGCCGAGCAGACACCGACGATCCAGGTGATCCGGGTCGGCACCTTGCGCACCGGGTGGGTCTTGGCGAACCACTTGGGCAGCAGGCCGTCGCGGCTCATCGAGTACCCGACGCGGGTCACGCCCATCATGAAGGTGAACATCACCGTGAGGATGCCGAGGATCGCGCCGACGGCGATGACCGTGCCGACCAGCGGCAGCCCGACCTGGGCGAAGGCGTCGGCGAACGCCGCCTCGCCGTCGATCTTGGCGAACGGGATCATGCCGGTGAGCACCAGGCAGGCCAGCACGTAGAGCACCATCGAGATGGCCAGCGAGTAGATGATCGCCTTCGGCATGTGCTTCTGCGAGTCCTTGGACTCCTCGGCGGCGGTGCTCATCGCGTCGTAGCCGAAGACCGCGAAGAACACCGTGGCCGCGCCGGTCACCGCGCCGGTGAAGCCGAAGGGGAAGAAGTCGGTGTAGTTGCCGGTGTCGATGTAGAAGAAGCCGACCGCGATCACCAGGACCACCACGCCGACCTTGAGCCACACCAGCGCGCTCTCGAAGCGGGCGGCGTTCTTCATGCCCAGCGTCAGGACCCACGCGATCAGCAGGCACAGCAGCACGGCGAACAGGTTCACCGAGTAGGAGCCCGGCGCGACGCCCTCCGGCTCGGTGCCGGGGGCCCCAAGCATCCACTGTGGAAGGTGGATGTCGAGGAAGCCGAGCAGCTTGGTGAAGTAGCCGGAGATGCCGATGGCCACCACCGCCACGATCGCGGTGTACTCCAGCAGCAGGTCCCAGCCGATGAACCAGCCGACGATCTCGCCGAGCACCGCGTAGCCGTAGGTGTAGGCCGAGCCCGCCTTGGGGATCAGCCCGGCGAACTCCGCGTACGCGAAGGCCGCGGCGGCGCTGGCGACACCCGCGATCAGGAACGAGATTAGCACCGCCGGACCGGCGGTCTTGTTCGCGACGGCCCCCGCGAGGGAGAAGATCCCGGCACCGATGATGCCGCCGACGCCGATCGCGGTGAGCTGCCACAGCCCGAGGGACCGCGACAGCTCGCCCTCGTGCTCGTCGGCGATCTGTTCCACCGGTTTGCGGCGGAACACGCTCCGGCCGCCCCGGGGTGCTGCTGTAGTCATGCCTTCTCCCTCCATGCGCGACGATGCGCATCCAGGCGCGAAAAGTAGTGGACCACCCCGGGAAGAGCAGCGCTACGTTCGTCACATGAAGCTGGGGTGTGTCGAGTCAGTCAACCTTGCCGTGGTCAGCACCGCCTCGTGGACCGGCCGCAAAGGCAGCTCCGGGATGGACAAGCGGCCCACCGCCGGCCCGGCGTTGTTCACCGCGGACGGGGTCACCGGCGACACCGTCGTCGACCGCGAGGTGCACGGCGCGTGGTTCCAGGCCGCATACGCCTTCCAGGCCGAGGACCTGCGCTACTGGTCGGAGCGCCTGGGCAAGGACCTCGTGCCGGGCAACGCGGGCGAGAACCTGACGCTGTCCGGCTTCGACGTCAACGAGGCGCTGATCGGGGAGCGGTGGCGGATCGGCGCGACGGTGCTGCGGGTGACCGGTCCGCGCACGCCGTGCCGGGTCTTCGCGGGCTTCTGGGAGCACCAGCGCCTGGTCAAGGAGTTCACCCAGGTCTGCCGCCCAGGCGCTTATCTCGCGGTCGAGCAGGCCGGGGAGATCAGCGCGGGGGACGCGGTGGAGCTCGTCGACCGCCCGGACCACGATGTCTCCGTAGCGACGCTGTTCGCGTTCACTTCGGGTGACCGTGAAGTGACCGATCGGATCCCGGCGGTGCTGCCGCTGCTGCCGGTGCGGTGGGCCGAGCACACCGGAAAGCTGTTGGCAGGAGCACAACGCGGAACAGCGCAGCACCGCTGAGTGTTGCCACGGGGGCAGATCCGACGACCTAGGAGTCCGTTGTGCGTGTCGAGGTGTGGTCCGACGTGGTGTGCCCGTGGTGCTACATCGGCAAGCGCCGCCTCGAACAGGCGCTGGAGCTCTGGCGCGCGGAGGGCGGCGAGGACGTCGAGGTGCTGTGGCGGCCCTTCGAGCTCGATCCGGGGGCCAGCAGCGACGGCCGCCCGCTGGCCGAGGCCATGGCGGAGAAGTTCGGCGGCGCCGAGCGGGCCGCGCAGCTGATGGCCGGGGTGACCGCGACGGCGGCCGAGGTCGGGTTGGAGTACCGCTTCGAGCACGCGGTCCGCGCGAACACCTTCGACGCCCACCGCGTGCTGGCCCGGGCCGCCGACCGAGGTGGTGCGGAGCTCCAGGACGCGGTGCAGGAGCGGCTGTTCCGCGGCTACTTCGTGGAGGGCGCCAACCTGGGCGACCGCGCGACCCTGACCGCGCTCGCCGCGGACGCGGGCCTGGACGGAGTGGATCTCTCCGACACCACGGACGCCGAGACGGTGCGCGCGGAGTTGGCGCACGGCATCGCGATCGGGGTCCGCTCGGTGCCGACGTTCGTGGTGGGCCGCCAGGGCGTGGCGGGCGCCCAACCCGCCGAAGCCCTCCTCGACCTGCTCCGCTCGCACTCCGCCCAGCCCCGGTGACCCCGTGAGGAGCGAGCCAACGGGAAAGGGCCCGGCGGTCCTACCTCCCCCGAGGTGACCGCCGGGCCCTTTCACCGGTGTGTCAGATCGCGCTGCTCTCCAGCGCCGACCGGTTGGTGACCAGGCCCATGCGATAGGCCTGGACGACCGCTTCCGTGCGGTTGGCCGCCTGCAGCTTGCGCCGGATGCTGAGCACGTGCGTGCCCACCGTGGCGCTGGAGATGTGCAGGTAGGCGGCGATCCGGGAGTTGGACATCCCCTCCGCCAACAACCTCAGGACCTCGGTCTCCCGTTCGGTCAGCTCCTCCTCCGGCCGCTGGTTGCTCGGCGACAGGAGGTGGATGATCTCCTGGCTGTACTGGCGCAGCATCCGCGGCGAGATGAACAGCTCGCCGCTTGCCGCCGCGGACACCGCGCACAGCACGTCCCAGGCCCCGACGGGCTCGGTCAGCACCGCGTTGACCCTGCGGCGCAGGGTGCGGGCCACCTGTTCCTCACTGGCACAGACAACGATGACCGGGACGAGCCCGCCGTCCCGTTCGCGGTGCCGGTCGAAAACCTCCCAGTGACCGGTCATCGCCTCGTGATCCACAAGCCACACGTCGACGTCGTCCCGGGGAGGTTGTGCCAGAACCTCCACCGCGTCGTACCAGACGTCGACGATGTTCAGACCGTAGAGATCGCCGTTGAGCGTGTAGATCCACGTCGCGGCTGGTCTGTCTCCGGTGATGTAGCCGACTCGCATCATGATCGGAAGCCCCCACTTCCTCGGTTCCTTCTGCGCGCCGGACCGGTTCGGTTCGAGGATGAATCCGCATGACCGCTACGGACCGCCCCGAAACGCGGTCCAGCAATTGTTGTTACGGGCACCCTGTTTTCTTATGCACGCCCGGGGTTCGGGCAGCGCGAGTCTAACGGTTTCCGCTCACGGGCCGGGGCCGTTCATCGATGTTTCGATCGGTGCTACCGGACGAAGACGATCTTGCCGGCGGTGTCGCCGTCCAGCATCGCCCGGAAGCCCTCCTCGGCCCGCTCCAGCGGGAGCTCCATGCCGATCCTCGGCCGCAGGCCCGCGACGTCCATGAACGACATCAGGTCGGCCAGCTCCGCGCGGGTGCCCATGGTCGAGCCGACGACGCGCAGCTGGAGGAAGAACAGCCGCTGCAGGTCCGCTGGCGGGTTCGGCCCCGTGGTCGAGCCGGAGCAGACGATCACGCCGCCCGGCTTGAGGCTGCGCATGGAGTGGCCCCAGGTGGCCTCGCCGATGGTCTCGAAGACGCCGTCGACCTTCTCCGGCAGCCGCGCGCCCGACTCGAAGGTGGCGTGCGCGCCGAGCTCGGCGGCCAGCTCGCGCTTGGCCTCGCTGCGCCCGGTCGCCCACACCCGCAGCCCCGCGGCGCGGCCGAGCTGGACCAGCGCGGTGGCCACACCGCCCGAGGCGCCCTGCACCAGCATGGTCTGGCCGGGGCGCAGCTCGGACTTCACGAACAGCATCCGGTAGGCCGTCAGCCACGCGGTGCTCAGGCAGGCCGCGTCGGCGAAGCTGAGCGAGGCGGGCTTGGGCAGCACGTTGCCCGCGGGCACCACCACGGTGTCGGCGAAGGTGCCCTGGTGCAGCTCGGTGAGCAGCGAGCGCCTCGGGTCCAGGGTCTCGTCCCCGGTCCAGCCCGGCGAGGAGATCACCGAGTGCAGCACCACCTCGGTGCCGTCGGCGAGCACGCCCGCTCCGTCGCAGCCGAGGATCATCGGGAAGCGCTCCGCCTTGATCCCGACGCCGCGCAGCGTCCACAGGTCGTGCATGTTCAGGCTGGCCGCGCGCACGGTCACCGGCACCCAGCCGTCGGGGACCTGCGGTTCCGGGCGTTCGCCGACCACAAGGCCGGCAAGCGGGTCGTCGGGGTTCGGGGCGTCGGCATACACGGCGAACATGGTCGAAACCTAGCGCCGCGCACCGGACAGTGCCCGTGACGACGGTCACTGCGAGTGCTGGGCGTATGGTTCTGCTCGTGTTTGACTGGCTGGTCTCCTGGTGGGACAGCGTGGAGTTCTGGGTGGCCGGGTTGTGGTTCCCCTTCCAGTTCGTCCTGGTGATGGCCGTGTTGCTGCCGGCGTGCTGGGGAGTCGCCCTCGGCATCGACCGCGGGGTCGACCGGGTGTCCGCCGCGCTGAGCACCGCCCGCAAGAACGCGGCCCGCAAGCGGGAACAAGCGTCGTGACCTCGCGCAGACGGATCACGGCGGCCCTCGTCGGACTGGTCGCGCTCGTCGTGCTCGGCTGGCTCGCCCGCGACCTGTTCGCAGGCGGCGGGCAGGCCGGGCCCAGCGCCTGCTCCACCGCCTCGGCGCAGTCCGCCGTTCCCGGAGCCGCGGACAGCAAGCTCCAGGTCTGCCCGCTGAGCTCCCTGCCCAAGGAGGCGGGGAACACCTGGCAGACGATCCGCGCCGGCGGGCCGTACAAGTACCCGAAGAACGACAACGTGGACTTCTTCAACCGCGAAGGGATCCTGCCGAGCAAGAACCGCGGCTACTACCGCGAGTTCACCGTGCCCACGCCGGGGGAGAACACCCGCGGCGCGCGGAGGTTGGTGACCGGCAAGACCGGCGAGGTGTACTACACCGGCGACCACTACAAGAGCTTCATCGTCGTCGACACGTCCCGATGACCTTTTCCCAGCGAGGTGAGGCATGACGACCAGGCATGTGGTCGACGGCTCTGCCGTGCACTCGAAGTCGGCGGCGATCGACGCCATCGCCAAGGCCATGTCCTTCCCGTCCTACTTCGGACGGAACCTGGACGCGCTCTACGACTGCCTCGTTGACCTCTCCTGGCTGCCGGTCGGCAACCACGTGCTGGTGTGGACCGACCACCACGTGCTCGCCGAGGAGGACCCGGAGGCTTACGGCAAGGTGCGCGACGTGCTGGAGGAAGCGGCTGACGCCAACCCCCGGCTCGTCCTGCGGCTCACCGCGAACTGAGCTCGGCGCGCACCAGCTCCAGGACCTCCTGGTCGCCGAGCCCGAGCCGCCGCGCGGCCGCGACCAGCTCCCTGGTGAGCCGCGCCAGCTCCGCGCGGTGGTCGCTGGCGCCGTCGGCCACCACCGCGCCCCGCCCCCGGCGCAGCTCGATCAGGCCCTCGTCGCGCAGCTGCTGGTAGCCGCGCAGCACCGTGTGCAGGTTGATGCCGAGTGAACTCGCCAGCTCGCGGGCGGGCGGCAGCCGGTCGCCGGCCTTGACGGCGCCGTCGGCGATGCTGCCGCGCACGGACGCCGCGACCTGGTCCCCGAGCGGGACCGACGAGGACGGGTCGATTCTGATCAACATGGTCAGCCCAGTGTCCTCGACCGTTCGGCGAGGGTGTTCAGCAGCGCCGCGCCGGTCTCCGCGTTGTCCACGGTGACAACGAACTCGGTGCCGTTGGTCAGCTCGACGACCAGCGCCTCGCCCGTGCGCAGCACCACGCCGGACGCCGCGCCGTTGAACCGGTAGCCCCAGCCGCCGAAGTCCTTGAACGGCCGGATGGTCTTCACGTGCACGACCTTGATCTCGCTGAGTGCGATCCGCTTGCGCGGCCAGCCGACCAGCGACAGCCGCACCGACAGCCCGGCGCCGTCCACGGTGACCCGCACCGAGGAGGTGATCAGGAGCAGGAGCGCGGGCAGGAGCGCGATGGCGACCGACCACTCGACGCTGATCGCGGCGGTGAGCACGCCGACGAACAGGACTCCGCCGCCGAGCAACGGCAGCCGCGTGGTCATGGTCTGGCTCCAGCTGGCGCGTTCCTCGGCCGCGAGCGTGATGCGGGGCGCGTCCTCCGGCAGTGGTCCGGTGCGCTCCGGGGCGGGTACGTGCCCGGCGAGCGCATAGCCCAGCGCGCCCGCGAGCACGGCGGCCACGATCGGCACGGCGATGCCCCACCCCGAGAAGGTGACCGTGGTGGCGTCGGCGACGTCGAGGTTGGACAGCAGGACGACACCGTGCAGCAGGCCGAGCAGGGTGCTGACCGCGAAGCTCCCGGTGACCATGAAGCGCTGGCCGTGCGGGTTCCCGCGCATCACCACGACCAGGACCAGGAAGAACGCCCCGAGCAGGCCGATCATCATGGTGGTGGCGAACAGGAACTGGGCCGTGGAGGCGAAGCGGTCGGCCCTGCCACTCAGGCCGATGTGCGTGGCGAGTGAGTCGGGCAGCCGCCCGGCGAGGGAGGTCTGCGTCAGCCGGACGGCGCCCAGTGCGATCAGCGGCGGCGCGGCGGTCAGCAGGAGCCGGCGGAGGAACTTCGGTGGACGCTGGACCATATGATCACCCCTTGTTTGCATACAACTATAACAAGTTGCCGAGGGGTGGGGGCAAGGGCCGAGTCGGCCCCTGCCCTTCGGTCAGTCCTGCGGCACCCAGGAGGCGGGGCGCTTCTGCAGGAACGAGGCGATGCCCTCCTGCCCCTCCTCGCCCGCGAAGTGCTTGGCGGACAGCTCCAGCATCGCCGCGAAGTCGTCGGCCATGGTCACGGGCTGGCGGCGCAGCATCTGCTTGGTCGCCGCGAGCGCCTGCGGCGCGCCGAGCGCCAGCATGTCGGTGTAGCGGCGCACCTCGGCGTCCAGCTGGTCGGCGGGCACCGCGGAGTTGATCAGGCCGACCTGGGCGGCCCTGGTGGCGTCGAACTTCTCGCCGGTCAGGAACAGCTCGTGCGCGGCCCTGGGCAGCAGGCGCGGCAGCACGGTCACCGAGATCACCGCGGGCACCACGCCGATGCGCACCTCGGTGAACGCGAAGCTGGCCTCGGTCGCGGCGACCGCGATGTCGGCGGCGGCGATCAGGCCGACGCCGCCCGCGCGCGCCGGACCGGCCAGCTTGGCCACGACGGGGGTGGGGCTGTCCCAGATCAGCGACAGGATCTCCGGGAACTCGTTGACCCCCTGGTCCGAGGAGCCCGCGCCCTTGGACTCCTTGAGGTCCATGCCCGAGCAGAACACCGTGCCGGTGTGGTCCAGCACGATCACCCGGACCTCGGGCGCGGCGATCGCGGTGGTCAGGTGCTCGCGCAGCTCGCGGCGCAGCTGCGCCGACAGCGCGTTGCGGTTGTGCGGGGAGTCCAGCGTGATCGTCGCGACCCCGCGCTCGACGGAGTAGTGCACCAGCTCGTCAGCCATGTCCCGCACTCTAGGCTCCCGTGGCGGGGTGCGAGCCCCGCCACGGGCAGCCGTCGGTCAGCCGATCGTCGTGGTGGTGAGCGCGGGGTTGGGGTTGGGGTAGCAGGCCGTCGGCGCGTTGATCGGGCCGATGATCGTCTGCGCGGTGGCGGTGAAGGTGAGCCCGGGGTCGCTGAACGAGGTGCCACCGAGCTTCGAGGAGATCGTCCCGGAAGCGCCGGCCTTCAGGTTCACGGTGACGGTGGGCAGCTCGAAGTCCGCGCCGCCCGCGAGGGCTCCGGACAGTTTCAGCACGAGGGTCCCGTTCTCGTGGGACACGGTGGCGGTTCCGACGCCGGAACCGCCCGACAGACTCGCCGAGACATACGTTGAGTTCGCCGGTACCGGAATCTTCAGTGCGAAGTTCTTGACCTCTTTCAGCGTGTAGTCGCCGACCTTGGCAGGGACTTTGTTCGGCGCGGGGTCGACCACGATGGCGATATCCCCGCCCGCGGCGACGGTGGCGGGGGCGGAAGCGGTGACTTCCTGGTTCAGCGAGGCGGAGACCTTGCCGATGGGGGTGGACGCCTCGCAGGTGAATGTGACAGGGGCTGCGGCGGCGGGGAGGGCCAGCGCGATCAAGGAGGCGGTGGCCACGGTGGCGGTGAAGGCGATTCGAGATGCAGGGGACATCTTCTGACCTCGCTTCTTCAGCGATTCCCGACAACGGCGGCGGGAATGCGAGCATCACACGAGGCCTACCTCCGGGTAACCCGCCGAAGGTCGGGGGTGCGCGTTTCCGTGCGGGCGCCGGAGCAGGGACGGCGCCCGCACGGGCGGCTCAGCCGATCCTCGTGGTCGTCAGAGCCGGGTTCGGGTTCGGGAAGCAGGCCACCGGCGCGTCGACCGGCAGCGGGCCGAACGCCGCGGTGCCGGTGAAGGTCAGTCCGGGCTTGTCGAAGCTGGTCCCGCCGAGCTTGCTCTCGATGGTCCCGGACGCGCCCGCCTTCAGCTTGACGGTGATGGTGGGCAGCTCGATGGCCGCGCCGCCCTTGAGCGGTCCGGCCAGCGTGACCACCATGGTCCCGCCCTCCTGGACGATGGTCGGCTTGCCGATGCCGGAGCCGCCGGAGAGCGCCACGGAGACGAACGAGGAGTTCGCGGGGACCGGCACGCCCAGCTTGAAGTTCTTGACCTCGCGGACCTGCACGCCGTTGATCTCGGCGGGGATCTTGCTGGCCGGCGGGTCGAAGACCAGCTCGAACTCGGCGCCGGGGGCCACGGTCGCCGGGGCGGTCGCGGTCATCTCCTGGGTGACGCTCGCCGTGATCGGGCCGATCGGGGTCTTCGCCTGGCAGCTGAACGCCACCGTGGAGGGCGCTGCGGCTGACGCCGGGGCGGCCAACGCGAGCACGGGGGCGACGGCCAGTGCCGCGGTGAGGGCGATGCGGGCAGGGGTCATCGACGAAACCTCGCTTTGGGAAAAGTATTCTCCCGGCTTCACTGGCGGGAGGAAAGCGAGCCTCGCACGAGCAATGCGTTCCGGTGATGCGACGAAAGTAGGATGTCGCCTTCAGTGATTTCAATTGTGGGATCAGGAAGCCTGGGTCGCGTGGAATTGCTCACCACGGCACCGCCGGTATAAGGCCGAGAATGGCGGCGGCGATCAGCACGGCCGCGACGAGCACGGCCGTGGGGTCGATCCGCAGGGTCCTCACGCGTACCGCACCGCGTCGGCCGAACGGGCGCCGAGCGCGGCGTCGAACCGGTGCAGCACGAGCTCGGCGACCTCGACGTCGTCCCCGAGCGGTGCGGCCACCACGGCCCGCGGCCCGGCAAGGCCGATGACCCGGTCGGGCAGCCTCCCCGGCGCGAGGAACCACGACGCCACGGCGATCCGCCGCGCCCCGCGAGCCCGCAGCCGCGCGACGGCGGAGGGCACGTCAGGCTGCGCCGAGGCGGCGAACGCCGCTTCGACACCCGCCCACCTCGACCCGCTCTCCCACCGCCGGGCCACCTCCGCGACGGCGGCGTTCGCGGGTGCGTGCGAGGACCCGGCCGCCGCCAGCACCACGCCCAGCTCCGGATCGGCGGGATCGACGCCCGCGGCCAGCAACCGCCGCCACGCCGCCGACTCCAACCGCGGATCGGGGCCGAGCACGTCGGCGATCCGCACGTCCAGCAACGGGTACCGCGCGACGGTCTCGGCCACCGCGCCAGGAACGTCCACCCGCGCGTGGAAAGCACTGCCCAGCAACAAGGGCACCACGACCGCGGACCGATGGCCTTCGCCGTGGACGCCTTGCAGCACCTCGGTCAGCCGAGGCGCGGACAGGTCGAGGAACGCCGCACGCACGTCCAGCCCCGGTCGCAGCCCGCGCACGACCTCCAGCAGCTCCGCCACCGAAGCCGCTGAGCGCGGATCACGACTCCCGTGCGCCACCGCCACCAGCGGAACCCCACTCATCCCGTCCCCCTTCCTGCCATTCGCGGGCTTATGGACTCCTGCGGAGCTCCGGAACGGTCGATAAGCCCGCGAATGGCGGTCATGAGGGGGCTCCGGTGAGGCCGCGGGAGCGGAGGACCTGGCGCTCCAGGGGGCGGAAGAAGAGGAGTTCCACGCCGATGCCCACCGTGAGGATGAGCAGGATCGCGGTGATGACGGTGGACATGTCGGTGAGCAGGCGGCCTTGCTCCAGGAGCTGGCCGAGGCCGATGCCCAGGTCGGGGGAGCGGGCGATGATCTCCGCCGCCATCAGTGAGCGCCAGGAGAAGGCCCAGCCCTGCTTGAGGCCCGCGAGGTAACCGGGGAGCGCGGCGGGGAGCAGCACGTGCCGCGCCGACTGGAGGCGGCCCGCGCCCAGCACCGCGCCCACGCGCAGCAACAGCGGCGGCACCTGGTCGATCCCGGCCACCAGGCCGTTGGCGATCGAGGGCACCGCGCCCAGCAGCACCACCGCGTAGATCATCGAGTCGTTCAGGCCCAGCCACAGCACCGCCGCCGGGACCCACGCCACCGACGGCAGGCTCTGCAGGCCGCTCAGCAGTGGGCCGATCGCGGCGCGCACCACCCTGACGCGCGCCACGACCAGCCCCAGCGGTGTTCCGATCGCCACCGCCACGAGAAAGCCGAGCACAGCGCGGTGGGTCGAGGTCCACAGCGTCTCAGTGATCTGGCCTTCCCGGGCCAACCGGAGCACTTCGCCCGCCACCGCCAGCGGCGACGGCAGCTTCCACTCCGGCCACAGTGCCGAGGCCCACAACGCCTGCCACGCCACGATGATCAGCGCGACGGCCACAACGGGCGGCAGCACCACAGCGGCGAACCGGCGCAGTCCACTCGGTCCCTGGGACGCCGGAGCGGGCACGTCGAGCGCGTCCAGGCCCGCTTCGAGCCGCGCGACGTCCTCCTGCCCGCGGTCAACCTCTGGCATGGCTGGAGATCACCCCTCGCAGTTCCGTTGTGATCTCCCGCGCCAGCTCCTCGCCGCCCTCGCCGACCTGCCACTCGCGGACGACGCGGCCGGGTCGCGAGGACAGCAGCACCACGCGCTGCCCCAGCCGCACGGCCTCGCGCACGTCGTGGGTCACGAACAGCACGGACGTGCCGGTCTGCGCCCAGATCCGGCGCAGCTCGGCCTGGAGCACGTCGCGGGTGATCGCGTCCAGCGCCGCGAACGGCTCGTCCATCAGCAGCAGCGGCGCGGCCGTCTCGGTGTCGTCCAGGGTCGTCGCGAGCGCTCGGGCCAGCGCGACTCGCTGCCGCATGCCGCCGGAGAGCTGGTGCGGGCGCTTGCCGCCGACCTCGCCGAGCCGCACCAGGTCGAGCAGCCGCGCCGCTCTCTCGGTGCGCTCCGCCTTGCCGATCCCGCGCAGCCTCAACGGAAGCTCGACGTTGCGCGCCGCGGTGAGCCACGGCATCAGCGCCGGTTCCTGGAAGACGACGGCCGGTCGTCCACTGTGGACTTCGACGGTGCCGGTCGTCGGCCGGTCCAAACCGGCGACCAGTGACAGCAACGTGGACTTGCCGCAGCCGGAAGCGCCGAGCAGGCAGACGAACTCGCCGGGCTCAACGTCGAGGTCGACGCCGTCCAGCGCCGCGACCGTGCCGAAGGACTTGCCGACTCCGCGCAGTCGCACCACCGTGTCGATCATGCGCCGAGCCTCAGTGACGTGTTCGAGAGTCGCGGTCATGGCCAACCTCACTTCTTGTCGAGCCCGGAAGCGTCCACTGTGGCCACACCGGCGGCTTTCAGCGCTTCGTTCAGCGCGCCGACGTCGGCGAGACCCTTGAGGTCGATCTCCTGCTTGGTCACACCCGCGGTCACGGCGTCCTTGGACAGCTTGGGGAAACGCCCCGCAAGAGGGTCGAACGAGAACTCGATCTGGCTGAAGGCGCGGTCCAGCACCGAGTCCGCGAGCGGCTTGCCCGCGTTCTTCGCCAGCCCGGTGTTGACGACCTTCTTCGCGGCGGCGGTGTCGGAGTTGAGCCACCGCACCGCCGCGACGTGCCCGCGCAGCAACGCCCGCACGGTCTGCGGGTGCTTCTTGGCGAACTCGGTCCGCACGATCAGCACCGTGGTCGGGAACTTGCCATCGGGCCACAGCTGCCGCTCGTCGACGAGCACCCTCGCGCCCGCCTCCAGCACCAGTCGTGAGGCCCAGGGTTCCGGCAGCCACCCGCCGTCCAACTGTCCACTTCGGAACGCGTCGAAGGTCTGCGGGTTGTCGGTGGTCAGCACCTTGACGTCGTTGCCGCCGGTGGTGTCCACCTTCAGGCCCTTCTCCGCCAGCCAGGCGCGCAGCGCGACGTCCTGCGTGCCGCCGAGCTGCGGGGTGGCGATCGTCTTGCCGCGCAACTGCTCAACCGAGGTGATCTCGGGCCTCACCACGAGCTGCGCGCCACCGGAGGCCGCGCCCGCGATCAGCCTGACCGCCTCGCCCTTGGTCTTGGTGAAGGCGTTGATCGTCGGGTTGGGGCCGACGAACGTGGCGTCCAGCGACCCGGACAGCAGCGCCTCGATCGCCGACGGGCCCGCGTTGAACGCCTGGGTGCTGAGCTTGGTCGATCCCAGCTCCTTGGCGATGAACCCCTTGTCCTTGTCGATGCCCACCAGCGCGGCCGCGTGCGTGACGTTCGGGAAGAACCCCAGCCGCAGCTCGGCGGCCGGTCCCGCCTCCGCGACCGGTTTCGTCTCCGCTGGCCCGCCGTCGGCACGGGTGCACGCGCTGAGCGCCAGCGCGGCCGAGATGACTAACGCGGTGCTGCGGAACAGGGCGGTGCGCACGGGGCCTCCTGGTGGCGAGGTGCGGCTGGTGGTCAGGGACCGGGGGAGACGAGGTCGCGCTCGGCGAGCGAGACGGTGGCGCCCTCCCGGAGCGGGAGTGGCGCGCCGACGAGTCCCGCGGCGAGGGTGCCGCCGTCGGCCGGGTCGATCACCAGGAACGAGCCGGTCCGGCGGCTCGCCACGTAGTCGTCGACAGGGAGCTGTTCCGAGGTGCGCAGGACGACGCGGCCGATCTCGTTGAGCGACAAGGACTCCGGGCTCTCCACAATGGACAGCCGCTGCTCGTCGAAGCGCCCGGACAGCTCGGTGACGATGGCCTGCACGGTCCTGGTCCCGTGCTTGACCAGCACCCTGGCACCCGCGCGCAGCGGCTTCTCGGCCAGCCAGCACACGGTGGCGTCCAGCTCGTCGACGAGCTTGGGCTGGTCGTCGGCCGCCGCGATCACGTCGCCGCGCGAGATGTCGATGTCGTCGGCCAGCAGCACGGTGACCGACTGGCCGGCGGTCGCCTCGGAGAGCGGCCCGTCGGCGGTCTCCACCCGCTCGACGCGGCTGCGCCTGCCCGAGGGGAGGACCACGACCTCGTCGCCAGGGACCACGACACCGGCCGCGACCTGCCCGGCGTAGCCCCGGTAGTCGGGGTGCTCGGGGGTGCGCGGGCGGATCACGTACTGCACCGGGAAACGCAGTGGGACGTCACGCGGGTCCGGCGCGACCGGGACGGACTCCAGGTGCTCCAACAGGGTCGGCCCGGTGTACCAGGGCGTCTGTTCGGAGCGCTCGACCACGTTGTCGCCGTGCAGCGCGGACACCGGCACGATCACCAGCGCGTCGGCGGTGTAGCCGAGGCCGGTGGCGTGCTCGGTGAACTCCCGCGCGATCGTGTCGAACACCGTCTTGTCGAAGCCGACCAGGTCGATCTTGTTGACCGCGAGCACGAGGCGGGGCACACCGAGCAGTGCCAGTACCGCCGCGTGTCTGCGGGTCTGCTCCAGCACGCCCTTCCGCGCGTCCACCAGCAGGACCGCGAGCTGCGCGGTGGACGCGCCGGTCACGGTGTTGCGGGTGTACTGCACGTGGCCCGGGGTGTCGGCGAGCACGTAGCTGCGGTTGGGCGTGGCGAAGTAGCGGTAGGCCACGTCGATGGTGATGCCCTGCTCGCGCTCCGCCCGCAGTCCGTCCACGAGCAGCGACAAGTCCGGAGTGGACAGACCCCGGTCGGCGCTGGCGCGGTGCACCGCTTCGAGGGTGTCGGCGAGCACCGACTTCGTGTCGTAGAGCAGGCGTCCGACCAAAGTGGACTTCCCGTCGTCCACACTGCCCGCGGTCGCGAGCCTCAGCAGGTCGCTCACGGCTGCACCTCGCAAGCTCGGTGAGCCGCGAGCGGCGCTGCTGTGGTGGATGGTTCGCTCGTGAACTCGCTCACTAGAAGTAGCCTTCCCGCTTGCGGTCTTCCATGGCGGCCTCGGAGAGCCGGTCGTCGGCACGGGTGGCCCCGCGCTCGGTGAGCCTGCTGGCCGTCACCTCGGCGATCACCTCGTCCACAGTGGACGCATCGGACCGCACGGCCCCGGTGCACGAGCCGTCACCGACGGTGCGGTAGCGCACTGTCATCTCGGTGACCGGCTCGTTCTCCCTCGGCCCGCCCCACGGGCCCGAAGTGAGCCACATGCCGTCTCGCTGGTAGACCTCGCGCCGGTGGGCGAAGTAGATCGACGGCAGCTCGATGTTCTCCCGCTCGATGTAGCGCCACACGTCGAGCTCGGTCCAGTTGGACAGCGGGAACACCCGCACGTGCTCACCGGGGCGGTGACGGCCGTTGTAGAGGCTCCACAGCTCCGGGCGCTGGCGGCGCGGGTCCCACTGGCCGAAGGCGTTGCGCAGGCTGAAGATCCGCTCCTTCGCCCGCGCCCGCTCCTCGTCCCGCCGCCCGCCGCCGAACACCGCGTCGAACTTGCCCTCGGTGATCGAGTCGAGCAGCGGCACCGTCTGCAACGGGTTGCGCGTGCCGTCGGGGCGCTCGGTGAGGCGGCCGTCGTCGATCCAGTCCTGGACCTTGGCCACCACCAGCCGCGCGCCGAGCCGCTCCACGAGGTTGTCGCGGAACTCGATGACCTCGTCGAAGTTGTGCCCGGTGTCCACGTGCAGCAACGGGAACGGGATCGGCGCGGGCCAGAAAGCCTTGTACGCCAAGTGGACCAGCAACGTGGAGTCCTTGCCGCCGGAGAACAGGATCACCGGCCGGTCGAACTCGCCCGCCACCTCGCGGAAGATGTGGATCGCTTCCGCTTCGAGAGCCGCCAGGTTGTCCTGGACGACGGCGTTACCCATGCAAACCACACTCCGTCTTGGCGAGCCCGGCCCAGCGGCCACTGCGCGGATCGGCTCCCGGCAGCGGCTTCGCCGTGCACGGCGCGCAACCGATGGACGGATATCCCTCCTGCACCAAGGGGTTCTCCAGGATTCCGTGTTCGGCGATGTAGTGGTTGAACTCCTCGTCCGTCCACGCCGCGATCGGGTTGACCTTGACGAGCCCGTTGCGCTCGTCCCACTGCACGATCGGTGTGTTCACCCGCGTCGGAGCGTCCACCCGCCGCACACCGGTCACCCACGCGTCGTAGCGCGCCAGTGTCCGTTGCAGCGGAACGACTTTCCGCAGCGCGCAGCACTTGCCGGGATCGCGGGCGAACAGGTCCTCGCCGTACTCCGCGTCCTGTTCGGCGACGCTCTGCTCGGCCTGCGCGTTGACGATGGTCACGTCGTAGACCGTCTCCACCGCGTCGCGCGTGCCGATGGTCTCCGCGAAGTGGTAGCCGGTCTCCAGGAACAACACGTCAACATTCGGCTTCACCTTGGTGGCGAGGTCGATGAGCACGGCGTCCTGCATGTTCGACGCGACGATCCACCGGTCCCCGAAGGTCCGCGCCACCCACGCCAGCGCCTCTCCCGCACTGGCGTCCGCGAACTCCACGGATGCCTTCTCAGCCAGTTCACGCAGCTCCGAGTCGGTGCGCGTGGTCACCTGCTCACCTCCGCAGTGGTGGATGACAACCCGACGTACTTCACGGCGAACACCCGACGGCACCCACCGCACAACCAGGCCCCGTGCGGCTCCGGCTCGGGGCGAAGGTCCTCCTCGCCGCAGTACGGGCAGTAGAAAGCGGACGCCCTCTCGCTCATCGCAGATCGGCCTCCTCGGCGCGAGCCACCCACTGGGCGAACCGCTCGCCCTCCTCGCGCTGCTTGACGAAGTTGCGCACGACGCGCTCCACGTAGTCACCCAGCTCGGCCGAGGTCACCTTGTGGCCCCGCAGCTTCCTGCCGAAACCGGAGTCCAGGCCGAGCCCGCCGCCGAGGTGGACCTGGAAGCCCTCGACCTGCTCGCCGTCGGAGTCGGCGACGATCTGGCCCTTGAGGCCGATGTCGGCGACCTGGATGCGGGCGCAGGAGTTGGGGCAGCCGTTGATGTGGATGCTCACTGGAGTGTCCAGAGTGGACTGGATGTCGGCGAGCCGCTCCTCCAGCTGGTCCACAAGGGACAGTGCGCGGGCCTTGGTCTCCACGATCGCGAGCTTGCAGAACTCGATCCCGGTGCACGCCATGGTGGAGCGCCGCCACGGCGAGGGGTTCGGCCGCAACCCGAGCTTGGTCAGCTCCTCCGACAGCGTCGGCACGTCCTGCTCCGCGACATCGAGCACGACGACCTTCTGGTGCGGGGTGAAGGCGATCCGCCGCGATCCGGCGCGCTCCGCCGCCTTGGCCAGCGACACCAGCGTCGAGCCCGACACGCGCCCGGCCACCGGCGCCGCGCCGACGTAGAACCGGCCGTCCTTCTGCGGGTGCACGCCGACGTGGTCGACCGGCCGGGCCAGCTGCTCCGGCGCGGGACCGTCGAGCATGGGGCGCTTGAGGTACTCGGTCTCCACCACCTCGCGGAACTTCGCAACGCCCCAGTCCTTGACCAGGAACTTGATCCGCGCCCGGTGCCGCAGCCTGCGGTAGCCGTAGTCGCGGAAGACGCTGATCACCGCCTCCCACACGTCCGGGACCTCGTCCAGCGGGACCCACACGCCCAGCCGCTGCGCGATCATCGGGTTGGTCGACAGGCCCCCGCCGACCCACACGTCGAAGCCCGGCCCGTGCTCGGGGTGCTCCACCCCGACGAAGGAGACGTCGTTGACCTCGTGCGCGATGTCCTGCTGCCCGGAGATCGCCGACTTGAACTTGCGCGGCAGGTTCGAGTACGCCGGGTCGCCGATGTAGCGGCGGACGATCTCGGTGATCGCGGGCGTCCCGTCGATGACCTCGTCGGCGGAGATCCCGGCCACCGGGGAGCCCAGCACGACGCGCGGGCTGTCGCCGCACGCCTCGGTGGTGCTCAGGCCGACCGCTTCCAGCTTCTGCCAGATCGTCGGCACGTCCTCGATCCGGATCCAGTGGTACTGGATGTTCTGCCGGTCGGTGATGTCGGCGGTGTCGCGCGCGTAGGTCTGCGAGATCTCCCCCACCACGCGCAGCTGCTCGGTGGTCAGCGCGCCGCCGTCGATGCGCACCCGCAGCATGAAGTACTCGTCGTCGAGCTCCTCCGGCTCCAGCACGGCCGTCCGGCCGCCGTCGATGCCGGGCTTGCGCTGGGTGTACAGGCCGTACCAGCGGAAACGCCCGCGCAGGTCACCCGGGTCGATCGAGTCGAAGCCCCGGTGCGCGTAGATGTTCTCGATGCGGGCGCGGACGTTGAGCGGGTTGTCGTCCTTCTTCGAGCGCTCGTTGGGGTTCAGCGGCTCGCGGTAGCCAAGCGCCCATTGCCCCTCGCCCCGGCGCTGTTGCGGGCGCCGGGATGCCGTGGTGGTAGGGGGGACCATTGGAGTCCGACCTCCGGGGTCTGGAGCGCTGGTGCGCGCAGGCAGAGCCCCGACAAGGCGGGTGGGACCTCAGCCGACGCGACCGGCGCCGACTGGATGAAGACAGAATTCGGCGCGGTCAGATACCGCGCCGACACAGGGAACTGGCCACGCGCAACTGGTCCACGTGGCGCCGAGCCACGAGCGGCAGGCCATCCGAGGTCATGCCTCGACGATGCCACGCGTCCACGGCGTGGTCTACCACCATCCGGATGCTGAGACACTGGTGGTATGCCCTCAGCCCTGCCGACCGGCGATCCGGCCCCGTCAACCGGGGTGCTGCCACCCTCCGCGCTGGAGGGCCTCGGCACCCGTCCGTTCGGCGTGTACGTCCACGTCCCGTTTTGCGCGGCGCGCTGCGGCTACTGCGACTTCAACACCTACACCCCCGGTGAGCTGGGCTCCTCGGCCTCGCCGGAGTCCTGGCTCGCCGGCTTCAAGCGCGAGCTCGACCTGGCCGCACGCGTCCTCGGCTCCGCCCCGCCGGTGGAAACGGTCTTCGTCGGCGGCGGCACGCCCTCGCTGCTCGGCGTCCCCGGCCTCACCGAGGTCCTCGGCGGCATCCGGTCCACCTTCGGACTCGCGCCGGGCGCGGAGGTCACCACGGAGTCCAACCCGGAGTCGACCTCACCGGAGTTCTTCGCGGGCCTGCGCGAGGCGGGCTACACGCGGGTGTCGCTGGGCATGCAGTCCGCGGCGAGCCACGTGCTGAAGATCCTCGACCGCAAGCACACGGCGGGACGAGCGGTCGCTGCCGCCCGCGAAGCGCGCTCGGTGGGGATCGAGCACGTGAACCTCGACCTCATCTACGGCACGCCGGGCGAGACCGACGCCGACCTCAAGTCGTCCCTGGAAGCGGTGCTGTCGGCGGGCGTGGACCACGTCTCGGCCTACGCGCTGATCGTGGAGGAGGGCACAGCCCTGGCCCGCCGCATCTCCCGCGGCGACCTGCCCGCCCCCGACGACGACGTGCTCGCCGACCGCTACGAGATGATCGACGACGTGCTCGGCGGGGCGGGCATGCGGTGGTACGAGGTGTCCAACTGGGCGCTGCCCGGCCAGGACGCGGAGTGCCGCCACAACCTCGGCTACTGGCTCGGCGGCGACTGGTGGGGCTTCGGCCCCGGCGCCCACAGCCACGTCGGCGGGGTCCGCTGGTGGAACGTCAAGCACCCGGCGCGCTACGCGGGCGTCCTCGCCGAGGGCGACTCCCCGGCGGCGGGCCGGGAGACCCTCACCCCGGCGGAGTCCCACGAGGAGCGGGTGCTGCTGGAGATCCGCCTCGCCAAGGGCCTGCCGGTGTCCGCGCTGCCCGCCACGGCGGTCGCCGAAGCGCGGCGAGCGGTCACCGACGGCCTCCTGGACGCGACCGCCTACGCGGGGGACCGTTGCGTGCTGACCCGCCGGGGCCGCCTGCTCGCCGACGCCCTGGTCCACCGCCTCCTGGCCTGACCACCGGGATCTCGTGGGTGTCTGAAACGGTCGGTGCGACCGCATAGACTTGACGTTCATACGGCGGAGTGGCGTGTCGGAGGTGACGTGTGGTGAACGCAGACGAACGACGCCTGCAGGTTCTTCGCGCCATCGTCGCGGACTACGTCTCCACACACGAGCCCGTCGGTTCCAAGGCCATCGTCGACCGGCACAACCTCGGCGTCTCCAGCGCCACCGTCCGCAACGACATGGCCGCGCTGGAGGAGGAGGGCTACATCGCCCAGCCGCACACCAGCGCGGGGCGGGTGCCCACCGACAAGGGCTACCGGCTGTTCGTCGACCGGCTGCACGAGGTCAAGCCGCTGTCCTCGGCGGAGCGGCGTGCCATCCAGCACTTCCTGGACGGCACGCTGGACCTCGACGAGGTCATGCGGCGCAGCGTGCGGCTGCTCGCGCAGCTCACCAGGCAGGTCGCCGTCGTGCAGTACCCGACGCTGACCCGCTCCACCGTGCGGCACGTCGAGGTCGTCTCGATCACCCCAGCCCGGCTGATGCTGGTGCTGATCACCGACACCGGCCGGGTGGACCAGCGCGTCGTCGAGCTCGGCGACGTGATCACCGAGGACGCCACCTCGCGGGTGCGCACCGTGCTGAACTCCACGCTCGTCGGCAGGCGGCTCACCGAGGCCTCCGCCCTGGTCGCCGAGCTTCCGGAGGAGGCGCCGCCGGACCTGCGGGACACCATGCTGCGGGTCTGCACGGTGCTGATCGAGTCGCTGGTGGAACACCCCGAGGAACGGCTGGTGCTCGGTGGCACCGCCAACCTCACCCGCAACGTCACCGACTTCCCGGGCTCCCTGCGCAAGGTGATGGAGGCACTGGAGGAGCAGGTCGTCGTGCTCAAGCTGCTCGCGGCCTCGCGCGACCCGTCCACGGTGACCGTGCGGATCGGCGAGGAGAACGAGGCCGAGGAGATGCGCAGCACCTCGGTGGTCTCCATCGGCTACGGCTCGCCGGGGATGATCCTCGGCGGGATGGGCGTCGTCGGGCCGACGAGGATGGACTACGCGGGAACCATGGCGTCGGTGCGAGCCGTTGCCGCATACGTGGGAGAGATCCTGGCTGGTCGTTGACCCGCCGGACAAGGAATGAATGAACTGGCCGTGACGCGCGCACGCGTGCCACGGCGGGAGGATTCGCAGTGGCCAGGGACTACTACGGCACGCTCGGAGTCAGCCGGGACGCAACACCCGAGCAGCTCAAGCGCGCCTACCGCAAGCTCGCCCGCGAGCTGCACCCCGACGTCAACCCTGACCCGGAGGCCCAGCAGCGCTTCCGCGAGGTCAGCGCCGTCTACGAGGTGCTATCCGACCCGGAGAAGCGCAAGCTCGTCGACCTCGGCGCGGACCCGCTCGACCCCTCCGCCGGGATGCGCGGTGGCGGTGGCGGCGGCATGGGCGGCGACCCCTTCGGCGGCTTCGGCCTCGGCGACATCATGGACGCCTTCTTCGGCGGGGGCGCCGGTGGCGGCGGGCGCGGCCCGCGCAGCCGCGTCCAGCCCGGCTCGGACGCGCTGATCCGCGCCGAGCTGACCCTTGAGGAGTGCAACAGCGGCGTCACCCGCGAGATCAGCGTGGAGACCGCGGTGCTGTGCACCACCTGCTCCGGTTCCGGCTGCGCCAACGACTCCCGCCCGGTCACCTGCGACACCTGCTCCGGGCGCGGCGAGGTCCAGTCCGTGCAGCGCTCGTTCCTCGGCCAGGTCGTCACCGCCCGCCCGTGCCCGACCTGCCGCGGCTTCGGCGAGGTCATCCCCGACCCGTGCCAGCAGTGCGGCGGCGACGGCAGGGTCCGCGCCCGCCGCACCATCACCGCGAAGATCCCGCCGGGCGTCGCCGACGGCATGCGGGTGCGGCTGGCCAGCCAGGGCGAGGTCGGCCCCGGCGGCGGCCCCGCAGGCGACCTCTACGTCGAGGTCGAGGAGCTGCAGCACGAGGTCTTCACCCGCGACGGCCACAACCTGCACTGCACCATCCGGGTGCCGGTGACTTCGGCCGCGCTGGGCACGACGATCCCGCTGGAGACCTTGGACGGCGAGGAGGAGCTGAACCTGGAACCGGGGACGCAGCCCAACACCGAGCTGGTGCTCAGCGGGCGCGGCATGCCCCGGCTGCGCTCGTCCGGGCGCGTGGACGGCCGGGGCAGCCTGCACGTGCACGTCGAGGTCGTCGTCCCGACCAAGCTCGACAGCAAGCAGGCCGACCTGCTGCGCCAGCTCGCCGCGCTGCGCGGGGAGGACCAGCCGGAGCTGGCCACCAACGGGCGCGGCCACGGCGGCGGTCTGTTCTCCCGGCTCCGGCGGCGTTGAAGGACGTGGCGGGGGAAGAAGGGGTAGCGGACTCCACCGCCGGGCTGCCGGTGTTCCTGGTGGACGCCCTGCCGACGGGTCCGGCGGCGGTGCTCGACGGCCCCGAGGGCAGGCACGCGGCCACGGTGCGCAGGTTGCGCGCCGGGCAGCGGCTGCTGCTCTCCGACGGCACCGGCGGCCTCGCGCACTGCGACATCGCCCACGTCGAGTCCGGCGCGCTGGACCTGCGGGTCCTGCGCGCCTGGCGCGAGCCCGAGCCCGCGCCGCGGGTCGTGCTGGCACAGGCGCTGGTCAAGGGCGACCGCGGGGAGCTCGCGGTGGAGCTGGCGACCGAGGCCGGGGTGGACGCGGTCCTGCCGTGGCGCGCCTCCCGGTGCGTCGCCCGCTGGGACGACGGCCCGCGCGGGGCGAAGGCCCTGGCCAAGTGGCGCTCCACCGCGCGGGAGGCGGCCAAGCAGGCCCGCCGCTCCCGGCTGCCCGAGGTCGGCGAGCCGGTCAGCACCAAGCAGCTCGCCGCGCTGGTCCGCGCCGGGGCGGGCGCGCTGGTGCTGCACGAGTCCGCGACGGTGCCGCTGCCGGAGGTGCCGCTGCCCACTGAGGGTGACTTGATCATCGTGGTCGGCCCCGAGGGCGGCATCACCGACGACGAGGTCGCCGCGCTCACCGAGGCGGGAGCGCACGCGGTGCGGCTGGGCCCCACGGTGCTCCGCGCGTCGACGGCCGGAGCAGTGGCCCTGGGTGCGCTTGGAGTACTCACCCAGCGGTGGCGGGCCTGATCGGCGCCCCACCGCCAACGAATGCGAACGGTCCTTGCATAACCGGACGGGCGCATTAAGGGCTCGAACGTTGTGCGGAGCTGGCCGAGTATGTAGCGGACAGGCGGCGGCACGCGTTACTCTCGGTGGCCAACGGCATCGGAGCCGCTCGACCGGCGACGTCGACGGTTCCCACCGTGGGAGACCTCGGGTGACGGGCACCCGAAGGATCGCCGGACACCTCCCCCCTCGGTCCGGCGTGGGCTGCGTCGCGGCGGGGTAACCCCCAGGCCTCGCCGCGACGCACCCCCTACCCAACGCTTCGCGTCTCCGCCCACTCCCACGCCCCACTCCGTCCTCCCCCCTCCCCCCCTCCCCCCCGTGCACGCCCTCGTGCCCTCGTGCCCCTTCCGCCCACGCCGCGCTGCGGTGTGCGTGGGCTGGCGCGCTCAGGGATTTCGCGTTTTGTCACCTTGATGCGAAATGGGAGCGCTCTCTTTCGCAAAAAGGTGACAAAACGCGAACCAGGGCCACGTGTGGTGGACGCCAGGTGTGGGTGAGGTGGTGTGTCGCCACGTGCAGGTGTGCGTGGCGCGGGGAGACTGGGACGCGTGTGGCGCGGGGGCAGCGCGGGGAGACCCGGACGCGTGTGGCGCGGGGGGCGGCGCAGGGAGACTGGGACGCGCGTGGCGTGGGCGTGGCGCGGGGAGGCTGGGACGCGTGTGGCGTGGGCGTGGCGCGGGGAGACTGAGACGCGCGTGGCGTGGGCGTGGCGCGGGGAGACCGGGACGCGCCGATGCGGTCGTCTCGCCGCTCGGGTGGCTTGCCGGATGGGGCCTCCTGGCGTGCCCGCGGAGGTGACCAGCGTCCTTGTCGGCCTGGCGGCTCCACTAGCCTTTCGGGCATGAGCGCTGCGGGGTCGGACTGCTTGTTCTGCCGGATCGCCGTCGGGGAGATCCCGGCCAAGATCGTGCACGAGAGCGAGAACGTGCTCGCGTTCCGGGACATCAACCCGCAGGCGCCCACCCACGTGCTCGTCATCCCCCGGGAGCACTACCCGCACGCCGCCGCGCTCGCCGCCGGTCGGCCCGAGGTGGTCGCCGAGCTCGTCGTCGCCGCCGGGGTCGTCGCCGAGCAGGAGGGAATCGCCGAGTCCGGTTACCGGTTGCTGTTCAACACCGGGGAGCAGGCAGGGCAGACCGTCTTCCACGCGCACCTGCACGTGCTGGGCGGGGAGTGGCTCGGCGGGCTCGTCGGCGGCGAACTGCGGTAGCCCGGGGAATGCGGTGGGGAGCGTCGCACGGGGCGGCTAGCATCTTCCATCGGTAGCGAACTCCACACACCAGAAAGCAGGCCCGAGCGGATTTGGCCGGTAGCGCACAGGACGAGGCAGCCCGATCCGGAGCGTCCCGCCCGAACAACCCCGACTCCACCGGACCCGGCGGGGGGCAGGACGGCGCCACCCGTGAGACCGCGCAGTCCAAGCTGACCGTGCCCGACGACGCCCTCCTGGCGCTGCTGGGCTCCAGTGACGAGAACCTCCGCCTCGCGGAGGAGCTGCTCGCGGCCGACTTGCACGTCCGGGGCAACGAGATCACCCTCTCGGGCGGAACCCAGGACGTGGTGTTCGCCGAGCGGGTCTTCACCGAGCTCATCGCCATCGCCAAGGGCGGCCAGCAGGTCGGCCCCGACGCGGTGCGGCGCAGTGTGGCCATGCTCGCCACCGGCGGCAAGCAGTCCCCGGCCGAGGTGCTCGGCCTCAACATCATCTCCCGCAGGGGCCGCACCATCCGGCCCAAGACGCTGAACCAGAAGCTCTACGTGGACGCGATCGACTCGCACACCGTGGTCTTCGGCATCGGCCCCGCGGGCACCGGCAAGACCTACCTGGCCATGGCCAAGGCCGTGCAGGCGTTGCAGGCCAAGCAGGTCTCCCGGATCATCCTCACCCGCCCCGCTGTCGAGGCGGGCGAGCGGCTCGGCTTCCTGCCGGGCACGCTCTACGACAAGATCGACCCCTACCTGCGCCCGCTCTACGACGCGCTGCACGACATGATCGACCCGGAGTCGATCCCCCGGCTGACCGCCGCGGGCACGATCGAGGTGGCGCCGCTGGCCTACATGCGCGGCCGCACCCTCAACGACGCCTTCATCATCCTCGACGAGGCGCAGAACACCACGCCGGAACAGATGAAGATGTTCCTGACGCGTCTCGGCTTCGGCTCCAAGATCGTGGTCACCGGTGACGTCACCCAGGTCGACCTGCCCGGCGGGCAGCACAGCGGCCTGCGCGTGGTCCGGGACATCCTCGGCAACGTCGACGACATCCACTTCTCCCAGCTGACCAGCCAGGACGTCGTGCGGCACCGGCTGGTCGGGGACATCGTGGACGCCTACGAGCGGTGGCAGGTCACGCAGGACGGCAACGACCCGGCCGGTTCCCAGCGGGACCGCGCGGGAAAGGCTCGGAAGGGACGCCGGTGAGCATCGAGATCGCCAACGAGTCCGGAGTGGTGGTCGAGGAGACCTCGATCGTCGCGGCGGCGCGCTTCGCGCTGGACCGGATGAACGTCAGCCCGCTCGCGGAGCTGTCGGTGCTGCTGGTCGAGCTGGACGTGATGTCCGATCTGCACGAGCGGTGGATGGACCTGCCGGGTCCCACCGACGTGATGGCCTTCCCCATGGACGAGCTGGACTCCGCCCGCCGCCCCGACGCCGCCGGGGTCGGCCCCGCGCTGCTCGGCGACGTCGTGCTCTGCCCGGCCTTCGCCAAGGACCAGGCGCGCAAGGCCGGCCACAGCCTGCTCGACGAGCTGCACCTGCTCACCGTGCACGGCGTGCTGCACCTGCTCGGCTACGACCACGCCGAGCCGGAGGAGGAGAAGGAGATGTTCTCGCTGCAGAACAGGATCCTCGCCGACTTCCGCGCGCAGCGGGACGAGGAGAAGCGCCGCGCCGCCCAGCGCAGCGTCGACGACCGGGTGCTCGGCGCGGTCGGACTCGACGAGGACCAGACCGGCGGCTGAACCCATGACCAGCTCCACCACGCTGATCGTGCTGGCGGTGCTGCTCGTCCTCGCCGCCGGGGCCTTCGGCGCCGCCGACGCCGCCTTCGGAACGGTGTCCAGGGCCAGGGTCGACGCGCTGGTCCGGCAAGGCAGGCTCGGCGCGCGGCAGCTGTCCCTGGCCATCGAGGACCGGCCGCGGCACATCAACCTGCTGCTGTTGCTGCGCCTCGCGTGCGAGCTGTCGGCGACGGTGCTGGTGACCGTGGTCTGCCTTCGGCACATCGACCCCGACTGGGTCGCACTGCTGACCGCGGGCCTGAGCATGCTCGTGGTGTCCTACGTGCTCGTCGGTGTCGGCCCGCGCACCATCGGCCGCCAGCACCCCTACGCGGTCGGCATGATCGTCGCGGCGCCCGTGCGCGTGCTCGGCATCGTGCTGGGACCGTTGAGCCGCCTGCTGATCCTCGTCGGTAACGCGATCACTCCGGGCAAGGGCTTCCGCGAGGGCCCGTTCTCCTCAGAGGTCGAGCTCCGCGAGCTCGTGGACATGGCGCAGGAGCGCGGCGTCGTGGACGACGACGAGCGCGAGATGATCCACTCGGTCTTCGAGCTCAGCGACACCATCGCCCGCGAGGTCATGGTCCCGCGCACCGAGCTGGTGTGGATCGAGCGCACCAAGACGGTCCGCCAGGCGCTCGCGCTGTGCCTGCGCACCGGGTTCTCCCGCATCCCGGTCATCGACTCCTCCGTCGACGACGTCGTGGGCGTCGTGAACATCAAGGACCTGGCCCGGGTGTCCACATTGGACTTCGACACCGCGTGCCGGACCACGGTGGACGAGCTGATGAGCCCCGCCGAGTTCGTCCCGGACTCCAAGCGGCTGGACGAGCTGCTCAAGGAGATGCAGCTCTCCCGCAGGCACATGGCGATCCTGGTCGACGAGTACGGCGGAACGGCCGGCCTGCTCACCATCGAGGACATCATCGAGGAGATCGTCGGCGAGATCACCGACGAGCACGACACCGACGAACGCCCACCGGTGGAGGAGCTGGCAGACGGGGAGGTGCGGGTGTCCTCGCGGCTGCCCGTCGACGACCTCGGCGAGCTGTTCGGCGTGGAGCTGGACTCCTCGGAGGTGGAGACCGTCGGCGGTCTGATGGCCCAGCGGCTGGGGCGCGTCCCGCTGCCGGGAGCCGAGGCCGAGATCGAGGGGCTGCGGCTGCGCGCAGAGGGCGGCAAGGATCACCGCGGCCGGATGCGGATCACCACCGTCCTGGTGCACCGGGCGGGCAACGGCAACGGGCGCTCCGCCGGTGAACGCGGCGAGGAGCGGGAGGGAGTCGACAACCATGGCTGAGCAGCGGGAGCTGGACCCCGAGGACGCGAAGATCGTCACACTGGCCAGGTCGGCGCGGGCCCGCACGGGCGCGGCCGAGGGCGCGGCGGTGCGCGACACCGACGGCAGGACCTACTCGGCGTGCACGGTGGAGCTGCCCTCGTTGCGGCTGACCGCCATCCAGGCGGCCGTGGCGGCGGCGGTCGCCAGCGGCGCGGAGGGACTGGAAGCGGCCGCGGTGGTCACCGGCGCCGACTCGGTCGACGCCGACTCCCTCGCCGCGGTCAGGGACCTAACGCAGGGAGCCGCCGTGCTGCGGGCCGACGCCGCCGGCACGGTGCTCGAAGTTCTTGCCTGACACCGGGCGCGCGTGCCTGCCGGTGCCGGGCTGGGGCAGGGGAGCGAACTGCTGGGGTACGGCCGGGGGCTGGCCGGTCACGGGAGCGCGCCCGGCGGCCACCTCGGCGAGTGCCTCGTCGAGGTAGTCCAGCAGCCGACGTCTCTCCCGTCGCCACCGGCGCTGGAAGTGGAAGCCGATCAACAGCATGTAGGCGGGTGGGAGCACCAGCCACACCAGGAACAGCACGATCCCGGTGCCATCGCGGGCGAACTCGGACCAGAGCATGTAGTGACCATAGTCACGCAGCGGTCAAGCGCGAGCACTCCGCGTGAGCACCCGCCTATCGGGCGACCGCTTGCCGGGTGAGTGCCCGCGAGCGGCCGGGAGGGCGAGCGGAAAGCGTGAGCGAGCCGGGCGGCGAACGCTCTCGTCGAGAAGGCACGACGCGGCAACGCATCCGCGGTTCGTGACGCGTCACCGGCTCAGTGGCATCCCGAACGCGCGCAGGCCGGGCAGCGGCGTCGGCAGTTCGGTGAATCCGACCGCGCGGTAGAACGCGATGGCGTTGGTGTTGCTCTGCACGACCAGCAGGTGAACACCGGGAGAACCCTTGGCGCGCAAGGCGTCGAAGAGCGCGTCCAGCAACCGGCGCCCGTTGCCGTTGCCCCTCGCCCGCGCCAGCAGGTCGATGTGCAGGTGCGACGGGAACTCGGGGAAGGCGACCGGGGCGGGGGAGGCGGGGTTGTGCAGCATCTCCCGCAGCCACGCGTCGGCAGCCGGGTCGGCGGACACCGCGGGCGGCGGGTGGCTCTCGACGAACCTCGGCGACCACTCGGCGCGCCACCGGGTCTCGAAGGCCGCGGTGTCCAGCGCGGCGATGACGTACCCGGCGACGCCGTCGGCGTCCTCGTGGACGAAGGCGAGATCCGGTTCGAGCGTGACGTAGGGGCCGGCGAACACGTGGCCGACGATGTCGGGATCGGGCAGCCCCGTCATCGGTGACCCGGCGTCCGCGGTGGCCGCGCAGATCTGGTGCACCGCGTCGAAGTCCGAAGGGCGGTAGGGCCGGATCGTCATCTCGGCGCCTCGGCGACGCGTTGCCGTTCCACCAACGGCAACGACCGGAGCTGTCGTTCCAGGTGCCACTGGAGGTGCGCGGCGACCAGGCCGCTGCTCTCCCGGCGGATCGTGTTGGGCATGCTCTCCGCCAGCGGCCAGTCGCCGTGCTGGAGCGCGTCGAGCAACCGGAACGTGTCCGGGGCGGGATTGGCCGCGCCCGCCGGACGGCAGCCACCGCAGACCGCGCCGCCGACGGGCACGCTGAACGAGCGGTGCGGACCCGGCACACCGCAGCGCGCGCACTCGGTCAGCGCGGGTGCCCACCCGGCGAAAGCCATGGCGCGCAACAGGAACGCGTCCAGCACGAGCGCGGGGTCACGTTCCCGGCCCGCCAGCGCGCGCAGGGCCCCGACCACGAGCAGGTACAGCCGCAGCGCGGGTTCGCCCTCCTCGGCGGAGAGCCGGTCCGCGGTCTCCAGGACCGCGCACGCCGCCGTGTAGCGCGGGTAGTCGCCGACGATGCCCTGGCCGAACGCGTCCACCGTCTCGACCTGGGTGACAACGTCGAGCGTGCGCCCGGTGTAGAACTGCACGTCGATGTGGCAGAACGGCTCCAGCCGCGCGCCGAACCGGGAGCTGGTGCGGCGCACGCCCTTGGCCGCGGCGCGCACCTTGCCGTGGTGCCGGGACAGCAGCGTGATGATGCGGTCGGCCTCACCCAGCTTCTGCACCCGCAGCACCACGCCGGTGTCGCGGTAGAGACTCACCACCGGATCCTCGCACCTCCCACCGACAACCCCGCGCCGAAACCGCCGTCAGAAACCGAGGCGGCGCAGCTGCTTGGGGTCGCGCTGCCAGTCCTTGGCCACCCGCACCCGCAGGTCGAGGTAGACCTTGCTGCCGAGCAGCTTCTCGATCTGCTTGCGGGAGACCATGCCGACCTGCTTGAGCCGCTCGCCGCCGCGGCCGATCACGATGGCCTTCTGGCTCTGCCGCTCCACGTGCAGCAGCGCGTGGATCTCCAGCATGTCGTCGCGGCCCTCGCGCGGCAGCATCTCCTCGACGGTCACCGCGATGGAGTGCGGCAGCTCGTCGCGGACGCCGTCCAGCGCCGCCTCGCGGATCAGCTCGGCGATCAGGGTCTGCTCGGGCTCGTCGGTCAGCTCGCCCGCGGGGTAGAGCTGCGGTCCCCGCGGCAGCCTGCCGACGAGCAGGTCCGCGAGCAGCCCGACCTGGTAGCCGTCCACCGCGGACACCGGGATCAGCTCGGCGAAGTCCATCACCTGCTGCAGGGCGAGCAGCTGCTCGGCCACCTGCTTCGGGCCGACCAGGTCGGTCTTGGTGACGATGCCGATCACCGGGGTCTTCTTGGCGACCTTGGCCAGCTCACCGGCGATGAACTTGTCGCCGGGGCCGACCTTCTGGTCCGCTGGCACGCACAGGCCGACCACGTCCACCTCCGACCAGGTCTCCATGACCAGGTCGTTGAGCCGCTGGCCGAGCAGCGTGCGCGGCCGGTGCAGGCCCGGGGTGTCGACGATGATCAGCTGCGCGTCCTCGCGGTGCACGATGCCGCGGATGGTGTGCCTGGTGGTCTGCGGCTTGTCCGAGGTGATCGCGACCTTGGAGCCGACGAGCGCGTTGGTCAGGGTCGACTTGCCCGCGTTGGGGCGGCCGACGAAACAGGCGAACCCGGACCGGTGGGCGTCTCTTGGGCTGGTCACCGCGTCATTCTCGCAGCCTGCCCGCGCGGCCCGCTCAGGGACGGCCGGGCGGGGGGATCCGGTGCAGCTCAAGGGTGTCCGGGACGGGGCCGCCGTCCTTGATCCACTTGTGCAGGTCGTCGAGCACGCCGTCGCCCCGGACGAACCCGAACCACACCGGCTTGTCGCCCTTGCGGTGCACCACGACGACATTCGCGTGGTCGCAGACGTCCAGGCACTCCGAGACCGTGACGGCCGCGCCGGTCGCCGCAGCTATCTCCCGCAACCGGGCGAGCTGCGCGTCGTGGTCGACGTCGGGGTGCTTTCTGGCGTTGCCGCAACAGCAGTCGCGACAGACGGTGAGCCGAACGGCCGGTGAGGTCACGGGAATCCACGCTATCCGGCGGTGGCGCACCGGGGGAGTCAACGCATCGGTGGGCTGCGTAGGATCGACGGCTGAACTCGCAGGGAAAGAAGGCGACCTCATGCTGCGACGGCGTTCCGGCCGCACGCGGACCGACATCACGTCCCCCGAACCGCACCCCTCCGGTGCGACGTTCCCCTCCGTGCTCGCCGACTTCGTGCCCAAGCACATCGCGCTGGTGATGGACGGCAACGGCCGTTGGGCCAAGGAGCGCGGGCTGCCCAGGATCGAGGGCCACAAGCGCGGTGAGGCCGTGCTGATCGAGCTCGTCGACGGCGCGGTCGAGGCCGGGGTGAAGTGGCTGTCGGCCTACGCCTTCTCCACCGAGAACTGGAAGCGCAGCCCGGACGAGGTCCGTTTCCTGATGGGCTTCAACCGCGACACCATCCGCCGCCAGGTCGACTACATGGACTCCATCGGCGTCCGGGTCCGCTGGGCCGGGCGACGGCCGAAGCTGTGGCGCAGCGTCATCAAGGAGCTGGAGGCCGCGGAGGAGCAGACCCGCGACAACGACGTGCTGACGCTGACCATGTGCGTTAACTACGGCGGCCGGGCCGAGATCGCCGACGCGGCAAAGGAGATCGGCCGCCGCGTCGCCTCCGGCGAGCTCAACCCCGAGAAGATCAACGAGAAGCTGCTCGCCAGGTACCTCGACGAGCCGGACATGCCGGACGTGGACCTGTTCCTGCGCACCTCGGGCGAACAGCGCACCTCGAACTTCCTGCTGTGGCAGTCCGCCTACGCCGAGCTGGTCTTCCTGGACAAGCTGTTCCCGGACATGGACCGCCGCGACCTGTGGCGTGCCTGCGAGATCTTCGCCAAGCGCGACCGCCGCTACGGCGGCGCCGAGCCGAACAAGGTTGGAGAAGCCGCCAAGTGAGCGAAGCCGCCAACACCGCCTCGCTGCTCACCCATGCCCGCGGCGCGCTGGAGACCTACCACGACGTGCGCGTCGACGACGACGGCGCGCTGTTCTTCGAGCACTCGGGCATCCCGTGGGTGGTGCAGGCCGCCCAGCTCGCCGAGGGTCTCGTCGTGCTCAGCCTGGTGTGCGTCGTCGCCATCAACATGCCCGAGGACACCGAGCTCGCCTGCGCCGCCATGGAGCGCGCGTCGGAGCTGCCCTTCGGCGGCACCCCGGTGATCTCGCGGGACGGCGGCAAGATGGACCTGATGCTGCGCTACGAGTTCCCGGCGGAGGGGCTGAGCAAGGACGCGCTCGGCACCCTCTTCGGGATCATGATCGGCAACAGCTCCAAGCTCAGGGACGAGCTGGCCGACCCCCAGCGCCTGGTGCGCAGGGGCCCGCGGCACCGCGCCTGACCGGAGGTCGTTGGTAACGATTGTCAGCTCGAACTGGCACCATGGCCGACGTGACCACGACGACCGAGGCGCAGCCGAGCACGCCAACGCGCCGCCGCCGAGGGCCGACCTCGCTGGAAGTGCTGTGCGTCGTGCTGCTGCTGGCGATCCTGTTCCAGTCGCAGCTCACCCAGTTCTTCAACGTCCCCGAGCTGCGCACCGGATCGACGATCTTCGTGGCCGTGTGCGTGCAGGCGCTGCCGTTCCTGTTGCTCGGCGTGCTGCTCAGTGGCCTGATCGCGGCCTACGTCCCGATGGGCGCGCTGCGCAAGGCGCTGCCCGGCAAACCCGCGCTGGCCGTCCCGGTCGCCGGAATCGCGGGCATGGCGCTTCCCGGCTGTGAGTGCGCCTCGGTGCCGTTGAGCCGGCGGCTCATGCAACAGGGCATCGCCCCGGCCGCCGCGCTGACGTTCCTGCTCGCCGCGCCCGCGGTCAACCCGATCGTGCTGGTCGCCACCGCGGTCGCCTTCCCCGGCGAACCGCTGATGGTCCTCGCGCGCTTCCTCGGCTCGTTCCTGACCGCCGTGGTCATGGGCTGGCTGTGGCTGCGCCTGGGCAAGGCCGAGTGGATCGCCGCCCGCGCGCTGCGCCACCACGAGCCGAAGGCGGGCGAGTCGAAGTTCACCGTCTTCACCGAGACCGCGCGGCACGACCTCGTCGAGGCGGGTGGCTTCCTGGTGCTCGGCGGCGTCACCTCGGCGGCGCTGCACGTGATCGTCCCGGCGTCGTGGATGACCTCCCTCGGCGGCCAGGTCGTGCTCGGCGTGATCGTGATGGCGGTGCTCGCCGTGGTCCTGGCGCTGTGCAGCGAGGCCGACGCCTTCGTGGTGGCGTCGCTGTCCATGCTGCCGCTGCTGCCCAGGCTGGTGTTCCTGGTGGTCGGACCGGCGGTGGACGTGAAGCTGATCGCGATGCAGGCGGGCGCGTTCGGCAGGCCCTTCGCGGCCCGCTTCGCCCCGTTGACGTTCGTGGTGGCGATCCTGTGCGCCGTCGGCGCGGGCCTGCTGGTGTTCGGAGGAGTGCGATGAGACGAGAGACGCAGAACATCCTGCTGGTGCTGCTCGGCGGGGCACTGCTGAAGATCGGCCTCAACGGCTCGTACCTCAACTACGTCAAGCCGTCGTTCCAGTGGCTGGTGGTCGGCACCGGCTCGGTCATGGTCCTGCTCGCGGTCCTGGCCATCGTCCGCGATCTGCGCAGGCACGCCGCGGGCGCGGCCGAGACGCACGAGCACGGACACGGCCGCAGCACGTGGATGCTGCTGCTCCCGGTGCTGGCGATCTTCCTGATCGCGCCGCCCGCGCTCGGCTCGGACTCGGTGAACCGCAACGACGGCCGCTCCGTCGCCCAGGGCGAGCGCAAGACGGGCGGCGCGAAGTTCGACCCGCTGCCGCCCGGCGACGTCGTGCCGATCACCATGACCGACTTCGTCACCCGCTCGGCGTGGGACGACGCGAACACCCTCAACGACCGCACGGTCCGGATGACCGGGTTCATCGTCCGGGACAAGACCTCCACGATGATGGCCCGCCTGGTGATGGGCTGCTGCGCCGCAGACGCGACACCCGTGCGCGTCCGGCTGGACGGCGACCCGAGGGCGGCGGCACTGCCGGTGGACAGCTGGGTCGAGGTCACCGGCCGCATCCAGCCGGGCACCGCGACGGAGGCGAACTCCTACACCCCGGCGCTGACGGTGTCCGACCTCCGGCCGGTCCCCGCGCCCGCAGAACCGTACGAGTAGCTACGCCCTGGTGCAGTCCGCGCAGGTGCCGAAGATCTCGATGGTGTGGCTGACCTCGGAGAAGCCGTGCTCGGCCGCGATCTTCTCCGCCCACCGCTCCACGGCGGGCCCCTCGACCTCGACCGTGCGCTGGCACGAGCGGCACACCAGGTGGTGATGGTGGTGCGCCGAGCACCGCCGGTACATCGCCTCACCCGAACCGGTGCGCAGCACGTCGACCTCGTCGGCGTCGGCGAGGCTCTGCAGCGTCCGGTACACGGTGGTCAGGCCGATGCCCTCACCGCGCCTGCGGAGCTCCTCGTGGATCTCCTGCGCGGAACGGAACTCGTCGAGCTGGTCGAGCAGCTTGGAGACCGCCGCCCGCTGCTTGGTGGCCCGCAGACCCGGCACCGCCGGGGTGGGCCGCTCGCTGATGGTCACGCTTCCTCCACGTGCGCGACGGCGTCGATCACGATGTGCGCCAGGTGCTCGTCGGCGAGCCGGTAGACGACCTCACGGCCGTGCCGTTCGCCGTGCACCACACCGGCCGACTTCAGCACGCGCAGATGCTGGCTGATCAAGGGCTGGGTCACCGCCAGCGCGTCGACGAGCTCGTGCACGCACCGCTCGGACTCACGCAGCTGCAACACGATGGCGATCCGCACCGGAGCCGCGAGCGCCCGCAGCAGGTCACCCGCGGCGACCAGCGACTTGGTGTCACGGCGCGGCGCGGGCGGTGGTGGGGTGCGGTCATGCGAGTGCTCGTGGTCCTCGGCTGACCTGGGTTTGACGGCGGGAGCGGCCTCGACCGGCGCGAGAACGGGACCGTCCGCAGCGCCGTGCGGTGCCGGCGACGTGGGGTCCTGACTCACGGCGGGCATGGCTCCTCTCCGAGGACCTCGAGGATGAACACCCGGGCCGGCGGATACCCGACGGCACCCGGGAGCGCAAGGTTACCCGCCATTCTAGGCGACGACGGTAATCGTGTTCGTCGGCGCCGAAGCTCAACCGAGCACGGACACGGTCACGGCGACCATGACGAAGAACACGCCGAGCCGCATCACCCGGTCGGCCGTGGACAGCACCCGCCACGTCGCGACGAGCAGCCCCAGCACGCCCACCGTCAGCAACCCCAGCAGAACGGCCCCGACAACGCCCTTGACCAGGACGCCCACCACGAACAGGACCAGCACCCCGAAGAACGCGGCGACCGGTGGGACCCGGGAGAACGGCCCACTGCCCGGCAGCAACCGGGCCCTCGGCGACCTGCGCTGGTTCATTCCGCCTCCCGTCCTCGGGCGCCCACGGGACCGGGGCGCGCGGCCATCCTGCCAGGATGGCCCCGTGCTGCTGGTATGCCGCTTCGCCGTGACCGAAGCCGAGGTCGAGACCTTCACCGCCCGAGCCCGGCGGGCCCTGGAGCTGCTGACCGCCCAACCCCGCTGCCTCTCCGGCCGTCTGGCCAGGGCCACCGACGAGCCGGACCGCTGGGTCCTGGTGGTCGAGTTCGAGTCGGTGGTGGCCTACCGCAGAGCCCTCTCGCCCTTCGACGTCCGAGAGCACGTGATCCCCCTGCTCTCCGAAGCCCTCCCGGACGAACCGGCGGCCTACGAGATCCTCGGCGAAGCCACCGGAGGCGAGGTCATCGAGCACACCAGCCTCCTGGCCCAGGACGCGGGCACGGTCCGCCTCGGCGAAGCCGCAGAAGCCCGAACCACCCCGCGCTGACACCTCGACCCGCCTGCCGAAGACCAACACCGACTCCGGCCGCCCAAAGCACGCACCCCCAGCCGTGTCACCGTCAGTTCGGATTTCCTGCTCAACCGGGGGGCGCCCCCTCCCCACCCCCCACCCCCCCCCGGTTGAACTGGATTTGTGGCTGGTGCGCGCGGTCAGCGGAGGCTTGGCGTGGTCAGGCCGCGTGTTCGCACGTCGGACAGCTGCAGTCGGCGCAGGTGCAGTTGTGGCACGCGTCGTCGCAGCCTGAGCATTGGCACATGGCGTGATTGCACGTCGGGCACGTGCAGGTGGCGCAGGTGCAAACCGCGCAGTTGTCGGAGCAGTCACCACACTGACAGGTGTCGCACTCGTCGTAGTGGACTCCGTCTTCCGTGCGGTGTTCACGGTGGACGTGGCCGCCGTGCAGGTAGTCCACGTGGTCTCCGTGCAGGACCGCGTCGTGGCCGCAGCCCGGACCGTGCGTGTGCTGGTGCGTTTCGGCGGGCCGGTGGGCGAGTGCGCTGCTCATTCTCTCTCCTCTGGTCGCAGTGGCCGCGAGGAGACAAATACTCATATGCGCACGATTGCATGTCTAATTGAAATGGGCCGTTTGCTCGTCCGGGTGACACTTCGGCCGCCGGTGGCGCGGACGTGGTGGAGAACACCGCCGGAATCCCGTTGATGAGGCGGTGAACAGGGTCGCTACGCTTGCAAACTCCCGCTGAAGTGATCGTACAAACCCGCCTGGAGCGTCCGTGCCCGCCGATCAGATCGAGACCGTCGTCAATCTCTGCAAGCGTCGTGGCTTCGTGTACCCCTGCGGGGAGATCTACGGCGGTACCAGGTCCGCGTGGGACTACGGTCCGCTCGGCGTCGAGCTGAAGGACAACATCAAGCGCCAGTGGTGGAAGTTCATGGTGCAGAGCCGGGAGGACGTCGTCGGCATCGACTCCTCGGTGATCCTGCCCCGTGAGGTGTGGGAGGCCTCCGGCCACGTCGCCGAGTTCGTCGACCCGCTGGTCGAGTGCCAGTCCTGCCACCGCCGCTACCGCGCCGACCAGCTCGCCGAGGAGTACGCCGAGCGCACCGGCAAGGAGCTCGTCGAGGGCGACCTCTCCGACGTGCCGTGTCCCAACTGCGGCAACCGCGGCCAGTTCACCGAGCCGAAGATGTTCAACGGTCTGCTCAGGACCCACCTCGGCCCGGTGGAGACCGAGGAGGGCATGCACTACCTGCGGCCCGAGACCGCACAGGGCATCTTCATCAACTTCCTCAATGTGCAGACGACCTCCCGGCGCAAGCCCCCGTTCGGCATCGGGCAGATCGGCAAGTCGTTCCGCAACGAGATCACCCCGGGCAACTTCATCTTCCGGACCCGCGAGTTCGAGCAGATGGAGATGGAGTTCTTCGTCGAGCCCGGCACCGACGAGGAATGGCACCAGTACTGGATCGACGAGCGCACGCGCTGGTACACCGACCTCGGCATCTCCCCGGAGAACCTGCGGCACTACGAGCACCCCAAGGAGAAGCTCTCCCACTACTCCAAGCGCACCGTCGACCTGGAGTACCGCTTCCGTTTCGCCGGACAGGAGTGGGGCGAGCTCGAAGGCGTCGCCAACCGCACCGACTTCGACCTCACCACCCACTCCAACCACTCCGGCGTGGACCTGACCTACTTCGACCAGGCCACCAACTCCCGGTACCGGCCGTTCGTCATCGAGCCCGCCGCCGGTGTCGGCCGGCCGATGATGGCGTTCCTGCTGGAGGCCTACAACGAGGACGAGGCGCCCAACGCCAAGGGCGGGGTGGACAAGCGCGTCGTGCTGCGCCTGGACCGCCGCCTCGCGCCGGTGAAGGCCGCCGTACTGCCGCTGTCCCGCAACTCCGACCTCTCGCCCAAGGCCCGCGACCTGGCCGCGCAGCTGCGCAAGCACTGGAACGTCGACTTCGACGACGCCGGCGCGATCGGTCGCCGCTACCGCCGCCAGGACGAGATCGGCACGCCGTTCTGCGTCACCGTGGACTTCGACACCCTCACCGACCACGCGGTCACCGTGCGGGAGCGCGACACCATGACGCAGGAGCGCGTGTCCATGGACCGCCTGGAGTCCTACCTGGCCGGACACCTGGTCGGCTGCTGACGAGGACTGTCGCTCGGGCGGGGTGGCCTTCACGGTATCGGGGTTCGTGAAGGCCACCCTCTCTACGCGCGTCATGCCGCGACCACTCGGGGGCGAGGTCTGCCGGCCGCGCGGGCGTAGGCCCTTCGGAGCTCCTCGGTGACTGCCGCCGTGTCACTGAGGAGGTGGTTCCTGGTCGTGCGCACAACGACCACGCCGTTGTCCGTGAGCTCGGTGCCGATCGGGCCGGGGGAGCGGTTCTCGACTATGCGCCAAGCCATCCCGACGTCGTCCCACCACGCGTCGGCACAACCGAGCAGCGTCCCGTCGACGGCGCGCACCCTGACGTTCCACTTGGCCTTCGGCAACCCGGTCCGCTGCGCGAGCCGCCGTGGCGAGGACTCCAGCGTGCCGGGCTCGGTGCCGTACATCTCAGCCAGGAGCTTCTTCGGATAGGCAGCACCACGTGCGCTGCCCAACGACAGCTCGCACATCAGCGCCGCCGGATCGAGGTGGTAGTGGCTGATCGTCTCCCGCAACAACGCCCGCATCACCATCGGATGTCGCATCCTGCGGACGGTGTCCAGCAACGCCCGACCCAGCGGTGCGGTCATGAAACCCTTGCGCAGCACGGGTTTCGGCATTCGGCGAGTGCGCTCGACGAACAGCGTCCTGCAACTTCGCAGCTGTCGTTCGTGCGGCACGAGGAGGTGCACCTGCCCGCCCGCCTCGACGGTGTGCGCGCCGTGCAGCCGCAACGCGTCGTGGCCGGTGAGCATCGCCTCCGGCCCGGCGAAGCACAAAGCGCCGCGCACGATCTGAGCTCGCGTCGGTGGCGACGAGCTCAGCAACAGCACCCCGGGGAACAAGGGCCGCCACTGCCCGCCCGGCTGACAGCGCCGGTAGGCGGACGGGGAGCTGATCCCCAGGCCGACCAGGTCGCTGATCTTGGCGACCCGGTGCGGGAAGAGGTTGGCGAGGCCGTCGAGGTCGATGACGGTGCGGTTGCTGGGCATGACCCGAGAGTGAGCCAGCGGCGGTGGTCGGATCGGCCGTCGGCGGTGATCTGTGGATAGCCGATGGCTATGTGGACAACTCGGGGGTCGCGGGTGAGGTGAGGGTGGCTTCCGCACGCTCCGGACACTCCGTCGCGCACGCGCGTGGGGGTCCCCCGTTTCCAGCATGACGCGGAAAAGCCGGTCGTGTCAGCGGAAAATCGCAGACTGTGGACAGTGGTGTCCGATGTGGACAATCCGATGTCCGGATGTGCTGGAGCAGCCTGCTGTGTCGGTGTCCAGTGCGACACTGGAATTGGGGGGACCCCTGCGCGTGGGGAGGTGTTCGGAGCGCTCGTGAGGCGCCGCGTTCGGGGAACGCCCGGTCAGTCTCCGGAAACGGACTTCGAGCGGCGCGGCTCAGTGAAGTGAGCTCGCCGTCGCGGAGACTGGGACCTGGTTACAGGCGGCGGATGTCCAGTGCCGTTTCCTCGACTGAGCCATCGGCTCCGAGGTCCACGACGTACGCGCCCGAGTTCTTGCGCTCGGCCACCGCCTCCACCAGCTCCGTTCCCCGGTACAGCAGGCCGGAGCCGTCGTCGGTGCAGTACGTCCGCCCCAGTTCGCCCGAGGCCACACCCGCGTGCACCATCGGCCGACGGCGTTCCTCGGAGTCGTAGTGCACCCCGTTGTGGAACGGCAGGAACCCCAGACCGTTGCCGATCAACCGCAGCTCCGGGCCGAACGAGTCCGTCGGGCCGCCCTTGTGCCAGCACAACGACCCCGCCGACACCCCGGCCAGCACAACACCGCTCTGCCACGCCTCACGCAGCACCTCGTCCAGACCGTGCAACCGCCACAGCGCCAGCAGGTTCGCCACCGAGCCGCCCTGCACCCACACCACGTCGCAGCCCAGCACCATGCCGCGCACGTCGTCGGTCGGCGGCATCGGGAACAGGTTCAGGTGCGTCGCCTCGTAACCCGCGAGCTCCGCCGCCTCGGAGAAGTCCGCGTTCCACGTCCGTTGGTCACCCATTGCGGTACCGATCTGGCAGATCTTCGGCGCGCGGCCGCTCACCCCTGCCAGCTCGACGGCGTGGTGCACCAGCGGCGCGAACTCCAGGCGGGTGCGGCGACCAGGGCGGTAGCCACCCGAGGTGGCGAGGATCGTCGGCTGCTCAGCGGGCATGACCCGATCCTCTCACCCGGTGCCCGAGCAGCTGCCCCACCCGGGGCGAGCCGCTTCGGAGAGTGATCTTCTGCCACCATGGCAGCCGTGACGGAACCGGCTCCGAGAAGACGCCCCAGCCGCGCGCGCTGGGTTCGGCGAGCCCTGTTCGGCGCCGTCCTGGTCGCCGGGCTCGTCGTCGGCGGCACCGCGGCCCGCGTCTGGCAGGTCGCCCGCCTCGATGACCAGCGGCCCGCCGACATAGTCGTCGTCCTCGGCGCCGCCCAGTACAACGGCAAGCCCTCGGAAGTCCTCGAAGCACGCCTCAACCACGCTCAACGCCTCTACGAGCGCGGCGTCGCCAAGACGGTCGTCACCGTCGGCGGGGCGCGCGAGGGCGACGCCTACAGCGAGGCCGAGGCTGGAAAGCGCTGGTTGCTCGGCACCAGCACCCGCGCCGGCAGCGCCAAGGAGTCGCTGCCCTCCGACCGGGTCATCGCGCTGACCACCGGCTCCGACACCCTCGGCAGCATCCGCGCGGTCGCCGAGGAGGCCAAGCAGCAGGGCTGGCGCAGCGCGGTGATCGTCAGCGACCCGTGGCACTCGCTGCGCTCGCGGACCATGGCCCAGGACTTCGGGCTGGCCGCCTGGGCGTCGCCGACCCGACGCGGCCCGATCGTGGCCACCCGGGAAACGCAGATCAACTACATCGTCCGGGAAACCGGGGCGCTGCTGTACTACCGGCTCACCCACGCGCCCGCCAACGACCACACCGGGCTCGGCTGAGCCTTACCCTTGCCCGCGTGACGAGCGCCGACTACACCCACGAGGACGCCGAGCGGCTCTTCGACGAGGCCCCCAAGCTCGCCGCCGCAGAGTGGAGCGGCGCCGAAGACCGCACGGCCTTCGCCAGGGACCGCGCGCGCGTCCTGCACTCCGCCGCGCTGCGCCGCCTCGCCGCCAAGACCCAGGTCGTCGGGCCCGGCGAGGGCGACGTCCCGCGCACCCGGCTCACCCACTCCCTCGAAGTCGCCCAGATCGGCCGCGGCATCGGCGCCGCGCTCGGCTGCGATCCCGACATCGTCGACACCGCCGGACTCGCCCACGACATCGGCCACCCGCCGTTCGGCCACAACGGTGAGCGCGCGCTGAACGAGATCTCCCAGTCCTGCGGCGGTTTCGAGGGGAACGCGCAAACGCTGCGCATCCTCACCCGGCTCGAACCCAAGGTGCTCGGTCCCGACGGCCGCGGCTACGGCCTCAACCTCACCAGGGCGTGTCTGGACGCGGCCACCAAGTACCCGTGGGCCCGCAAGGAAGGCCGGGTCAAGTTCGGCGCCTACGCCGACGACCTTCCCGTGCTCGACTGGCTCCGCAAAGGCGCGCCCGTCGAGCACAAGTGCCTGGAAGCACAGGTCATGGACTGGTCGGACGACGTGGCCTACTCCGTGCACGACGTCGAGGACGGCGTGTTGTCCGGCCGCATCTCGCTGCGCGCCCTCACCCATCCCGACGAGGTCGCGGCGCTCGCCGAGCTGGCCGCCCGCAACTTCTCCGACGAGCCCGTCGAGGCCCTCGAAGCCGCCGCTACCCACCTGCTCCAGCTGGACGTGGTGCGCTCCCTGGCCGAACACGACTACGACGGCTCGCTCTCCGCGCAGGTCGCGCTCAAGCAGCTCACCAGTGAACTCGTCGGCCGCTTCGCCTCGGCCGCCGTGGTCGAGACGCGCCGCATCCACGGAGACGGGCCGCTGCGCCGCTACGACGCCGATCTTGAGATCCCGCACCAGGTGGCCGCCGAGGTCGCGCTGCTGAAGGCCGCCGCACTGCGCTACGTCATGAGCGACCCCGAACGGCTCGGTGTGCAGCTACGCCAACGGCAGATGCTCACCGAACTCGTCGCGGTCCTGGGCGATCGAGCGCCACAAGCGCTCGACCCGGCGTTCCGGCCCGCGTGGGACGCGGCGACCACGGACGCCGAACACCTCCGCGTGCTCATCGACCAGGTCTCCCTGCTCACCGACACACAAGCCATCGCCTGGCACGCGCAGCTCACCGGACGCGCCTGAGCTGTCACACCTCGCGCGGCTGCCTCGTCCTCTCGGCGAGACCGATTCGAGGAGGCCACCATGCCGCGCATCCCCGCCATTCCCTACGCCGAGGCCAGCAGGCTCACCCGGTTCTTCTACCGCTTCGCCAAGCGCAAGTTCGGTGCCGTGCCCGAGCCGATGGCCGTTCTTGCGCACCACCCCGGCGCGCTGATGTCGTGGACCCTCATGGAGGGCAGCGCGGAGAAGACACTCCGTGCGCTGCCAGCGAGCCTGCGTGACTTGGCTGTGTACCGGGTCGCCACAGTCGTCGGGTGCTCGTGGTGCGTCGATTTCGGCACTATGAAGCAGCGCCTCGGAGGACTTGACGTCGATCGCCTACGCGACATCGACGACTATGCGACGTCGGACCGTTACACGGAGACTGAGAAGCGCGCGCTCGCCTATGCCGACGCGATGACCGCGCAGCCGCCGACCGTCACCGAGGAACAGGTAGCCGAACTCGATGCCGAACTCGGCCACAAAGGACTCACCGAGCTGACATTCCTGATCGGAGTCGAGAACATGCGCGCGCGGTCATTCCACGCGCTCGGCATCGTCGACCAGGGTTTCACGTCAGGCGACGCGTGCCGGGTCCCGTTGCCCTAGGACTGGAACTCGACCTTGGTGAGCTTGTCGGGGTTGACCACGTCGTACACCGCCGCGACCTTGCCGTCGCGCACGACGAACGTCGTCACCCTGCGATCGACCGGACGGAAGCCGTCGGAGCCGTCCGTGCCCTCGAACAGCAACCCGAGGTCGCCGTTGACCAGCACGAACCGCATACCGGCCTCCGCAGTCGCCATGGGGCCGTACATGCGCATGAGCCCCATGATGAAGCGCGAGATCTTGTCCGCGCCGACCATCCGCTGCGCCGCCGTGCGGGCCTTGCCGTTGCTGTCGCCCACGAGCACCGCATCCGGGTGCAGCACCTGGACGACGGCCGCGGGGTCGCCGGTGGCGATGGCGGCCAGGAAGCTCTCCAGCACGCGCTGCTGCTCGCTCAGGTCGACCCTCGGCGGCGGATCGGCCTGAGCAACGGCCTTGCGGCCCCGTGAGGCGTGCTGCCGCGCTGCGGCGACCGAGCAGCTCAGCATGTCGGCGATCTCCGCGAACGGCACCCCGAACACGTCGTGGAGGACGAAAGCGACGCGCTGCTCCGGGGTGAGCTCGTGCAGCACGACCAGCGCGGCCATCCGCACGCCGTCGTTCTGCACAACGACATCCAGCGGGTCCGACTGCGCCGGTACGCCCAACGGTCGCACCACCGGCTCGGGCAGCCACTGGCCGACGTAGCGCTCACGCCGCACCGCCGCCGAACGCAGCCGGTCAAGGCAGATCCGGCCGACCACTGTCGTCAGCCAGCCGCGCAGGTCGCGGAGCTCCGAGACGTTCGCGGTGGACAGCCGGAACCACGCTTCCTGGAGCGCGTCCTCGGAGTCCGCGAGCGACCCGGTGATCCGGTAGGCGACACCGAGCAGGTGCCCTCTGTGCTCGGTGAACTGCTCGGCGAGCCCGTCGTCCGTAGAGGTCACGCAGTCGATTGTGGCCCATGCCCGAGGCTTGTCGGGGCAGCGGCCTAGACTCGGTAGACGTGGCAGGCAGGATCCGGGAAAGCGACATCGCGCAGGTACGGGACCGCAACCGGATCGACGACGTCATCGGCGAGTACGTGGCGCTGCGACGCACCGGTGGCGCGGTCAAGGGGCTGTGCCCCTTCCACGACGAGAAGACCCCCTCGTTCAACGTGCGGCCGAGCCACGGCACGTTCCACTGCTTCGGCTGCGGGGTCGGCGGCGACGTCATCAGCTTCATCCAGCAGTACGAGCACCTGGGCTTCACCGAGGCCGTCGAACGCCTCGCCGCCCGCGTGGGCATCCAGATCGTCTACACCGGCGGGGGCTCCGGCAGCGTCCAGCGCGACCGCGGCACCAACTCGCGGATGCTGGAGGCGCACAAGATCGCCCACCAGTTCTACATGGAGCTTCTCGCCACTCCGGAGGCCCAGACCGCACGGGACTTCCTCAGCGAGCGCGGTTTCGACGCCGATGCAGCGGCGAGCTTCGGGTGCGGTTACGCGCCCGCGGGCTGGGACAAGCTCACCAAGCACCTCCTCGGCAGGGGCTTCGAGCTCACCGAGCTCTACAAGGCCGGACTGTCCAAGGAAGGCCGCCAGGGGCCGATCGACCGCTTCCACAAGCGCCTGCTGTGGCCGCTGAAGGAGCTCGCGGGGGACGTGGTCGGCTTCGGCGCGCGGCGGTTGTTCGACGACGACCCGATCCAGGCCAAGTACGTCAACACCGCGGAGACGCCGATCTTCAAGAAGTCCAAGGTGCTCTTCGGCATCGACCTCGCCAAGCGCGAGATCGCCCGCCGCCACCAGGCCGTCGTCGTCGAGGGCTACACCGACGTGATGGCGATGCACCTGTCCGGGGTGCCCACCGCGGTCGCCTCCTGCGGCACGGCCTTCGGTTCCGACCACATCTCGGTGCTGCGCAGGCTGATGCTCGACGACGCCGAGTTCCGCGGCGAGGTGATCTTCACCTTCGACGGCGACGAGGCGGGCCAGAAGGCCGCCATGAAGGCGTTCGAGGACGACCAGAAGTTCGCGACCAAGACCTACATCGCCATCGCCCCCGACGGCATGGACCCCTGCGAGCTGCGCCAGGCCAAGGGCGACACCGCCGTCCGCGACCTCGTCGCCAGGCGGCAGCCGCTGTTCGAGTTCGCCATCCGCCGGATGCTCGCCGACCACGACCTCGACCGGGCGGAGGGCCGGGTCGAGGCGCTGCGCCGCACCGCGCCGCTGGTCGGCCAGATCAAGGACGCCGCGCTGCGCGACGAGTACGCGCGTCAGCTCTCCGGCTGGCTCGGCTGGGACGACACCGCCGCCGTGCTCCGCCGCGTGCGCGAGGCGGCGGGCCAGCACCCGGACGCGGGCCGGGGTCGGCAGCGCAAGCCGCAGCCCGTCGACCCCAACCAGGGCGCGCTCGCCGTGGAGATGCCCACCGGCCCTGCCCGGCCCGACCCGCGCGACCCGCACCTGCGGTTGCAGCGGGAGGCGCTCAAGGCCGCCCTGCAGCTCCCGGCGCTGGCGGGCCCGGTGTACGACTCGCTCTCCGACGAGGCGTTCACCCACCCCGCGTACCTCGCGCTGCACCAGGCCGTCCTCGCGGCCGGAGGCACCTCGTGCGGGCTCTCCGGCGCGGCGTTGATCAGCTCGGTGTCCGAGCAGTGCCCGGACACGCTGCGCTCGATGGTCACCGAGCTCTCCGTCGAGCCCCTGCAGCTGCCGCCCAAGTCCGACGACGACAGCCGCTACGTCTCCAGCGTGCTCTCGGCGATGCAGGCCAACCTGGTCGCCAGGCAGATCGCGGAGATCAAGTCCCGGCTCCAGCGCATCTCGCCCATCACCGACCGCGAGGAGTACCACGCCTTGTTCGGCGATCTGGTAGCCCTGGAGCAGTACCACAAGGGACTGCGCGGGCAGCCCGGCATGGGAGCGTGACGTGAGCGGATGGTGGCGGCGGACCGTCGAGCGGCTGACCGGGGGAGTGAAGCTGCCCCAGGGCTTCACCGCCGCCCTGGACGCGGAGGAGAACGTCGTCGCCGTCGCCGAGGTGCGGGGAGCCGGGCACATGGTGGCCACCACGTACGGGCTGTGGCTGCCCGAGGGCGACGCCGGGCACCGGCGGGTGGGGTGGCACCTGATCAGCAAGGCCGGCTGGGCCAACGGCTCCCTCACGATCACCGAGGCCACCGAGACCGGGACAGCGGGTGACGCGGTGCTGCTGACCGACCAGGCGCCGCGCCGGTACGTGCTCGCCGACGCGGGCAGGCTGCCCGAAGCCTTGCACAAAAGAGTGACCGGCTCGATCAAGTCCACCCACCGCAGGGAGCTGCCGGGCGGTGGGGCCTGGTTCGTGCAGCGCAAGGTCCCCGGGCGCGACGGCTTCGTGCTGCAGGTCCGCGCCGATCCCGGCACCGACATGGCCGTGGTGGAACCGATCGCCACCGAGGTCGCCCAGCGGCTGCGCCAGGCGCGCGCCGAGGAGGGCTAGAACCCCCGTCAGGGCACTTCCGCCGACCGCGCGCACCCTATAAAGTACGTACGTACGGTTTTTATGGAGGTGTGCATGTGGGATCCGGCCCAGTACCTGGCGTTCGCCGACCATCGAGCTCGCCCGTTCCACGAGCTGGTGGCCAGGATCGGCGCGTTCGAGCCGAGAGCGGTCGTCGATCTGGGCTGCGGTCCCGGCACCCTGACCACGGTGCTCGCCGACCGCTGGCCGCGCGCCCGCCTGGAGGCGCTTGACGCCTCGGCGGAGATGGTGGAGGAGGCGCGGCGGCGCGGTGTTCCCGCCGAGGTCCGCGACGTCGCGGAGTGGCACCCGAAGCCCGACACCGACGTGGTGGTCTGCAACGCGGTGCTCCAGTGGGTGCCAGGGCACGTGGAGCTCCTGCGTGGCTGGCTGGGTCAGCTCCCGCCATCGGCGTGGTTCGCCTGGCAGGTGCCGGGGAACTTCGACGCCCCGTCCCACGTGCTCCTGCGCGAGCTCGCCGCGACCCCGCGCTGGAGCGACTCGCTCGGAGAGGCGCTGCGGGACGAGCAACCCGTCCTGACGGCGCACGAGTACGCGTGCGTGCTCTCCGACGCGGGCTGGCAAGCGGACGTGTGGGAGACGACGTACCAGCAGCGGCTCTCCGGCGACGACCCGGTGCTGAACTGGATCGTGGGCACCGCGCTGCGCCCGGTCCGCGCTGCGCTGTCCGACGGCGACTGGGCGGCGTTCCTGGCGGAGCTGGCACCCCAGCTGCGCGCCGCGTACCCGCAGAGCTCCGATGGCAGCACGTGGTTCCCGTTCCGGCGGGTCTTCGCGGTGGGCCAGAAGCCGGGTTAGGGCTTGGCGAGCACCGGCTCTCGCTTCTCGAAGGGTGGCGTCGCGTGGTCGTTCCTGTGGTGCCCGGTCTTCTCGGAGACCTTCGCGCGCAGGAAGCCCGCGGCGCCCTGGACGGCGGGGTGGTCGAGCACCCTGTGATAGGCCCTGGTGAGCTGCTCGTAGCGCTCACGTCCGGCCCGCGCCCCGAGCACGTAACCGACGGCCGCACCGAGCATGAACGCCTTCATCGCCACTGCCTCCGCTCTGACCTGCGAAAACTCTTCCAGGCAGTGGGTACCCGGGGGTGGTGAAAACCAGTCCTCGGGATGCGCTAGAGTTACTTCCTGTCAGGCCGAGCCGGACAACAACAGAACACACGGTCCTCCGTAGCTCAATTGGCAGAGCATGCGACTGTTAATCGCAGGGTTACTGGTTCGAGTCCAGTCGGAGGAGCTTCCACCCCAGGTCAGTGCGCCTGGGGTGTTGTCGTTTCAGGGAAAGACCGCAGTCGCTCGCCCAAAGGTGCCGATGTGCCCCCCAACAGTGGCGAAGCAGATCCGCGAGCCGCTAACTGTTGTCCCCCAGGGTGTTTGCGGCACGGGGAGCACAGATGTCCAACCCGTACGAGATGCGCGAGGGCTTCCACGTCCTCACCGACACGCGATCACACGAATGGTGCGAGGCGGAGTTCGACGCCGGTCGCACGACGAGCCGCCGCTGGGTGGTCTGGGACAAGATCGCCGCGACACCCCAGGCGAAGTGGGTCGGCCCCGCGCCCATCAGTGCCCAGATCGCCCCGATCCTCGGCGACGCCGAGGAGGCGAACACTCTGCCCGTCTTCGTCTCCTACGCCATCCCGTTCCGCGACGCGGGCGGGGCGTCGTCCGGCGGCTTCCGCGACGTGAAGTCCTACCAGGCGTGGGCGAAGTCCTTCGCGCAGTTCATCGGTGAAAGCCCCGCAGTGGTGATCCTGGAACCCGACACCCTCATACACATGCCGGGCCTGAGCACCAAGCAGCGCAGGGACCGCTTGGCGTGCCTCACGTACGCGGTGCAGTCCTTCAAGCACTACGCGCCCAACACCTACGCGTACCTCGATGGCGGCGAAGGGCGGTACAACTCACCGGCTTCACTCGCGCCTTGGTTGGCGCAGGCGGGTATCGCGGACGCACGTGGCTTCGCGGTGAACGTGTCGAACTACAACACCACAGGCGTGTGCCAATCCTTCGCTGTGGAGCTGTGCGGAATCCTCGACCTGCCCGATGTCGGCTACGTCATCGACACGTCCCGCAACGGCAACGGGCCGCCGCCGGACTCCTACATCCACGCCAACCCGACCACCTGGTGGGGCAACCCGCCCGGCCGGAAACTGGGTGAGAAACCGCAGTACACGGGTGGCGTGAACGGCTTCGACGCGACGCTTTGGGTGAAGCTGCCCGGCGAGTCCGACGGCCCCTACGGCGTCGCGCCCCACAGCGCCTCCTCGGAGTTCCTGCCCGAAGTGGCCTACAACCTCTACTACGGCAGATAGCCGCCAGTACAGGAAAATGCCCACAAACAGGTGCCAGCCCCCGCCGGGATGCGTGGGTGTGGGTGGACTAACATCGCACCCCTCACGGGGGACTACAACGCGTGATGAGCGTTCGGCCGTTCGTGGAGAAGCACATTGGGGGCAGTAGCTCAGCCGGTCAGAGCAGCAGACTCATAATCTGTCAGGTCGTGGGTTCGAGCCCCACCTGCCCCACTCACGCAGGCCGGGTGAACTGCGGTTTCCCGTTCTCGGACCGGTCGCGGCCATCCCGGATGACCTTGAGTGCGCTCGACGTGTGCTCGGCGGACGAGGGTCGCGATGTCTTCGGCGGTCCGCTTTCCTGACGACCGCGTCGCTGTCCAATGTGGACACCAGGTTCCGTTGGGATCGGCCGTGGACGATTACGATCGGCGATGGCTGGGGGCGGCCACGGCGGCTGCGCGGGGCTCCAGGTGAGCTGTGGAGGACGAACCATGCAGCAGCAGTCGTCGCCCGTCGCCTACGGGTTCGTGGGTACGGGTGCGATCACGGCGGCGATCGTGGAGGGCCTCAACGCCGGCGCCGACGCTCCCGCGGTCTTCCTGTCGCCGCGCAGCCGCGATGTGGGGCAGGAGCTGGCCAGCCGGTTCCCCACCGTGCAGGTGTGCGGCAGCAACCAGGATGTGCTTGAGAACGCGACGTCGATCGTGGTGGCGGTGCGTCCGCAGGTAGCTCGTGAGGTCTTGGCGAAGCTGTCGTTTCGACCCGAGCACGTGGTGATCAGCGTGATGGCCGGTGTGCGACTGGAACAGGTGCAGGGCTGGGTCGCGCCAGCAGCTCACGTCGTGCGGTCCATTCCGCTGCCGTCGGCGGCGCGTGCTCGAAGTGTTACGGCGATGTACCCGGACAATGCTGACGCTCGTGAGCTGTTCAGCCGCGTGGGTGATCTCCTCGTTCCAGGCGAAGAAACGACCCTGGATGCGCTCAGCGCGGCGACAGCCACCTTTGCCGCGCATTTCGACTACCTCACCACCATTGTGAACTGGTTGGCCGAAAACGGTGTGGAATCCGACGCCGCGACCGCCTACACGACGCACATTTTTGGGCAGTTGGGGCAGACCTTGTCGGAGCGCACCGACTCACTCGCCACGCTGACCGAGAAGCACATGACTCCGGGCGGGATCAACCAGCAGCTCATGACCGACCTGCGCGGCGAAGGCGTGCCTGATGCGGTGCGACGTGCGCTTGACCGGGTACTGGCCCGTCTGCGGGAGTGACACGACCCGGGTAACCGCTCGGCAACGGCTGGTTTCCCCGCGCTGCCGAGCGGTTCGCTGATCAGTTGTAGACGTAGAGGCGCCAGCGGAACTTCAGTGGCCAGCCGAACAACTCCACCTTGCCCTCGGCACCGGTGATGCCGTCGCGGATCTTGGCGGCCCGCGCCTCACACGCGGACGGGGTGCCGAACGTCTCGTTCGTCGGGCCACCGGCGCGGCCATGAGGGCCCCGACGACGGCAGCTCCCACGAGAAGGGCCTTGCCGACTTTCGGCATGGGTTTTCTCCTGCTGTGAAGTCAGATGACAGGTGGACGGCACGCGCTGTAGTAACCACTTGCCTTGCGCATCGACCTTGTGCTGTCGCCGTAATCCGTGACTTGACCGCCGGTGCCCGATGCCCTATTTCGTTCTCGAAAATCGACTTGTTCCCTTGTCGCGGTTCACTGGAACCGCTTGCGGCGCTCCAGAACGGAGTCGAGGGTGACCGCGGCGTTGATGAGCGCCAGGTGGGTGAAGGCCTGGGGGAAGTTGCCGAGCTGCTCCCCGGTCAGGGCGATCTCCTCGGAGTACAGGCCGACGTGGTTGGCGTAGGTGAGCATCTTCTCGAACGCCTGCCGCGCGTCGTTGTGGCGACCGGCCCTGGTCAGGGCGTCCACATAGGTGAAGGTGCACAAGGAGAACGTCCCCTCCGAGCCGCGGAGGCCGTCGGGCGATGCAGCCGGGTCATAGCGGAAGACCAGGCTGTCGGTGACCAGCTCGGAGTCCATCGCGTCCAGGGTCGAGAGCCACATCGGGTCGCGGGGCGCGATGAACCCGACCTTGGGCATGAGCAGCAGCGAGGAATCCAGGACGTCGGTGTGGTAGTGCTGGACGAACGCGCGGCGCGCCGGACTCCAGCCCTGCTCCATGATCTGGTGGTAGATGCCGTTGCGTTCGAGGACCCAGCGGTCGACCGCCGCGGGGCGCCCGTGCGCCGCGGCCAGCCGGACTCCGCGGTCGAAGGCCACCCAGCTCATCAGCCGGCCGTAGGTGAAGCGCTGACGGCCGCCGCGGGTCTCCCAGATGCCTTCCTCGGGCTGGTCCCAGTGGTCGGCGAGCCAGTCGAGCACACCGCGGATCGCCGTCCAGCCGCGGTGCGGCGTCTGGATCCCGGCCCGGTCCGCGACGAAGAGGCTGTCCATCGCCTCGCCGTAGATGTCGAGCTGGAGCTGGTCGGCCGCGTTGTTGCCGACCCGCACCGGGCGGGAGCCGAGGTACCCCGACCAGTGGTCGAGCACCTCCTCGGTCAGGTCGGAGGACCCGTCGACCCGGTACATGATGTTGAGCGGCCCGCTGGCGCCGCTGCCCGCGCCCTCCCGGATCCGATCACCCAGCCAGCCGCCGAACCTCGCCGCCTCGTCCACGAACCCCAGCCTCAGCAAGGCATCCACGGAGAACGACGCGTCACGCACCCAGCTGTAGCGGTAGTCCCAGTTCCGTTCACCGCCGATCTGCTCCGGCAGCCCCATCGTCGGCGCCGCGACCAGGCCGCCGGTCGGGGCGTAGGTGAGCAGCTTGAGCGTGATCGCCGACCGCTCGACCGCCTCGCGCCACCGGCCCCGGTAGGTGGACCGGGCGAGCCAGGACCGCCAGTAGCCCACCGTCGCGTCGAACAGCCGCCGGATCTCGGTGACCCGGATCTCGCGGGGAGGTCCGTCCGCCGCGGACTCCAGCACCAGACCGCGGAGCTGTCCCGCCACCAGGTCGAGCGAGATGTGGATGTCACCGTCCTCGACGCGGAGCCGGGCGAGCCTCGCGTCGTCGGGCTCCCGTACGACGTGCACCGTCAGTGCCAGCTCGTCGGTGGTGAAGACCGCCCCGTGCTCCGTCACGTTGGTCTGGTGGGCCTGACGGCCGTAGTCGAACCGAGGAGCCACCACCACCTCGAAGTTGATGGCGCCCCGCACGCAGCGCAACATCCGGGCGATCCGGTGGTTGTCGGTGGCGTTCGAGTCCACCGGCGGCATGAAGTCGATGACCTCACCGACGCCGTCCTCGGTGAAGAAGCGGGTGATCAACGCCGCGGAGTCCGGGAAGTACATCTGCTTGGTCCGGTACTCCGTGCCGACCGGGCTGATCCGGAAGTGCCCTCCACGCGCGTCGTCGAGCAGCGCGCCGAACACGCTCGGCGAGTCGAACCGCGGACAGCAGAACCAGTCGATCGAACCGTCGGTGGCCACCAGCGCGGCGGTCTGCAGGTCCCCCACCAGTCCGTGGTCGGCGATCGCTGTCTCGGTCATGGCTACCTCCACGAAACGCGCTTGCGGCCGTCGCGGGCGGCGCGGGACGCCCTCGTCCCACGGTCGTCTCGCGCCGAGCGCGGCACATCACCCGGAGCAGGTGAGGCGGCCCCGCCTCGGCCATCACACCGTTGTCCAGCACCGAACTTCGTGGTCGAGGTCTGGGAGGACGCGTCCGATGGCGAACGGATCAAGGAGCATGAAGCCCGGTGAGATCGTGCTGCCGCTGGCGCTCGGCCAGTTCGTCGCGAGCTTCGCGGCCACCAACATGAACGTCGCCATCAGCACGATCGCCGCGGACATCGGCACGACGGTGATCGGCATCCAGACGACGATCACGTTGTTCACGCTGGTGATGGCCTCGTTGATGATCCCGTGCAGCAAGCTGACCGACATCTGGGGCCGCAAGGCGTGCTTCGTCACCGGTCTGGTCATCTACGGGACCGGTGCGCTGCTGGCGTCCTCCGCCCCCGGGCAAGGGCTGCTGACCTTCGGGTACTCCGTGCTGGAGGGGGTCGGGTCGGCGCTGCTGATCCCGCCCATCTACATCCTGGTCACCGTGGTGTTCGCCGACCTGGGGACCCGGGCCAAGTACTTCGGCGTGGTCAGCGGAGCGGGCGGTCTCGGCGCCGCGGCCGGGCCGCTGATCGGCGGCCTCATCACCAGCGGTGTCGGTTGGCGTGCCTCGTTCCTGCTCCAGGTCCTCATCGTGGTCTGGATCATCGTCCTGGCGCGCAGGATCGACGACCCGCCGAGGACCGGACGGCGACCGCGCTTCGACGTGCCGGGCGCGCTGTTGTCCGTGCTCGGCCTGTTCTGCGTGGTGTTCGGTGTGCTGTTGACCGGGAACTACGGCTGGTTCGCCGCCCGCAAGGACTTCTCGATCGGCGGCACCGTCGTGATCCCGGCGGGCGGGGTCTCGCCTGTGTGGCCGTTCATCGGGCTCGGGGTCGTCGTCCTCGCCGTTTTCGCCTGGCACATCCGTGCGCGGGAGAGGGCAGGGCGGGACCCGCTGGTCTCGGCCAGCCTGTTCCGCGACCGCGCCTCGAACCTCGGGCTGCTCACCCAGAGCGTCCAGTGGTTCGTCCTCCAAGGTTCGTTCTTCGTGCTTTCGGTTTTCCTGCAACAGGTTCGCGGGGACAACGCGATCCAGACCGGTCTGGAGCTGCTGCCAGCCACGATCGGGATCCTGATCTCGTCGGCGGCGGCGGAACGCCTTGCACGGCGGCACTCGCAGCGCCGGTTGATCCGGAGCGGGTTCGTCACCACGATCGCCGGGATAGCGCTGCTGCTCGCGCTCGTCAGGGACGACTCGGGCTTTCTCAGCTCCGTCCCGGGGCTGTTCCTGCTCGGCGCCGGGGTCGGGGTCATGCTCACCGCCTCCGTCAACCTCGTCCAGTCCACCGCCCCGGAGCAGGCCCAAGGCGACATCTCAGGCGTCTCGCGCAGCGTGTCGAACCTGGGGTCGTCACTGGGCACCGCGCTAGCGGGTTCGGTCCTGCTCGGGGCGGCCCACCCCGGCGGCACGCCCTTCGCGCTCGCCCTGGGGACGCTCGGTCTCGTCGCCGTGCTCGGTCTCGTCGCCGCGATCCTGATTCCTCGCGGCCCGGTGTCAGCGACCGGCACGCCGCCTGCGCCGCGCGCGAGCACGGACTGAGCCGATCGGAGCGGGCTGCCGCTGACGGTGCTGGACCGCCATCAGGATGACCCTCAGCACCACGCCGAGCACCAGCAGGTCGCCGATCATCTGGCAGGTGACCAGGATCCGGGCTCCCTGGGTGACCGGGGCGATGTCGCCGAGGCCGACCGTGGCGAACACCGTGACCACGAAGTACAGCGCGTCGGTTCGCGTCAGCGGCGTGGTGAAGCTGCCCGCGCGGTTGAGCTCCAGGAGGTAGTAGAAGTTGGCGAACAGCAGCAGGAACATCGGGATGACCAGGGCGAGGGCCTGGACTCCCTGCAACGTGGGGTACGGCGAACGCAGGATCGTCCTGACCTCCCAGGCGACCGTGACCCCCACCAGGCACAGGCCCAAGACCAGCACGACCAGGGTTCTGATGCTCAGCGACCGGTCCACCGGCGCCAGGTAGTACACCAGGACCAGGACCGCGACCGTGAACAGCGGACGCGCCACAGCAAGCAGGATCGAGCGTGGTTCCCGCGTCATATCGGTGTGCCGCAAGGAATCCGGCCGGTCACGATGCGAGGGCCTTCCGTTTGATCTCCTGGAACTCCTCGTCGGTGATGGCCCCGTTGTCCAGCAGTTGCTTGGCCTTGGCGATCTGGTCCGCCACGTGGTTGCGGGACGGCACCGGACGGATGTAGCTGTCGTACCGCTCCCGCGCGGTCGGGGCCTCGGAGTACCTGCGCTCGCCCATGTGCTTTCCCTGCGCCACCAGGTAGATCAGGACGCCGACCAAGGGCAGCGCGAGCAGGACGACCGTCCACCCCGCCTTGCCCCAACCGGAGATGTCCGACCGGCGGAACAGGTCACCGAAGATGACGATGAGCAGCCAGAACCAGATGATCCAGCAGAAGAGGACCAGCATCGTCCACATCAGTTCGAAGAACGGGTAACCGGTGCTCGTCTGTGCCTGCGTCATGACGCTTCCTCCAGGACGGTCGTCGATGCGCGAGGGCACATCGCCTGGGGTCACGTCTATCGGACCGGCCTCACCCGGCACCTCGCCCGGAACGGGTGAGGGCGCCGACGCGGGCAGCCCGTCATCGGGTTCGTGTCTGCGCATGCACCAGGAAACACCCATGCCCGACTTCTCCGATCGGGTGAGGTCGCGCTGCGCGCTAACGGATCTTCCGGGAAAAACGAAACGCGAGCTGCTCCCGGGGAAAGGATGAGGTCATGGCAGCGATCTCCTGGCACGCGGCGCGGCTCATCCCGACTCAGGGAATGGACGACACACAAGGGCGGGAACGGCGGGCGACCTCGGCTCTGCTCGCGGTGATGTTCGCGGTCCGGCTCTTCGGCAGAGCCGTCGTGCGGCCGTTGGGCGCGCCGTCCGGGCGGGTGGAGACCTTCGTCGACGTGCCGTTGCGTTCACGGGAGAGGGAGTTCGTCGCGGACGGGCTGGTTCGCGCCACCAGGGGGTCGCGCAAGTGGATCGCCCTCGTCGTGGCGAGAACCGGCAACAACACCCTCCGGCCCGAGCACGTGGACGCATACCTGGAGATGGCCCGTGAGCACGGGTTCGACGCGGTCATCGCCATCTCCAACGAGATTCCCGCCGTGACCACTGTGGACAGAGAAGGGCTGCACCGCCTCTCCTGGTCCCAGCTGCTGTGCACGGCCGTGACGCTGCGCGGTGTCGTGGACCCCGCTCCGGCATGGATCCTGGGCGAGCTGATCCGCTACCTGGAGCACCCCAGCTCGGGCGCGGTGACCTTCGACGACATGGGTGAGTCCTGGGAGCCGGTGCGCGAGGCGGTCGCGGCGGGCACGTTGCGGGCGGCGGACAGCATCTCCACCGAGACCGCCATGCGCTTCGACGAGCTGCTGCGGTTCGCCTGTCTCCGGCTCGGTGTGGAGGCCACGCCGTTGTTGTCGCGCAAGGAGACCGCCGATCCCGCCCTGCGCACGCGGAACCTGGCGGAGCAGCTCGCCGCTGACGGGGTCCTCGCCGGAGCGATGCGTGTCCCTGGCACGGCGGGCGTCCTGCACGTCACCGTCGACCTCCGTGCCGAACGGATCGCCTGTCATCTCGACGTCGACGCGCCGCGCGAGGGGCGGCCGACGACACGGGTGAACTGGCTGGAGCGCCAGCTGAAGAACGTGCCGAAGACCGTGCGCGTCGATCCCCTGCCGGACCCGCGGTCCTTCCGGATCACGCAGAACTTCGTGATGAGCACGGGGCGGGACACGTTCGTCGACTCGGTGCTCGCCGCTGTCAACCAGTTCTACGAGGACGTCGCGCGGAACCTCAAGTCGTCCACCGCGCCGCTGCCGCGCACGCGCTCCGACGAGAGCGCGTCGAGCGTTCCCGCCGCCGGCGCCCTGTAGCCGGGTCAGAACCTCGGCGGGCGCTTCTCCAGGAACGCCTGGACGCCTTCGGCGTACTCCGGGCTGGTGTAGCTCGCCTCGTACACCGCGTGCAGGTGGTCGTCCTCCGCGTGCAGGCCGTCGGTGATCCTGTTGATCACTGTCTTCGCCCCGCGCACGCTCACCTGGGCCCGTGCCGCCAGCACGGCGGCCAGCTCCTTGGCCCGCGCCGCCAGCTCCGACGCGGGGTGGACCTCGTTGACCAGGCCGATGCGCAGCGCGGTCGCCGCGTCGATCAGTTCGGCGGTGAACAGGATCTGCTTCGCCCACGCCTGGCCGACCGCCTCGACCAGCCGTTTCGTCGAGGTGAAGTGGTAGATGATGCCGAGCTTCGCCGGGGTGATGCCGAACCGGGCGTCCTCGGCGGCGATGCGGAAGTCGCACGCCAGCGCGATCTCGCAGCCACCGCCGACGCAGAAGCCGTTGACGGCGGCGATCGTCGGCTTGCTCAGGGCGGCGATGGCCCGCTCACCGGCGTGCACGACCTCGCTGTAGGCGCGCGCACCCTCCGCCCCGTTGCGCAGCGTGCCGAACTCGCTGATGTCCGCGCCCGCGGAGAAGTGGTCGCCGCCCTGGACCACGAGCACCCGGACCGCGTCGTCGTGCTCCACCCGCTCCATCAGGCCGGGCAGTGCCGACCACATCGCGTGGCTCATCGCGTTGCGCTTGGCGGGCCGGTCGATGGTCAGGGTCGCCACCGCGCCGTCCACGGTCAGCTGAAGGTGCTCGCTCACCCCGCCACCGTAGCCGTCCACACCTGGTCACCGGGTTGTGCTGTTCCACTCGCCCGGTGACGCTTGACACCGCTCACCCCGCCGGGGAAGACCTCCTCCTTCCGGATGTCGGCAGCTGGACCGCGCCGCTGCTGGTTGTGGACGGGCGGCTGCCCGCCCGATGACTGTCTACTGTGGAGCGTTCAGTGCGACGCAGTACAGCGCGTCGGGTGTCCTCGCCCGGCCGACGACGCGCCCGGTCCAGGCGACACCGCCGACGTACTCCGTCTCCGCGCACTGCCCCTTGAACCTCCCGTGCGCGAAGTCGCCACCACGAGCCCCCGCCGGACGGTTGTCGCCGCGGTCGAACCACACCGTCCGCCCGCCCGTGCCCAGCGGTCGGCTCACGCGCTGGCAGAGCACCGAGGACATGTCGGCGCCACGCATCGCGTACCCGGTCATCACGTGCGCCGGAGGGCACTGGAACTTCGTGTAGCCGGAGGCCCAGTCGCTGGTCACGTGGCGCTCATCGCGAACCACTTGGTGGGCAAGCGAATCCGCGACGAGACCGGCGTCGGTGCACAGGCCGTGCCCACCGGTTCGCGCGAGGCCGGTCAGGCGTTGGCCGTCCGGGCACGCCGCCTTGCGCGCGCCGGAGTCCCAGTCCGGCTCCGCCCGCATCCGCAGTGACTGCACCACATCGCCGTGGTCCGGGGCGAGCATGTCCCACGTGTCGGTCCTCGGCACCGCGCCGGTCTTCCCCGTGGCACCGACGAGCCGGTGCCACGCCGCCGCCCGCCAGTCGTCGCCGTCGTCGACGCTCATCCGGTTGCCCGCGGAGTCCCAGTGCAGCAACGCCCACCCGTTGCCGCGCCGGTTCTCGTGCCAGCCCACCAGCGGCCAGTACGCGAAGTCGGTGTCGTTGCGCACCAAGTGGTCCACGAAGTTCTCGAACCAGGCGCGTGACTTGGGATCGGTCTCCTCGCGCCCGCCCGAACCGAACTCGCTGACCCACAACGGCGCCGTGAAGTGACTGCCGCTCTCCTGCGCGACGAAGAACGCCTGCCGGTCCAGGACGGCGAACAGCTCGTCGCGACTGAGGTCGCGGTAGCGCGGGTCGCTGGTCTCGCCGACACCCGTTGCCCCGCTGTGGTTGGGGCCGGTGTAGCCGTAGAAGTGCGCCGCGTACACCAGTTTCCGCGACTTCACCAGGGTGTGCGAGAGCGTCCGCGCCGGTTCCATGGTCGGCCGGCCGTGCGGGAACCCGTCGGCCGGGATGCCGATCCAGTTGATGCCCTCGATGATGACCAGGAGGTCCGGGTTGGCCTCGGTGAGGATCCGGTCTCCTACGCGTTGCGCCGCCGCGTGCCAGTCGTGTTCGTTGCCCCACCCCCAGTTCGGGTCGTCGAGGACGTTCCTGCGGACCTCGTTGTACAGGTCGGCCCCGACAACGCGGGGGTTGTCGCGGTAGCGCCGGGCCATCAGCAGCCAGTCCGCTTCCCACTTCTGGGTGGACTGGCTGGTGTTCCACCGCTCGTTCCCGTCGACGCCGCAACACCATCGGGCGGTGTTGGTGTGGTTGTTGAGGATCACCGCGAACCCCGCCGACGTCAGGGCCGCGACCACCGCGTCGTAGACCTGGATCGGGGTCTTCCCGCGCAGGGCCGGGTTCGCGCGCACGGCCGCGTCGGGCACCGGGCGGGTGTCGTGCACCATCTCGTTGGAGAACGGCAGCCTGATGCTGTTCAGCCCGATCGCCCGGAAGCTCTCGATCATCGACGCCATCGGCGCGCGGTCGAGCCCGAGCGGGATCTGGTCGCTCTTCTCCCCGGCGTGGTGCTGGGCGGGGTCGTTGACCTCGCCCGAGCCGTTCCACGTGCCGCTGGCCCCGTGCCAGTTGCCCGACTTGAGCTTGAAGCGGGCGCCGGTCGCGTCGACCATGTAGCGCCCCTCGGTGGACAGCGGCCCGGTCCACGCCGCCGCCGGGCGCGGAGAGGCTTGTGCCCCAACCGGAATCGCCATCGTCGCCAGCAACGCCACAACCACGATCCTGGTCAGTGCCATGCCTTGATCGTCCCCGTCGGGACCGGCGCGGGGAAACAGACGAAAGGACGCTATTCGTAGCCGGCAGCGAACTGTTCCAGCGCGGCGGTCGTGCCCTCGCGGTCGCCGGTGGCGAGCAGGTCCAGCAGCAGCCCGCGCACCACGGCGAGCCCGAGCCGCGCCTGCGCGCGCGCCGTCGCGGGGTCGAGCCCCCACCGCACCGCCGCTCGCGTTCCCGGCTCCAGCCAGTTCTCCACCACGCCGTCCAGCAGCGATGTCGTGCCCGGCCGCCCCTGGAGCGCCTGGCCGTAGATCTCGAAGAACAGGCGCTCGTGCGGCCACAGCCGCGGGTCGGAGAGCCGCTGCCAGAACGCGCGGATCACCTCGGCGGGGGAACCGGAGTCGCGGAGGTCGGCGAAGGCCTCGCGCTGGCGTTGCTCCACCACGCGGATCACCTCGACGAGCAGGCCCTCGTGCGAGCCGAAGTGGTAGATCACCATCCGGTGGCTGGTGCCGAGCGCGGTGGCGAGCCGACGCAGGCTCAGGTCGGTCAGCCCGTGCGCGGCGAGGTGTTCCACCGCCGCGTCCAGCAGCCGTTGCCGCGTGTCGCCCATCTCCACTCCTTGCCCGCCGCGTGAACCAGTTGGTACATGTACCGCATGGTTCACACTATCGAGGTCGAGCAGCGCACGTCCGCCGCGCCCGCTGTCGTCTACGCGCTGCTGCGGGACGGGGCGAGCTGGCCGGAGTGGTCCCCGCTGGGCTCCTTCGAGCTGGAGCGGCCGGGGGAGACCGAGCGCGAGGGGGCCGGCGCGATCCGGGTCTTCCGGACCTGGCCGGTCCGCAGCAGGGAGCGGATCGTCGAGCTGGTCCCGGACCGCCGGTTCGCGTACGTGCTGCTGTCCGGGTTGCCGATCCGGGACTACCGCGCCCAGGTCGAGCTGCGTCCGGACGGCGACGGGACGGTCATCCACTGGCGGTCCACCTTCGGCGCGCGGGTGCCGCTGATGGGCCGTCTGACGCACGCCTTCCTTGATCGTTTCATCCGCCGTGTCGTTGCCGGTCTGGCAACCGCGTCCGCGCGGTCCCCTCGGCCCCGTACTATGGACGGCTGAGGCCGCTGACCTGCGGAAACTGTGTGCGCAGGGTAGTTGTTCGCATACGCATCGCAATGGTGCAACCTGAGTTGCTGGTCATGCGTCTTCTGTATGAAAAGCAACCCGGCGCGACGCGGCCCGGAGTAGCGTTGATCAGCGGGGCGGCCCTGTTTCCGGCCGACTGGAGAACGAGGAGCACCAGTGGGCCGACATCACCGTGCGTTCCGGTACCAACCGGAGCCCATCGTGACGCCGCCAGTGAAGTCCCAGGTCAAACGCGCGCGCACGATGGGCGGCGCCCTGATGCTCGCCCTGTTCTCCACCGTCGTTCCCGGCTCCGGCCACCTCGTCCTCCGCCGCCGCGTCGGCTACGTGATCCTCGGCCTGTTCCTGCTGCTGGTCGGCGCCGGAGTGTTCCTCGCGTTCGGCGTGCCGCGCGAGGAGCTGATCGAGTACGTCGTCTCCTCGGAGGTCCTGCTCTACCTCATCGGCGGCATGCTGGTGCTCGCCGTGCTGTGGCTCACCGTGATCGTCAGCGCCTACGTCGCCGCCCTGCCGCGCCGCGTCGGCGCCGGTCAGCGCGTGGTCGGCGGCGCGCTCGTCGCCGTGCTGTGCGCGGGCGTCGCCACGCCCTTCGGCTACGCCGCCTACACCGCCGACGCGCAGCGCAACCTGCTCGACACCGTCTTCCCGTCCGGCTCCTCGGGGACCGCGGCGCAGGCGGGCGCCGACGTGAAGGGCTTCCGCAAGCCCCGGATCAACGTGCTGCTCATCGGCAGCGACGCGGGCGCCGACCGGATCGGCACCCGCACCGACACGATGATGACCGCGAGCATCGACACCAAGACCGGTCGGACCACGCTGTTCGCCCTGCCGCGCAACACCCAGAACGCGCTGTTCCCGCCCGGCTCGAAGCTGGCCAAGCAGTTCCCGAACGGCTTCACCGACCCGAGGAACCCGAACTCCTCGGAGTACCTGCTCAACGCCATGTACAAGTACGGCAACGAGCACCCGGACCTGGTGCCGCCCGGCGGGCCGAGCAAGATCCCCGGCCTGAACCTGCTGCACTCCTCCGTGAGCACCATGCTCGGCCTGGAGCTGGACTACTACGTCCAGGTCAACATGGAGGGCTTCGCCTCGATCATCGACGCGCTCGGCGGACTCGACGTCAACGTCGGCCCGCACCGGGTGCCGATGGGCGGCATCGGCCCCTTCGGCGAGGTCGTCAAGCCCTTCGGCTACATCGAGGCCGGTCGCCAGCACCTCTCCGGCGAGCAGGCGCTGTGGTTCGCCCGCTCCCGCACCAACACCGACGACTACACCCGGATGGGCCGCCAGCGCTGCCTGATCAAGTACGTCGTCGAGCAGAACCCGCCGTCGAAGATCCTCAACAACTTCCGCAGCGTGGCCGAGGCGACCAGCGCGAACGTGGCGACCAACATCCCGCAGGACGTGCTGCCCGCGCTGCTCCAGCTGGCGATGAAGATCAAGGACCACCCGCTGGAGAGCATCTCCTTCGACCCGAACCTGCCCAACCCCCGCGCGAAGGACGGCAAGTTCGACAGCGCGCGGCCGGACTACGCCTACATGCGCCAGGTGGTGCAGGCCGCGATCAGCCCGCCGCCGAACCCGCACGCCGCGCCCGTGCCCGGCACCACGACCACCTCGGCGGCGCCGACCACGACCACCAAGCCCGGCGGCAAGACCACCACCGGCAGGGCGGGCACGACGACGCCCGCGCTGCCCTCCACCGGTGCCCCGGCGACCTCGCTGAACGACGCCTGCGCCGCCTGACCGGGCCTACCGGTAGCGGCGCAGCTCCTCGGGGTCGTGGGCGCTGAAGATCTCGATCTCGTCGCCGTGGTTGGCCGCGAGCTCCTGGAGCCGGTCGCGGTTGGCCGTGCGCTTGGCGCGGTCGGTGGTCACCAGCTGCTGGAACAGAGCCAGACCCGGGGTGCAGTGCGGTCGGCGCGGGTCCACCTCGCCGCGGAAGAAGTAGCTGTCTCCCGCGTGCAACAGCCAGCGGGAGCCGTCGCGGACCGCGACCCCGCTGTGGCCCCTGGTGTGCCCCGCGAGCGGGACGAAGAGAATGTCCTCGGGCAGGCCGGTGAGGCCGCGGACCGCCTCGAAGCCGAACCAGCGGTCGCCCCCGGGGTGGTAGCTCGCCCAGTCCGGCCCGTGTGACCACTGCGCCGCGCGGAAGCGGCGCCGGTCGCGGTGCGTCGCCTGCGCGGTCGCCACCGCGAGCTCGTCGGCGTGCACGTGCACCTTCGCCCAGGGGAAGTCGCGCAGGCCGCCGGCGTGGTCGAGGTCGAGGTGGGTGAGCACGATGTGCCGGACGTCCTCCGGCCGGTGGCCCAGCGCGCGGACCTGGGCGACGGCGGTCTCCTCGTGGCGCAGGCTCGGGCGGGTGATCTTGAGGAACTCGCTGGTCAGCGACTCGGCGGGGGCGGCGATGTCGTGTGCCCCGACGCCGGTGTCGACCAGGACCAGTCCGTCCCCGGTCTCGATCAGCAGGCAGTGGCAGACCATCTCGCCACTGGCGAACAGGCCGCCGGTGCCGTTGACCAGCTTGCGGAAGGGGGGAGCCATGCTCCCGCAGTTCAGGTGGTGGACGCGCATGCCGTCGAATATATACCGATCGGTCGAGTTACCGATGTGCCCGCCCGTCCGCCCGGTCCCGCGCCCCGAGGCCGGGCGGACAGGCCGCGCGCCCCTCAGTACTGGGCGCCGCACTGGGTGCAGATGAGCCGGCCGTTGTACCGGACCACCTCGCCCTCGCACTTCGAACAGGTACCGACGTGATCAGTGGCGTACATCGCTCACCTCTGGATGCGGATCTCGACTGGGTGCTGCCCCCGTTCTCTGGGACGGCGGCGGTCGGGATCCGTGACGTGACGCGAGCGGGTGACTACTTTCTGTCTGGGTAACTTCAGTCCTGGTCGGGCGCGTCCAGGGTGGCCTCGATGTCCAGGGTGATGGAGATCTGGTCGCTGACCAGCTGTCCGCCGCCGGGCAGCCGGGCGTCGAAGGTCAGCCCGAAGTCGCGCCGCCGGATCGTGGTGTGCGCGCTGAACCCGGCCCTGGTCCCGCCGTAGGGGTCGTCGATGATCCCGTTGAAGGTCAGCTTCAGCCGCACCGGCCTGGTCTGCCCGTGCATCGCCAGCTCGCCGTCGACCAGGAAGTCCGTGTCGTAGGGGTGCACCGCCGAGGAGCGGAACTCCATCGTCGGGAAGCGGTCGGACTCCAGGAACTCCGCCGAGGCCAGGCTCTTGTCCCGCTTGGCGTTGCCGGTGTCCAGCGAGGTGGCGTCGATGATCGCGCGCACCGCGGACTCCTCGACGGTCGCCCCGGTGAAGACCTTGCCGACGAACCGGCGGAACCGCCCGTGCACCCGGCCCACCGCCATGTGCCGCGCCGTGAACAGCACGCTGGAATGTTCCTGGTCGATCGACCAGAAGCCGCTGCGATAGCCCGCGACCGCCGGTGCCGTCATGATCTCCCACCCTTCGTTGCCGATGACCGCGAAGCCGGTGATCCTGGCGAAATCCCGCCACCCGCGCAAGGGTGGGTCAGACCGATCTCAGCTCGGTCCGGCACTGGTCGGCGACCAGCTGCTCCAGCGAGGAGTTCTGCGGCTGCCAGCCCAGCTTCCCGCGCAGCCGCCCGTTGTCGGCCATCAGCTTGCCCGCCTCGCCGGGGTGGGCCGGGTGGTGCGCCACCGGCAGCTTGCGGCCGGTGAGCCTGCGCGCGGTCTCCAGGATCGAGGACACGCTGGCCGGGGTGGCGCCGACGTTGAACACCCGGTGGGTGCCGGTCTCGCACTCCTCCAGGGACATCGTCACAGCCCTGGCCACGTCGGTGACGTGCACGAAGTCCCTGATCGCCGAGCCGTCGCCGTAGACGTCCACCCGCCGGGCCCGCCCGGCCGCGACCGCGGCCACCCTCGGGATGATCCGGGTGCCGTCCGGGTCGCCGGTCTCGCCGGACGCCCCGGCGATGTTGAAGATCCGCAGGCTGATCGCGCCGAGCTGGCCGGTCGCGCACTGCCACGCGATGGCCTGCTCGGCGGCGAGCTTGGAGGCGGCGTAGGGGTTGCGCGGGTCGGGCGGGGCGTCCTCGTCGACGGGCTGGCGCTTGGGCACCCCGTAGACGCTGCCGGTGGAGGCGAAGACCATCCGCGCGGGCAGGTCGGAGGTGGCCAGCGCCTCCATCAGGTTCAGCGTGCCCGCGACGTTGACGCGGAAGTACCTGGTCGGGTGCGCGAAGGCCTCGCGGACCCTGGTCAGCGCCGCCAGGTGCACCACGGCGTCGACGTCGGCGGTCGCCAGCACCAGCGAGTGGAAGTCCAGCAGGTCCCCGCGCCGCCACTCCACCCGCGCGAAACCCCGTGGCTGGTGCCGGTGCACCAGCCCGACGACCTCGTGCCCTTCGGCGTCGAGCTGCCGCACCGCGGCCCGACCCAGGTAACCGCTCGCCCCCGTGACGAGAACCCGCATGACATTTCCCCGCAAACACCCGAGGCGCTCCCGACAGCGCCGTCAGGCGAGTATGCCCGTCGCGGGGAACCGGTTTGGAACCACCCGTCGCCGGGGAAAACCGCGGCGCGTGGAGCGGATCTCAGGCCGGGCTGTCGGTCACGGTGAACAGCGTGGTCACGCCCGCGATCTCCAGGATGCGCAGCGCGTACTTGCTCAGGTGGGTCAGCACCAGCTCGCCACCGGACTCCTGCGCGGCCTCGCGGGCGCGCACCAGGGAGCTCAGGCAGGCGGAGTCGAAGAAGGAGACGCCGGCGAAGTCCACGGTCAGCCGCGTGGCCCCGGCCGCGAGCAGGCGCGCGACCTCGGCGTCCAGCTGCGGGGCGCCCGCGTAGTCGATCTCCCCGACGAGCTTGATCCGGCCGGTGGTCCCATCGACCTCGCCGTGCACGGAGCTGCCGGTGCCCGCCTCACCAGCGTCGCTCACCGGCTGCGTGGGGTTGTTGCTCGTCATCCTGGACTCCCGCAGAGATCGTCGTCGGCCGCGCAGCGCGCGCCCGAGTGGCACGGTAGTAAACCCGCTTCACTTCTACAGTGGTGACCCGGCGGGACCGCGTTGAACCCCGGTGAGCCACCCCCAATATGTTTGTCTCTGGGCAAACATACCGCCGTCCGTAGCGAGGCAGGACATCTCATGAGTGAACAGCGCCATTCCGGGGCCGAGGTCGCGACGTTTCTGGCCAGCCAGGAGGCCGAGATCATCGCCGTCTGGGAGCGGCTGCCGTTCTTCGACTCCGGCGACGGCGACATCGCCCAGGTCCGCCGCGACTGCGCCGCCGTGCTCCACGCGCTCGCCGAGGCGGTGCGCACCGGGGACGAGGACGACCCGGCCGCGACCCCGTTCAACTCCCTGCGCGGGCTGTTCATCGAGCTCGCGGGCCGCCGCACCCGCCTCGGCGACTCGGCCAACGAGATCGCCGTCGAGGTCGGCAGGCTGAAGACCCCCGTGGTCCGGCTGTGGAAGGCCGCTGGCGGGCACCGCGGCGTCGAGGAGACCGCGCTGCTGGTCGACGCGCTCGGCACGCTGCGGGTGGCCGTGATGGAGACCGCCATCGCCACCAGCGCCGAGCTCATCCGGCAGCAGCAGGAGCAGCTGCTGGAGCTGTCCACCCCGGTGATCCGGCTCTGGCGCGGCATCCTGGCGGTCCCGCTGATCGGCACCCTGGACAGCGCGCGCAGCCAGATCGCCATGGAGAGCCTGCTGCAGGCCATCGTCGACCAGGGCGCCGAGGTGGCGATCCTGGACATCACCGGCGTCTCGATGGTCGACACGATGGTGGCCCAGCACCTGCTCAAGACCGTGATGGCCGCCCGGATGATGGGTGCGGAGTGCATCATCAGCGGCATCCGGCCGCAGATCGCGCAGACCATGGTGCAGCTGGGCATCGACCTGGAGGAGGTCACCACCCGCGCGGGCCTCGCCGACGCGCTGGCCTTCGGGCTGGCGAAGGTGGGCTACCAGGTCACCGCCCCGACCGGCGCGATCGGCCGATGAACGCCCTCCCGCTGCTGCGGATCGGCGACATCCTGCTGGTCAGCATCCAGGTCGAGCTGCACGACGAGCTGGCGCTGCGGTTCCAGCGCGAGCTCGCCGAGAAGGTCGCCGACGAGGGCATCCGCGGCGTGATCATCGACATCTCCGCGCTGGAGATCGTCGACTCCTTCCTGGGCAGGGTGCTGCACGACATCGCCGCGACCACCTCGGTGCTGGCCGCGCGCACCGTCGTGGTCGGCATGCGCCCCGCCGTGGCGATCACCCTGGTGGAGCTCGGGCTGTCGCTGCACGGGCTGCGCACCGCGCTCAACGTCGAGGCCGGCCTGCGTCAGCTGGGCATCCGCCGGCTCGACGTGTCGGGGGAGGCGAGGTGAGCCGAGTCCTGGCGGCGCACACGATGCCGATCAGGTCCGAGGGCGACATCGTCGGAGTCCGCCAGCTGGTCCGCGAGCACGGGGCCGCGGCGGAGCTGTCGCTGATCGAACAGACCAAGCTGGTGACGGCGGCGAGCGAGCTGGCCCGCAACACGCTGCTGCACGGTGGCGGGGGCGAGGCGCGGGTGCAGACCGTCGAGGAGGACGGCAGGCGCACGATCCGGCTCACCTTCGTCGACTCCGGTCCCGGCATCGCCGACCTGGAGCGCGCGCTGGCCGACGGGTTCACCACGGCGGGCGGGCTCGGCCTCGGGCTCGGCGGCTCGCGCAGGCTGGCCAACGAGTTCGAGATCGACTCCGCGCCCGGCGAGGGCACCACCGTCACCGTCTGCTTCCACGCGCGGTCCCGAAGGTGAGCGAGCGGCGGCTGGACATGCGGGTGCACGAGCCCAGCCACGTCGGCAGGGCCCGCGCGCTGGCCACCGAGGCGGCCCAGCGCGCCGGTCTCGGCGAGTCCACTGTGGAGCGAGTGGCGCTCGGCGCCAGCGAGCTGGCGAGCAACCTGGTCAAGCACGCCACGGACGGGATGCTGCTGGTGCGGCACTCGCCGGGCAGGCTGGACCTGGTCACCGTCGACCGGGGACCGGGCATGCGCGATCCCCGGCGCTGCCTCGTCGACGGCTTCTCCACGGCGGGCAGCATGGGCACCGGCCTCGGCGCCGCCCGCCGCGCCGCCGACACCTTCGACCTGTACTCGTTGCGGGGCAAGGGAACCGCGGTGCTCGCCCGGTGGCTCGAAGCGCCGGCGGAGCCCGGACCCGTCGGGCTGACGCTGCCCGCTCCCGGAGAGTCCGCGTGCGGTGACGGGTGGGCGGTGCGGGGCGGTGCGGACGAGGACGTGCTCACCGCCGTGCTCGTCGACGGCTCCGGGCACGGCGAGGCTGCTGAGGCCGCCGCCGCGAGCGCGCTGCGCGTCGTCGAGGAGCACCCGGAAGCGTTGCCGCTGGACCTGCTGGAGCTGATGGGCGTGCGCATCGCGCCGACCAGGGGAGCGGCCGTCGCTGTCGTCCACATCGACCGCGCCACCCGGGTTCTCCGGTTCGCCGGGACCGGCAACATCGTCGTGCGCGTGCACGAGCCAGGGGTCGAGCGCGCCGTCCAGCTGGTGTCCTCACCTGGCATAGTCGGACACCGTGCACAACGTCATCGGCCGGTGGAGACGCTGCGCCAGTGGACGGCGGACTCCATGGTGATCATGAACACCGACGGGATCAACCAGCGGTGGTCGCTCGCCGACTGGCCGGGCGTGCGCGCCCACGACCCGCTGGTGCTCAGCGCCCTGATCCTGTGGCAGGCCAACAGGTTGCGGGATGACGCCGGGGTGCTCGTGCTGGGCGGGACAGGTGGGGCGCCATGACGTCGATGAGGACCGAGCTGCTCTCGCAGCGCGTCGGCACCGAGGCCGACGCCCGGCGGTTGCGCGAGTCGCTGCTGCGGCTGCTCGCGCAGTTGCCCGTCGACGGTGTGGACCGCGCGGAGCTGCTCGTCGCGGTCGGCCGCGTGCTGCGGGGTCTCGTCCGGGTCGGCGGCGGCGTGGTGACGGTCGCGGTGGAGGACGTGCCGGAGGGCACGACGATCCCGCTGCCGGGCTCGCGGCCGGAGCAGGTCACCGACGACACGCTGCTCGCCCCGCTGCTCGCGGTGATCGCCGAGCAGCGCAAGGTGCTGGACTGGCACCAGACCGAGCTGCAGCAGACCAACGCGGGCCTGCTCGCCCTGCACGCGGAGCTGGAGCAGCAGCGGCGGAGGTTGACCTTCCTCGACCAGATCAGCCGGATGCTGGTCACCTCGCTGGCCGAGGACGAGGTGCTGCACCGGCTCGTGCAGCACCTGGTGCGCGCGGGCTTCGCCGAGACCGCGACGTCGTGGGTGCCGGTGGAGGACGTGCTGTCCTGCGCGGCGACCACCTCCGACGACATCCCGAGGATGCCGCCGCCGGAGGTCGTCGCCGCGGCGCGGACGCATCGCGCGCACAGGGGCTCCGCAACCCTGGCGCTGCCCTTCCTCGTCGGCACGCAGTGCCTGGGCGTGCTGGAGCTCCGCAGGGCGGGGCTGGACTACGACGAGGACGAGCGCGAGCTCGGCAACCACGTGGCGAGCAGGGCGGCCGTGGCGCTGCGCAACGCCCGCGAGTACGAACGCGAACGGGACCTCGCCGAGACGCTGCAACGCGCGATGCTCCCCACGCTGCCGCGGTCACCTGGCATCCGCGTCTGCGCGCGCTACCGCCCGGCCTCGCGCGGCGTCAACGTCGGTGGCGACTGGTACGACGCGTTCGTCCGGCCCGACGGGCGGGTGGTGCTCACCGTCGGCGACGTCACCGGACACGGCATCGACGCCGCGTTGATGATGGGCCAGCTGCAGAAGGCGCTGCGCGCCTACGCGATCGAGGGCCACGGTCCCGCCGCCACGCTGCGCCTGGTGCACCAGCTGATGCGCACCCAGCAGACGACCCTGTTCGCCACGGCGGTGATCGCCGAGCTCGATCCGGGCACCGGTGCGCTCCGCTGGGCGGGAGCCGGGCACCTGCCGATGGCGTTGCGGGCGGCGGACGGGACGGCCGAGCTGCTCACCGACCGCCAGGCGCCGTTGCTCGGGGTGCCGATGAACAAGATCGATCCACCGGAGCACTCGACCGTGGTCGAGGCGGGTGGGGCACTGTTGCTCTACACCGACGGGCTGGTCGAAAGGCGGCATTACGACATCGATACCGGCCTGAGACGTTTGGTCGACGCCTTCGCTGCCGATCCAGGTGTTCAAGGGGAGACGTTGGTCAGGTCCATGCTCGCCGATCTGCTGACGGACAGTCGACACGAGGACGACATGTGTCTTCTGCTGTGCGAGCGGGTGGCACCTGATAGCCCGGATACGGAGTGAGTGAGTGCCAGAGGCAGCGAGTTCGGAGTCCACGCGGACAGTCGTCCGGTTGCCGCTCGAACCTGGGTCCTGTGCCACGGTCCGGGCGTTCGTGACCACCGTGCTCTGCGGCTGGGGCATGCCGGACGACCTGGTGCGCGACGCCGTCCTGGTGGCCAACGAGCTGGTCGCCAACGCCGTCGAGCACGGGGCGGGGCCGGTGTGGTTCGGGCTGAGCCGTGACAGGACCGGCATCCGGCTGGAGACCGGCGACGGCGGTGCGGAGCGGCCGAGGCTGCGCAGCACCGGACCGGCCGACGAGCGGCACCGCGGCTTGGTGATCGTCGCCGCGCTGAGCACCGACTGGGGGACCGAGTACGGGCCGGATGGCAAGGTCGTCTGGACCCAGATGAGCGCCTGAGCAGGATCTTTTTCGGTCGGAAATTATTCGTTAACAGGTGGAACCATGCTGTTTGCGGGTGCGTCCGAGGGGCGTTGGTCCGTCCGAGGAAGTGGGAGAACACGTTGAGGTTCACGAGGCTGCTCGCCGCCGCGGTGACAGGGGTGGCCGCGCTGTCCCTGGCGGCCGTGCCCGCGGCCGCGCACGACCAGGAGTACGCGCCGACCATGCTGGTCCTGGACGCGTCCGGGTCGATGAAGCAGGCCGATCCGGGCGGCGGGACCAAGATGGACGCCGCCAGGACCGCGATGCGGACCCTGATCACAGCGGCCCCGGACGAGTCGAAGGTCGGCCTGACCGTTTACGGCACCGGCACGGGCTCGTCGGACGCCGAGAAGGCCGCGGGCTGCCAGGACGTCAAGGTGCTCCGTGCCGCGGACACCATCGACAAGGGCGGGTTGACCGCCGCCGTGGACGGGGTGACGCCGAAGGGCTACACGCCGATCGGGACGGCGCTGCGCAAGGCGGCCGACTCCCTGCCGAAGTCGGGACCGCGGTCGATCGTGCTCGTCTCCGACGGTGAGGACACGTGCGCGCCGCCGGAGCCCTGCGAGGTCGCCAAGGAGCTCAACCAGCAGGGCGCGAAGATCGTGATGCACGCGGTCGGGTTCGGCGTTGATGCCAAGGCGCGCAAGCAGTTGACGTGCATCGCCCAGAACACCGGTGGCACTTACACCGACGCGCCGGACGGCAAGTCCCTGGAGCGCGTGCTGCCGCGCGTGACCGCGACCGCGCTGCGCAACTACAAGCCCTCCGGCACGCCGATCACCGGTACCGCCACCTACGACACCGCGCCCGTCGCGGCACCGGGGCAGTACCTGGACACGATCGGGCAGAAGGAGAAGCGCTACTACGCGGTGGACGTGCCGCAGGGCGCGACCGCGTACTTCAGCGGCACCCTGTCCTTCCCCCGTGTGCGCAACGACAACCCCAACGGCGACACGAGCTCGCTCAACGTGCGCGTCTACGGTGCCGATGGGGCGGACTGCCACCAGTTCGACTTCGAGTCGGTGGTCAACTCCAGCCACGGTGCGGCCCTGACCGTCGCCAAGACCTGGGACGGCGCGACCAAGCAGAAGACGGGTTCTGTTTCCGGTGACAAGTGCAAGGGCGGCGGTCGCTACTACTTCGCGCTGGAATGGAGCGGTGTCGCCAACGGCATGCCGGAGCGGCTGCCGATCGAGCTGCTGGCCGGAGTCGAGCCCGCGGTCACCGACGCCGGTCCGCCCGCGGCGACCACGATGGCGGCCTTCACCGAGCCGAACGGTGCCAAGACGCCGGTGACCGGCGGTGGTTCGTTCAACGTCGCGGGCACGCTGGGCGGCTCCGGCAGCTACACCGACACGCTGCAACGCGGCGAGTTCGTCTTCTACCGCGTGAAGGTCGACTGGGGGCAGGGACTGGCCTACCGCGTGCACTACGCCGAGACCGGCAACCGCGGCTTGGAAAGCCTGTCCAACGCCACCACCACGCTGTACACGCCGTTCCGCGAGGAGCTCGACCACAACTTCACCAGCTACACCGGCTCGGCCACCGTCATGCCCACCGGCAAGCCCGCGCTCGCCACGCTTCCGGTGCGCTACAACAACCGCGCGTCCGAGGACACCAAGGCCCGCAACCAGAGCGTCGCGGGTTGGTACTACATCGCCGTGAAGCTCGGGCCGACCCGTGACGGCGGCTCCACGAACCCGGTGCCGATCCGGCTCGACGTCACGCTGACCGGCGACGCCGAGCCGGGACCGGCCTACGCCTTCGGGTCCGCCGACGCGCAGCGGAACGGGACGTTCGGCGAGGGCGGGGTGCCCGCGTCCGGTGGCACCGACCAGCCCGCTGAGGTCGGCACCACCGCCACCGCGACCAACAGCGCGGTGTCCACGAGCGGCTGGGTGGTCATCGCGGTGGCCGGTGGTGTCGTGCTGCTGGCCCTGGTCCTCGGTGGGGTGCTGCTGCGTCGTCGCCGGGCGTGACTCAGGCGGGGCGGCCCCGCCAGTCGAGGCAGACCGCGACGGCGTCGTCGTCGAGGTCCGCCTCACCGCCGAACTCGTGCAGGTCGGCCATGATCGCCCGGACCGCCTCCGGCGGGGAGACCGCCCGGGTGGCGGCCAGCGTCAGCGCCAGCTGCTCCTCGCCGAACCTGCGCTCGCCGACCGCCGCCTCGTGGACCCCGTCGCTGACGATCACCAGCCGGTCGCCGGGCAGCAGGTCGAAGTGCTGCTCCAGGTAGTCGGTGCTGTCGAACATGCCCAGCGGCAGCTGCGGCTCCAGCCGCACGTCGGCGACCTCCTCGCCGCGGATCCGCCAGATCTGCGGCGAGCCCGCGTCGATCACCGCGAGCCGCCCGGACGCCAGCTCGATCCGCAGCAGCAGGGTGGACACGTGCTGCTTGCCGCCGTACTGCGCCCAGATCGCCTGGTCGGCGAGGGCGGCCTGGTCGGCGAGGTCCACCCCGGCGCGGCGGGCGTTGCGCAGCGCGTGGATGGCCAGGCTGGTCAGCAGCGCCGCGTCCACGCTCTCGCCCATGCCGTTGGTGACCGCGATGGTCAGGTGCTCGTCGTCGGCGCTCCAGTCGAAGTTGTCGCCCCGCACCGCGTAGGCGGGCTCCAGCTGGCCGGCGAGGCTGAACTCCGCGCTCTCCAGGCAGCGGCCCGGCAGCAGGTCCCACTGCATCTCCGCGGCCAGGGTGAGCCGCTCGGTGCGGCGGGCCCTGCGGAAGCGGTCGGTGACCACCTCCGCCGCGATCAGCGCCTGCCCGCTGAGCTCGGCAAGCTCGGCCAGTTCGGCCGCGGTCGCCTCGTCCGGCGCGGTCCCCGGCCGCCAGCGCAGCCGCAGCACGCCGAGCCGGTCGCCGCGCACGCTGATCGGCAGGTAGTGGAACTCCCCGTCGAGCACCGGCCTCTGCTGGGAAAACGCCGTGCCCGCCGCCGAGGAGGTCACGGGCAGGCCCTCGCCGTCGCGGTCGAGGATCGGCTCCAGGGCCGACATCCGGTAGTCGGCCAGGTACACCTCGGCTTCCGCCACCCCGTAGTGGGTGTGGAGAATGTCCCCCAGGACGTTGCCGAGGCTGTGCGCGGGCGCGCGCACCATGGCACGCTCAGCGACAGCTAGCCGATGGGTCGGATGCAACAGGTCCTCCCGAAGCTCCGGGCGCGGAGGGAACGGCCCTGCCCGGGACCGCTGTACTTGGATGATGCCCCACACGCGGGGCGGATATGTCGACGCTTCTCGTCAGAGCGGAGTATGGCGCTGGTGCGGCACCCCAACCACCTGCCGGCCGATGTCGCGGCCGCGGTGGAGGCTGCCGCCGAAGCGCTGGTGATCGTGTGGGGGCGCGGCTCCGAACGGTTGCACCCGAAGGTTTCCCCGTCGCAGCTGCGCGCCCTGCTCGTGGTGGAGCAGCACGGCGCGATCAACCTCGGCGGCCTGGCGGAGGAGCTCGGCGCGATCCCGTCCTCGGCGAGCAGGCTGTGCGACCGGTTGCAGGCGGCCGGCCTGCTGGCGCGCACCACGGGCCCCACCGACCGCCGCGAGGTGTCGCTGCGGCTGACCAAGGACGGCCAGCGCCTGTTGGAGGAGCTGCGGCTCACCCGGCGCGAGGAGCTCGGCGTGGTGCTGGAGGCGATGCCCTCGCAGGCCAGGGAGGCGCTGCTGGCCGGGCTGGACGCCTTCCGCGTCGCCTCGGTGCGGAGCGGGCTGCGCAGCGGGGAGACCGGGTAGCGCGGTGAGAGGGCGGCAGCGGCCGACAGACCGGTGCCCAGCCGCGCGCAGCCTCGACATTCCGCCAGCCTCCAGAAGGTGTTTGTCGTAGGGCAAGAATTCTAGCGAGCGACAGTTGCCCTTGTGCAAGTAGTCGCCCCAGGTCCTGCCCCACGCGCGCGGACGCGGGTCAGGAGGTGGGGGCGACCACGCCGGGTGTGGTGGTGGGGCCGGTGGTGGCGGGGCCCGTGGTCGCGGGTGTGGTGGTGACCGGGAGCGCTCCGGTCGTCGTGGCCGCTGGGGTCTCCGGGGCGGGAGCCGGAGGGATCAGGGTCGGCACGATCGTGGGGATGGGCAGCAGGACCGGGGACGGGCTCGGCGTGACCACGGTGGTGCCGTCGACGACCGTGGTGCTCGGGACCAGGCTCACCGAGGTGGGGCGGCCCGGCTGGAACTCCATCGGGCGGCCGTCCGGGTTGGTCTCCCAGCGCTGTCCCGGCTCGCCCGCACCGGGCTGCGGCACCTCCGCGCCCGTGCCGCCGGGAGCACCGGTCGAGGCGAACTGGTCCGAGAGGACGACGCTGAGGATCACCGCGATGGCGGCGGAGGTGGCCGTGGCCAGCGACCAGACGGGGAACGGCAGGCGGGGCCGCTGCTGCACAACAACTCCTTGTCATGGCGCGGCACGCCGCCGCGCATAGCTCCCCGAACCGCGCCGACATGTAACCACCACGAATGGTCGGCCTCCGAATCCATTCATTCTTCCGAGTGGTTCGCGTGAACCCTTGCCCGTCTCTGTGACTCGTGGGAAAAATTCTGACAAATTTCGAGGAACGGAGACCGTTCATGTCGACCCTGCTGCTCAGAAGTGCGTCACGACTGGTCAGATGCCTGGTTGCCGGGGCAGCCGCGGCGCTGGCGCTCGGACTGGTGACACCGACGGCTGTGGCGTACTCCGGTGCGTTCGACCCGACCCAGAGCGTCGGCAACCGCGGTGTCGACGTCACCGCGTTGCAGTACCTGCTGCGTCAGCACGGTCACGCCACCGCGGTCGATGGAGTCTTCAGCGCCGACACCGCCACGGCCGTGAAGGCCTTCCAGCGGGCGAAGTCGCTGCCCGTCAACGGCATCGTCGGCGAGAAGACCTGGGGCGCGCTGGTGGTCCAGGTGCGTGAGGGCGACAAGGGCGACGCCGTGTCCGCGCTGCAGGCCGAGCTCAACAGCAAGCGCACGCTCTCGCTCGGGGTCACCGGCACCTTCGACGCCGCGACCAAGCAGGCGGTGACCAGCTTCCAGTCCCACGCCGGCATCGGCGCTGACGGGGTCGCAAGCCCGCAGACCTGGAAGAACCTGTTGTGGCACTTCAGCTACCCGGACTTCGGCGCCGGGTTGTGCGACAAGGACCCGGACGGCAACGGCACCGCGAACTGGGGCACCGGCGCGGCGATCGCGCAGCTGGAGGCCGCGGCGCGGAGCTTCGCCGAGACCAAGCAGGGCAAGATCCCGGTCGGTGACATCGCCTTCGAGCACGGCGGCGCCATCAAGGGCCACGCCAGCCACCGCGTCGGCCTGGACGCCGACATCTGGCCGATCCGCACCGACAGCGCCCAGTGCACCGCGGGCCGGATCACCTGGGAGTCCCCGACCTACGACCGCTCCGCCACCCGGCAGCTGGTCAAGGCGATCAAGGCCGCGGCGCCCGGCCACGTGAAGGTGGTCTGGTTCAACGACCCCGTCCTGATCAAGGAGGGCCTGACCCGGCCGCTGGCCAACCACTCCAACCACCTGCACGTGCGGTACTGCGAGAACGGCCACCCCAACGCCAGCTACCGCTGCTGAGTCACTTCAGGTGCCGGTATCCGGGGTGCACGCCTGGAAGGAGGCCGTGCGCCCCGGACAGCCGTTCCAGCAGCCGCGCGAGCACGTCGCGCTCGTCCTGCGACAGCGGCGCGCAGATCTCCTCGTCGTGCTCAACCGAGGTCACCATCGCCTGGCGGAGCGCCTTGCCGCCCTTCTCCGTCAGGTGCAGCGCGTACGCCCGGCGGTCCTTGGGGTTGCGCCTGCGTTCGACCAGACCCCGCTCCTGCAGGTCGTCCACGAAGGACACCATGCGGCTCGGGATGACGCCCATGCGCTCGCCCAGCTCCTGCTGCGAGGGGCCGTCGGCCGCCGCGATCATCCGGAGCAGGCCGACGTGCTTGGGCTCCAGGTCCAGCGGGCGCAGCCGCTCGGCGAAGCGCCGCGCCCCGTGCGCCCCCAGCTGGCTGAGCAGGAACGCCACGCCCCTCGGTGTGTCCATACCCGAACACTACCGCTGAGAAATCATTCAGTGTGTGAATGGTTTCGTGGTTGAAGTCGGAGGGCGGACGAAGGGACGAGCACGTGAAAGGCCAGTTCAAACCCCGTACGCGCAAGCTCGCGCTGCTCGTGCACGTGGTGTTCGGCGTGGCGTGGATCGGATTCGAGGTCATGGTGATCGTGCTCGCACTCGCGGGCATCACCGCAGAGAACCCGCGGGTGCTGCACGCCGCCTACGTGGTGCTCGGCGAGTTCGGCCCGTCGCTGTACGCACCGTTCAGCCTCGGCACCCTGGTCAGCGGTGTCGTGCTCTCGCTGGGCACGCACTGGGGCCTCGTCAGGCAGTACTGGGTGATCGCGAAGCTGGCGATCAACCTGGCCACGGTGCTCGGCGGGAACCTCCTCATCGCCGCACTGCTGCGGCAGTCGGCCGAGCGCGTGATGGCCGTGCCGATCGACTCGCTCGACGCCGCGGCCGTCGGCTCGATCCAGTACTCCCTGCTGGCCAACGCGATCGTGGTGACCACTTTGCTGCTCGTCGCGACGGTGCTGTCGTACTACAAGCCCTGGGGCAAGGTCAGGCGAGCACGTGTCGCGCCCAGGGCTGCCCGAGCGGATGCTGTTGTCCCGCGAGGAAACCCGCGACCGCGACACCAGCGGCGGCTGACCACGCCTGTGGGCGGCACGCCGCCGGGTAGGCCGTGACCGGGTCGCCGGCGGCCGCGCTGTCGCCGCCGTAGAGCTCCGGCAGCCGGTAGTCGAACGCCTCGCCCGCCGCGAGGAGCCCCCGCGCGAGCACGCGGGCACGTTCCTCGTGGCCCTCGGCGACCAGGCCGAGGACCGCGATCGCGGTGTCGTGCGGCCAGACGCTGCCGCAGTGGTAGCTCAGCGGGTTGTACCCGGCAGTGTCCGAGGACAGCGTGCGCAGCCCGTAGCCGGAGCTCATGTCCTGACGCACCAGGATCTCCGCGACGAGCTCGGCCTCCTCGGGGGACAGGATGCCGGTGCCGAGCAGGTGCCCCATGTTCGACGAGGGCCCGGAGACCGCGCGCTTGCGCCCGTCCAACGCGATCGCTGGGTAGCTGCCGAACCTGTCGGTCACCCAGAACGCGGCGCGGAACCGCTCGCGCAATGCCGCCGCCCAGTCGCGCCACCCCTGACCGCCCGGCACGTCCAGCGCGTCGAGCAGCTCCGCCCCGCCGAGCGCGGCGGCGTGGGCGTAGCCCTGGACCTCGCACAGCGCGAGCGGCCGGTCGGCGATCCGGCCGTCGCCCCAGCGCACTCCGTCCGAGGAGTCCTTCCAGCCCTGGTTGGCAAGGCCCGCGCCGTCGGAGCCCGCGTACTCGCAGAACCCGTCGCCGTCGGCGTCGCCAGGACCGGCGATCCACTCCAGCGCGGCGACGAGGTGCGGCATCAGCGGCCGGACGCGTTCGACGTCCGGCTCGGCCCGCCACAGGTCGTGCAGCAGGCAGACCCACAGCGCCGTCGCGTCGACGCTGCCGTAGTACAGCGGTGGCAGGGTCAGTCCGGGAAGCGTGAGCTCACCGCGCCGGACCTCGTGCAGGATCTTGCCGGGCTGCTCCTCGGTAGCGGGGTCATCGCGCCTGCCCTGCCGTGCGGCGAGCGCCCACAGCGTGCCCAGTGCCAGGTCGCGGTTGTGCGGCAGCAGAAGCCTTGCCGCCCACAGGGAATCACGGCCGAAGAGGGTGAAGAACCACGGGCTGCCCGCGGCGAGGAACGCCGCTCCCGGCTGCTGGGGGTCGGCGAGCAGCAGGCCGTCGAGGTCGGCGAGGCCGCGCTCGGCCAGCTTCGCCGCCCGGTGGTCGGCGGGCACGGCCGAAGACCCGTGGTCGAGCACGGGCAGGCGCAGCGGGGCCAGTCTCGGCGGCCGCGCGGGCCTGCGCGGGAGGAAGCCCTCCGCGCCTTCTTCGAACGCGGTCACCACGAGTGCCGTCTCCCAGCTCGCGCCGGGAGCGAGCCGGACGTCCCACGTGAGCACCGCACTGTCCACTGTGGAGCTGATCTCGGATGCTCGGTCTGCTCGCAGCACGACGCGGCAGCCGTCGCCGTCCCACTGCGCCGAGGAGCTCGCCGTGCTCGGGGTGACCGGCCGCGGCACCGCGCCCGACTTGACCCCGGTGACCGCGGCGAGGTCGGTGGCCGCGACGATCCGGACCGTCGCTTCGACCACGGTGGCCCCGGAGTTGACCAGCTCGAAGCGCTCGACGAGGTCGCAGTCGGTGAGCCTGCGCCGGCGCCGCAGGCGCAGCTTCGGGTCGGCGGAGGGCTCGCCGAGGCCGCGCAGCACGCCGAGGAAGCGCGCGCTCTCCGCCTCCTCGGCCCGGTGGGCGACCCCGGTCGGGGCGACCTCGTCGACGTCGATCTCCAGCCGGGACAGCATCCGGCGGTCGTCGCGGTAGAAGCCCTGCGCGCCGTCGGCCCGCAGCTGCCCGTCGGTCTGGCCGAGCACCGCGGACGGTGCGCGCAGCACCGTCACGAGCTCGTGCAAGGTCGGTTGCAGGTACACCCGGTCGGCCACGGCCAGCTCCCTCGCTCTTGACAAATCCAGTGACGCGGTTCACTCTTCCGCGCCATATGAACGTTCAAATCGCGCCAAGCGGGCCTGTTTGAACGTTCATATGGCCGGTGCGACACAGTGTGGCATCCCCACCGGCGATCAAGGGAGAGCGGATGAGCGGCAATCGTGACGGGGCGACCCTGGAGCAGGTGGCGGCGCGTGCCGGGGTGTCCCGGCAGACGGTGTCCAACGCGCTCAACGCCCCGCAGCGGCTGCACCCGGACACGCTGGACCGCGTCCGCGCGGTCATCGAGGAGCTGGGCTACCGGCCCAACCGCAACGCGCGCGGCCTGCGGACCCGGAGCACCGGGATGATCGGCTACCGGATGACCCCGCGCGACCGGGGAGTCCTCACGCCGTTGATGGACGACTTCCTGCACGCGCTGTGCGCCGCGGCCGAGGCGCGGGACCGGCACATCCTGCTGTTCACCGCGCCGCTCGGCGAGCCCGGCCTCGCGGTCTACGACGACCTGCTCGCCCAGCGCGCGGTGGACGCTTTCGTGCTCGCGGAGACGGTGGTCGACGATCCGCGTCCCGGCTGGTTGGCGAAGCGCGGTGTGCCCTTCGCCGCCTTCGGCCGCACCTGGTCCCCCGGTCAGGCCGGGCCGTGGGTCGATGTGGACGGCGCGCACGGCATGCGCGAGGTGGTCCGGCACCTGCACTCCCTCGGGCACCGCCGCATCGGCTTCCTCGGCTGGCGGCAGGGCGACGGGGTCGGTGACGACCGGCTGCGCGGCTGGACCGAGGAGTGCACCCGGCTCGGTATGTCCACAGAGGACGGACTGGTTGTTCGTGGTGCCAACACGATCGAGGCCGGCCGCCGCGGTGCCGCCGTGCTGCTGGACGCCGAGGAGCAGCCAACGGCGCTGGTCGCGGTGAGCGACGCCGTCGCGCTCGGCGCGCTCGCGCTGCTCGCGGAGCGCGGGGTACCCGCTGGGTCGGGCGTCGCGGTGACCGGCTTCGACGACAGCCCTCTCGCCGCGGCCACCCTGCCCGGCCTCACGAGTGTGCGACAGCCCGTCGAGCGGATCGCCGACCAGGTGCTGTCGTTGCTGGACAACACATCCGAGACGGGATCGCTGCTGCGCCCCGAGCTGGTGGTGCGAGCGAGTAGCGAGAGGAGATGAGATGAACGGACGACGGCGCCGCATCGGGGCGGCGCTGGCGGCGACACTGGTGCTGGCGGGCTGCGGCGAGGGGTTCGACGACGTGCCGGGCCAGCGGGCGGGCGGACCCGCGACCCTCCAGGTGCTGCTCGGTTCGACCGGCGGCGCGGAGCTGGAGGCGACCGGTTCGATCATGCGGACCTGGGCGGAGCGCACCGGCAACAAGGTGAACGTGGTGGCCGCGGCCGACCTGCCGCAGCAGCTCGGGCAGGGCTTCGCCGGGGGTAGCCCGCCGGACGTGTTCGTGCTGGAGCCCGGCGCGTTCTCCCGCTACGCGGGGCCGGGGGCGCTGCACAGCTACGGCGACCGGCTGCCGGGAGCGGACGACATCTTCCCCACCCTGAGGTCGATCTTCACCCACGACGGCAAGTTCGTCTGCGCCCCCAAGGACTTCTCCACCCTGGCCCTGGTGATCGACACCGAGGCGTTGGCGGCCGCCGGGCTCTCCGACGCCGACCTGCCCCAGGACTGGGACCAGCTGGAGGCCGTCGCGAAGCGGCTGACCACGCGGGAGCGCAAGGGCCTGGTCCTGATGGACGACGTGGACCGCATCGGCGCGTTCTTCCGGCAGGCGGGCGGCTGGCTGGTGGACCCGAGCGGCAAGAAGGCCACTGTGGACAGTCCGCAGAACCTCCAGGCGTTGCGGTACGTCCAGCGGCTGCTGCGCTCGGGCAGCACGGCCTTCGCCAAGCAGGTCGACTCCGGGTGGAGCGGCGAGGCCCTCGGCAAGGGAAGCGCGGCCATGGTGATCGAGGGCAACTGGGTGATCGGCGCGCTGGCCAAGGACTACCCGCAGCGCAAGTGGCGCGCGGTCGAGCTGCCGCGGGGCCCTGGGGGCAAGGGCACGCTGGCGTTCACCAACTGCTGGGGCATCCCCACCGCCAGCAAGAACCGGCAGGCGGCGGAGAGCCTGGTCACCTACCTCACCGACGTCTCGCAGCAGACCACGCTCGGCGAGGGTTTCGGCGTCATCCCCTCGCGCCGCGTCGCCGCGGGCCTGTTCGGCCGCGCGCACCCGGAGCAGCAGGCATTCCTGGCCGGGGCGGAGTACGCGCAGGGCGAGCCCACCGCGAAGGGCCTGGAGTCGGTGTTGAAGGACTTCGACGCGCAGCTGCTCGGCCTCAGCGGCGGCGCCGACCCGAAGGCGATCCTGGAGTCCACGCAGCGCAACGCCGAACAGGTGCTCGGCCGGTGAGCGGGCTTACGGCGAAGCGGCGGGAGGCGGTCGCCGGGTGGTTGTTCGCCGCGCCCGGGATCGCGCTGCTCGTGGTGTTCGTGCTGCTGCCGATGGGGCTGGCGTTGTGGGTCAGCGTGCTGGACTGGGACGGCACCTACAGCCCGCTGTCCGGCAAGGCTCCCGTGGTGGGGCTGGACAACTACGCCGCGCTGCTGACCGAGGACGGCTTGGCGCGCAGGGACTTCGCGCTCAGCGTGCGCAACACCTTCTACTTCGTCGCCATCGCCGTGCCCACGCAGACCCTGCTCGCGCTCGGGCTGGCCGTGGTGGTGCACAACCGCGCCCTTCGCGGGCGGGGGTTCTTCCGCGCCGCGTTCTACTTCCCTTCCGTCACCAGCTCCGTGGCGGTCTCGGTGGTGTTCCTCTTCCTGTTCGCCGGTTCCGGCGCGGTCAACACGGTGCTCGGCTTCTTCGGCGTTGACGGGCCGACGTGGTTCGCCGACCCGCGCGGCGTGGTGCACGAGGTGCTCGGCTGGCTGGGGATCGCCGACCCGTCCGCCCCGCCCGCGTTGCTGACCGGAACCCGGCTGTGGGGGCTGTCGGTGTGGGAGTGGCTGTCCGGGCCGTCGGTGGCGATGAGCGCCGTGACGCTGCTGGTCGTCTGGACGACCTCCGGCAGCTACATGCTGATCTTCCTGGCGGCGTTGCAGAACCTGCCGGAGGACGTGCTGGAGGCGGCCGACGTGGACGGCACGACCCGCTGGCAGCGCTTCACCAGGGTCACCGTGCCGATGCTGATGCCGACGGTCTTCCTGGTGCTGACCATGGGCCTGATCGGCAGCTGGCAGGTCTTCGACCAGATCTACGTGATGGGCCAGGGCAACCCGGCCAAGACCACGCTGACCCCGGCCTTCCTGTCCTACCAGCGGTCCTTCGCGGAGGGCTCCTACGGCCTCGGCGCGGCGATCGCCTTCCTGCTCTTCGCCATCATCGTCGCCCTGACCTGGGCGCAGCGCCGCCTGCTCAGGGACGGGAGGACCTCATGAGACGCGCGCTCGGCCACGCGGTGCTGCTGCTCGGCGCGGTCTGCTACCTGGGGCCGTTCCTGATCCAGCTGGCCACCACCTTCAAGACCGACGCGGACGCCGTCGCCAACCCGCTGTCCCTGGTCCCCGACCCGGTCACCACGGAGTCCTACCAGCGCGTGGCGGCCGACCCGGCCGTGGACGTGCCCCGCTGGCTGACCAACTCGGTGCTGGTGACGGTGTGCGTGACCTTCGGCCGCCTGCTGGTCGACGCGCTGGCGGGCTACGCCCTCGCGCGGCTGCGCTGGCCGGGGCGCGGGCTGGTCTTCTCCGGCGTGCTGGCCCTGGCGGCCGTCCCCGCCGTGGTGCTGCTGATCCCGAAGTTCCTGCTGCTGCGCCAGTTCTCCCTGTACAACTCCTACCTGGGCATGATCCTGCCGCTGGTCACCGACGCGATCGGCATCTTCCTGCTCAAGCAGGCCTTCGAGCAGGTCCCCCGGGAGGTGGAGGAGGCGGCCCGCATCGACGGCGCGGGCGTGGTGCGCACCTGGTGGAACGTCGTGCTGCCGATGGTCCGCCCGGCACTGGCCACCCTGGCGGTGCTGGCCTTCCAGAGCTCGTGGAACGAGTTCGCCCACTTCCTGGTGTCCACATCGGACTCCCGGTACGAGACCCTCACCCTGGGCCTGGCCCGGCTGGTCAGCGGGGCGCTCGGCGAGGGCCAGCAGCTCCCGCTGAAGCTGACGATCGCCCTGGTCTCCACGCTCCCGGTGGCCCTGGTCTTCCTGCTCACCCAACGCCACTTCATCCGCAACCAGCTGGGCGGCGCCGTCAAGGGCTGACAGCAAGTCCACTGTGGACGTACAAGCGCACGTCACAGCCCGATGCTGGTCAACTCACAACGAAGCCACGCAGAGAACGCAAGAAGCCCGAACCGTGGGGGCGTGGGGGGCTCGGCCCCCCAACATGATGAGGACACCGGGAAGGTCGCCAGAGGCGACCGAACACGGCAGAGGAAGTGGTCGGCGGTAGGTCGCCTCTCGGCGGATGGCCCGATGTGGCTCCTGCGTCACCGGTATTCCACAACGGCCGAAGGGGTGAGGCCCGGGGGACACGTACGCGCCGACCACTTCCGCCACCGATGGTGCCACGACCGGTGTTGGTCTGTCTCCACGCACTTTCCGGCATGGCGAAGCAGAAGAGTGATACCGGCGGGTAGTGCATGAGCACCGCTGCCCGGTCGGGTCGCACGGGTTGCCCGGTGCCAGACCCGCCAGCACGATCGAGTCACGATTTCGGGTGGCTGCGGCGGGGAGTTGCGGGTGGCGGCGAAGGTACGGGACCTCACCGAGGCGTGGACGGCGTTGGCGACGCGGCCGCGGTCGCAGCTGCTCGTGGCGCTGCCCCTGTCGCTGTGGGCGCTGGTGTGGGTCGGCGGGCAGTTCGTGGAGGGTGGGGCGCGGTGGTCGCCGCTGGACGTGGTGCGGTCGGTGACCGGGAGGTTCGGAGCGCCTGACCCCGGGTGGCTGGCCGCGGTCACCGCCTGGCTGCGGGAGCCGGAGCACCAGCAGCTGCTGGGGTGGGTGGCCGTGTGCGCCGGGTTGCTGTGGGCGGCGACCAGCGAGCGGGCCCAGGTGCCAGCGCTGGCCGGGTGGCTGGTGCTCATGGTGGCGGGGGAGGGCATCGGGTACGGGCCCGCGGTGCTGCGGGCCGGGTGCGCCCTCGTCGGCTTCGTCACCCTGTTGGCCCTGCTCTCGGTACCCAATCGTGGCCGCATGATCGTCCGCCGGGTCCGGTTGTTGCCCAGGGACGTGCTGCGCGCCGGGGTGATGGCGGCGGCGCTGTCGCTGATGGTCCCGCTGCTGGCGCCCGGCCTCGCGCTCGCCCGGTTGCTGCGGCCCTACCTGACCCGGCCCGCGCGGCCGGACCCGAGCCGCCCCGGTGTCGCCGTGACGGGGGACCGGGCGCCCGCACGGGGTGTCATCCCGCCTCCCCGGATCGAAGGACACCCGCCCCAGGCAACGGCGGGATCTCCGGGGCGTCACGGTCGTGGGCGCGTTGAGATGTCCGAGTGACAACGATCATGGCACGTAACCATCCCGGTGACCGCGCCCGTGCGCCTCCCACCTGCGGCAACCGTCCACCGTCACGCTACGTCCCTCAGGCGTCCCCCGATCGGACGATGGCATATGCTTTCTTGAATTGATTACCTTTGCGCGGCGACGGGGTGTAATTGCATGCCGCGGCGCGTGAGTCGTGTGGGCGGAAAGTCGAAGCGGGGTCGGCTTTCCCGTTAATTCCCAACGACATCGCGCTGCGCGCTTTTGAAGGGTCTGACCTGGGCTTTTCATGGAAAGTTACACCTCGGAGCGCTCTAGGTGTGTGGCGTGGACCACTGAGGTGAAAAGTGACATCCGTTTTGCCTGGAACGTCAAAAGCAAATACATCGTTCCATGACAACCCCGCGTTACAACTTTCGAAAAATACGCTCGGTTGGGAACAGCGCTACCAACGGTCGGTCATCGTCTCCGACATCTGCGCGGTCGCGGCCGTCTCCACTCTTGTGGCCGTGGGCGTCGCCGTCAGCGGTAGCGCCCAGTACACGCCGCCGACGCTGACGCTGCTCGGGGTGGGCTCCGGCTCGGTCGCGGCGATGGTGCTGCCGCTGTGCCGGGCCTGGGACGTGCGCGTGCTCGGCCAGGGGCCCGAGGAGTTCCGCAGGGTCGGGCGGGCCGCCGTGATCGCGATGCTGGCCCTGTCGGTGATCGCGCTGGCGCTGCGCCTTGACGAGGTGCGGCCGTGGGTGTTCGTGGGCATGCCCGCGCTCGCGGTGGCGGCGGTCTCCCAGCGCTACCTGCTCCGCAAGATGCTGCACGCGCGGCGGCGGGACGGCAGCTGCCTGCTGCCGGTGCTGGCCGCGGGCACCGTCGACGCGGTGCACGACCTGATCAAGAGAACAAGAGCCGACTCCCACCTGGGCTGGCGGGTGGAGGCGGTGTGCACGCCCGACGGCCTCGGTCTCGGGCAGGTCGCCGAGGTCGACGGGGTGCCGGTGGTCGGCAACCTCGACGAGCTCGTCGAGCGCGCCCGCCTCGGCGGCTACCGGGTGGTGGCGGTGGCGCCCGCCCCCGAGTGGACGCCGCACCGGGTGCAGCGGCTGGCCTGGGACCTGGAGGGCAGCACCGCCGAGCTGGTGGTCACGCCCGCGCTGATGGAGGTCGCCGGGCCGCGGCTGCACGTGGCCCCGGTGTTCGGCCTCACCATGCTGTGGGTCAGCGCGCCGACCTTCAGCGGCATCCCGCGCCTGATCAAGTCGGTGATGGACCGGATCGGCGCGCTGGTGCTGACCGTGCTGCTCGCGCCGGTGCTGCTGCTGATCGCCGCGGCGATCAAGCTCGGCGACGGCGGGCCGGTGTTCTACCGGCAGTACCGCGTCGGCAGGGGCGGCCAGGCGTTCCCGATGCTCAAGTTCCGCTCGATGGTGGTCGACGCCCACCGGCTCAAGCACACCCTCGCCGGGGTCAACCAGGGCTCCGGCCCGCTGTTCAAGATGCGCCGCGACCCGAGGGTGACCCGGGTCGGCGCGGTGCTGCGCCGCTACTCCCTCGACGAGCTGCCGCAGGTGCTCAACGTGCTGTTCGGCTCGATGTCGCTGGTCGGCCCGCGCCCGCCGCTGGCCGAGGAGGTCGCAAGCTACGGCCAGGACGCGCGGCGCAAGCTGCTGGTCAAGCCGGGCATGACCGGGTTGTGGCAGGTCAGCGGCCGCAGCGACCTCTCGTGGGAGGAGTCGGTGCGCATCGACCTGCGCTACGTGGAGAGCTGGTCGCTGTCCATGGACCTGGTGATCCTCTGGAAGACGGTGTCGGCGGTCGTCGGCGGCAAGGGAGCGTACTGATGAGCATCACGAGCCTGAGCAGCTCGACCGGGGTCACCGAGCCGCTGAGCCGGCTCGGCAGCAGCACCTCCTGCCGCCTGTGCGGCGCGCGGGAGCTGCACTCCGTGCTGGACCTGGGCGCGAGCCCGCCGTGCGAGCTGTTCCTCACCGAGGCGCAGCTCGACGAGCCGGAGCCGACCTTCCCGCTGCACCTGCGGGTGTGCGGGCAGTGCCTGCTCGCGCAGCTGCCGCCGCTGATCAAGCCGGAGGAGACCTTCACCGAGTACGCCTACTTCTCCTCCTTCTCCACCTCCTGGGTGGAGCACGCGCGCCGGTTCGTCGAGTCGGCGACCGCGCGGCTGGGCCTGGACGCGGGCTCCTTCGTCGTCGAGGTCGCCAGCAACGACGGTTACCTGCTCCAGCACGTGGTCGCCGCGGGCATCCGCTGCCTGGGCATCGAGCCGTCGGTCAACGTGGGCGATGCGGCCAGGGAGAAGGGCGTCCCGACGGTCACCGAGTTCCTCGGCCCGGACACCGCGAGCCGGATCCGCGCCCAGCACGGGGCCGCCGACCTGGTGGTGGCCAACAACGTCTACGCGCACATCCCGGACGTGCTGGGCTTCACCCACGGGCTGCGCGAGCTCGTGGCCGACGACGGCTGGGTCTCGATCGAGGTCCAGCACCTGCTGACCCTGATCCAGCAGACCCAGTACGACACCATCTACCACGAGCACTTCCAGTACTACACGGTCGCCTCGGCGCAGCGCGCGCTCGCGGCGGGCGGCCTCGAACTGGTCGACGTGGAGCTCGTTCCGACGCACGGCGGCTCGATCCGCTTGTGGGCCAGGCCGTTCGGCTCCGGTTCCGCGGTCACCCCCGCGGTGGCCGAGGTGCTCGCCGCCGAGAGCGCGGCCGGGCTGCACGAGGTCGACGGCTACGCCCGGTTCACCCAGGACGTCCAGCGGTCCCGGTGGGAGCTGCTCGGCTTCCTGGTCGACGCGGCGAAGCAGGGCAAGACCGTGGTCGGCTACGGCGCGCCCGGCAAGGGCAACACGCTGCTGAACTACTGCGGCGTCCGGCCGGACCTGCTCGGCTACACCGTCGACCGGAACCCGTACAAGCACGGGCGCTACACCCCCGGCACGCGCATCCCCATCCTCCCTGTTGAGCGGATCGCCGTGGACAAGCCCGACTACGTGCTCGTCCTGCCGTGGAACCTGCGCGAGGAACTGACCGCGCAGCTGAGCTATGTGGGCGAGTGGGGTGGCCGCCTCGTCTTCCCCGTCCCGACTCTTGAGATCGTTGAGGTTGGCCGATGAAGGTCGTTCTGTTCTGCGGCGGGTACGGCATGCGGATGCGCACAGGCTCCGCGGACGACCTGCCCAAGCCGATGCACCCGGTGGGCCCGCGCCCGCTGCTGTGGCACGTGATGCGCTACTACGCGCACTTCGGCCACACCGACTTCGTGCTGTGCCTCGGTTACGGCGCGCAGTACATCAAGGACTACTTCCTGAACTACTCCGAGGCCGCGTCCAACGACTTCGTGCTGCGCGACGGCAAGGTGGAGCTGCTGTCCTCCGACATCAGCGACTGGACGATCACCTTCGTCAACACCGGCCAGGACTCGCCGATCGGCGAGCGGCTGCGCCGGGTGCGCCACCTCGTCGAGGACGAGGAGATCTTCCTGGCCAACTACGCCGACGTGCTCACCGACGCGCCGCTGGACGACATGGTCAACCGCGTCCGCACCACCGGCGCCGCCGCCTCGATGATGGTGGTGCCGCCGCAGTCCTCCTTCCACTGCGTCGAGCTGGGCGAGTCCGGCAAGGTCTCCGGGATCACCCCGGTCAGCAGCCTGCCGTTGTGGGAGAACGGCGGCTACTTCGTGCTGCGCCCTGAGGTCTTCGACCACCTGCCGCCGCACGGCGACCTGGTCGAGGACGCGTGCGGCGCACTGGCCAAGCAGGAGCGGCTGATCGCCTACCCGTACCGCGGTTTCTGGCAGCCCGCGGACACGGTGAAGGAGCGGGCGGCGCTGGAGCGCGGCTACGCCGTCGGTGACCGCCCGTGGATGCTGTGGGAGGCCGAGCCCGAGCCCGCGGTCGCCGAGGTGATCCGGCTGAGCGGGGTGCGCTGACCGTGCTCTCCCTCGTGCCGGACCAACTCGGCAGCGTGGTCGCGCTCGGCGCGCACTGCGACGACATCGCCATCGGTGCTGGTGGCACGCTGCTGGCCGCCTGCGCCGCCTCGCCGGGCCTGAAGGTCACGGCGCTGGTGCTCAGCGGCGGTGGCACCAAGCGCGAGGAGGAGGAACGCGCAGCACTGGCCGCGTTCTGCCCCGGCGCCGAGCTCGACGTCGAGGTGCTCGACCTGCCAGACGGGCGGATCCCCGCGCACTGGGACCGGGCGAAGGAAGCCCTGGAGTCGTTGAGCCGCAAGGTTTCCCCGGATGTGGTGATCGGTCCCGCCAAGCACGACGCGCACCAGGACCACCGCGCGCTCGCGCGGCTGGTGCCCAGCGCCTTCCGCGACCAGCTCGTGCTCGGCTACGAGATCGTCAAGTGGGACAGCGACATGGCGCAGCCGGTCGCGTTCGTGCCGCTGGCAGCGGGCACGGCGCTGCGCAAGGTCGAGCTGCTGGACGCCTGCTACCCGTCGCAGCGCGCGCGGGACTGGTTCGACGCCGAGACCTTTCTCGGCCTTGCCCGGATGCGCGGGGTGCAGTGCCGCTCCCGCTACGCCGAGGCCTTCTTCGTGGACAAGGTGGTGCTCGGGGTGAGCACCACAGCTGGAGGGATGGGTTAGATGCGTGTCCTGCTGACCGGACACCAGGGTTACCTGGGCAGCGTGATGGCGGTCCGCCTGGCCGAGGCCGGGCACGACGTCGTCGGGCTGGACTCGGGGCTGTTCGCCGACTGCGTGCTCGGACCGGCGCCCGCCGACCCGCCGACCATCGCGGTGGACCTGCGGGACGTGAGCGTTGAGCAGCTCACCGGTTTCGACGCCGTCATCCACCTCGCCGCGCTGTCCAACGACCCGCTCGGATCCCTCGCGCCGTCGCTGACCTACGACATCAACCACTTCGCCTCGACCCGCCTCGCCCGGCTGTCACGCGCCGCCGGTGTGCGCCGTTTCCTTTACGCCTCAACGTGTTCGGTCTACGGAGCGGCGGGAGAGGAGCTGGTCGGCGAGGACGCTCCGCTGCGTCCGGTGACGCCGTACGCGGAGAGCAAGGTGCGGGTGGAGGACGACCTCGTCCCGCTCGCCGACGACAGCTTCAGCCCGGTCTTCCTGCGCAACGCGACGGCCTTCGGCTTCTCGCCGCGGCTGCGCGCGGACATCGTGCTGAACAACCTGGTCGGTCACGCCGTGCTCAGCGGTGAGGTCCGGGTGCTCTCCGACGGCACGCCGTGGCGTCCGCTGGTGCACGCCAAGGACATCGCGGACGCGTTCCTGGCCGCACTGGTCGCGCCGCGCGAGGCCGTGCACTGCCGCGCCTTCAACGTGGGCATGGCGGAGAACAACCTGACGGTGGCGCAGATCGCCGCCGCGGTGGTCGACGCGGTGCCCGGCTCGAAGCTGGTGATCACCGGGGAGGCGGGCGCGGACCCGCGCTCCTACCGGGTGGACTTCTCCCGCATCGGGGAGCACCTGCCCGCCTACTCTCCACAGTGGACTGTCGCGGCGGGCGCCGCGGAGCTCCACACCGCTTACACCGAGCACGGGTTGACCGAGCACGCGTTCACCAAGCGGTTCACCCGCCTCGCGCGGCTTGCCGACCGGCAGGCCGGTGGCAGCCTCGCGCAGGACATGCGGCCGGTGGGTGCTCCGGTCCCGTGAACACCGTCCTCCCCGAGTCAGGAAGCCGCCAGCAGCGCCGCCCAGGAACCCGCGGCGGCGTCCCTGGCGCTGACCAGGCTCACCTCGGCAGGCCACGCGATCGCCAGGTCCGGGTCGTCGTAGCGCACCGCGACGTCCTCGGCGGGATCGTGCGGCCGGTCGATGCGGTAGCAGACATCGGCCCAGTCGCTGAGCGCCTGGAACCCGTGCAGCAGGCCCGGCGGCACGTAGAGGTGCCGGAAGGACTCGTCGTCGAGCAGGAACGCCTCGTGGCGGCCGAAGGTCGGCGAGTCCGGACGCGCGTCCACGAGCACGTCGTGCACGGCTCCGCGCGCGCAGCGGACGAGCTTGGCCTCGCCACGCCCGCTGCGGCCGTGCATGCCGCGCAGCACGCCCTGCCGGGACCGCGACTGCGAGTCCTGGGTGAAGGCGTCCGGGTCCAGTCCGTGCGCCCGCGCGATCTCGGTGTCGAAGGTGCGCGTGAACAGTCCGCGGTCGTCGTGGTGCGGAGTCGGCGTGAACACCAGGACTCCGTCGAGCGTCGTCGTCTCAACCAGCACTCGCCCATCTTTCCCCCCGTTTCGGCCTTGGCATTCACCCGGTCCGGTGTGGATGTAGCGAAACCGGGGAAGAGGGCGATGGGGCCGATGTGCGCGTGGGCGAGGGAGTGCTGATGAGCGAACCGGTGTGCCGTGCCTGCCGCGGGCGGGACGGTCAGATCGTGCTCGACCTGGGGCGCCAGCCCGCGTCGGACCACTTCCCCCGGTTGGTCGAGCCCGGCCCCGACGCCAGGCACCCGTTGCAGATGTGGCTGTGCGCGGGGTGCGGGCTGGCGCAGCTGCTGACCGACCCCACCGTGCCGGAGGAGCCCAGAGGCGCCGAGCCCGCCGCGCTCGTCGCGCAGGCCCGCGACGCCGTGCACCGGGTCTCCAGGGCCGGGCTGCTGCCCGAGGGCGCGCGCGTGGCCGAGTACGGCAGCCCGCACGGCGGGAGCTGGCTGGCCATGCTGCGCGAACGCGGGCTGCGGCCGGTGGAGGGCGGCGAGGCCGACGTGATCCTGGACTGCTTCGGCATGATGCACTGCCCCGACCAGGCCGCCGCGCTCGCCGAACGCGCGGCCCGGCTCAGCCCCGAGGGCGTCCTGCTCCTCCAGTACCACTCGCTGGCCACGATCATCCGATGTGGACAGTGGAACGCGTTGCGCCACGGGCACTACGCCTACTACTCCACGACGGCGCTGACCGCGATGCTCGCCAAGGCGGGACTCGCCGCCCGCACGGCGTGGACCTTCGACCTTTACGGCGGCACAGTGCTGCTCGCCGCCTCCCGCACCGGGGTGGCCGAGCCGGACGGCATCGTCCGCGCGCTGCTCGCCGAGGAGGAGGCGATGCGGATCACCGAGCCGACCCGCCTGCGCGCCCTCCAGGACGAGGCCGCCGCGACCGCCGACGCGCTGCGCCGGTACCTGACCGAGCAACGGCAGGCCGGGCGCCGCGTGCTCGGCTACGGCGCCGCGTCGCGCGCGGTGGCGCTGCTGTGCCGCGCAGGCATCGACAGCGTGTTGTTACCGGCCATCGCCGACGCCGCGCCCGCCAAGCACAACCGGCGGATGCCCGGCAGCGGTGTCCCCGTCATCTCCCCAGCGGAGCTGGTCGCCGCCGAACCCGACGTCGTCCTGCTCTTCCTGCCCGACCTGGCCACCGAGGCCAGGACGGCGCTGCCCCAGATCGAAGCCAACGGTGGCCGTTGGGTGATCGCCGAGCCACGGCCAGACCCACTCGCCCCGCTTTCCGCCGCCTAACCCCCAGGACGTGCCATGGACCACCAGATACCCCGACAGGCACCGCCGCTGACCGGGCGTGCCCCCGTGCCCGTCGCCGTCGGCCTGCCGGTGTACAACGGCGAGCCGTACCTCGCCTCGTCGCTGAAGTCGCTGCTCGCCCAGACCGGCGTCGACTTCGAGCTGCACATCGCCGACAACTGCTCCACCGACGGCACCGAGGAGCTGTGCCGCGAGCTCGCCCGCCGCGACAAGAGAGTGGTCTACCACCGCCGTCCCCGCAACGTCGGCGTGACCGCGAACCACAACATGCTCGTCAACGAGGTCAACAGCCCGTACTTCACCTGGGCCGCCTCCGACGACGCCTACGCGCCGGACCGGCTCCACAAGCTCTACGAGGCGCTGAGATACCGCTACGACGCGGTGCTGTCGTTCACCTCCGCCACCCAGATCGACAGCAGTGGCAAGGTGATCGGCGGCTGGGACGACGTCTGCAACACCGACCACATCGACCCGGTCCTCCGGCTGCGCGACCTGATCGCCAAGGAGCACGAGAACTACCACTGCTACGGCCTGTTCCGCCGCGAGGTGCTGCGCAAGACGCAGCTGCTGCCGCCGGTGAAGAACAACGACCGCATCCTGGTGGCCGAGCTGGCGCTGCACGGACCTTTCGTCGAAGTGCGGGAAAGACTTCTGCTGCACCGTCTGCACGAGCGCAGGCTCACGCAGTGCACCTCGCAGCGCGAGTGGTACCGCACCCAGCGCACCGATGGTCGCAAGATCGTTCTACCCAATGTGGAGGAGGCGGGCTGGTACGTCCGGGCCGTCAAACGGTCTCCGCTGTCCGCCACCGACCGCGGACGTGCCATGCTCGCGTTGTACCCGTGGTTCCGCGCGAACGCGGTGCCGATGGCGCGCAACGTGGTGAAGGCGGCGGTCGACGGAGCCCGCATCGCGGTCGCGGGAAAACCGCGCCTCTGACGAAGTCTCGAAAGCAATCGGAGAGAACAACGTGGACGCTCTGGACTTGCTGCGCACGCTGCGCAAGCGGTGGGCCTTGGCCGCCGTGCTGCTGGTGGGGCTGGTCGCCCTGCTGACGAGCGTGGCGTTCCTGGTCCCGCAGCAGTACCGGTCCAACGCCAGCATGCTCGTGCTGCGCGCGCACGGCGGTACCGACCGCAACCCGTTCGCCGCCGTCGACCCCGCGCAGGGGCAGGCGGCGATCCTGCTGCTGAAGGTGGTGAACACCCCGCTCGCGCGGCAGCGCATGGTCGAGCAGGGCGCCACCGCGGAGCTGGAGATCTCCAATGAGGGCGGGGGAACCGTCGCAGCGGACAGCCCGTTCATCACGGTCATCGCCACCGGGGCGACGGCGGACTCCGCGCGCACCACGGCGGAGATCGCGATGCGGGAGATCCGCGGCGAGCTCAAGCGCAGGCAGGACGAGATGCGGGTGCCGCAGGACCAGCAGCTCACGCTCACCGACATCATCCCGTCGGACACGATCAGCACGACCCGCTCGGGGCAGCTGCGCGCGTTGGCCATCACCGGTGGTGTCGGCCTGGTGCTGCTGCTCGGCATCGTCGTGCTGGTCGACCGGGCCCAGCAGCGCAGGACCGATGCCCCGTTCGCCTTGGCCCGCAAGCGTTCCGGCTCCGAGCCCGCGCCGGAACCGGAGCCCGAACCGGTCGACCCCGAGCCCTCGCTGCAACAGGCGGCGGAGCTGGCGCAGGCGGCGCGGGTCGCGGTGGAGAAGGTGAAGCAGGCGTCGCGGTCGGGCTCCAACACCGGACCGCTCGCCCTCGCCGAGGTGGGCAACGCTCCCGCGATCGACCGGCCCACCGACGTCCTGGGCATTCGCTACCAGCCGGAGCGGTTGGACGACCGGGTCGACGACAAGGCCACTCGGTGACCTCGGCGGGCTCCGCCGGTAACCGATCGAGACGCCGCCGGCGGGCGGAGGGGTCGTCGTGATCGCCGGGGTGGCCGAGCGGCTTGCCGCGATCCGCGACGCCGGACAGCCAAGACCGCGGCGGCCGCCACGCCGGAAGCCGCGGGAGTTCTTCGCCACCGTTCCGGCCCACTACCTCCTCGTCGCGGTCGCGTTGTTGTTGCTGGCGTTGCCGCAGAACAACGTGATCGCAGGGGTCGGTGGATCGCTGACGCCCGCCCGGCTGGCCGCCGCGGTCTGCCTGATCTGGTGGCTCGTCGCACGGGCCGCGGGCGGGATGGGGATGCGGATCGGGGTGAACCCGGTCCGCACCACCGTGTTGGGCGGGACGGTGGTGCTGCTGGGCGCCCACGCGCTGGCGTTGGGGATCGGCGCACCCGACGAGATCCTCGGCGGGGCCGACCGCGGGTGGATGCTCCACGCGTTGTGCGTCGGAGTAGCGCTGCTGGCGTGCGACGGGCTGAACGGTCTCGGCGCGTTGCGTGCGGTGCTGGGCGCGATCGTGCTCGGCGTCGCCGCGTCCGCCTTCGCCGCCGTCGCGTACTTCGCGGTCAAGGTGGACCTGCGCGCGATGACCGCGTTCCCCGGCCTTGAGGTGCAGGGACTCGGCACGATCGACCTCGAACGCGGCGGGCTTGAGCGTGCGATCGGCTTCGCCAACCACCCCATCGAGCTCGCCGCGATGTGCGCGTCCGCGCTGCCGCTCGGGCTCTACCTGACCCGCTTCGCCCGCTATCGCCCGCTGTGGTGGGGCTGCGCGCTCGTGCTGGTCGCGGGCATCGTCGTCAGCATCTCGCGGACCGGGCTGCTCGGGCTGGCCATGATCGGGCTCTTCCTGTTGCCGCGGCTGGGAGTCGTGCGCTGGCTGATGGGCGCGGTCGTCGTCGCGGTGTTCGGCGCGCTCGCCGGCGTGGCCGAGCCCAAGGTGTTCTCCGTGCTGAGCCAGACCGTCGCCGGGTCCAGCAACGACTACAGCGTGTGGAGCAGGCTGGCGGACTACGAGTACGTCGGCGCCAGGCTCGCGGAGCGCCCGTTCAGCGGACAGGGCTTCGGGACCTACGTGGCGCCCCCGCAACCGTTCCTGGACAACCAGTACCTGCTGACCGTGGTGGAGTCCGGAGTGCCCGGCCTGCTCGTGCTCGTCGCACTGCTGCTGGTGCCGGTGTTCTCCGCGCGCGCCGCGTGGGTTCGCCTGGGCCGCAAGGGAACCAACCCGGAGCTGCGGGACGCGGCGTGGGCCGTCGGCTCGGCGCTTGCCGTCGCCGCGATGTGTTTCGCGACCTTCGACGCACTGGCCTTCCCGCAGTTCCAGGGCCTGACCTTCTTGTTGATCGGCGTCGCGGGCGCGGTGGCGTCCTGGGAGCGGGCGGAGACCTCGTCATGAGACCACCAGTCGTGATCGCCGTGGTCACCTACAACTCCGCGCACGATCTTCCCGGGCTGATAGACGGCCTGCCCGCCGCCTTGGCGGGCGTGTCGTCGTGGCGTGTCGTCGTCGCGGACAACGCCTCCTCCGACGGAAGTGCCGCTGTGGCGAGGAAACTGCTGCCAACGGCGGAGGTGGTGGAGACCGGCGGCAACCTCGGCTACGCGGCCGGGGTGAACGCGTGCATGGCGCGCGCGAAGGACGGCGAAGCGCTGTTCGTGCTCAACGCCGACGTCCGGCTGGAACCCGGGTCGGTCGCCCGCCTGCTGGACGCGTTCGAGGATCCCCGCGTCGGCGTCGCCGTACCCGAGGTGACCCGCCCGAGCGGTGAGCCGGAGCCGACACTGCGGCGTCGGCCCACGCCGCTGCGGGTGCTCGGCGACTCGGTGCTGGGCCGTCGCGCGGTGGCTTTCCCGTTGCTGAGCGAGGAGATCCCGGTCGGCAGCCACGAGCAGCCGGACTGGGCGAACGGAGCGACACTGCTCGTCTCGCCGCGGGTGTGGCCGCGCGTCGGGCCCTGGCGCGCTGAGCTCTTCCTGTACTCCGAGGAGGTCGACTACTGCCTCCGCGTCAAGGACGCCGGCTGGTCGATCCGGCAGGTCAAGGGGGCTCGCGCCGTTCACAGGGGCGGCGAAGTGGCTTCGGCCCCGGCGTTGTGGGCGCAGCTCGTCACCAACCGCGTGGTGCACGCGGCACGGTGGAACGGCGCCGTTGGCGCGCGAATCGTGTGGGGCGCACTGGTTGCGGCGCAGGTTGCCCGACTGCCACTGCGGCGCGGGACGCACCTCGCCGCGCTGCGGGCGTTGCTGTCCGGTCGGCAGGCGCTGCTGGCGGGGCGGCCCACCAATCCCGCCGCGCCGTCAGACTTCGATGGGGAGCGGCGATGAGCCGGGACTACGGGTTGTTGCCGCCTGCGGCGAAGAAGCTGCTGCGGCGAGCGGTCGGCAGGTATGTGGTCGGCGAGCGCTGGTGGGCGGTGAAGTTCTCCAAGGAGCGCGCGGGCGCGTTCCGGGCCGAGCAGCGCGAGGTCGCCCGGCTGGCGCGGCTGCACACGCCGACCGACGCGCTGGTGACCGTGGTCGTGCCGACCTACAAACGTGCGGACGGTCTTCGTGAGGCCGTGCGCAGCGCCTTGGCGCAGACCGTCACCGACATCGCCGTGATCGTGGTGGACGACGGAGGCGGCCAGGTCGACGGGCTGCCGAAGGACCCGCGGCTGACCGTGCTCCGGCTCTCGCGCAACCACGGAAGCCCGGGGCTGGCGCGCAACGTCGCGCTCCGGCTGAGCCGTTCGCCGTTCGTCGCGTTCCTCGACGACGACAACACCTGGCGGCCGGACCACCTGGAAACCGCGTTGCCCGCGCTGGAGTCCGCCGGGCTGGTCTACACCGACCTGCACCGCAGACGGCCCGACGGGTCCACAGTGGACGTACTGGGGCGGGACTTCGACCGCAGGGAGCACGCCGACACGGCGTGGGTCGACGTCAACGCCGTCGTCGCCAGGCGAGTGCCCTGGCTGCGCTTCGACCCGTGGGCCCGTCCCCGCTGGGTCCATCCGAGAGAGGACTGGGAGTTCGTGCACCGCGTGTCAGCACGCTCCTCCGTGACGCACCTGCCGGTGGTCACCGTGGACTACACCGTTCACGCTGGCAGCTACTTCAGCGACTGGTCGCGGGAGGCGCTCGGGTGAGCGGCAACGCCCCGGAGGTCGAGGCCGCCCCCCAGGCAGGGCTCGCCGGACGCTTCAAGCGCGGACTGTGGCTGAGCCTGCTCAACACGCTGCTGTCCCGCCTCGGCACGTTCGCGATGGGCATCGTGCTCGCCCGGCTGCTCGCGCCGGAGGAGTTCGGTCTCTACGCCACGGCCCTTGTCGTGCAAGGACTTCTGCTCACCTTCAACGATCTCGGAGCCGCGGCGTCGGTGGTGCGCCGCTCGGGCGACGTCCGGCCGCTGCTGCCGACCGCGTGGACCATGTCGGTGCTCGGCGGCATCGTCGCCTTCGGCGCCTGCGCGGTGAGCGCGCCCGCGCTCTCCAGCGCGCTCGGCAGTCCCCACGCGACGGAGATCGTGCGGTTCCTGGCGATCAACGTGCTGCTCGACGGCTTCGCCGCGGTACCGGGCGCGATGCTCACCCGGGAGCTGGCCCAGGCGCGCAGGCTCGTCGCCGACCTCGCAGGCAGCGTGCTCAACCTGGCGTTGACCGGCACGCTCGCCTTCCTCGGCCACGGCGCGTGGTCGCTGGCGATCGGCCACGTCAGCGGCACCGCGCTCGTCGTGGTCCTGCTGGTGGCGCTGAGCGGGCAGTGGCCGCGCTTCGGCTTCTCCAAGGAGCACTTCGCCGAGGTCGGCGGCTACGGCGCGTCGGTGGTGGCGTCCTCGATCCTGGTGATGCTCGCGCAGAGCGTGCCGCAGGTGGTCACCGGCAGCGTGCTCGGCGCGACCGCGCTCGGCTTCTTCTACCTGGCCAACAACGTGGCCAACTGGCCGGTGTCGATCGTGTCCACCACGGTGGAGCGGGTCGCGCTGGCCACCTTCTCCCGGGCCCGCGAACACGGCTCCGACCTCGACCGCGCGGCGGCGGGGGTGATCGGGCTCGTCGGCGTCGCGGTGATGCCGGGCGGGGTCGCGCTGGCGCTGCTGGCCGAGCCGATCGTCGACGTCGTCTACGGCGCCCAGTGGGGCCCGGCCGCGATGGTGCTCGCCGGACTGGCCGTCGCCGCGGTCGGCAGGGTCTTCGCCGACCTCGCGTTCCACCTGCTGCTCGCGGTGGGCGCGCCGCTGTCCTCCGCGCTGATCCAGCTGTGGTGGCTGCTCACCCTGGTGCCGGCGACGGTGGTCGCCGCGCGCCTGTGGGGCCTGGCCGGGATCGGCTGGGCGCAGGCGGCGGTCGCCCTGCTCGTGGCGGTCCCGGTGCACGCGTGGGGGCTGCGCAAGGCCGGGATCAGGGTTTCCTCCCTAGTTCGGGGGATCGTCCCGCCGTCGCTGTCCGCAGCCGCGACGGGGGGTGGGCTCGTCCTGGTGCGGGCCTTCTCGCCCTCGCCGCTACTGAGCGTCGTGCTCGGTGGCGTGCTCACCGGCGGCGTGGTCGCTTTCGGGTGGTTTCGATACCGCCACACCTTGGACGAGGCGCTCGCCGTCGCCGGGTAGAAGTTCCCGTTCGGACGTACGCTTTTCCCTGGTGAGAGGTGGTGGCTTGGGGTGCGGAGAAAAAGCAAGGCCCGGTTACTGACGGCGCTCGCGGCCGTCCTGGTGGTGCTGACGGCGTGCACGTCCGACCCGGCCGTGGAGCCCACGCCGGAGCGCTCCGACCGCGGCTCCTCGCGCGCGCCTGTCCCCGGGCCGCTCCCGCAGCCGATCCCCAGCCCTTTCCAGGGCGCCAAGTTCTTCTACGTCGATCCCGAGGCCAACGTCGTCAGCTGGCTGCGCGCCAACAGCGGCGACGCGCGCGCCGGGGCGATCGAGGACCGCCTCGCCCGCCAGCCCACCGCGCGCTGGATCGGGCCGGGGGAGAACACCGAGCGGCGGGTCTCGACCTTCGTCGCGGGCGCCTACGCCAGCGGCCAGCTGCCGGTGCTGGTCGGCTACAACATCCCGAACCGCGACTGCGGCAGCTTCTCCGCGGGCGGTGCCCGCTCCGCCGACGAGTACCTGCGCTGGGTGGACGTGGTGGCAAGGGCCATCGGCGACCGGCCGGCCCTGATGCTGCTGGAGCCGGACGCCGTGATCCACCTGCAGTGCCTGGACGACGCGGGCAGGCAGGAGCGCAAGCGGATGCTGACCACGGCGGTGGCCACGCTCAACCGCTACGCCACATCGACCTGGGTCTACCTCGACGGCGGGGACGGCGTGCACAACCCGGCGGAGCGGGTCGCCGCCGGGCTGGCCGAGGTCGGGCTCGGCGGGGGCGCGAGGGGCTTCGCGGTCAACGTCTCCAACTTCAACAGCACCGACGACGCGGTCGAGTACGCGGGTGAGCTCAAACGCATCCTGCGCTCCCGCTACGGCATCGACGCGGGTTTCGTCATCGACACCAGCCGCAACGGCAACGGGTCCGACGGCAGCTGGTGCAACCCGGGCGGGCGTCGGCTCGGCACCGCGCCGCAGGTCGGCGGGCCGGGCGGCGCCGACGCGCTGCTGTGGGTGAAACGCCCGGGGGAGTCCGACGGCGACTGCGGCGTCGGCAAGGGCACGCAGTCCGGCGCGTTCTACCCCGAGCTGGCCATGAAGCTCATCAACGGCGACTGATCGGTAACAACGTTCACGCGCGCCGCACCGACCCGCTAGCCTCGGCGGCATGAATGACCAGCCCGAGTTGCGGGTCGGCGACATCGAGCGGGAACAGATCGCGCAGCTGCTCAACCAGGCCGTCGGCGAGGGCCGCCTGACGCTGACCGAGTACAACGAGCGCGTTGGGCTCGCCTACGCCGCACGCACCAGGGGCGAACTGGACCTGGTCGTGGCCGACCTGCCGGTCACGCGCCCCGCCGCCGCCCACCAGAACCTCCCGGTCAGCTACGAGGAGGGCACCGGGAAGCGCCAGTGGGCGGTCGCGGTGATGAGCGGCGCGGTGCGCAACGGCCGCTGGCGGGTGGAGTCGGATATCAGCGCCCTGGCCATGATGGGCGGAGTGGAGCTGGACTTCCGCACCGCGGTGTTCACCTCCAAGGTCACCACGATCACCGCGGTCGCGATCATGGGCGGCATCCAGATCACGGTCCCGCCCGGCGTGCGCGTCGAGGTGGGCGGGTTCAGCTTCATGGGCGGCAAGGACGTCAACGTCGACGAGGACTCGGTGACCCCGGACTCGCCAACGATCCGGATCAACGGCTACGCGCTCATGGGCGGCATCGAGATCGTCACCAAGAACCCCAAGCGCAAGCAGATCAAGGACTGACCCCCGCCACACCCCGCCACACCCCGCGCGACCCCGGCCATCGCCCCACCCGCCCTCCCGGTCGTTTCGCGTTTTGTCACCTTGATGCGCAAGAGAGCGCTCCCTTTTCGCATTAAGGTGGCAAAACGCGAGGAAGGGGCTGCGGTGGCGGAGGGCGACCGACGGTGTGGTGTCGCGAACCGGGGCTGCGGTGGTGCGGTCGTACCGCCGCGTGGGTGGCGTTCAGAAGGCCTGGGCCAGGGTGGCGGCGGTGGTGCTGCCGTCGTGGCGGGCCACCCAGGCTTTGACGTCCACAGTGGACTCTCCGGCGCGCCAGGCCGCGACGACCTCCGCCGTCGCTCGCGGGCCGTCCGCGACCAGCCAGGGGCCGTCGGGGTCCACGGCCGCCGCGAGCTGCGGGGGCACCACCGAGGCGCGGCCGTACTCCGCCGCCTCCAGCATCTTCACGCTGATGCCCGTCGACGCGCCGAAACGCGGCACCACGACCAGGCCGACCCGTCGGTAGAAGTCGGCCTCCTCGGCGACCCGGCCGAGCGCCGTCACGCCGGGGCGTCCCGCGTAGGCCTCGGTCCCGTTGCCCGCCAACACGTAGGGCACGTCCTGGCCGAGCCGGTCCAGCTCCGCGCGCACCGGGCCGGTCAGCGCCTCCAGGGCACGCTCGTTCGGCGGCCAGCTCGCCTTGCCGATGAAGCCCAAGGCATCCGCTTGCTCGTCAAGTGGTTGCTGGATCAGGGGAAGCGGCAACGCTGACGCGCCGACACCCCAGCCCCGCAACACGAACGCGTCGGTTCGGGACAGCGTGAAAACCTTGTGCGGCAACGCCAGCAGCCGTCGCTCCGCGCGCGGCAGCCGCCACGTCTCGCCCAGCAGCCGCAGCGGTCGCGGTGAGTGCTCCACCGCGATCGTCGACTCCACGTTGTGCGCGATGTGCGCCGCTACGGGCACCCCGGCCGACTCGGCGAGCAGCAGGCCGGGCCAGCCGCTGGTGACCACTTTCCGGCCCGCCGCCCGGCGCGCGAGCAGCGCCGCTGCCCGCCGCCAGCCGGGGAAGACGGTGAACTTCCGCGCCAGGTACGGCTGCGGGCTGGTGAGCATGCCGCCCGCGACCCGCAGCAGCCGGGCGCGGTCGCCCCGCACCTCCAGCGGCACCGAGCCCGCCGAGTGGCAGCGCACGCCCTCGTCGTCCCAGCTGCCCTCGTCGCCGGTCACGCACACCACGTCCACGTCGTGGTCCCGGCGCAGCACCGCCAGCAGCCTCCGGTCCACCCAGCCGCTGCCGCCGAGCTCCCGCCTGCCCAGCGGGTACGTGGTCACAAAGCAGATCTTCACGAGCTCCTCCGGAGGCCGAACCGCTCGGCGAGGACCCTGGCCAGGAAGAGCGGGTTGCCCACAACGTAGCGCTGGAACAGTCTTCGCGGTTCCCGGGCCAGTCGGTACGCCCACTCGACGCCCGCGCGCCGCATCCACGCCGGAGCGCGCTCGACCTTGCCCGCGGTGAAGTCCAGGAAGGCGCCGACCGCGACGCCCACCCTCGCGCCGGTCGCGGTGAGGTAGCGGTCCAGCCACAGCTCCTGCGCCGGGTTGCCCATCGCCACGACCACCACCTCCGCGCCGCTGGCCCGGATGCGGCCGACGACCGCTTCGGTGTCGGGGGAGAAGCCGTGCTGAGTCCCGACGATCTTCAGGCCGGGAATGGCCGCCGTGAGCTTCGCCGCGGCCGTCTCGGCGATGCCGGGCTCACCGCCGAGCAGGTAGACCGCCGCGCCGAGGTCGGCAGCCACGCGCAGGATCTTCGGTGTGAAGTCGGTCCCGTTCAGGTTGGCAGGAAAGCCGTCCCCGCGCAGCCGTGCCGCGATGGCCAGGCCGGAGCCGTCGTTGAGCACGAGGGCTGCCTGGTCCAGCACCCGCCGGTAGCTCGCGTTCCCGCAGGCCAGGTTCATCGAGTGCGCGTTGGCGTAGGCGACCAGGGCGGGCTCGTGTCCCTCGAACAGCCGCTTGACTTCGTTGATCGCCGCCTGTTCGTCCAGCTTGGCGACGCGCACGCCGAGGATCGGCACTGTCGGGATCTCCGCTCGCATGTAACTATCTTGCCGCCCGTGCCGATGGGAAGTGCGATCGCCTTGTCCGGCAATGAGTTTTCGGCTGAAGGTTGTCCCATGTGCACTGTTGGCGTCGCGCGGTGAACGCTCGCTTCCTGGTGGGCGCGGTCGCGCGCAGGATCAGGCCGGAGAGTCCCGGCTGGCCCGTGGTGCTCGGACCGGAGCTCGACCGTGGCCGTCGCACCCGGCTGCGCCCGCCGCGCGCCGACGACGCCACCGCCTGGTCACGGGTGGTGCGTGCGGACCGCGAGCAGCTGGAACCGTGGTGGCCGACCAGCGGGCAGGCGTGGGCGGAGCGCACGGCGGAGCCGCGCTGGCGGGAGCGGGCGTGGGCCGCGCGCCGCGCCGCGCGCAAGGGCTACTCGGTCCCGCTGGTGATCGAGGTGGACGGCCGCTTCGGTGGTGAGATGAGCCTGGACCGCCTCGACCGGACGCAGGGCACGGCGGAGCTCGGCGCGTGGATCGCCTCGGAGTTCCGTGGCACCAGCGTCGCCCAGCGGTCGCTGCGGATGATGATGCGGCACGCCTTCGGGCCGCTCGGGTTGCGGCGGGTCGTCGCCCCGGTCGGCGTCGGCAACCGCGCCGCCGCGCTTGTGTTGGCGCGTAACGGTTTTCGCAAAGAGGGTGTGATGCGGCAACACATGCACGTCGGGGGAAGACTGGTCGACCACCAGCTGTGGTCGCTGCTGCCGGGGGATGTGGACTGGCTGTGAGCGCCAACGGTTTCCAGCGCTCCGCGCGTCTGCAGGCCCGTCTGCACGAGATCGTTCCCGGCGGTGCGCACACCTACGCCCGCGCCTCCGACCAGTACCCCGAGCACATGACCCCGGTGCTGGAGCGAGGCAGCGGCGCGCACGTCTGGGACGTCGACGGCAACCGGTTCGTCGAGTACGGCATGGGGCTGCGCGCGGTGACCCTCGGGCACGGCTACGAACCGGTGCTCGCCGCGGTCCGCGATGCCATGTCCAACGGCGTCAACTTCACCCGGCCCACCGCGCTCGAACTCGCCGCCGCTGAGGACTTCCTCACCGGTGTTCCCGGCGCGGACATGGTGAAGTTCGCCAAGAACGGCTCCGACGCGACCACCGCCGCCGTCAAGCTGGCGCGCGCGGCGACCGGCCGCGCCAAGGTCGCGATCTGCGCCGACCAGCCGTTCTTCTCCGTAGACGACTGGTTCATCGGCACCGCGGGCATGAACGCGGGAATCCCGGAGGCCACGCGCGAGCTCACGGTGTCCTTTCGCTACAACGACCTCGGATCGCTGCGCGAGCTCTTCGACATCCACAATGGACAGATCGCGTGCGTGGTACTCGAAGCCGCGAGCGCGTTGCGGGAGCCCGAACCCGGCTTCCTCGAAGGCGTTCGCGAGCTGTGCGACCGCGAGGGCTCCGTCCTGGTCTTCGACGAGATGATCACCGGCTTCCGCTGGTCGGCCGGTGGCGCGCAACAGGTCTACGGCGTGCGGCCGGACCTGTCGTGCTGGGGCAAGGCGATGGGCAACGGGTTCCCGATCGCCGCGCTGGCGGGCAAGCGGGAGCTGATGGAGCTCGGCGGGCTGCGCACCGACGCGGCCCGCGTCTTCCTGCTGTCCACCACGCACGGTCCGGAAACCGCCTCGCTGGCGGCGTTCCGGGCCGTTGTCCGCGCCTACCGGGAGACCGATCCGGTCGGGGTGATGGAGCGGCAGGGCGCGGTGCTCGCCGACGCGGTGAACGAGCTCTCCCGCGAGCTGGGGACGTTCCCGGCCGTCTCGGTGATCGGCAGGCCGTCGTGCCTGGTGTTCACCACGGCGGATGCCGAAGGACGCCCCTCGCAGGCGTACCGCACGCTGTTCCTCCAGGAGCTGCTGCGGCACGGCGTCCTCGGCCAGTCCTTCGTGATCTCCGCAGCGCACACCGATGCCGACGTCGAGCACACCGTGACCGCTGTCCGTGCGGCGCTTGAGGTCTACGCGAAGGCGTTGGACGCGGGGACCGTCGACGGGCTGCTCGACGGGCGCCCGGTCGCTCCGGCGTTGCGGTCCCACGCCGCGCCACGGCGCTTGCCGGACCGCTGAACGAACAGCACCGCGACGCCCACCGCCATCGTGATCACCGCTGCCCGCGCGTCGGCGTTGGTCAGGTCCAGGCCGTAGCGGGTGGCTTCGCGGACCCCGTAGGCGGTGACGAGCAACCCGAGCAGTGGCCATCGTGAGTCCACAGTGGGCAGTGCGGCCTCGGCCCTGCGCACCACGCGCAGCACGCCGAGCAGCGCGATCGCGCTGGCTCCCAACCACACCGGGCGCGACAGCCACCAGCTCACGCCGAGGTCCGGCAACAGCGCTTGGGGAGCCAACAGCGCCACGCCCAGCAGCATCGCCCCGGCGGGCAGGTGCCACAGGTACACCGACATGACCGCGGGGTTGGCGCGCTTGATGAAGCGTCGCGGGCGCTCACCGGAGAGCTTGCGACCCGCCCACGGAGCGACCAGCGCGAGCGCGCACACCTGAGCGAACGCCAGGACCAGCATCGCCAGCGTCGGCGGAGCGAGGTTGGACACCGGGACGTCGGGCAGGCCGATCATGCTCGGCGGGTACGGGCCCACGAACACCATCACCAGCATCACCGCGACCGCCACCGCGATGAGCGAAGCGAGCTCCCGCCGGGTGAAGCGCGCGAAAGCGCCTCGTGCGTAAGCGATTCCCAGCTGGTGCGCGGTCAACCAGACCAGCACGAAGTTGATGTCGCCGCCGATGCCGATGTCGGCGACCAAGCCCACCGTGGAGAACCGGACCCCGTCCACAACGGCCACTCCACCGGCGAGCACGAGCGGCACGGCCGGCCCGAAGCGGTCGTGCATGCGCACCATCAGCGGGGCGAGGCACACCACGACCAGGTAGATCGCCAAGAACCACAAGGGTTTCATCACCTGAGCGCCGACCGTGGCAAGTGGCTGCGCGCCGAACGACGCGCCGAGGGTGCTCACCGCCGTGAACAGCGCGACCAGGGGCAGCGCGGGAACCACCAAGCGCATCGCCCGCTTGGCGAGGAAGGACTCCCCGCGCGCCCGCGCCGCGTCGACCCCGGCCGTGTTCGCGTAGCCACCGGCGACGAACACCAGCGGCATGACCTGGAACAGCCAGGTCAGCGCCCAGACGACCGGTCCGGCGAGCGCGATCCCGGCTCGCACGGTGCCGTTGTCCCACGTGACGTAGGCGCCGAACCAGTGCACGAACACGACCAGCGCGACTGATCCGATCCGCACGGCGTCGATCACCGGGTTGCGTTCTCTCATGGGTTCCCCTCGGGCCTGAAGACCTGCTCCTGCCCAGGCTGACGAGAAGCGGGGCCGAAACAGATCTGGCGAGCCTCCGACCTGGGCTTGGGGCAGCCCCAGCGCGGGGGTGGGGCCTGCCATACCCCCGGGGCCCGATGGGTACGGTGCAGGGGCCTGGCCTGACGCCACACAGATGAGGACAAGTGAGCACGCACACCAACGCACCGCAGGACCCGGACTTCACCGCCTCCAAGCCCGACCAGCGCGTGCCAGTGAGCCGCTGGCTGGTGCCCGCCCTGGTGGTGGTCGCGCTGGTGGCGCTGGTCTACGTCTCGGCGGGGCGCGACGGCGGTTCTCAGGAGACGGCCGCCGCACCCGTGGTGCCGACCGTCTCGGTGCAGCCGCGCGACGACGGCACCACCGGCACCATCGACGAGTCGGTCGCGCGCCGCAAGGAAGGCGACCCGTACGCGATGGGCCGGGTCGACGCCCCCGTCGTGCTCGTCGAGTTCGCCGACTACCGCTGCCCGTACTGCGTGAAGTTCGCCACGGACACCAAGCCGGAGCTCATCCGCCGCTACGTCGACAACGGCACCCTGCGCATCGAGTGGCGGGACTACCCGATGTTCGGCGAGGAGTCCGAGAACGCCGCGCTCGCCGCCCGCGCGGCCGGCAAGCAGGGCAAGTTCTGGCCCTACCACGAGCTCGCCTTCGCCGAGGCCCCGCGCCAGGGCAGGGCCTCGTTCCCGCGCGAGCGCCTGGTCGAGATCGCCAAGCGCGTCGGCGTCGCCGACCTCAAGCGCTTCGAGACCGACCTCGCCGACCCGGCACTGGCCGAGGAGATCCGCGCGGACATCGCCGAGGGCCGAAGGCTCGGCGTGACCGGAACGCCCGCGTTCGTCCTCAATGGACGGCCGTTGGTCGGCGCCCGCCCGCTCGACGAGTTCGTCGCCGCGATCGAACGCCTCAAGAACACGCGATGAACGTCGAGGTCGGCTACCTCGGCGCGCTGCTCGGCGGGGTTCTCGCCCTGGCCAGTCCGTGCTCGGCCTTGCTGCTGCCCGCCTTCTTCGCCTACGCCTTCGAGAACCCCAAGCGGCTGCTCGCGCGCACCGGGGTCTTCTACCTGGGACTGATCACGACCCTGGTCCCGCTCGGCGCGGCGTCGGCTGCTCTCGGCGGGCTGTTCGCCGAGCACCGGGGCACGGTCACCCTCGTGTCGGGAATCGTGCTGATCGCACTCGGTATCGCGCAGATCCTCGGCAAGGGTTTCGGCTCACGCCGAGCCCAGGAGGCCGCCGCCCGCATCAGCATCGGCTCGGCCGCGTCGGTCTTCGCGCTCGGCGCGGTGTACGGGCTGGCGGGTTTCTGCTCCGGACCGATCCTCGGCGCGGTGCTCACCGTCGCGGCCGCCGGTGGGGATCCCGTCTACGGCGCGGTCCTGCTCGCGGTGTACGGCCTCGGCATGGTGCTGCCGCTGTTCGCGCTGGCGTCGTTGTGGGAGCGACTGCGGCTGGGGCAGCGGACCTGGTTGCGCGGCAAGGAGATCAAGCTCGGTCCGCTGCGCGTGCACAGCACGACGCTGATCTCCGGGCTGTTGTTCGTCGGGATCGGTCTGCTGTTCGTCCTCACCGAGGGAACAGCCGGGTTGACCGGACTCCTCGACGTGGACACGGAGTTCTCCATCGAGGTCTGGTTGCGCGGCCTCGCCGACTCGGTGCCGGACCTCGCGGTGATCGGCGTGGTCGCGGTGGTCGCGGCGGTGGTGTTCGTCCTCCGCCGCCGGTCAGCCCGGTAGCGGCAGCCGCAACGCCCGGTCGGCGATCCCGCGCAGCGACACGTCGTCCGGTGTGGACGGTGCGCCGATCCACACGACCTGCACGACGCGCACCCGCTTGGTGTCCCGGGAGGACGCGAAAGCGGCTCCGTCGAAGGAGACCGGGCCGTTGGTCCACCCCTTGCCGGAGGTCACCAGGTCGCTGACCGCGCCGGTGCCGGGAGTGTCGGCGAGCTTCTGGAAGTCCGCGGCGTCGGCGGGGTCGGTGAAGCTGACCACCGCGATGGACACGGCCGCCCGCCGAGGTTCGGAGACCTCGAACAGCGAGCGGATCAGCCCGGAACACGGATGCGCGTCGAACCAGGTCTGAACGTCCCCATAGGACTCCCGCGCGCAGTTGGTCGCCTTCTCGTTGCCCTTCGGGGTGAAGTCCAGGTCATCCACAGTGGACGGTGGAGTGGTGGTGACGACCGGGGACTGCGCGACGGGCCGAGGGACGCTCCCGCAGGAACGCGCCACCGTGATCACCAACACCGCCACGGCCAGCAACGTGACCCCGGCGATGCTCAACCGCGCCCACAGCGGCTTCCGCGGCGGGCGAACCGGAACCGGCTCCTCCCGCTCGATGTCCTGGTAGCGGGGGATCAGCGCGGTGCTCGCGGTGGCGAGGTCGGCGGAGACCGCGTCCGGGAAGCCCTCCAGGATCAGCTCACCCGCGCGCACCGCACCGGACTCCTGGTGCAGCGCGCCGATCAGCCCGCGCGCCTGCTCCGCCGTGCACGGGTGGTCGCCGATCGCCAGCTCGCGGACCGCGGCCAGCAGCGAGGACGGCTTCGGGTACAGCACCCGGACACCGCGGTGGATGTCGGCCGTTGGCTGGATGACCCGCTCCACGTACGGCCCGACGGCGATGATCGTGCACACCGGCAGCGGTTCGGCGCGAACCGCCTGCAGCCGCGCGGTCACCGCGCTCGTGGCCGCCAGCGCCTCGTCGGCGGGGCTGCGCGCCCCGTCGTGCCGGGTCAGCGGCCAGCCGTCCACCTTCCACTGGTCCCGCAGCGGGGCCTCCAGGCGCAGCGCGGGACTCGGCAGGTCGACGCCGACCACCACCAGCACGGCGCGGGGCAGCACGATGAGCGCGTCCAACGGCCGCGTGCAGCCGGGCGGAGTCACTCCGAGCAGGGCGAACCCGCCGAGCACCGCGGTGCCGTCGCCCCATGCGGCCAAGGCGGCGCGGACGTCCGCACCGACCTTGGTCGGCTCACCGCCGAGCCGAACCAGCCGCACGGCTCACCTCCAGAAGCATTGAGGAGACTGTTCGCGGCACACACGGTAGTCTCGGTCACCCCGACCGGTGATCCCGGCCGTCCGATCACGGTGCGCGGTCGGGGGTGGTGGTCGCAGCGGGCAGTGATAGCCCGTCCGCAGCAAAGGTCTCAGGTGGATGACGCTGTCTGTCAGCCACATTGGTTCTTATGGCGCACCGCGGCGGTTCGGGGCAAAATGACGCCATGTGATCGCCGGGCGGTCACCTGCTGGAGCACTGACAGGGCGTAGGGGAAGACGTCCCTCGTCAGCAGCGGAGGTCAGCAGTGAGCAACCGGGGCATCACCAGTGGCGTTGTGTACGTCCACTCGTCGCCGTCCGCGGTCTGTCCGCATGTCGAGTGGGCGATTTCGGGCACCCTGGGCGTCCGTGCTGACCTCAAGTGGACAGCGCAGCCCGCCGCACCGGGACAGCTCCGGGCGGAGTGCGCCTGGACGGCCGACGCCGGAACGGGCGGCAAACTCTCCTCGGCACTGCGGGCGTGGCCGATGCTGCGCTTCGAGGTCACCGAGGAACCCAGCCCCGGCGTGGACGGCGAGCGCTTCTGCTACGCCCCCGGCCTCGGCCTGTGGCGGGCGCGCACCAGCGCCAACGGCGACATCGTGGTCAACGAGGACCAGCTGCGGAGCCTGGTCGCGGGCAACCGCGGCGTCGAGGCGATCGCGCACCGCGCCTCCGAGCTCCTCGGCTCGGCATGGGACGACGCGCTGGAGCCGTTCCGCAGGGCGGGCGACGGCGCCCCGGTCACCTGGCTGCACCGGGTGGGCTGAGGTGGTGCGGGGCGGCCTCGCCGATGTGGCACGCTGGTGTCGTGCCGGTGAGGACGTCGAACAACGCCGGGCAACGCTGGTTGCTCCCGGTGGTGCTGGTGGCCGCCGTGCTCGCGGTGGGCGTCGGCCTTGGCATCCGTGAGCTGTCCAACCGCCAGCCGGAGACACAGGTCGCTTCGGTGCTGCCGCCGGAGACCTCCTCGCGCAACCCGGCCAACCGGCCGGGACCGGACACGGTCCAGCTCACCGCGGACGCCGCGGGCCACCCGCACGCCGAGGAGATCCGCGAGCTGCTGCAACGGCACTTCAGCGCGATCAACCGGGGGGACTACGAGGTCTGGAAGACCACCGTGGTCTCCGCGCGCGTCCAGGAGATGCCGCCGTCCAAGTGGCGCGCGGAGTACGAGTCCACACAGGACGGAAGCATCTACGTGCACCGGGTGGACACGACCTCGGGCGGCGCCCTGCGGGTGATGCTGTCCCTGGTGAGCGTGCAGAGCCCGAACAAGGCCCCGCCGGAGCTGCGCGCGGACTGCATCGTCTGGCACGTGGTCTACCCGCTGGTCCAGGACAGCGGCAACTGGAAGATCAACCACGGCCTCTACAACAGCTCCCGCAACGCCCGCTGCTGATCCCGCTCTCCCGCGTCACCCCTGCGCCATTCGCCGACTCATGGCGGTTTTGGGACGGCGTGTCGCGTCCACAAGTCGGCGAATGGCCTCGAAGAGGGGGCGGGTGGGTCAGAGCGGGATGTTGCCGTGGGCGCCCCGGCCCGCCGGGGCCGCCGCGAGGGCCTCGGCGAGGCGGCGGCGGGTGTGCTTGGGCTCGATGACCTCGTCCACCACACCGATGGCCAGTGCGCGGTTCACCCCACCCGCCACGCGCTCGTGCTCCTCGGCGAGCTGGGCGTGCAGGGCCTCGCGCTCCTCCTCCGGGGCCGCCGCCAGCTTGCGGCGGTGCAGGATGCCGACCGCCGCCTTCGCGCCCATGACCGCGACCTCCGCGGTCGGCCATGCGAAGACGTTGGTGGCGCCGAGGGAACGGGAGTTCATCGCGATGTAGGCGCCGCCGTAGGCCTTGCGGGTCACCAGGGTGACGCGCGGGACCACGGCCTCGGCGAAGGCGTGCAGCAGCTTCGCGCCCCGGCGGACCACGCCCTCCCACTCCTGGCCGACACCGGGCAGGTAGCCGGGCACGTCCACCAGGACCAGCAGCGGGATGCCGAAGGCGTCGCAGAGCCGGACGAAGCGGGAAGCCTTCTCCGCGCTCGTGGAGTCCAGGCAGCCGCCCATGCGCAGCGGGTTGTTCGCGATCACGCCGACCGTGCGGCCACCGAGGCGGCCGAGGCCGACCGTCATGTTGGCCGCCCACTTGGCCTGCAGCTCCTCGAAGCTGCTGACCGGCTTCTTGCCCTCTTCCTCGGCGGGTGTGCTGTCCAGCAGCTCCTTGATCAGCGGGTGCACGTCGTAGGCGCGCTGCGGCTGGTCCGGCAGGGTCGCGGCCAGATCGCGGTCCTCGCGCACCGAGGCCAGGTCGAACAGTCCGGGACGGGCGAACAGGCCGGTGATGCGGCGGGCGCGCTCGTAGGCGTCCGCCTCGTCCTTGGCGACCACGTGCACGACGCCGGACTTCTTGCCGTGCGCCTCGACACCGCCGAGCGCCTCCATGTCGATCTGCTCACCGGTGACCGAGCGGACCACGTCCGGACCGGTGACGAACACCCGGCCCTCCTTGGACATGATCACCACGTCGGTCAGCGCGGGGCCGTACGCGGCGCCGCCGGCCGCCGGGCCGACGACGACGGAGATCTGCGGGACGCGGCCGGAGGCGCGCACCATCGCGGCGAACATCTGCCCGACACCGTCGAGCGCCTCGACGCCGTCGGCGAGCCGGGCGCCGCCGCAGTGCCAGACGCCGATCACCGGGCAGCGCTCGCGCACCGCGGTGTCGATGGCCTCGACGACGAGCCGACAGCCCTCGGAGCCCATCGCCCCGCCCATCAGCGAGCCGTCGGTGCAGTAGGCGATGACCTTCGCGCCGTCGACGCGCCCGCGCACCGCGTGGACGCCGCTGGTGTCGCGGGGGCGCAGCGGCTCCGTCGACCCGGCGTCCATCAGCTGCGCGAGCCGGACCTCCGGATCCCTGAGGTCGTCGGCCGCCCCGTCCGACGTGGTGGGCCTGGCGTCAACAACGGTCATCGTGGACTCCTCGCTCGGGTGGCCGGAGTGAGCGGGGGCAGGGAGGAGTTTCTTCCCCGCACTCCTCGGGTGGTGGGCCGCGACGACCCGGCGGGCGGGTACGCCCACCGGGTACGCCCCAGGCCCTGGGTGGGAGGTCCGTGTTCACGGCCCGCCCACACGGGACCTAGACCCTGGTGAATGCCAGCGCGACGTTGTGCCCGCCGAACCCGAAGGAGTCGTTGACCGCCGCTTCCAGCTTGACGTCACGGGCCGCGCCCGAGACGACGTCCAGCTGCACGCGGGGGTCGAGGTTCTCCAGGTTCAAGGTGGGCGGGACAACGCCGTGGTGCAGTGCGAGCACGGTCGCCATGGACTCCACCGCGCCCGAACCGCCGAGCAGGTGGCCCAGCGCGGACTTCGGAGCGGTGATGACCGGGTGCGTCCCGACCGAGCTCTGGATGGCGATCGCCTCCGCGACGTCCCCGACCGGGGTCGAGGTGGCGTGCGCGTTGACGTGACCGATGTCGGTGGGCGAGAGCCCGCCGGTGGTCAGCGCCTTGCTGATCGCCCGCGCCGCGCCCGTGCCCTCGGGGTCGGGTGCGGTGATGTGGTGCGCGTCGGCACTGGTTCCCGCGCCTGCGAGCTTGGCGTACACGCGGGCGCCTCGGGCCTTCGCGTACTCCTCGCGCTCCAGCACCATGATCCCGGCGCCCTCGCCGAGGACGAAGCCGTCCCGCTGCGCGTCGAAGGGCCGGGAGGCGCGCTCCGGCTCGTCGTTGCGCGTGCTCATCGCCCGCATCTGGCTGAACCCGGCCACCGGGAGGCTGGTGATGCACGCCTCCGCGCCACCGGCGACGACGACGTCGACCTCGCCCGCGCGCAGCATGCGCCACGCCCAGGCCATGGCCTCCGCGCCGGAGGCGCAGGCCGAGACGGGCGCGTGCACGCCGCCTCGGGAGCCGAGGTCCAGCCCGACCCAGGCCGCCGGGCCGTTGGGCATCAGCATCGGCACCGTGAGCGGCGAGACCTTGCGCTTGCCGTACTCCTCCAGCAGGTCGTCCTGGTGCAGGATCGTCAGCGCGCCGCCGATCCCGGTGCCGACCACGACGGCGAGCCGCTCGGGGTCGACCTCGGGACGACCGGCGTCGGCCCAGGCCTCGCGGGCGGCGACCATCGCCACCTGCTCACAGCGGTCGAGACGCCGCGCCTCGACGCGGGGCAGGACCTCGGTCGGCTCGACCGCGAGGTGCGCGGCGATGCGCACGTCGAGCTCGAACCGCTCGGCCCACTCGCCCCGCATCGGGGACACGCCGCTGCGGCCGGCGACGAGTCCGTCCCATGTGGACTTCGCGTCACCGCCGAGCGGGGTCGTCGCCCCGATGCCGGTGACGACCACGTCAGTGAGACTCATGCGTTCGAGGCGATGTACTTCACCGCGTCGCCGACGGTCTTCAGGTTGACCAGCTCGTCGTCCGGGATCTTCACGCCGAACTTGTCCTCGGCCTGGACCGCGACCTCGACCATGGACAGCGAGTCGATGTCCAGGTCGTCGACGAAGGACTTCTCGAGCGCGACGTCGCCCTGGTCGACACCCGCGACCTCTTCGACGATCTCGGCAAGGCCGGACAGGATCTCTTCGTTGCTCGCCACGTGCGTGTTCCTCTCTTGACTTCCCACCGACCGGGAAGGCGGACCCGCGTTCCCGGAGTCTGTTGTTGTTACGGGCAGACCACGACCTGGCCCGCGGACACCAGCCCGGCGCCGAAGCCGACCAGCAGCAGCACGTCGCCGGAGGAGAGCTCCCCGGCCTTGCGCATGTGGTCGATGGCGATCGGGATGGAGGCGGCCGAGGTGTTCCCGCTGTGGACGATGTCCTTGGCGACCAGCATGTCCTCGCGCGCGCCCTTGCCGCGCAGGCTGCGCGCGATCGACTCGACGATGCGCAGGTTCGCCTGGTGCGGGATCAGCGCGTCGATGTCGGAGAGCTTCAGGCCCGCCCGCTCGACGGCGCGCTCCGCGGTCGGCCACACCTCGGTGGTCGCCCAGCGGAAGACCGACTGGCCCTCCTGGTAGAGGAAGTTCTGCTCGGTCACGCCGATCGTGCTGGACAGGTCACCGCGGCTGGTCCAGGACACCGGCCCGATCCGCGGCTCGTCGCACGGACCGACCACCGTGGCGCCCGCGCCGTCGGCGAAGATGATCGAGGTCGACCGGTCCTGCCAGTCCACCCAGTTGGAGAAGCGCTCCGCGCCGATCACCAGCACGTAGCGCGCGGTGCCGGAGCGGACCATGTCCGACGCGGTGGCCAGCGCGTAGCAGAAGCCGGCGCACGCGGCGTTGATGTCGAAGGCGCCCGCGCCGGAGATGCCGAGGCTGTCGGCGACCCTGGCGGCCACGTTCGGGATCGGCACCGGCATGGTGCAGGTCGCGACGAGCACGGTGTCCACTTCGGACGGATCGACACCGGCGTCGGCGAGCGCGGCGCGCCCGGCCTCGGTCGCCAGCACCGGAAGCGTCTGCTCCTCGGTGGCCAGCCTGCGCTCGGCGATGCCGACGCGGCTGCGGATCCACTCGTCGGAGGTGTCGACGACCTTGGCCATGTCGTCGTTGGTCACCACGCGGTCGCCCTGTGCGGAGCCGAAGCCCAGCAGCCTGCTCCCGCCAGCACCGGCGGAGAGCTGGATGAGCGGTCGGGACTCGGTCACGCGGCACCAACGATCAGCTCGGCGGCCTTGTCCAGGTCCGCGGGGGTCTTCAGTGGGAGGCGGTCGACCTGCGGCAGCTCGCGCTTGACCAGGTTGACCAGGGTGCCCGCCGGGGGCAGCTCGATCACGGCGGTGACGCCGCGCTCGGCGAGGGTGGCCATGCAGGAGTCCCAGCGCACCGGCAGGGTCACCTGGGCGACCAGCCTGCGCAGGGCCTCGTCGCCGTCGGAGACCACCGCGCCCTCGGCGTTGGACAGCAGCGGGCGCACCGGGTCGACCGGGGTGATGGTGGTGACGCGTCTGCCGAGGGCTTCCTCCGCTGGCGCCATGAAGCGGGTGTGGAACGCGCCAGCCACGGCCAGCGACCGGATCCGCGCGGAGGCGGGCGGCTGCGCGGTCAGCTTCTCCAGCATGGCCACCGAGCCGGCGGCGACGACCTGGCCCTTGGCGTTGCGGTTGGCCGGGTCCAGGCCCAGCTCCGCGAGTCTGTTCAGCACCTCGGCCTCGTCCCCGCCGAGCACCGCGCTCATGCCGGTCGGCTCCAGCGCGCACGCCGCGGCCATCTCCGCGCCGCGCACCGCGGCCAGCTCGACGGCCTCGTCGGCGGTGAGCACGCCGCTCACGGCGGCGGCGGCGAGCTCACCGACCGAGTGGCCGGCCACCGGAACGTCGGTGGGAACCTCGACCCGGCGGGCCAACTCCTCGAACACCAGCAGCGACAGCGCCACCACCAGGGGCTGCGTCACCGAGGTGTCCTTGATCTCGTCCGCGCTCGCGGTGGTGCCCAGGCGCAGCAGGTCCAGCTTCGCCAGCTCGGACCAGTGCTCCAGGCGCGCGGTCGCGCCGTCCAACTCAAGCCATGGCGAGAGCATGCCGGGCGACTGGGAGCCCTGTCCTGGGGCGAGGAGCGCGATCACGGTGCTCACTGAACACGGTCACCAGCCCCGGCCGGGATGCCGGTGCTGACGAAGTACCGCAGCCGATTCTGTGGGGTGTCTACAAAGCTCGCGGTGAGGTGCGCGTTTGCGCACGCCACGGCGGGCCGGAACCGGGTCATTAACCCAGGGTTAACCCCTAGGGGTTGTGCAAGCTGCGTCACAGTCGTTGTCGGGACCGCACCAAAGCCGCCTCACCAGTGACCTCGGGCACGGGCCAGCCTGCCGACCGCGAGCGACATCCGCAGCACGAGGCCGTCGCGCGGGTCCGACGCGGTGTAGCCGGTCAGCTCGGTGACCCGGCGCAGCCGGTAGCGCACGGTGTTGGGGTGCACGAACAGTCGTTTGGCGCAGCTCTCCAGCACGCCGCCCACCTCAAGGTAGGCCTCGACCGTCTCCAGCAGCGAGCCGCCGACCTCCACCAGCGGGCGCACCACCTTCTCGATCATCTGCCGCTCCGCCTCCGGGTCCCCTGCCAGCGCCCGCTCGGGCAGCAGGTCGGTGGAGCGCACCGGGCGCGGCGCGTCCGGCCAGGCCACGACCGCGCGCAGACCGGAGAGCGCGTCGGCGGCGCTGCGGTAGGCGTCGGCCAGCGCGGCCACGGTCGGTCCCGCGACGACCGGGCCCTTGTCGAAGGCGTCGGCCATCCTGGTCAGGACCTCCTGGCCGGTGGGGCTGTCCACCGGTCCGGCGAGCACCACCACGAGGCGGGAGCCCTGCACGCCCAGCAGCACCGGGCGCCCTATCCGCGCCGCGCGGCTGCGCACCTCGTAGACCACGGTGGGCGGGTCGTCGGAGGGGGACGCGCCGACCAGCACGGTGGCCTCGGCCGCCGGGTCCCAGCCCAGCGCGGCGGCCCTGGACAGCAACGACTCCTCCGCGTCGCCGCGGACGATGCCGTCGACCATCAGCGCCTCCAGCCGGGCGTCCCACGCGCCGCGCGCCTCGGCGGCGGCGGCGTAGGAGGTGGCCGCGGCGAAGGCGATCTCCCTGCCGTAGCGCAGCACCGCCTCGGTCAGCAGCGCCCGCTCGGCCTCGTCCGCGGCGAGCACGGGCAGCTCCCGCTCCAGGATGTTGATGGCTATCCGCACCAGCTCCACGGTCTGGCGCAGGCTCACCCAGCGGGAGAAGTCCTTCGGCGCGGCGCGGAAGGCGTCCGCGGTCAGCCGGATCACCTGGGTCGGGTCGCGCAGCCACTCCACGAAGTTCGCCGCGCCCGTCTGGATCACCAGCAGCACGCTGGCCCGCTGGTCGGCGGGCAGCCTGCGGAACCAGGGCAGCAGCTGGTCCATCTCGCCGATGCTGGAGGTCGCCAGCCCGCCGGACGCGCGTTCGAGCGTGCGCAGGGTGGAAACGGACATTCCACCAAGGGGAACGTCGTCGGCGGAGGCGGTCATGACCTCAGAATCGCACGTTCGCGGGGCGGGCGTGCCGGGACGGCCCCGATACGCCGAGACCGCCCGGCGGATGCGCCGGGCGGTCTCGGGGTCCCCGGTCCCCACCGGTACGTCCACTCTGGACGGTCGGCGGCGATCGGGCCAGCCGTCTGACCCGATCGGGCTAAAGTCCTCGTCCCCCGGTTTGCCGGGCACGGCAGCCGGAGCACCACCTGTGGCACAGGGCACTACCGCCACGATCCCCTGGAGGAGCCATGGGAGCCGAACTGCGCCGGGGACTCGCCGACGCGTGGTCCATGATCGCCACCTTCCTGCCCAAGCTGCTGGGCTTCCTGCTGGTGCTGCTGGTCGGCTGGCTGATCGCCAAGGGACTGTCCAAAGTGGTCTCGCTGGTGCTCGCCCGCGCGGGCTTCGGCAGGCTCGTCGAGAAGGCCGGGCTCGGGCACCTGCTCGCCCGCTCGAACGTCGACGTCGGCGACCTGATCGTCAAGCTCGTCTACTACTTCGTGCTGCTGATCGCGCTGCAGCTGGCGTTCGGCGCGTTCGGGCCCGGCAACTCGGTCAGCCTGCTGCTCAACGACGTGATCGCGTACCTGCCGAGGATCGTGGTGGCCATCGTGCTGGTGCTGGTGGCGGCGGCGATCGCGCGGGTGCTGCGCGACCTGCTCGCGTCGGCGCTCGGGCCGCGCCCGTTCACCAAGCCGCTGACCTCGCTCGCGTACGTGTTCGTGCTGGCGCTGGGCGTGATCGCCGCACTCAACCAGCTGGGCATCGCGACCACGGTGACCCTGCCGGTGCTGGTCACCGTGCTGGCCACGGTGGGCGGCATCCTCGTCGTCGGTGTCGGTGGCGGCCTGGTCCGCCCGATGCAGCAGCGGTGGGAGGGCTGGCTGGACCGGCTCCAGACGGAGGCGGGCACGCCGAGGACCGCCACCGCCGTGCAGGACATGCCCACGCCCGCCGCGGGGACCCCGATGCCCGGAACCATGCCTCCGGGCACTCCGCCCTCCCACGGCGACGAGCGGCCTCCGACCAGCTAGCGCAGGGCGCGGCGGACGTCGTCCCACCGGATGAGCGCGAATCCCGTTGTGGGAAGCGGATTTCCGGCCGGGTCGTTGACCCGGGGGCGACGTTCGCCGTCGTGCGCGACGAGGAGCCCGTTGGGGAACTTCGGGCCGAGCGCGGCCGTCGTGACCGCCGCGCCGTCGCAGTGCTCCACCGAGTCGTTGCCGTTGCCCGCCTTGACCGCGAAGGTGCCGAGCACGCGGTTCGCGCCGGTGCGCTCGTAGACGACGAAGGTCGAGTCGCCCTGGCTGGAGGCGATCAGCCTGCCGTCGCCGGAGAGGGCCAGGCCCTCCGCGTCCGCGCTGAGGTGGCGGCCGCCGAAGCCCGGATCCGGGCCGCTGGGCGCGCACTCCCCGGTCTCCGGGTCGTAGCTGGCGGGCACGCCGAACCCGCGCACCCGGTCGATCAGTTCGGGTTTGCCGAAGCCGTTGTCGCGCAACGGGACTCGCCAGATCCCCACGTCCTCCTGGGCGGCGAAGAGCACCTGGTTGGCTGAGTCGAGCGCCATGCCCTCGACCTGGGGGCGCTCGCCCGGTTCGCCGCAGGGGCTCCACCGGGTGCCGTCCGGCAGGGCGAAGGTGCTCGGGAGCGCGATCGTCGCGATGTGCTCCGCCGTCACGCCTTCCTTGCCGCGCGGGCGAAGCAGGGCGATCTCGGTCTCGTGCCGCCTGCTGACGGCCAGGACGGGGGCACCGGAGCGGTCCCGGCCGAAGGCCAGGCCGTAGGCCGTGCGCTGCTCGCCGAGGGCCGCGCCGGGGAACACGCGAGCGGCCCCGGCGCCCGTCACCTCGCGCAGGACGTCGTCGCCCGCCGCCGCGCCGCGGGGGTCGATCCGGTAGAAGCGGACGCGGTCCAGGCCCCGGTCGCTGACGGCGGCGAGGTCGCCGAGCACGTCGACGTTGTTGAAGCGCCCGTGCTTCGGCGCGGCCAGGTGCCGCAGGAGCGCGCCGTCGAGGTCGAACGCCGCCAGCCCACCCTCCTTCAGGGTGCCGAGCACCACGCCGGCCCCGGGGTCGCTCGGGTGCACCCAGATCGCGGGGTCGTCGGCGTCGGCGTCCGCCGGGGTGCCGGAGGGGTCGTCGACGAACGCGGGTGTCTGTGCGACGGGCACGACGGCGGGCCGGGCCGACGCGGGCACGGGCAGGGCGATGACCTGGCAGAGCGTGGCCGACAGGGCGAACATGAGTCGGAGTCGCATTCGGTCGAGTCTGCTCGGTTCGCGGCGGCCGGCGGGCGAACGCCCGCCGAACAGCCGGAGAGCTTGGGGTGATCACGTGCCAGGCGCGTGCACCTCGTGCGCCGGGCAGGACGGGACGTCGTGCACCTGGCGCAGCGCGCAGAGGACGCGGTCCACGCTCGGCAGGTGGTACTTCTCCAGGTTCGGTGCCGGGGACGGGACGTCCCACCCGGCCACCCGCAGCACGGGGGCCTTCAGCTTGCCGAAACAGCGTTCCGCCACGCGGGCCGCGACCTCGGCGCCCATGCCGTGGAAGCCGTGCGACTCGTGCACGATCACCGCGCGGCCGGTGCGCGCGACGCTCTCGACGACCGTCGCGTCGTCGAAGGGCACGAGCGTCCGGAGGTCGATGACCTCGACGTCCCAGCCCTCCTCGCCCTCGGCCGCGTCCGCGGCGGCCACGGCGATGGGCACCGCGGAGCCGCACGCGATCAGCGTCGCGGAGCTGCCCGCCCGGCGGATGACGGCCCTGCCCAACGGCTGGGTCCGCACCGGGAGGCCGACGTCCTCGGTCAGCCAGTACATCCGCTCCGGTTCCAGGAACACCACCGGGTCCGGCGAGTCGATCGCCTCCCGCAGCAGCGAGTACGCGTCGGCGACCGTCGCGGGCGCCACGGTGTGCAGCCCCGGGATGTGCGTCCAGCAGGCCAGCGAGGAGATGTCGTGCCTCGGGCCCTCGCCGACCCCGCCGCCGTAGGGGATGCGGAGCACGATCGGGAGGCCGACCTGGCCGCGGGTGCAGGTCCGCATCATCGCCAGCTCGACGATCGTCTGGTCGAACGTCGGGTGCGCCCGCGCTCCCGACGTCAGCTCGATCACCGGCCGGTAGCCGTACATGGCCATGCCGACCGCGGTGGCCAGGTTCTCCACCTCGGAGGTGCGGCTGGTGAAGCAGCGCCACCTGCCGAACTCGGTCACCAGTCCGTTGGTGACGTGGAAGGCGCCGTCGAGGTGGTCGTTCTCCCCACCGAACAGCACGACGCGTTCGCTCTTGCGCATCGCGTCGTGCAGCGCGGCGCTCAGCGCCTGCGCCATCGTCGTCGCGGTCATCAGAGCTTCCCCGACGGTCCCAGCTCCGTTCGCAGCAGGGCCTGCTGCTCGCGGAGCTGTGGGGTCGGCTCGGCGTAGACGTGGTCGAACAGCTCGGCGGGGTCGGGGCGCGGTTCGGTGGTCAGGCGGTCGCGGAGGTCGGCGACGGCGGCTTCCGCCTCGGCATCGACCCGGCGCACCACGGCGTCGTCGAGCACCCCGAACTCCCGCAGCTCGGCCTCCAGCAGCGCGACTGGGTCGCTCTCCCGCTCCTCGACCTCCACCTGGTCGCCGCCGTTGCCCGCTCCGGCGCGGGTGACCACCCGGTACGGAAGGGCCTCGAGGAGCACCGGGCCGTCCTCGGTGCGCGCCCGGTCCAGGGCCGCGGTCACGGCGGCGAACACGCCGAGCACGTCGGTGCTGTCGACGAAGGAGGCCGAGTCGCGGCGCTCGGCCAGGTCGTGCGGGAAGCTCATCGTGTGCACGTCGGGCTCGCCCGTCGACTCGACCATGAACGGGCTGTGCCGCACGAAGGTGTGCTGGACCAGCAGCACGACCGGGGCCTCCCAGCTGGTGGCGAGGGCGCACGCCTCGGCGAAGTCGCGCTCGCCGACCGCGTCGCCGCGGACGAACACCAGCGCCGCGACGTCGTCGTTGGCCAGCCGCGCGGCGCTCACCAGCCCGACCGCACGGGCGATCTGGGTCGCGGCCGGCACGCACTGGGGGGCGACGCGGTGGGTGTCCGGGGCGTAGCCGCAGTGCCAGTCGCCCCAGGGCAGGGCGAGCGCCTCCAGCGGGTCGACACCGCGCGTGACCAGCGCGATGTAGTCGTGGTGCGTCGGGAACAGCCAGTCGGACGGCGCCAGCGCCAGTACCGCGCCGACCTGGCAGGCGATCCGCGCCAGGTTCGCCGGGGTCGCCGCGGGCCTGCTGATCCCAGCGAGCTCCGCCGCCTGGCGTTCGAGCCGGTGACCGATGACCATCCAGCGGTAGGCGTCAAGCAGCACGTCAGGCTCTGGCCGGGGCTGTCGGTCCACGGAATGCAGCAGGCTCATCGGATATCCATTCTCTGAACGCCGGTTCGGGCCATGGCGCCACGAAGGACTCGTGGCGTCGGAGGCGACCGTGAAGCGGCATACCGATGACCTGCTCTCGCGGTTGCCCGCCCGCCACCGGGTAGGCGTCGTTTCCTGTCGGTCTAGTACTCAGGAGCGCGTATCCGTGGGGTCGATTATCCGAGCGGGACACGTGGTCGCGAACCGTGAGATCTACGTATTCGCATACCTACGTACCGGTGTGCGCACTGCTCCCGCTCCGGTCAGATGATGGGAAAGTGCAGGCGGACGGTCATTCCGGGGTCTCCGGGGCGGATCTCCACCAGCTCGCAGACCTGGCGGACGAACCACAGCCCGTCACCGGGTCGCTCGCGCAGCGACGGTGGTGCGTAGCCGAGGACCGGGTCGACGACCCGCACGTCCGGGGCGGTGATGGCGAAGACGACTTTCCCCTCGCTCGACCACATCCGGACGACGAGCCGCCTGCTTCCCTGCTCCGCCACGTGGGTGGCCGCCTCGACCGCCGCCGCCACGAACAGCATGACCCGATCCCCGGTGAGCCCGTGCCGCATCGCCTGGAACGTGGCGAAACGGCGCACGCTCGACAGGTCGCCGGTGAACGGCAGCACCGCGGCGTCCGGTGGCGGGCCGGGCAGCGGGGTGACGGCGTCGCAGAGGCGGAAGAAGTCCGCCGGGGCGACGTACTCCGCGCAGCGCGAGGCGGTGTCCGGGCCGGTCGCGACCTCCGGGTGGGTCCGCCGCGCGTTGATGACGATCGCCGGGTCCAGCGCCCGGGCGTCGTAGGTGCACACCGCCCACGCGGGGGACGAGGCGAAGGCGATGTTGAGCGCCGACTCGTACCGCTGCCACTCGACGACCTGCTGGACCGTGCGCCGGGACCAGACCGGCTCGCCGACGATCCGGACGTGGCCGGGGTGCTCGCGCCACCGGGCGACGTAGCGGTTGTACGCGGACAGGGTGGCCAGGGGCGTGCCGTACCAGCTCTCGGCGTCGGCGAACTCCACCCCGCCCGCGTCGGCGCCGAGGGCGTTCTCGATCAGCTCCACGTTGGCGGGCGTGGTCACCGCCAGCACGGGGTCGCCGAGGCGGAGCCCGTCGCGGATGAACGGCAGCGTCGTCGCCAGGAACTCCTCCGCCGAGCGGTAGACGCACACCTGGTGCAGGAACTCTCGCTCGCTCATGGCGTCTCGCTCCCCTCCAGCAGACGCACGGTGGGGAGCTGGTCCCAGTCGTAGATCCGCAGGATGGCCTTGACGATCGGCCCCGGCGAGCTCAGCACGATCCGGCGGCCCTCCGGCAGGCCGTCCGCGGTCTGCACCAGCAGCCGGACGGCGGCCACGTCCGCGTAGTGCAGGTCGGCGAGGTCGAGGTGGAGGTCGTTGTCGTCCTGGATGCTGGACTCCAGCGCCGCGGACAGCTCCGCGAGGTTGGACCTGTTGATCTCCCCGCTGAGGCGCAGCCCCGTCCGCCCCCGCAGCTTGTCCGTGCGCAGCAGGGGCTGGTGCCGCCCGGCCTGCTCGGCGGTCAGCGCGATCGGATGGGCCTGCCGCAGCTCGCCCAGCCTGCGGTCGGGGACCAGCCGCTGGTCGTACTGGCAGGCCAGCGTCAGCCTCGCCAGCTCACCGCTGACGAGCAGCTCGGTGAGCCGCTCCTCGTGTTCGAGCAGGCGGGCCCAGCCGAGGGAGTCGCCAGGAGCGCACGTCCTCGGCATGCTGACCCGCAGGCCGGTGTACCCGGCTCGCGCCGCCGTGCCGGACTCCTGGAGCAGCAGCTCCACCAGGTGCTCGTCGTCGAGCTTCCCGTTCGTCGTGGAGAACCCGTTCGCGGGCCGCACGGCCACCTGACCACGGGCGACCAGCAGCTCGACCTCATCGACCACGCCGCGCAGCCACGTGTGGATCACGTCCACCGACGTGTCACAGGAGAAGAAGACGACCTTTTCCCCGCGCTCCAACGCGACGAGGAGGTTGATCGCCAGCAGGGTGCGGCACTCGTCCTCGTCGCGGTAGGAAAGGCACAGGTGGTTGACCGCAGTCCAGGGCCTGCCCATCGCAGCCCCCTCGTCGTGGATGACCGAACGCAGCCTACTCCTGTTCGCGCGCAAGGAATCCGGGTAAGGGGTTTCCTGTTCGTGCCGACGGGGTGTGCGGTGCTCAGCGACCCCCTGTCTGTCCATAGTGGATGATTGGGAGGTGTGCGCGGACGTGCGGTGATACGACCGTCGAGCGGTACGCCGGGCGCCCGCGCATGCGCCGATCGGTGTGCCTTTTCCTTGTTTCCCAAGGTTCCTCCTTGAGGTCCTGTGGGGTGACGGACGCCTCAGGATCGCAGGTGGCGGCCGGTGCGAGCAGGGGACAAGCGGCTGGTTCCTTTGCGGGAACGGCATTTCGTTCGCGTTGACCGGCCGTGAGCGGCGCCCATAGGGTACGCGCGTGCCCGGTGTCGCCGCAGTGCGTCGCAGAGGAAACCTTCCCGTCGACACAACGAGTTTCGTCGGCCGCCGTCGTGATGTCGTTGCGGTCAAACGTTTGCTGTCCGAAACCCGGCTGGTGACGCTGACCGGTGTCGGGGGAGTCGGCAAGACGCGGCTGGCGTTGCGGACCGCCGGAGTGCTGCGTCGCGCCTTCGACGACGGGGTGTGGCTGGTCGAGCTCGCGGACCTGCGGGATCCCGCGCTGGTGGCGCACACGGTTCTGGAGTCGCTCGGTGTGCGCGACCACACCGGGCGTTGCCGGACGGACGTGCTCGCCGAGCACCTGCGGGACCAGCAGGCGCTGCTGGTGCTGGACAACTGCGAGCACCTCGTGGACGCCTGCGCGGAGCTGGTGGAGGTCCTGCTGTCGGCCGCGCCGGGGTTGCGTCTGCTCGCGACCAGCAGGGAGCGGCTGGGTGTCGGCGGCGAGCACCTCTGGCAGGTCGCCCCGCTGGCACTGCCCGACGCGCGGCTGCCGTTGCCCGACGGCGACCTCGCGCGGTACCCGGCGCTGGTGCTGTTCGCCGATCGCGCGGCCGCTGTGGTCCCGGACTTCGAGGTGACCGCCGCGAACCAGGAGCAGGTGGTGCGGGTGTGCCGGCTGCTGGACGGCATCCCGCTGGCGATCGAGCTGGCGGCGGTGCGACTGCGCGCGCTGCCGCTGGAACACCTGCTCGCCGCGCTGGACGACTGTTATCGCTTGCGAGTGGCGGACAAGCGCGTGGGACGGCACCAGACGCTGCGCGCCGCCGTCGAGTGGAGCTTCGCGCTGTGCACGCCTGCGGAGCAGACTCTGTGGGCCCGGGTGTCGGTGTTCGCCGGTGGCTTCGACCTGTGCTCGGCCGAGCGGGTCTGCTGCGGCAGCGGTCTGGCCGCAGGGGCGGTCCTGGACCTGTTGCTCGGACTGGTCGAGAAGTCGGTGCTGATCCGTGAGGTGCACGCCGGATGGTCGCGGTTCCGGTTGCTGGAGCCGCTTCGGCAGTACGGCCAGGACAAGCTGCGCGAGATCGGGGAGGAGTCCTCGCTGCGCGGCCTGCACCGGGACCACTACCTCGAACTGGCCGAACGCGATGAGCGGGAGTGGTTCGGGCCACACCAGAACGAGATCTTCGCGCGTACCCGGCTCGACCACGCGAACATCCGCGCCGCGCTGGACTTCTGCCTGGTCGAGCAGGGGGAGGGGCGCACCGGTCTGCGGCTCGCCGGAGCGCTCTGGTTCTACTGGGCGGGCTGCGGCGGCTTGAAAGAGGGCCGCTACTGGCTGGACCGGGTCCTCGGACACGCCCCCGTCCCGAGCCCGGAACGGGCGAAGGCGCTGTGGGTCAACGGGTACGTCGCCACCGTGCAGGGTGAGATCGCCGCCGCGACCGCCATGCTGGAGGAATGCCGTGGCTACGCCGAACAGGTGGGTGACGACACGGCCCTGGCGTACTCCATCCACCGGCTGGGGTGCAACGCCCTGGTCGGCGACGACCTGCGCACCGCCACCGCGTTGTTCGAGGAGGCGCAGGCGCGGTACCGCGGCCTCGGCGAGCTCAACAGCAACGTGCTGCTGGCCGGGATCGAGATGGCCATCGTGGCGGTGTTCCTGGGGGACCTCGACCGGGCGACCGCGTTGTGCGAGGAGGTGAGCGCCATCAGCCTGGAGCACGGCGAGCGGTGGTCCTACGCCTTCGTGGTCTACGTGCAGGCCCTGGTGGCGTGGAACCTCGGCGAGCTCGACCGGGCTACCGCGTGCGGAAAGGAATCCCTGCGAATAAAGAGAAATTTCAACGACCTCTTGGGAATCGCGCTGGCCGTCGAGGTGCTCGCGTGGATTGATACGACCCGGTCCGCCTCGGAACGCGCGGCCGTTCTTTTCGGCGCGGCCAGGCAGATCTGGCGCTCGGTCGGCTTCCCGATGTTCGGGTCGCGGTATTTCGGTGCCCCGCACCGGCAGTGCGAGTCCCTGGCCCGCAAGGAACTCGGTGACCATGAGTTCGAGCTGGCATTCCGGCGCGGTGCCGAGCTCAACCTCGACGAGACGATCTCCTACGCCCTGGAGGAGCAGTACGAGCCCACCCCGCTCGGTGCGGGCGAACGCAAGGCCGACCAGTGGACGCCCCTGACCCAACGGGAGAGACAGGTCGCCAGACTGATCGCGGACGGCTTGTCGGACAAGGAGATCGCCGTGAAGCTGGTGATAGGGCGGCGCACCGCGGAAGGTCACGCCGGACACATCCTGCAGAAACTGGGATTCAGCTCTCGATCCCAGATCGCCGTCTGGGTCGCAACGCAACGGCGATGAGTCATCTCCGTGTTTCGCCCTCTTGGCAGGCGCGTAGGTTCCAGGGCATGGTGCCGCGTTGCCGGAACGGAAATCTGCTCGCCGAGGTGAGCAGCTTTGTCGGGCGCCGGCACGAAGTGTCCGAGGTGAAACGACTGCTCTCCGCCACGCGGCTGGTGACATTGATCGGAACCGGCGGGGTCGGCAAGACCCGGTTGGCCACCCGAGTCGCCATGGACGCGCGGCAGTCCTTCCGCGACGGGGCGTGGCTGGTGGAGCTGGCCGCGCTGGAGGAGCCCGCGCTGCTGGCCCAGACCGTCGCCGACACGCTGCGGATCAGCGACCACACGGCGCGGTCACCGATGGCCGTGCTCACCGACTACCTGCGGGACAAGCAGATCCTGCTGGTGCTGGACAACTGCGAGCACCTGCTCGACGCCTGCTCGCGGCTGGCGGGCGAGCTGCTCGCCGTCTCCGCCGGGCTGCGCATCCTGGCCACCAGCAGGCAGGTCCTCGCCGTGCAGGGGGAGCACCTGCTGATCGTGCCCCCGTTGCCGACGCCCGCCCCGGACCACTCGCCCGCCGCCGCCGACATCGACCGGTACGACGCGGTGCGGCTGTTCGTGGAGCGCGCCGCGGCGGTGCTGCCGGAGTTCCGGGTCACCGACGACAACTCCGCGGTGCTGGCCGGGATCTGCCACCTGCTCGACGGCATCCCGCTGGCCATCGAGCTGGCCGCCCGGCGGCTGCAGGTGTTGTCCGAGAAGGAGATCCTGATCCGCCTCGGCGACCGCTTCAACCTGCTCAGCGGTGGCAGACGGGCCGCGCCGTCGCGGCACCAGACGTTGCAGGCGGCCATCGACTGGAGCTTCGACCTGTGCACGCCCGAGGAGCGGACGCTGTGGACCAGGTTGTCGGTGTTCACCGGCGGTTGTGACCTCGACGCGGCCGAAGCGGTGTGCGCGGGCAGGGGCATCGACCGGGAGGACGTGCTGAACCTGGTGGCCGGGCTGGTCGACAAGTCGCTGCTGGCCAAGGAGGAGCACGACGGCCGGTCGTACTTCCGGATGCTGCACACCATCCGCGACTACGGCCGGACCCGGCTGCCCGCATCGGAGGAGGCGATGATGCGGCGCAGGCACCGGGACTACTACCACCGGCTGGCCGTGCGCGCCGAAGCGGACTGGCTGGGCCCGCGTCAGCCCAGTTGGTGCGAGCGCCTGCGCGCCGAGCACGCCAACCTGCGCGTCGCGCTGGACTACTGCCTGGTGGAGCCGGGGGAGAAGCAGATCGGCCTTGCCATGGTGACCCTGCTGTGGAGCTACTGGGTCACCTACGGCTTCATCAGCGAGGGCCGCCGCTGGTTCGAGCTGCTGCTCGCGCTCGCCACCGAGCCCACCCCGCTGCGGGCGAAGGCGTTGTGGATCACCGGGTGGATCGAGCAGATCCGGGGCGACCACTTCGCGGCGCGGGTGGCGCTGGAGGAGTGCCACGCCCTGGCCGAACGGCTCGGCTACCAGTCGGCCCAGGCCTACGCCGTGCACTACACCGCGCACGCGGCGATGTCGGAGGGCGACCACGCTGCCGCCCTGGTGCTCTACGAGGACGCCCTCGCCCGCCATCGCGCGCTCAACGACGAGGTCGGCGTCATCACCCTGCTCTACAAGCTGGCGTTCTGCTACTGCCTTCGCGGCGACGCCAGGCACGGGGACGTCGACCACGCCATCGCCCTGTGCGTGGAGTGCCTGCGCCGCAGCGAGGCGTGCGGGGAGATCTGGTGCCGGACCTACGCGCTGTTCGTCTACGGCCTCGGCCTGTGGAAGCAGGGCAAACACCGCGAGGCCGCCGAGATGGTGCGGCGCTGCGTCCGGTTGAAGCGCTCGCTCAACGACAGCCCGGGTGTCGGCCTGGCCCTGGAGCTGCTGGCCTGGATCGCCACGGCCGACGGCCACCACGAACGGGCCGCCCGCCTGATGGGCGCGGCCCAGCGCATCTGGCAGACGATCGGCGGTCCGCTCAACGGGATCGCGCAGCTGATCGCCTGCCACGACGAGGCCGAGGCGGCCGTGCGGGAAGCGCTCGGCGACGCGGCGTTCCACGCGGCGCTGGCGAAAGGCAGGGGGCTCAGCTTCGAGCGGGTGGTGACCTACGCCCTCGGCGACGACGCCGAAGGCGCACCGGCCGCGCCGTGCCGGGCGCGGGAGAGCACGCGGTCCGCCCTCAGCCGGCGGGAGCTGGAGGTCGCCGAGCTCGTCGCCCAGGGCATGTCCAACAAGGACATCGCGACGAAGCTGGTGATCTCGCAGCGGACGGCGGAGACGCACGTGCAGCACATCCTCACCAAGCTGGCCTTCAGCTCGCGGGCCAGGATCGCCGCCTGGATGGCCGAACAACGAACGCCGTGAACGGAATACGGTGGTGGGCCAGACTGTTGGGTGATCTGAAGAAGTCGTGCGCTTCCGGGGCTCGGTGAAAGTCCGAACCGGCGGTGACGAGGTCCCTCACCGGACCTCCCAGCCCGCGACCCGCTGGCCGCCAGTCAGCGGTTGACCTGGTGCGATTCCAGGGCCGACGGTGAAAGTCCGGATGGTAGGCAGCGCACGCGTGCGTAGACGGTTCGCGCTGCCCGCGACCCGTCTGCCGCGTTGTGCCGCCCCGGAGCGCCCCGGGAGAGGAGAACGCGGTGGACGTGCTGGTCACTCAGGGCCTCACGCTGTTCGGGCAGAAGATCTCCTACGCCGAGCTCGTCGGCCAGCTGTGCGCCCTCGCGGTGGTGTTCCTCGCCCAGCGGCGCACGCTGTGGACCTGGCCGGTGCAGGTCGGGGCGACCGTGCTGCTGTTCGCCGTCTACGTCTCGGCCGACCTCGGCGGCCTGGCGACCCGGCAGGTGGTCATCTTCGCGATCTCGCTCTACGGCTGGTGGGCGTGGTCGCACCGCCAGGACCCGGTGTACGGCGTGGTGGTGCGCAAGGCGACCGGCCGTGAGCGGCTCGCGCTGGTCGCCGCGATGGCGCTCGGCACGGCCGCGTTCGCGCTGCTCCTGGACGCGCTGAACGCGTCGTGGGCGCCGTGGCCGGACGCGTGGATCTTCATCGGCACCGTCGTCGCCTTCGCCGCGCAGGCGCGCGGGCTGGTCGAGTTCTGGCTGGTGTGGCTGGCCGTGGACGCCGTCGGCGTGCCGTTGCAGATCGCCTCGGGACTCTGGTTCTCCGCCGCTGTCTACGTGGTCTTCGCCGTCCTGGTGGTGCGCGGGCTGCTGGACTGGCTGCGCACCGCGGACCGGCACCGGGTCGGCGGCACCGCCCTGAACGGCTCCTGAACCGAAAGGTCCTTGACCGGCGGGAAGTTCGCCGTGAGAGTCCAACGGTGACTTCTCGCCGGATGGCAGTCCTGGCCGCGCTCGTCGTCGGCCTCGGCGCCTCACTCGCCTCCCCTGCGGCGGCTGCCGCCCAACCGCCCCGGACCCCGTTCGAGGCCTCCCACGGCGCCGCGTGGACCACCCTGCCCGAGGAAGCGGCCTTCCTCGACGAGGTCGCCAAGGGCTCGCGCCGCGTCAAGATCGACCGCATCGGCTCGACCGTCCAGGGCCGCCCGCTCCAGCTCGTGCAGATCGCCGAGCCGGGCCCTCGTCCCGCGCCGGTGGTCGCGGCGGGCTCGGTCGTGCTGTTCATCTGCTCGCAGCACGGCGATGAGCCCGCCGGTCGCGAAGGCTGCCTGAGCAAGATCCGCGACCTGGCCTTCTCCCGCGATGCCGACGTGGTGCGGATGCTGCGCACCACCACCGTGCTGTTCGTGCCGACCGCCAACCCCGACGGCCGGGTCGCCGACACCCGCGGCAACGCCAACGGTGTCGACATCAACCGCGACCACCTCGCGCTGGCCACCCCGGAGGCCCGCGCGACCGCGAAGGTCTTCAAGGACTACAAGCCCGACGTGGTCCACGACCTGCACGAGTACGGCACCACACCGCCGTACTACGACAAGGACGTGACGTGGTTGTGGCCGCGCAACCTCAACGTCGCCGACCGGGTCCACGACGAGTCCGAGAAGCTCTCGCGCGACTACGCCAGGGTGGCGGTGGAGAGCGCCGGTCACACCAGCGGTGTCTACGGGATCTGGACCGACCCGAACACCGGCGAGCCGATCAAGCAGACCGCCGGTGACGGCCAGGAACGCATCCTGCGCAACACCTCCGGGCTCAAGCACGCGGTCGGCATGCTGCTCGAATCGGCCGTCGATCCCAAGGACGCCGCGGAGAAGGCGGACCCGGCGCTCAACGCGCGCCGCCGGGTGAACGCGCACCTGGTCTCGGTGGACAGCACGCTGAAGATGGCGCGGGAGCGTCGGACGCAGATCGAGCTGGCCACGACGTTCAGCCGGAACCTGGAGCCGTTCAAGCGCGAGCCGATCTACTTCGGCGGTGCGGACAACCAGGCGCCCAAGCCCGACGAGGTCCTCACCCAGCCACCGTGCGGCTACCGGCTGACCGCGCAGCAGTTCCAGCAGGTCCGCGACAAGCTGGAGCTGCACGACGTGCACAGCTGGAGCGTCGGTGACGGCCGGTTCGTGCCGCTGGCGCAGCAGGCGCGGTCGCTGGTCCCGCTGCTGCTCGACGCCCGCGGCCAGTACCGGATCACCACCGCGGAACCCGTCAGCACCTGCTGATTTCCTTGTGCCGCAACGGTGGTCTGGTTGTGATTGTCGGCGCGGCCGATCGGGGCGCATGATGGCAACATGTCTGAAGTTCAGGTTTTGGGTGCCCAGGTCGACCGCTCCGACGAGGTCCTCACCCCGCAGGCGCTCGCCTTCGTCGCCGACCTGAACCGGCGCTTCCGGCCGACCCGCGACCGGCTGCTCGCCCAGCGCGCCGAGCGCCGCGCGGAGATCGGCCGGACGGGGCGGCTGGACTTCCCCCGGGAGACGGCGTCGCTGCGCGCGGCGGAGTGGACCGTGGCGCCCGCGCCCGCGGACCTGGTGGACCGCCGGGTGGAGATCACCGGGCCGACCGAGCGCAAGATGACCATCAACGCGCTGAACTCCGGCGCGCGGGTGTGGCTGGCCGACCTGGAGGACGCCAACACCCCGCACTGGGAGAACGTGGTCTCCGGCCAGGTCAACCTGATCGACGCGGTCCGCAGGAAGATCAGCTACACCGCGCAGGGCGGCAAGGAGTACCGGCTGCGCACCGACAACCGGCCGTTACCCGCGATCGTGGTCCGGCCGCGCGGCTGGCACCTCGACGAGCCGCACCTGCTCGTCGACGGGCGGCCGGCGGTCGGCGCGCTGGTGGACTTCGGGCTGTACCTCCTGCACAACGCGCACGAGCTGCTGCGGCGGGACAGCGGGCCGTACTTCTACCTGCCGAAGCTGGAGAACCACTTCGAGGCGCGGCTGTGGAACCAGGTCTTCACCTATGCCCAGGAGGCGCTGGGCATCGCGCACGGCACCATCCGCGCCACTGTGCTGATCGAGACGATCACCGCGGCGTTCGAGATGGAGGAGATCCTCTACGAGCTGCGGGAGCACGCCTCCGGCCTGAACGCGGGCCGGTGGGACTACCTGTTCAGCGTGATCAAGAACTTCCGGGACGCCGGTGAGCGGTTCGTGCTGCCCGACCGCGCCTCGGTGGGCATGACGGCCCCGTTCATGAGCGCGTACGCGGAGCTGCTGGTGGCGACCTGCCACCGCAGGGGCGCCCACGCGATCGGCGGCATGGCGGCGTTCATCCCCAACCGCCGCGACTCCGAGGTCACCTCGCGCGCACTGGCCAAGGTCCGCGAGGACAAGCAACGCGAGGCGAGCATGGGCTACGACGGCTCCTGGGTGGCCCACCCCGACCTGGTTCCGGTGTGCCGCGAGGTGTTCGACCCGGTGCTCGGCGAGGCCCCCAACCAGCTGACCCGCAGACCGGTGCTCCGCCCGGACGCCGCGCGGCTGCTGGACCTCGCATCGACCCCGGGCAGGGTCACCGAGGGCGGTGTCCGCACCAACCTGAGCGTGGGCGTGCGCTACGTGGCGTCCTGGCTCCGGGGCACGGGCGCGGCGGCCATCGACAACCTGATGGAGGACGCGGCAACGGCGGAGATCTCCCGCTCCCAGCTGTGGCAGTGGCTGCGCTACTCGGTCCGCATGACCGACGGCCGCCACGTGACCCCGGCGCTGATCCACGCACTGCTGGCGGAGCTCCGCGCATCCCTGCGCGCGGAGCTGGGCGAGGAGTCCTACGTCTCCCAGCGCTACGCGGAGGCGGAGGAGCTCTTCGCCCGCCTGGTCCTGGACCCCGAGTTCGCCGACTTCCTCACCATCCCCGCCCAATCCCTCATCCCCTGACCGCCATTCGCGGGCTTATGGACCCCTGAGCGCGCTCGGAAAGGTCCATAAGCCCGCGAATGGCCGGGGAGTGGGACAAGAGAGCGCCCGCGTGGGTGCGGGCGCTCTCCTGGGGTCAGGCTGAGCCGGGGTCCGAGGTCTGCGGACCGGCGGCGTGGACGTCGTCGATGCGGTACTTGCGCGCCGCCTCCACGACCTTCGACTGCTCGACCTCACCTCGTCTGGCCAGCGCGGCCAGGGTGGCCACCACGATCGACTCCGCGTCGACCAGGAAGTGCCGCCGCGCCGCGGGCCGGGTGTCGGAGAAGCCGAAGCCGTCCGTGCCCAGCGTGACCATCTCGCCGGGAACGTACGGCCGGATCAGGTCCGGGACCGCCCGCATCCAGTCCGACACGGCGACGACCGGACCGGCCGCGTCGGCCAGGGCGCGGGTCACGTGCGGCACCCTCGGCGGGACGTCCGGCTGGAGCAGGTTCTGCTTGTCGATCTCCACCGCCTCGCGGCGCAGCTCCGACCAGGAGGTCGCCGACCACACGTCGGCCTGCACGCCCCACTCCTCGGCGAGCAGCTCCTGGGCCTTGAGCGCCCACGGCATCGCCACACCCGAGGTGAGCACCTGGGCGCGCGGGCCGGAGCCGCCCGGGGCCGACCGGAACTTGTAGAGGCCCTTGAGCAGGCCCTCCACGTCGAGGTTCTCCGGCTCGGCCACCTGCACGTACGGCTCGTTGTAGATCGTCAGGTAGTACATCACCGCCTCGGAGTTCTCCCCGTACATCCGGCGGAGACCGTCCTTGACGATGTGCGCGACCTCGAACGACCACGCCGGGTCGTAGGCAACGACCGCGGGGTTGGTGTGCGCCAGCATGATCGAGTGGCCGTCGTTGTGCTGAAGGCCCTCACCGGTCAGCGTGGTGCGGCCGGCCGTGGCGCCGAGCACGAAACCGCGCGCCATCTGGTCGGCGGCGGCCCAGAACGCGTCACCGGTCCGCTGGAAGCCGAACATCGAGTAGAAGATGTAGACCGGGATCATCGGCTCGCCGTGCGTGGCGTAGGACGTGCCCGCCGCCGTGAACGACGCGACCGAACCGGCCTCGTTGATGCCCTCGTGCAGGATCTGGCCCTGCTCGCTCTCCTTGTAGGACAGCATCAGCTTGGCGTCGACCGAGGTGTAGAGCTGGCCGTTGGGGTTGTAGATCTTCTGCGTGGGGAACATCGAGTCCACGCCGAAGGTCCGCGCCTCGTCCGGGATGATCGGCACCAGGCGCGGGCCGATCTCCGGGTCCTTGGCCAGGTCCTTGAGCAGCCGGACGAACGCCATGGTGGTGGCGACCTCCTGCTTGCCCGACCCGCGCTTGAGCACGTCGTAGACCTTGTCGCCGGGCAGCACCAGCGGCGTGCTCTTGACCCGGCGCTCCGGCGAGTACCCGCCGAGCTGGCGCCGCCGCTCCTGCAGGTACTGGATCTCCGGCGCGTCGTCGCCGGGGTGGTAGTACGGCGGCAGGTACGGGTCGCGCTCCAGCTCCTCGTCGGTGATCGGGATGCGCTGGAGGTCGCGGAAGAGCTTGAGGTCGTTGAGCTTCTTCATCTGGTGCGTGGCGTTGCGCGCCTCGAACTGCGGGCCGAGCCCGTAGCCCTTGATCGTCTTCGCCAGGATCACCGTGGGCTGGCCGTTGCTCTCGGTGGCCGCCTTGTAGGCCGCGTAGACCTTGCGGTAGTCGTGGCCGCCGCGCTTGAGGTTCCAGATCTCCTCGTCGGTCAGCGGCTGCACCAGCTCCTTGGTCCGCGGGTCGCGGCCGAAGAAGTGCTCGCGCACGTAGGCGCCGTCGTTGGCCTTGTAGGTCTGGTAGTCACCGTCCGGCGTGGTGTTCATCAGGTTGACCAGCGCACCCTGCTTGTCGGCGTGCAGCAGGGCGTCCCACTCTCGGCCCCAGATCACCTTGATGACGTTCCAGCCCGCGCCGCGGAAGAACGACTCCAGCTCCTGGATGATCTTGCCGTTGCCGCGCACCGGGCCGTCGAGCCGCTGCAGGTTGCAGTTGACCACGAAGGTCAGGTTGTCCAGGCCCTCGGCCGCCGCCACGTGCACCAGGCCGCGCGACTCCGGCTCGTCCATCTCGCCGTCGCCGAGGAAGGCCCACACCCGCTGCTGCGAGGTGTCCTTGATGCCCCGGTTGTGCAGGTAGCGGTTGAACCGCGCCTGGTAGATGGCGTTCATCGGGCCGAGGCCCATGGACACCGTGGGGAACTCCCAGAAGTCCTGCATCAGCCGCGGGTGCGGGTACGACGGCAGGCCGTGGCCCGCGCCGCCGTGGGAGAACTCCTGCCGGAAGCCGTCGAGCTGCTCCGCGGACAGGCGGCCCTCCAGGAACGCCCTGGCGTAGATGCCCGGGGAGGCGTGGCCCTGGATGAAGATCTGGTCACCGCCACCCGGGTGATCCTTGCCACGGAAGAACCAGTTGAAGCCGACCTCGTAGAGCGCGGCCGACGAACCGTAGGTGGAGATGTGGCCGCCGACGCCGACCCCGGGCCGCTGCGCCCGGTGCACCATGATCGCGGCGTTCCACCGGATCCACGCCCGGTAGCGCCGCTCGGTCTCCTCGTCGCCGGGGAACCAGGGCTCGCGCTCGGTCGGGATGGTGTTGACGTAGTCGGTGCTGGTCAGCGACGGGATGCCGACGTGGCTCTCCCGAGCGCGTTCCAGCAGTCGCAGCATCAGGTACCGCGCACGCTGCTGACCTGCGCCTTCGAGGACTGAGTCGAAGGACTCAAGCCATTCGGCCGTCTCCTCAGGGTCGATGTCCGGGAGATGGGCGGCCAGTCCGTCACGGATGACTCGCACCCGCTCGGGGGCGCCTACGCCGGGGGCGCCGGTGTTGTGCGGGGCCAAGGGTTCTCCTCGCCTGCTGCTCGTGTCGGTCACTCGATCCAGGGTGGTTACCCACCCATCCTCCCCCACGCTCGCGTGTGCGCGCACGCGCGGGAGTGCTACTCGTCGGTAACTGTCAATCAACCGATCGAGGCATGCCTGTGCGCAACCGTTACGGCGTGTCCCGGTGTGGGCGGTTGCGGAACGGGGCATCTCCAGTGTTCGCTAACCGCGACCGATTTCACATCGAGGAGCGGCGTCCACCGGGGTTGCCGCCTCAGCGTAGTTGGAGGAGTGAGAAGCCGTGGTCGCCGCGGAAGACGCCGGCAAGGTCGGTGTCGCCGAGAAGCTCGGAATCGAACCGGGCACTGTCGTCCAAGAACTCGGCTGGGACGAGGACGTCGACGACGACCTCCGTGCCGCGGTCGAGGAGCGCTGCGGAGGCGAGCTGCTCGACGAGGACGCGCAGGAGGTGGTCGACGTCGTGCTGATGTGGTGGCGAGAAGACGACGGCGACCTCACCGACGACATGGTCGACGCGATGAGCCCGCTCGCCGACGACGGCGTGATCTGGCTGCTCACACCGAAGACGGGCCGGGACGGTCACGTGGAGCCCGCCGACATCGCCGAGGCGGCGCAGACGGCCGGTCTCTCCCAGACCTCCAACATCGCCGCGGCCCAGGACTGGCTCGGGACCCGACTGGTCACCTCCCGCTCGGTGAAGTCCAAGCGCTGAGACGATCTCGCGGTGGGGCTAGGCTGCAGGCGGTAGCAGAGCTCGCAGCCTAGACCCAGGAGAGTGCCCGACATGACGCTTGAGGTCGGTAACGAGGCCCCGGACTTCACGCTTCCGGACTTCAACAAGGAGCAGGTCAGCCTGTCCTCGTTCCGGGGTGAGAAGAACGTGCTCCTCGTCTTCTACCCGTTCGCGTTCAGCGGGATCTGCACGGGCGAGCTGTGCCAGGTGCGCGACGAGCTCGCGGACTACCAGAACGACGAGGTGCAGGTCCTCGGTGTGTCGGTGGACACACCGTTCTCGCTGAAGGCGTGGGCGGAGAAGGAGGGCTACACCTTCCCGCTGCTGTCGGACTTCTGGCCGCACGGCGAGGTCGCCAAGGCCTACGGCGTGTTCAACGAGGGCGCGGGCATGGCTGTCCGGGGCACGTTCCTGATCGACAAGCAGGGCGTCGTCCGCTTCGCCGAGGTCAACGCGCCCGGCGAGGCCCGCGACCAGTCCGGCTGGAAGCAGGCCGTGAAGGCGGTCGTCACCGCCTAGCGGTACCCAGTACTCTCGCTCGCGGCGGTCCCCGTGATCGTCGCGAGCAGGGGCGCATAGCTCAGCGGGAGAGCACTCGCCTTACAAGCGAGGGGTCGCAGGTTCGAAACCTGCTGCGCCCACCACCAGCGGAAACGCTGAAATTTCCACGATCGCGAGCCCGAGCCGCGCGCAGTGACCCCACAATTGCGCGGTTCGCCACGTCCGGTGGAAGGCCGGTCCCGCGGGTAGATTCGGACACGGCCGGACTTACCCAGGGGAGTGGGAACCGTGACCAGCCTCGTGCTGATGCGACTGGATCATCTGCCCGGAGTTCTGGCTCTGGGGAACAGAGTTTTCGATGTCACGGCCATGCCGTACACCTCGTGGTCGCTGTCCAGCGTGGCCGTGCACCTAGACGCCCAGCCGTCCGCGTGCTGGGTCGCCGAGAGCGACGGCGAGGTCGTCGGGTTCGTGCTCGGGTCGCTGTCCTACGACGAGCGCGAGGACTGGGGCTATCTCGAATGGATCGCCGTCGATCCGGAGCACCAGGGACAGGGGCTGGCCAGCAGGCTGCTCGACGCGTGCTGCGGCGCGCTCTTCGACGCCGGGGCCACGCGCATCGTCACCGACGTCGAGGCCACCAACACCGCGTCGGCGACCCTCATGCAGCACAACGGTTTCAGCGACCGGGTCACGGTCACGCTGTTCGTCCGGCACGCCGGTTCCTCCGGGGCCTCCTCGGGCAGGGCGCATCGCTCCGCCAAGCAGTCCCGTGATCCCGCGAAGGCCCGGCTGCGGCAGGCGACGAGGTCGGACTCCTAGCCATTCGCCGAGGTGGGCGGCATTCTGGTCGCATGACGTGGATGGTGTACGGCGCCAACGGTTACACCGGCCGCCTCGTCGCGCGGCTGGCCGTCGAACTGGGGGAGCGGCCGACGCTGGCCGGGCGGTCGCGGGAGCGGGTCGCTCCGCTGGCCGCCGAGCTGGACCTGCCGTACCGGATCTTCGACCTGGTCGACGGCGAGGCGACGCGGGCCGCGCTGAGCCAGGTCGACATCGTCGCGCACTGCGCGGGACCGTTCTCCGCGACGGCCGTGCCCATGGTGCGGGCGTGCGTCGACTCGCGGACCCACTACCTCGACGTCACCGGTGAGATCGCGGTGTTCGAGGAGGTCTTCGCGCGCCACGCCGACGCCGCCGACGCCGGGATCGTCCTGTTGCCCGGCAGCGGGTTCGACGTCGTGCCGACCGACTGCCTCGCGGCGACGCTGGCAGCGGAGCTGCCGGACGCCCGGCGGCTGGAGCTGGCGCTGTCGATCACCGGCGGGGCGAGTCCCGGCACGCTCAAGTCCGTGATCGAGTCCGCCGGGCGGGGCACGTTCGTGCGCGCCGCGGGGGGACTGCGGGCGATCGGCTCGGGTCACCACGTGGAGGTGCCGTTCCCGTCCGGGGTGGCCTCGGCGATGCCGATCCCGTGGGGCGACCTGGTGACCGCGCACCGGTCCACCGGAATCGAGGAGATCGCGACGTACCTGCGAGTGCCCAGGATGCCCGCCGTGGCACAGGATCTGGGCACCGCGGTGATGAAGCTGCCTGTGGTGCGGCGGATCGCGACCGGGCTGGTGGATCGCTTCGTGCCCGGCCCCTCCGAGAAGACCTTGGCGCGCAGTCGTTCCGAGCTGTGGGGGCGGGTGACCGCGGCATCCGGTGAGACAGTCTCGGCGACGCTGACGGGTCCGGGGCCGTATCCGATGACGGCCGACGCCGTCGTGCGCGCGGTGCGGCGGCTCGGGTCCGGCGTCGTCCGGCCCGGAGCGCACACGCCGTCGTCCGCCTTCGGCGCGGACTTCGTGCGGGAGCTCGACGGGGTCGAGGTGAGCGTCGCGCCCAGTTTCTTGTGACCGGTGCAAGAGCCCGAGGATCACCGACGACGGCCCCGAGGATCACCGACGACGGCACAATGCCGCGGGCCGTCGGCCCCCCGCGTGTGCGGAGAGTCGGACCAGTAACCCTGCGATTAACAGTCCCCGTGCGCTACTCCAGGGCGGGCAGCGAGGTTTCCCGGGACACCGGGACGCGGGCGCGCATCAGCCAGCCGCCGCCCGCTCGCGGGCCCGCCGCGAACGAGCCGCCGAACACCGCCACCCGCTCGCGCATCCCCACCAGCCCGTGACCGCTGCCCGGCTGGCGAGGAGCGAGATCCGAGCCGCCCGTGTCGGACACCACGATCTCCGCGCCGGAGTCGCTCAGGCTGACCTCCACCCGGACCGCCGCGCAGCCGTCGGCGTGCTTCATCGTGTTGGTCAGCGCCTCCTGCACGATGCGGTACACCGCGACCTGGGCGCTCGCGGGCATGTTGTCCGAGTGGCCGTCCAGTTCGTAGGTCACCGGCAGCCCCGCCGTGCGCGTCTTGTCGACCAGGTCGGCCAGTGCGGCGATGCCCGGCTGCGGCAGGTGGTCGTCCTGCTGGTGCTCCGCGCGCAGGACTCCGAGGACCCGCCGGAGCTCGCCGAGCGCGTTGCGGCCAGTGCTGGACACCGCCTCCATCGCGCCGAGCGCTCGTTGCGGGTCGGTGCGGGCCGCCATGGTCGCGCCGTCCGCGAGCGAGATCATCACGCCGAGGCTGTGCGCGACGATGTCATGGATCTCGCGGGCGATGCGGGTCCGCTCCGCCGTCACCGCCAGCTCCGCCTGCCGCGCCTCGCGTTCGCGCATCGACGCCATGTAGGCGCGCCTGCTGCGCATCGTCAGGCCGAGCAGGCCCGCCACCGTGGCCAGCCCGACCGGTGGGATGCCGAGGAAACGGGAGAAGACGACGCCGTAGATCGACTGCGCGGTGATGCCGATCGTGACCACCGCGGTTGCGATGGCGCCGTCCCTGGCCGGGCGGCGCAGCATGACGCTGTAGTAGGCCACGTGCGCGGCCAGCTCGCCGACGACGCTGATCCCCAGCGCCCACTGGATCCCGACCAGCGTCGCGGTGGCCGCGAAGACCGTGGACGGGGCTCGCCGCCACCAGGGCAGCGGGAGCACGAGGGCCAACTGGAAGAACCAGGGCAGCGGGTCCGAGCCGTACCTCAGCGCCGTCACCGGGGCGCCGATCACGGTGATCAGCAGCGGCGCCAGCAGGTCCAGCGCGTGGGGGTGACGCGCGGCGATCTCGCGCGCTCGGTTCATGGCCCGGTGCAGGACCCGGTTCAGGACCACTGTGGCCTCCTGGCCCCGTGTGACGCCCATCGTGGGTTGACCATCCTCTGAACTACATGTAACCCTTGGTAAGTGTTACCGGAGGTAACACCTCGATGGAGGCGCTCATGCCGGAACGGCACCTGATCATCGGGGCGGGCTTCTCCGGACTTCCCGTCGCCAAGCGGCTCGCCGGGCTCGGCAGGCCCCTCGACGTCGTCGACCGCAACTCCGGGATCGGCACACCGGCGTCTACCGCGAGGCGCATCTGATCTCCTCCAGGTCGTCCACCCAGTTCCCGGACCACCCGATGCCGTCCTGGTACCCGGACTTCCCGTCCCGGCTGCGGACGCGGCAGTACCTCGCCTCCTACGCCGAGGTGTTCGGGCTGGACCGGCACATCGAGCTGGACACCGAGGTGCTCTCCGCCGTCCCCTGCGAAGATCGTTTCGGTGCTCCGGGGTGGACTGTGCTGCTCCGCGCCGACGGCCGCCAGCAGACACGCCGGTACCGGACCGTGACGGTGGCGAACGGACACACCTGGTCGCCGCGGCGGGTGCGCCATCCGGGGCAGTTCTCCGGGGTGACCACGCGCTCGGACGAGTACTGGGACGCCTCGGTCTCCGAGAGCAGCAGGGTGCTGGTGATCGGGTGCGGCAACACCGGCTGCGACATCGCCGTGGACGCCGGACGGGCCGGGACGCACTCCTCGATCAGCATGCGTTCGGGCACCTGGTTCTTCCCGAAGACCTTCCTCGGCGTCCCGTTGTCCGACGTGCCGACGCGGATGCCAGCCTGGCTGCGGCTGGCTCCGCTGGAGTGGGCGTTCGGCCGGGTGGTGCTGCGGCTGGCGGTGGGGGACCTGCGGCGGTTCGTGGACGGCACCAGCGCGGACTTCGACGTCGTGGTCTACGCGACGGGGTACCGGATCGACTTCCCGATGCTCGCGCCGGAGCTCGTGGACGGCCAGCCGGTCCTGTGCGCGCGGACGGCTTCGCCGCGTCACCGCGGGTTGTTCTTCCCCGGCATCGGACAGGCCCGGACCGGCGGCGGGCCGCTGTACCAGGAGGCCGGGTACCTCTGCGCGCGCATGATCGCTCATGAGGCGGGCTCGCGGCGCGGGGTGGTCGAGGACCTGGTCTCGTTGCTGCGCGGGCGGTTGCGTTCCCGGCTGGTCCGGCCCGCTGACACGCGTTCGCGCGGACTCGGTGCCATCCAGCGGGACCTGCGGCTGCTCACCTGGCTGCTGGACCGCGTCGGCGCGCCGGGAGCGGAGTCCCGGCGCGCCGACAACACCCAGTCCGAAGCGGACTTCCAGAAGATCGACGAGGCCGACCGCCTCGCCGGGTAGGGCCTACTTGTACGGGGCCGCCGCCTTGCCTGCCGCGTACATCAGCGCGGGCTTGATCTTCGGCCAGTGCGTGCTCTCCTGGCAGGAGTACTGCGGCAGGAAGCCGCTGCACGCGCCGGACCGCGCGCCGATCTCGAAGGTGTAGCCGGGCACGCCGAGCTTGTCGTAGATCCAGTCGTCGGTGCCGCCGGAGGCCGCGTAGCCGACCACCTCGGGCGCGGTGCCGTAGGTGTAGCCGGTGATGCCCGCCATGTCCTTGGCCATCGCGCGCAGGCTGGCGTCGTTGCCGGTCTTGGCGTTGGACTTGTGGCTCCAGGGGAAGATGATCCCGTTGGTGTAGCTGTGCAGGGTGATCATCATGCCCTTGGTGTCCGCCGAGGCCGCGGTGCTGTCGCCCTCGCCGCGGGTGTCGGGGTAGAGCTTGCCGAGCAGGCCCTCCAGCGCCTTGGTCTCGACCTCCGAGGACGCGCTCGGCCCGCGGTAGATCTCGCTGCACGGGTCGGTCGAGGTGCCGCTGCCACCGAAGTGGGTGTTGGAGTTGCGGTTCAGGTCGATGCCGACCTGACCGCCGATGCCGCAGGACGCGCCGTTGCTGTCGTTGGCGTTCTTGCGGTGCAGCTTCGGCGAGTTGCCGCCCTGCTGCACGATCTCCACGCCGTCCGGGTTGGTGATGGGCACGACCCACATCTCCGTGGAGTCCATCAGCTTGGTGACCTCGGCGTCCTTGCCGTAGTTCGCCGTGAGGTGGTCGATCCAGCGCCATGCCATGTCACCGGTGGTGATCTCGCGGGCGTGGATCTGCGCCATCAGGAAGAACCGCGGCTTGGCGGAGCTCGGCTTCTGCTCGCAGTCGCCGGCGGCCTTCTTGGTCAGGCAGATGGCCTTGAGGTCGTAGCCGCCCTTGCCGGTGGACTTGCGCCAGGACTGGCCGTAGGTCACCAGGCTGCTCAGCGCGGGGAAGTCCGCGGCGACCTTGTCCAGGTGCGCGTGGTGCGCGCGGACCGTGCGGTAGCCGCCGTAGTAGGTCTCCTCGGCGTCGGCCCGGCTGATCGGACCGGCGTCGCGCTGCGCCTTCGGCGGGTTCCACTTCGCGGCCGGCATCACCGACTCGACGGTCGCGGTGAAGCCCGCGGCGCGGATGCGCTCGCCCTCGTCGGCGCCGCCGAGCACGAACAGGTCGTCGCCGTCGCGCTCCTCAAGGACGTCGGAACCCAGGCCCAGCAGGCGCTCGGAGTCCTTGACCGCCTGCTTGACGCGGTAGACGTACTGCTCCTGGGACTTCTGCGCGGTGACGCTGTCGGTCTGCGCGACCGGCACCGCGCCGGTGTTCTGCGTCAGCAGCACACCGGACACGGCCAACGCGGTCGCTATGCCCAAGATCGGGAGACGACTCAGTCGAGACATGCTCGTCCTCTCGCAGGGTGAGAAACGTGATCCGAAACTAAGCCGTTCGGCCGCAGCTCGCTAACCCTCCGAAGGAACCCTCTGTTTCACGGTTTTTTGTGAAGCACCTGGGAGAACGGGGCGAATCAGACATCCTCCCGGTCCAGTGCGCTGCCGTCCCACGTGGTGTGCGTGCACGCGACGCCGCCGCCGTTCTTCGGCCGCAGCACGTCGAAGATGTGCATGCGCGGGATCTTCGGCGACACGCCCCAACCGCTGGGCCAGGTGATGATCCAGTCCATGTCCAGGTCCACCAGGAGCCCGAGCATCCTGGCGATCGTCGGGTCGTCGAGCCGCTCGAACGCCTCGTCCAGCAGCACCAGCCGCAGCGGCGCCAGCGTGCCCTCACCGGGCTCGGTGCCCACAGCGTCGTAGAACGAGGCCGCCGCCGCGAACAGCGTCACGTAGGACACCAGGCGGGTCTCGCCAGAGGACAGCTGCCGCAGCCGCCGCACGCGCGGCTTGCTGTCCGGACCCGTGTCGCGGACGCGGACGGTGAACGCGTACCAGGTCCGGTAGTCCAGCGCCCGCGCCAGGATCTCCGCGTAGCCGCTGGAGTGCGCGTCGCGCTCGGACTCGATGCGCTCGGTGAAAGCCCTGCGCAGCACCGCGTCCTGGTCCTCGTCGCGGTCGGCGAAGGGCGTGCGGACCAGCTCCAGCGCGTCCTTGGTGTCGGGGTCCAACGCCGCCGACGGTCGCCATTCGAGCTGCACGTGCACGCCCTGGCTGGAGCGCGCCTGGTCGAGCACCTCGTTCATCCGCTTGCACAGGTCCTCGGCGACCCCGATCTGGGTGCGCAGCCGCTCCGCGAGGTCGCGCATCAGGTAGTCGGAGAAGATGTCCTGGTAGCGCTCACCGAGGTAGCCGCGCTGCTCCCCGAGCTTCGACGCCACGCGGGCCGCCGCGTCCGCAACGGGCCGCGGGCCCTCCTCGGAGGTGACCGTGACGGTCAGGACGCCCGCGTACGTCTCGGCGGTGATGTTGTGGCTGCCCGCCAGCGACGCCTGGAGCGCCTGGAGCTTGCCGATCACGGTGCCCTCGCTGACCGGGCGCTTGTCCGGGGCCTCGCGCAGCGTCTGGATCGCCGTCGCCAGCTCCTCCAGCGGCGGCTCCTCGGCCTCCGGCAGCGCGGCGGCCCAGACCCCGGGCGCGGTCAGCAGGGCGCGCAGTCCCTCGTTCGCGCGTTCGACCTCGGCCTCGGCTCCGCCCCGCTGCTGCTGCTTGGTCTCCAGCAGCGTCTCGACCTTCGTCGCCTCCTCGCGCACGGCGATCACGCGCTCGCGGGCGGCGGGCAGGTCCTTGCGGGCCTGGCGGTGCTCCTTCTCCACCTCGGCCAGCTGCACCGCGATCTGCTGGGCCTCGCCCCCGATCGCGGTGGTCAGCTCCTCCATCGCCCTGGCCTGCTCGCCGTACTCGGTGCAGCGCAGCTCCGCCTCGGCCTCGGCCTCCGCGCGGTCCGACAGCGCGGCGTGGTGGTTGTGCAGCGCGTCGGCCAGCTGGTTCACCGTGCCCGCGCAGCGCTCGACCAGTGCCTCCCGCAGCTGCTCGACGGTTCCGCGCGCCTGCTCTGCGGCGCGGTAAGCCTGCTCCAGCGCGGCGGTCTCGTCGGACAGGCCCGCCTCGGTCGCGGCCTGCGTCAGCTCGGTCCTCGTCGCCTGCCACCGCAGGTCGGCTTCCTGGTGCTGCTCGCGCAGGGTCCGCGCGCGCTGCTCGGCCTCGACCGACGCCTCCTGCGCGCTTGCCAGCCGGGCGTGCGCGGTGATCAGGTCACCGTCGTCGGGGAACGCGGCGAGGTGCTTCTCCCACGCCTTCACGTTCTGCCGCGCGGTCTCCACCGCCTGCTGCGCCTCGGCACGCAGGCCGCGGAGCTGGTCGAGCTCCTCCTCCAGCTCGGCGATCCGCCGCCCCTGCGCGGCCTTGCGGGCACCGGCGCCCAGGTACTCCGCCGCGTCCTTGCTCCACGAGCCGGACAGCGTGCCCGCCCGCCACGTGCCGTCGGTGGAGACCGCCATGCCCTTGCCCGCGGAAACCACTGGGCCGTCAGGACATTCGACGGACTCCAGCAGCTGTTCGATCAGCTCCGTGGGGACCGGGCAGCCCGGTTCGGGCGCGGGCGTGAGGACCTCGGCGAGGCTGCGGCCCGGCACCTGCTCGCCGGGGCTGGCGATGACGTCGGCCTCGCCCGCAACCGCGACCCGGCCGTCGGCGTGCACCCACGCGGCCAGCAGGCCGCTGGACTGCAACGCCGCCTCCAGGCCCGCGCGCTCGGCGGGGGAGAGCACCTGGCGGAAGTCGACCAGGCGGTAGAACTCCCCACCGCTGCCGGGATCGCGCTCGCTCAGCGTGCTGCGCGGCGGCACCGGCTCCTGGCCCTGGCGCAGGGCGCGCAGCTCGGTGTCCCGCTCGGAGATCGACGTGCGCTGCTCGGCGAGCCGCTGCTCCGCCGCCAGCACCCGCTGCCCCGCGGTGTGCAGGTGCGGGCCCGCCCACTTGCGGATCTCCTGCGCCGCCCTGCGGCCAGCGGCGCTCTCGGCGACGAGGAGCTCTGGGCGCGGCAGGTGCGGCAGCTCCGTGATGTCCAAAGTGGACAGCGGACCGTCCTGGGCCCAGCGCTGCGCCGCCTCGGACCACTCCTGGGCGGCGACCTCGACGCGCTGCCCGGCCTCGTTGCGCCGTCCCGCCGACTCCGTCGCCGCGATCATCGCGTCGCGCGCCGTGCGGTGCAGCTGCTCCACCCGGTCCCGGGCGCGGTCGGACTCAGTGGCGCGCTGGTGCAGCGTCAGGGTGAGCGCACTCCGTTGCCGCACAACGGCCGCGGCCTCCTCGGCGCGCTCACCGGCTTCGCGCAGCGCGGTCAGCAGCGCGTCCGGGCTCAGCGGCGGCAGCTCGCGGCGCTCGATCGGCAGCGCCTCGGCGTCGGGGTCCGGCTTCGCCCGCACCCGTGCCGTGACCACCTGGACGGCCGCCGACGGGGCCGCGGGGGCCTGGACCGACAGCGTCCGCTCCAGCCCGGCCGCGGCGAGCAGCTGGCTCGCCTGCTCGGCGAGCCCGCTCGCGGCCGCGGTGTCCCGCTCCAGCCGCTCCAGGCTGCCCAGCACCGCGTCGACGGCGCGGTCCTCTTGCGCGCGTTGGCGGTTCGCCACCTCAAGCGCGCTCTCGGCGCCCTTGCGGGAGGTCGCCACCAGGCGCTCGCGGTCCTGGAGGTCGCGCAGTCCCTGGTAGGCGGGCAGCGCCTTCAGCGCCTCGATGCGGACTTCGAGCTCGCTCTCGGTCTCCTCCAGCTCCGCGACCTTCGCCTCGGCCTCGGCGCGCTCCTCGCCCGCGGAGATCTTCCTGCGCTCCAGGCGGTTCAGCTCCGCCAGCAGCGAGGTCAGCCTGCGCTGGGCGGCCTCGGCCTGCTCGGCGGCGCGGCGCAGCTCGGTCAGCGCGTAGCCGGAGTAGGAGCTGAGGAAGGTGCCCAGCGCGGAGTCGGCCGTGCTCAGCCGGACGATGTTCTCCCTGATCGACTCCAGGTCGTCGAAGGAGGTCGCCAGCCGCTCGATCAGCGAGGTCTCCAGCGGCGGCAGCGCGTCGGAGAGGATCTGTTCGAGCTGGCCCTCCAGGACCTTCAGGCCGACGTCGGGGTTGCGCAGCGTGCGCTGGAGGTGCAGCAGGTCGGAGTAGCGGTCGGCGGGCACGCCGTAGACGGTCTCGGCGATCTTCGCGCGGAAGGACGCCTCCTCCAGCACGCAGTCCGCGCCGATCACCTCGCGCAGCTGCGCCGGGCCGAGCGGGACCCGTTCCGCGCCGACGAGCTGCAGGGTGCGGCCGACGCGCGCGGTCGTGATGAACCGCCACGAGTCGGTCACCTGCTGCGAGGTCTTCGACGCCTTCACGCCGATGCCGCAGGTGAGGTACTCGCCCTCCCCGCGCTCCAGCTCCACCCAGGCGTAGCCGATCCGGTTCGGGCCGCCGGTGTAGTCGTCGAGCATCAGCCGCCGGATGCTGACCGTGTCGAAGCCCTTGGAGCCCATCTGCCGCAGCTCGCCGTCCAGGCACAGCGGCAGCAGCAGCTCCAGGGTCCTGGACTTGCCGGAGCCGTTGGTGCCCTGGAAGATCACGCGCCCGCCGGAGAAGTCGAACTCCTGCTCGGCGTACTGCCAGATGTTGACGATGCCGCCTCGGTGCAGCCGCCAGCGGTTCACGTGGTGCTCTCCTCGGTGCTCATGCTCGATCCCGCGATCGGATCTTCGTCGAACAGCGACCAGTTCGGTGTCTGCGCAACGGGTTCGGGTGTCTCGTCGGCGCTCTCCCTGCCGGGGGAGGCGTCGGGGTCGGGCAGCCAGCGGTGCGCGGCGGGGCTGATCAGCCAGGTGCCCTCGTCGGCCTGGACGGCCAGGCTGAGCGCGGCCAGCAGGTCGAGGACCCCGTCGACCAGCTCGTCCACGTCCTCGGTGGCCTGCTTGGACCACGCGGACGGATAGGACTCGACGAGGTTCACGCAGACCTCGCGCACCTTCAGCCTGCTCACCGGTGTCCGGCCGTCCGCGCGCTGCTCCGGCTCGTCCTCGGGGTCCTCGTGGTACTCCTGCTTGAGCAGCTCCGGCAGCGCCAGCAGGGCGACCCGCGCCACCGTGCCCATGCCGGGGAAACCGAGGTCGGTCAGGTACTCCTCGGGGTCGGTCACCGCGACGCCTTCCATGCGGACCTCGGTGACCAGGCCGAAGCAGCGCTCCAGCAGCAGCGACTCGCGCTTGTGGTTGCGCCGCAACCAGGTCGCCTGCGCCTCCGGCAGATCCTCGTGCAGCACGACGGGATCCTCGACGAGCCGACGGCGGACCGAGTGCTCGACGGCCTGCTCGCCGCCGACGGTCCCGGTGCTCGCGGACGCGGTGACCAGCTGCTCCGGCGTCTCGACCTCGCCGATCGGGCCCGCGAGCAGGTGGCCGAGCAGGTCGGTGTCCACGGTGATCAGCGCCTCGCTCGGCGCCTCCCCGGTCCACGGCGCCACCGAACCCTCGGTCTCGGTGATCACGCCGAGCGCGACGAGGTGGCGCAGCGCTGCGGTCAGCGCGCGGCGGTCCGGAAGGCCGTCGGAGACCTCGATCCCGGCCTCCGCGGCGGCGGCGCGCACCTCGGCGACGAGCCGGGACAACAGCACCTGGCGGCCGACACCGATCAACGCGGCCATGCTCAGCGCGAGGTAGGCGTAGCCGCGCGGGGTCAGCGACTGCTCGCCACGGGTGACCTGCGGACCGGGGCCGGACTTGTAGAGCCGCGCGAACTTCCGTTGCACGACAAGGCGATAGCCCAGCAGCGAGGAGAACAGCTCCTGCAACGCGGCGCGGTGCCGGAACACCAGCGGGAGCAGGTCGCCGTCGTGACTGTCCACTCGCAACAGTGGTCTGCGCAGGAGCGTGCGCGCACAGCGCACGACGTTCGCGGCGTCGATGTCCGACATGCCGTCGAGCACCGCGACCGCCGCCGCGGCGCCGCGCGCGGGCCGCCGCCGCTGCTCGGGCTGCTTGGTGGGAGTGGTCATGTCGAGCGCACCTCGGGCTGTTCGGTGGTGAGGGCGACCCGCGCGCCGTGCAGCGTGAGCACACCGCCGACCGTTCTGATCCGGGTCGGACCCTCCTCGGTGGGCTGGACCGTCAACCGCAGCCCTCGCACGGGGTCGGCGGCGGAGCCCCGGTCGGTGTCGCGCTCGCGCTGCGCCATCGCCAGGGTCAGCAGCTCGCAGAACACGCCGAGCGCGTCGGAGGACAGCTCCGTCTCCTCCAGCGCCGGCGCGGCGGCGGCCAGCTCGAACACCGCCGCCGCACGACGCTGGTCGGCCTTTCTCGCCTCCGCCAGAAGGGTTTCCTGGGTGAACGGGTCGTCGAGGATCCGCGAGGCACGGCCACGGGCGCCGCGATCGCCACGGCTGCGCACGCTGACCGTCACGTCCACCACCGGGCCGTCGCGCCAGGGCGTGTGCTCGTCGTCGCCGTCGTGCTCCGGCGCGGGCAGGAGGTGCCGCGAGGAGTACAGCCCGAAGGCGGCCGCGTAGAGCGAGTGCGCCTCGGCGGGCTCGGCCTCGTCGAACCAGGTGGCCAGCTCCAGCAGCTCCGACCGTCTGCCCGGCAGCAGCCCGCCGCCCGCCGTCGCGCGCTTCACGCTGGCCAACAGCGAGCCGATCGCGCGCGCCGTGGCCTCGCGCAGCGCCGTGACCTGGCTCGGCCGCCCCGGACGGTCGACGAACCAGTCGGTCAGCTCCTGCCAGTCGGTCGTCGACCGCCCGCGCGCCCGCTCCACCGCCACGCCCAGCTGGTCGTTGGGGCCGAGCAGCCGCAGCAGCTCGCTGCGCCCCCTCGCCAGGCCCTTCAACGCGTCCGCGATCGTCGGGGTGTGCCGCAGCACGTCCTCCACGACCATCTGGATGTACTCGACCAGCAGGTTCCGGAAGCCGGAGATCTCGTCGGGCTCCAGGTTGTGCCGGGTCACCACCTGGCCGAGGTAGGCGTAGAAGTCCCGGACCGTCACGGCCAGCTCGGCGTGCTGCAGGAACAGCGTGGTGACCTGCTCGGCCAGCTCCTCGCGGGCCCGCTTGGCGACCGCGCTGCCCTCGCCCTGGCGCTCGGCGGTGATCGCCCGCGACAGCGTGCCGCCGAGCTGGGTGAGACCGCGTTCGATGGCGGGCAGCAGCTCGCGGGAGACCTCGCGCGCGCCCTCCGGCACCCGCAGCAGCTCGTCCACGTCGCGCTGCACCCGCACGGCGAGCTTGTTCACCTGGTAGCGGAACGCGCCGCGGACGAACTCGGCGATGCTCGACGCGATGGTCTCCCGCCGCCCCTTGACCAGATTCCCCCAGTCGTGGAGCCGCTTGAGCCGGTCGGCGATCACCTCGGGGTCGGACTCGCCGGGGTCGATCGCGCCTTCGCGCTCCAGCGGGGCCAGCGCCGCGGCGACCTCGTTGGGCGAGAGGTCCGGCAGCAGCGTCGCGGTGAACAGCCGCATGATGGCCAGGTAGCTGCGACGATGCTCCGCGGTCAGGTACGAGTACAGGGCCAGGCGCGGCTCGGTCTCCAGGTCGGCACCGACCGCGTCGCCCGCTCGGCCCGGCAAGCTGGTCTCGGTTTCGATCGTCTGCCCCTCGCGCCCGACACTCACGAAGCGCCACCTTAACCCGCTCCGCGAGGCGGCCGACGCGAGCGCTAACGTGCACCGCGTCCGGAGGCTCACAGCCGATGGACCTGCATGATCAGGAGGCTCAGTTGGGCGCGGCGCGCGCGATCGGTTTGTTGCTGGGGGTCGCTGCGGACGCTGCGCTGGGTGATCCCCGCCGAGGGCACCCCGTCGCCGCGTTCGGCCGGATGGCCCAGTCGCTGGAGCGCGCCGTCTACCGCGACAGCCGCGCCGCGGGCGTCCTCTACAACGCCGCGCTCACCGGAGGCGTCGTGGCGCTGGGCATCGGTGTGGAACGCCTCGGCCGCGACCGCCCCGTCCTCCAGGCGCTGAGCACGGCCGCGGCGACCTGGGCGGTGCTCGGCGGGACCTCGCTCGGTCAGGAGGGCGCGGCCATGGCCCAGTCCCTGGACGGCGGCCGGCTCGACGAGGCGCGCGAGCGGCTGCCCAACCTGTGCGGGCGCGAGCCGGAGCTGCTGGACAACCAGGGCCTGGCGCGGGCGACCGTCGAGTCCGTCGCGGAGAACACCTCCGACGCCGTCGTCGCGCCGCTGCTGTGGGGCGCGGTCGCCGGAGTGCCCGGCCTGCTGGGCTACCGCGCGGTCAACACCCTGGACGCGATGGTCGGCCACCGCTCACCCCGCTACACCAACTTCGGCTGGGCCTCGGCGAAGATCGACGACGTTGCCAACCTCGTCCCTGCCCGGGTCGCGGCCATGCTGACCTCGTTGTGCGCCCCGGTCGTCGGCGGCTCCGCGCGCGGGGCGTGGCGGACCTGGCGGCAGGACGCCTCCGCACACCCCAGCCCCAACGCCGGTCAGATCGAGTCGGCCTTCGCGGGGGCGCTCGGCGTGCGGCTGGGCGGGCGCACGGTCTACGGCTACGGCGCGGAGGAGCGCCCGGTGCTCGGCGAGGGCCGCACCCCGGACTCCGGTGACGTCACCAGGAGCGTGGAGCTGTCCAGAGTGATCGGGACTGCGACCGCGGCGGTGTCAGCGGCGGCTTCCGTAGCGATCGGCTGGCTGCGCCGCAGACGCTGAGCCCTCCTCCTGCGCGAGCATCTCCTGCACGGTCATCTTGCGCGGCTGCTCGGGGTTGGCCTCGCGGTAGGCGAAGTAGCCGAGGCCGAGCAGCGCCATGATCCCGAAGCCGTACCACTGCAACGCGTAGGAGAAGTGCGGCCCGGAGTCGAGGTTCGGCAGCGGCAGCGCTCCGCGCACGCCGGGCTGGTCGGGGTTGAGCTGCACGAATCCGGGCTCAAGCTGCACACCGGTCGCCGCGGTCACGGCGGCGGTGCTCACCGAGTAGACCTGCTTGTGCTTGCCGTCGCTGATCGTTTCGCGTGTCTCACCGCTGCCGCCGTCGAGCCGCAGCCGACCGACCACGGTGACCTCACCGGCGGGCGGGCGGTCGTAGTCGGGGATCTGGGTGCCGTTGATCGGGCGCTCGAACCCGCGGTTGATCAACACGGTCCTGCCGTCGGTCAGCCGCATCGGGGTCAGCACCTCGAAGGCGGCCTCCCCGAGCACGGTGCGCAGCCGGGCGACCGTCTCGGCCTCGGGCAGATAAGTCCCGGTCAACCGCACCTGGCGCCACTCGTTGTTCGCGGCCGGGCGCTCGTACGGAACGACGGGGGCCGTCTCGGAGCTGGTCACGTTGTTGATCAATGTCTGCTTGCGGTCGTGCTGCCGGAACTGCCATGGCCCGAGCAGCACGAAGCACGCGGCGGAGAACATCAGCACTCCGGCGATCAACGCCAGCCAACCCGGCCGCAGCAGAAACTTCCAACGCACAGCCCCACGGTATGCGTAGTCAGCCGACGACTGTCCTGCGGGCTGCCTCCACGGCCCGTCCCGCGTAGCCCCGGCCGAACGCGGCGGTGTGCACGAGCAGCGGGAACAGCTGGTGCAGCGCAACGCGATCACGCCACCCGTCGGCCAGCGGAGCCACTTCCAGGTACGCGGCCCGCACCCGCTCCAGGTGTGGGCAACCGAACAGCTCAAGCATCGCGAGGTCGCTCTCGCGGTGCCCGCCGTGCGCCGCGGGGTCGATCAACCACGCCCGCTCTCGACCCCAGTGCACGTTCCCGTTCCACAGGTCGCCGTGCACCCGCGCCGGAGCTTCGTCGGGCACCGACCACGTCCTGTCGAACTCGCGGGCCTCGTCCCTGGTGAGGTGCCCCCGGTCGACGGCCATCCGCACGTAGGGCTCGACGCGCAGCCGTGAGTAGAACTCCGCCCAGCTGCCGCACTCCTCGTTCCGCATCGGCACCGGCCCTATCCACGCGTCCCGAGGCCCGCCCGTCGGCGGAGCCCCGTAGGCCGTCACGGGTTGCGCGTGGATCGCCGCCAGCGCGCGGCCGAGCTCCTCCGCGGCGAGCGCGGTCGGCTCTCCGGGCTCGACGTACCGCATGACCAGCCAGTCCTCGTCCCACGCCAGCACCTCGGGCACGGCGATGCCCAACCAGGCCAGCGACGCGGCTTCGGCCCGCGTGCCGTCCCGCTCCGGCGCGCTCCGTTCCTTCGCGGCGACAGCGCGGCCGTCCGCGAGCTCGACGCGGTGCACCGTGCCGCTCGCGCCGGCACCGACGACTCGCTCGCTCGTCGCCGTGGAGCCGAGCAGTCGCGTGACGGCGTCGGTGGCGCTCACTCCGGCAGGTTCTCCTTCACCCACGCCACGAGCCCCGGCGAAGCGGCCTCGATCATGCCGAGCACCTCGGTGAACCCCCTCCGCCCGCCGTAGTACGGGTCCGGCACGTCGAGATCGCCGCCCTCGGGCCCGAACGACCTGAGCAACCGGATCCGAGCCGGGTCGTCGACCAGTCGCCGCAGGTCCCGAGCGTGGCCGGAGTCCAGCGCGACGAGCAGGTCCGCCTCCAGATGCGCCTCGCCGACCTGTGCGGCGGTGTGCGCGGTGGGGTAGCCGTGCTCGCGCAGCGTGGCTCCGGCCCGCGAGTCGATCTTCTCGCCCACGTGCCACGGCCCGGTCCCGGAGCTGGTCACCCGCACCCGGTCCGCGAGCGCCTCTCGCCGCAGGTGCTCGGCGAAGACCAAGGCGGCCATGGGGGAGCGGCAGATGTTCCCGGTGCAGACGAAGCAGATGTGCAGGTCGTGCTCAGACGGTCGCGAACTCACGCTCGCATTCTCCCAGCCGCTGTGGCGCGACGCGCGGATGAGCGGCGAGCGGGCAACCTGCTCGTTCCACCCCTCGTGCGGCCGGAGACCCGGTGTTTCCGCCCTGGCAAGTCATGAGGGGTTCGGCGGTGCCAGCCCCAGGGGCGCTCCGGCGCCGCCCGGCCGACATAGACTTCGTGGCTGATGAACGGGAATGTGGACCGGGCGGCGCTGCGCCACCACGGCGACGTCGAGGCCCTGCCCGGGCTGGCCGACTTCGCCGTCAACGTGCGCTCCGACCAGCCGCCGCCGTGGCTGCGCGACCGGCTCGCCGCCGCGCTCGACCGGCTCGGCCGCTATCCGGGCGCGCGGGATGACGCCGACGCCAGGGCGAGCGCCGCCGCACGGCACGGCCGCCGTCCCGACGAGGTCCTGGTGCTCAACGGCGCCGCTGAGGGCTTCGCGTTGCTGCCCGCGCTCAAGCCACGGCTGGCCGCGGTGATCCACCCCTCCTTCACCGAGCCCGAGGTCGCGCTCACCGACGTGAACGTGCCGGTCGAGCGCGTGGTGCTGGACGACTACGCGCTGAACCCCGCGTGCGTTCCCGACGAGGCCGACCTGGTCGTGATCGGCAACCCGACCAACCCGACCTCCGTGCTGCACCCCGCCGAGGCGATCCGCGCGCTCGCCCGGCCTGGCCGGGTGCTCGTGGTGGACGAGGCGTTCGCCGACACCATCCCCGGCGAGCCCGAGTCCGTCAGCGGGGACGCGGTTCCCGGCCTGCTCGTGCTGCGCAGCCTGACCAAGACGTGGTCGTTGCCGGGGCTGCGCGCCGGATACGCCTTGGGCGCACCGGAGCTCCTCGCGCGGCTCGGCCGCCACCGTCCACAGTGGCCGGTCAACGCGCTGGTGCTCGAAGCGGTCCGTGCGTGCTGCGAGCCCGGCGCGGTCGCCGAGGCCGAGGCGGTCGCCCGCGAGCTGGAGGACCACCGCGTGCGGTTCGCCAAGGCGCTCGGCGAGCTGCCCGGCGTGACCGTTGCCGAACCCGCCCGCGCGCCATTCCTGCTGATCCACGTCCCCGGTGCCGACCGGTTGCGCGAACGCTTGCGGGAGAAGGGGTTCGCGGTGCGCCGCGCCGACACCTTCCCCGGACTGACCCCCGACCACCTGCGCGTCGCCGTGCGCGCGCCGGACCAGACCGCCCCGCTGCTCGCCGCGCTGCGCGAGCTGCTGGGGCGGGTGTCGGGGGTCCGTGTTCGCGACAGCCGGGCCGAGCCCGCCCCAGACCCCGAGGAGCGCCTTCCGTGAGTCCCACCCTGGCCGAGGTGATCACCGCGTTGGAGCGGGCCTATCCGCCCGCGCTCGCCGAGTCCTGGGACGCCATCGGGCTGGTCTGCGGAGACCGCGCCGAGCCGGTGCGCTCCGTGCTGGTCTGCGTCGACCCTGTCGAGTCCACAGTGGACGAAGCGGTGGAGCTCGGCGCCGACCTGGTGCTCGCCCACCACCCGCTGCTGCTGCGCGGGGTGCACGGCGTGCCAGCGGACGACCCCAAGGGCAGCCTGGTCCACAAGCTGATCCGAGCCGGTTCCGCCCTGTACTGCGCGCACACCAACGCCGACTCGGCCGACCCCGGTGTCTCCGACGCCCTCGCCGACGCGCTCGGCCTGATCGGCACCAGCCCGCTCGACGCCAAGCCCGGCGAGCCGATGGACGCGCTGACGGTCTTCGTCCCGGCCGCCCACGCGCCCCGCGTGCTCGACGCGCTGACCGAGGCCGGGGCGGGCCGCTTCGACGGTTACAGCCACGGCGCGTGGACCGTCGACGGCACCGGGCAGTTCATGCCGCTGGAGGGCTCGAACCCCGTGCTCGGCTCGGTCGGCGAGCTGCACAAGGAACCCGAGACCCGCATCGAGACCGTGCTGCCGCGCAGCCGCAGGACGGCCGTCGTCGAGGCCCTGCGCTCCGCGCACCCGTATGAGGTGCCCGCGTTCGACCTGCACGAGATGGCGGCGCTGCCCTCCACCAAGGGCTTGGGCCGCGTCGGCGAGCTGCCCGAGCCGGAGCCCTTCTCCGCCTTCGTGCGGCGGGTCGCCGACGCGTTGCCCGCCACCGCGTGGGGCGTGCGCGCCGCGGGCGACCCCGAGCGGATGATCAAGCGCGTTGCGGTGTGCGGTGGCGCGGGGGACTCGATGCTCGCGGCCGCGACCAGGTCCGGGGCCGACGCCTACGTGACCGCCGACCTCCGGCACCACCCCGCCGACGAGCACCTCGCCAAGGGCCCGCGGATGCCCGCTCTCGTCGACGTCTCGCACTGGGCGAGCGAGTGGCCGTGGTGCGAGCAGGCGGCGGGCGTCATTCGCGCCGCCTTCGGCGGTACGGTCGCAGTCCACGTCTCCACGCGCCGGACCGATCCGTGGACGCTGGCCGTCTCCGACTCCGACTGACCTGAACGACTTCCATAGGGGGAGCACCACGTGAAAGCAGCACCCGCCGTCCAGCGCCGACTGCTCGACCTGGCCGAGGTCGACATCGAGCTCGACCGCGTCACCCACCGCAGGCGGAACCTGCCCGAGCTCGCCGAGATCACCGAGGCGGAGCAGGTGCTGCGGGCCAAGCGGGACGCGGTGGTCGCTGCCGAGACCACGCTCGGCGACCTCGACCGGGACGTGAAGCGGCTGGAGACCGAGATCGACCAGGTCCGCGCGCGCAGCGACCGGGACCGCAAGCTGCTCGACGACGGCGTGCCCGCCAAGCAGGCGGAGAACCTCAACCACGAGCTCGACACGCTCCAGCGGCGGCAGGGCGTCCTGGAGGACGAGTCCCTGGAGCTGATGGAGCGCCGCGAGGCCGTCGAGCAGGACGTGATCTTCGCCAAGGGCGAGCTGACCGCCGCCGAGGAGAAGCTCTCCGACGCGCAGGGCCGCCGCGACCAGGCGTTCGCCGACCTGGAGACCACCGAGGCCCGCTCGGGCGACCGCCGCAAGGCGGTGCTCGCCGAGCTGCCGACCGAGCTCGTCACCCTCTACGAGCGCATCCGCTCCAACAAGGGCACCGGCGCGGCGCTGCTGCGGGCGCGCCGCTGCGGGGCCTGCCGCCTGGAGCTGGACCGCACCGCGCTCGGCGAGCTGCGCTCCGCCGCCGCCGACGAGGTCGTGCGCTGCCAGGAGTGCGGCGCCATCCTGGTGCGCACCTCGGAGTCCGGTCTGTGACCAGCCGCGTCGTCATCGAGGCCGACGGCGGCTCCCGCGGCAACCCCGGCCCCGCCGGGTACGGCGCCGTCGTCCTCGACGCCGCGACGGGCGAGGTGCTCGCCGAGCGCTCCGAGGGCATCGGCGTCGCCACCAACAACGTCGCGGAGTACCAGGGCCTGATCGCCGGGCTCACCGCCGCGGTCTCACTCGGCGCGGACACCGTCGAGGTCCGGATGGACTCCAAGCTGGTCATCGAGCAGATGGCCGGGCGGTGGAAGGTCAAGCACCCCGCGATGCAGCCGCTGGCCGCCGAGGCCAAGCGGCTGGCGTCGCGGTTCGGCGGCGTGCGGTGGACGTGGATCCCGCGCGAGCGCAACAAGCGCGCGGACCGGCTGGCCAACGAGGCGATGGACACCCAGGCGGGAAAAGCCCCGGCCGACCGTGAGCGGTCCGCGCCCAAGCTCGTCGCGCCCCCGTCCTGGACGGGGGCGACGGGCGTCCCGACCAGGCTGGTCCTGCTGCGGCACGGGCAGACCCAGCTGTCGGTGGAGCGCCGCTACTCCGGTCGCGGCGACGCGGTCCTGACCGAGGAGGGGCAGCGCCAAGCGGTGGTGGCCGCCCGTCGGCTGGCCAAGCTCGACGACGTCGCCGCGGTCGTCAGCTCCCCGTTGACCAGGACCGTGCAGACCGCGCGCGCCGTCGCCGACGCCCTCGGCGTGGAGCCGACCACCCTCGACGGGCTGACCGAGACCGACTTCGGCGCCTGGGAGGGGCTGACCTTCGCCGAGGCCGCCGAGCGCGACCCCGAGCTGCACCGCTCGTGGCTCGCGGACACCTCGGTCACCCCGCCCGGCGACGGCGAGAGCTTCGACGCCGTGCACCGCAGGGTGCGGCGCTGCCGCGACGACCTGATCGCCAGGCACGGCGGGTCCACGATCGTCGTGGTCAGCCACGTCACCCCGATCAAGGCGCTGCTGCGGATGGCGCTGGACGTCGGCCCGTCGCTGCTGTTCCGGCTGCACCTGGACCTGGCGTCGGTGTCGGTTGCGGAGTTCTACTCCGACGGTCACGCCTCGGTCCGGCTGGTCAACGACACCTCGCACCTCGGGTGATCATGGCGGACGCGTAGGCTGGACCCGGATGAGCCGGCCGGGCGGCCGCGTCGGCGGGGCGACCCGCCGCCGAGGAAAGTCCGGACTCCGCAGGGCAGGGTGGTTGTTAACGGCAACCTGGGGCGACCCACGGGACAGTGCCACAGAAAACAGACCGCCCGGACGCGAGAGTGGACCGGGTAAGGGTGAAACGGTGGTGTAAGAGACCACCAGCATCCCGGGTGACCGGGATGGCTCGGTAAACCCCACCTGGAGCAAGGCCAAGAAGGCCCGTGCCCTTTCGAGGGCGCGGTGCCTGCGCGAGTGCTTGAGGGCTGCCCGCCCGAGCTCGCGGGTAGGCCGCACGAGCCCGTCGGCGACGGCGGGCCTAGATGGATGGCCGCCGAAGGGAACGCCGCGAGGCGTCCCGGAACAGGATCCGGCTTACAGGCCGGCTCATCCCTCGTACCGGTGAACCGGCGAGCAGCGGAGCGGGAGGCGGACGGCGTGGACTGGCTGCTGACCCTGCTCGGCCAGGTGCTGATCAGCCTCGGGCTGCTGCTGCCGCTGGTCCGGCTCGTGCCGAGGTCACCGGTGCTGCCGATCGCGCTGGCGATCGGCGGCGGGCTGCTGCTGGTCGACGAGTTCGTCGCCGCGTTCGGCCAGCCGTGGCAGCTCGCGGGCGCGGCGGGGCTCGCCGTGCTCGGCGGGGTGCTGTGGGTGCTGATCGGCAGGCTCCGGGGCCTGCCGGAGGATGACTGACAGTGAGCGGGGCCGGGTCCGTTCGGGGAATCAGGCAGATGCCTCAGTCGTGCTCCTGCTCGTCCGGCCGGGGGACGTTGCGGGCCGGGCGGCCCGCAGGCATCCGGTAGACCGGGCGGAACGGCTTGCCGTCGTTGAACTCCGCCTCTAACTCCGCCACCCGCTCCTCGACCGCCGGGTTGACGATGTCGGCGAGGCTGCGCACGCCCGCCTGGGGCGCGTAGGCGGCCAGGTACGTCGCGGCCGCGCGAGCCCGTTCGAGCACGGTGCGCTCGAAGTTCACGGTGCGCTGAACCCTGCGCGGGCCAGGCTGGACAGTGGCGGTAACCTGATCGTCACCAAGTCCGGCAGCGCCATGGTCGTCGATGCCGGCCGAGGGCTCGGTGGACTGGGTCATCGGCGGACTCCTCTGAGTTCGCTTGCTGGTCTCCACGCCGGGTACGCCGGATCGACGCCCCATGGGCTTCAACCCCGAGGACAGGCTTGCGGGTACGCGTTCCACAGACTTCCGCACACCCGGATGTGTGCGCAAGCAAATCCTTGTCCCGTCCAGTGCGCACACGATCCGTCACCGGCGTGTTCGCAGGCGGGTGAAACGTTGCGGCAAGCGGGACAAAGCCGCGTCGGTTGTTCACCGCTGGCAGCCTCCACACCATGATGTGTGTGGTCGGATTGGACGTATTTCGGGCGGTTGAACCTCTTCGTGCTCGACGCACGGCACTCTAGCCAGTACACCTCGTGATGGCGGCATGTTGTACTCGTAGGACTCGCCGGGACCAGACCAGCGGCCCGGACTCGTGATCGAGCAGAGCTCCTCGTACCCGGGAGTAGGGACAATGAACACCACAACGATCTTGGATTTCCTCGCCCAGGGGAACCAGCAGATCAAGACCAGCGGTATCCAGGACTGGATCCAGAGCAACCTCCTCCCCCTGCTCCTGCTCGTCGTCGCCATCCTGCTGCTCTGGCTGGGCGGCGGTCGCGGGGACAACGCGGGCGTGATGCGCCGCCTCGGCGGCGTGATCGTGGCGCTGGCCATCGTCGGTCTAGCGGTCAGTGGCGCCGGTGTGAACATCGGCAAGTGGATCGCCCAGCTATTTACCCAGTGATCGGACGAGTGATCTGGAGTGCGCGTTCGCACCGACGACGAGGTCTACCGCATCGACGCCGTCTGGCTCGGTCCACCACGCGCCACCTTCCCGTGGCGAGCCCGCTACGTGGCCTGGGGCGTGGGCATCTGCGTGTTCCTGCTGGTCATCGCCGTGGAACGCCGGATGGGCTTCGGTTTCAGCTTCTTCTCCACCGCGTGGGCGGTGATCATCACCATCGTGCTCACCAGGATGATCTGCTCGCGGATCAACCAGGAGCGGCCGCTCGGCGCGGTCACCACGATGTGGGTGCGTGAGCTCACCGCGCCCAGGCAGACCACGGGGGGCCGGGGTGGCGCTGCCAGCGCCGCCCGGATCAGGGTGCGCCCGGAGCGGCCGCGCCCGAAGAACAAGCGGGCGGCGAAGAAGGCCGCCAAGAACGCCGCCAGGAACAAGGCCGCCCAGGACACCAGGTCCCGGCGCGGGACGGCTGGGAAGCGGTCCTCGCGCAGGTCGACGGGACCGCAGCAGCAGGCCCAGCAGCCGCAGCAGGCGGCGCAGCAGACATCGGGGGGCCGCAGGAGGCCGCGCCGAACCCGCAGCAAGGAGGCACCCGGTGTTTCGTCGCCGGCGTAACCATGACCGCAGCTCCGGCATGGACGGCTCGTCCCGGCACAACCGCCAGGGCACCCGCGGCAAGGCCGACCAGCGTGCGCACAGCAAAAGAGGTCGCAGGCTGCCCGGGGAGCAGTCGGTGCCGACCTACACGCCGTCCATCTCGGCGCGCAGCATCGACGGCCACCTGCTGCGCACCAGCCAGGACGTCTACGCCTGGTACCGGCTCTCGCCGCAGCGCTGGTCCTTCCGCTCCGACTCCCAGCGCCAGGACCTGATCCACGCGATCGCCGGGCAGTACGCCGAGCTGCAGGGCCGCTGGCTGCACCTGCGGGTGACCAACCGCCCGTACCCGATCCGGATGTGGGCCGAGGCGCACGTGCACAACGCGGTCGGGCGGCTGCCGGACACCCCGGGCGCGCTGTCCTTCGACGACTACATGGTCGGCGAGCAGCAGCAGCTGATGGGCCGCTCCATGGCGGAGAAGGAGGTCTACCTCGGCGTCCAGGTCCAGACCCGCAACGTGATGGACCGCGCGGTCGAGCGAGCCGCTCCCGTGCTGCGCCGGATCTTCCCCGAGGCCGTCGACGCCGAGCTGGTCGCGCTGGACAGCGAGGTCGAGCACCTGGACCAGGTGATCGGCTCCGCCGGCCTGGAGGGCCGCCCGGTCACCGCCGAGGAGATGTCCTGGCTGATGCACCGGTCGTGCTCGCTGGGCCTGCCCGCGCCGCGCAACCTGCCCGCCGTGCCCGCGGCCGAGTGGGAACCGGAGGACCTGGCGTCCTTCACCGACGCCGCCGACTTCCACCAGGAGCCCTACGCGCCCACGGTCACCGTGCGCGGCCGCACCGGCTCCAACGCGGGCACCACCAAGAACGTCGTCGTGCTCACCGTCGGCATGATGCACGGCCTGCAGATCCCCGAGATCGACGACCCGTGGGTGCAGCGCGCCGACCGGCTGCCCGCCTCCGTGGAGTGGTCAGCCCGGATCTACGTGCGCAGGCCCGAGGACGTCACGGGCGAGCTGCAGCGGCAGATGAACAAGGTCCGCTCGCAGGTCCGGCACTACACCGACGAGCACGAGCTCGAACCGCCGCAGTCGCTGGCCCGCCAGGCCGCGCGCGTGCTGGAGATCGACGACGAGATGACCTCCGGCTTCACCGCGCTGGCCACCCGGGTCCGGTCCTGGTGGCGGCTGTCGGTGTCCGGCAACACCGAGCGCGACGCGCTGCGGCTGGCCCAGCAGCTGGTCGAGCTGTACAAGCCGAAGATCGCCATCGAGCACCCCGAGTCGCAGTACGCGCTGGCCAGGGAGTTCGTCCCCGGCGAACCGCTGGCCTCTGCCGCCTACCTGCGCAGGGGCTCGGTGATCTGGGCCGCATCGGCGGTGCCCACCGCGACCGCCGAGGTCGGCGACCGGCGCGGCATCCTGCTCGGCGAGACCTGCACCGCGACCCGCCGCCCGGTGGCGTGGGACCCGTGGATGGCGCAGGAGATCCGCGACGCCTCCGGGCTCACCGCGATGGTGGCCGGCCTCGGTGGCGGAAAGTCCTTCCTCGGCGGCGGCATCGTCTACAAGACGCTGCGCGCCGGGGCGTACTGGACGGTGCTGGACCCCTCGGGCCCGCTGGCGAAGCTGTGCGACCTGCCCGAGCTGCGGCCCTACGCCCGGCCGATCAACCTGCTCAACGCCCAGCCCGGCATCCTCAACCCGTACCGCGTGGTCGCCGAGCCGCAGCTGGACCACTTCCTCGACGAGGAGGACCCCGAGCGCGCGTGGCGCAGGGAGAAGGCGCTGGCCGCAGCGACCCGCCGCCGCCTCGTCCTGGACGTGCTGACCGGGCTGCTGCCCTACGAGGTCTCGCGGATGCCGCAGACCCGGATCGTGCTGCTGCGCGCCGTCCGCACCGTGGGCGGCCGGCCCAACGCCGACCCGAGCATGGTCTTCGACGCGCTGCGCCGCGACGCCTCCGAGCACCACGAGCACGCGACGGTGGTCGCGGACTTCCTCGACGAGATGCGGGAGCGCATGTCGCTGCTCATCCCCGAGCGCGACGCCGACCCGTACTCCGAGACCCGCGACGACCGGTTCACCGTGCTCACCATGGCCGGGCTGACCCTGCCCAAGGAGGCGGTCGGCCGCGAGCACTGGACCGACGCGGAGTCCCTCGGCGTGGAGATGCTCAACCTCGCCGCGTGGCTCACCCAGCGCTCGATCTACGAGCGGCCCAAGGACCAGCGCAAGGGCGTCTGGATCGACGAGGCGTTCTTCCTCTCCGAGGTGCCGACCGGCCGCGTGCTGATGAACCGCTTCGCCCGTGACTCCCGCAAGTGGAACGTCCGGGTGCTGCTGTCCTCCCAGATCCCCGCCGACTTCCTGAAGATCCAGGGCTTCGTCTCGCTGCTGGACTCGGTCTTCGTCGGCAGACTCGACGACGAGAACGCCCAGGCCGACGCGCTGCGGCTGCTCAAGGTGCCGGTCGGCGCCGGCTACGAGCAGGTCGTGTCCAGCCTCGGCCGCCGCCCCGGCGGGGTGCGCACCGCCACCGAACGCGACCAGTCCCCGAGGCAGTTCATCTTCGGCGACGGCGCGGGTGGCGTGGAGCGCATCCGGATCGACTTCGGCGGCCCGCACCTCGCGCACCTGCGCGGGGCCATGGACACCACGCCGGACGCGGTCCGCGGCGACGCCGTCAAGACCGCCAACGCCGCACGGGCCCAGGACGCGGCCCAGGCACGCGTGAACGCAGCGGTTCCGGACCTGGCCGGGGAGGACTACTTGGACGCCGAGCTGGAGGCCGCCCTCGACGAGGTCGGCCTGGACTCCGACGACTTCGACCCACGACCGGACGGAACCGACGACAGGGGCGGCAGGAGCCGTGTTGGGCGGGACAGCGCCGCATGACCACCCTGGTGGTGCTGGCGGTCGCCGTCGCGCTGCTTGTGGCACGCCGGCGTGCCCGGCGCAGGCGACCTGACTCGTTCCCCCGGTCCGCAGCGCGCAGGCGGGCCCTGCTCGTGGTGCTCGCCATCGTCGGCATGCAGGTCGTCTTCGGCGCGCCCGCGATGGCCCAGACCTCCAGCTGCGCCGAGGCCCCCAACCCGGAACGCCCCGGCGCGGGCATGGTCGGCGTTCTCGACCCCGCGCATGAAGGTCAGGCCGGGAGTGCCTACAACGAGTACGGCTATGCCGGACTGGTTTGGCACACCTACGACCTGGGCTGTGGTCCGGAGGGCATCCGCAACCCCAATGCGGTGATCGACACCTGGGCCGGAAACCAGTTCTTCAATATCGCCAAGAACCTTGTCGGTGCGACCAACGGTCTCCATTTTCTGCTCTCTGAGGGTACGGTCATGCAACCCTTGGACGAGATTGTCAGAAGTGGCACCGTAGCCCTTTACAACTCGGTTTATACGCCACTGTTCGGCCTGGTTGCCCTACTCTTGGCCGTCCTGATGTTCCGATACATCTGGACGGGCGACCTTGCGACGGTTGGTAAACGCGGTTTGTGGGCGCTCGCAGGTATCTGGCTGGCAGCCGCGACGTATCTCACGCCCTTGATCTACACCCAGGTCCTGGACGGCGTGTTGATCAAGGGGACCTCGCAGCTCCAGGGAGGCTTCCTGAACGAGGTCGGCATCAATGACACCAAGTCGCTGCCGACCATGCTGCACGATCAGGTCGTTTTCCAGAATTGGAAGCGTGGTGAGTTCGGTTCGGCCGACGCCCCTCAGGCTCAGCAGTTCGGTCGCGACTTGCTCAACGCGCAAGCCTGGACCAGAGAAGAGAAGAACACTCAGGCCGACCAGGGGCCGCCGGACGCGAAGAAGGCGGCGTTCAAGGAGATCGCCGCCAAGCTGGGCAGCACCTACGGGTATTTTCAGGGGGTCGATGGCAGCCGGATGGGCGCTGGTTTCCTCTCGGTTTTCCAGGCGCTGTGCTATTCGGTCTTCCAGCTCTTGGCCAAGGCGGCCGTCGTTCTTGGGCAAGTTCTGCTCCGGGTCGTGATTCTCACCGGGCCTCTTATCGGTCTGATTGCGATGATCCACCACAGCGTCCTTCGGAACGTCGGTCGCGCCGTGGGTTCCGCGCTGCTCAACGTCATCGTCATCTCGGCGCTGGCCGGCCTGCACACCATGGTGCTGACATGGATCTTCAACCCGGCTCGCGGTCTCACACTGCTGACGCAGATGGTGCTCGCAGGGTTGATGACCTTGGTTCTGCTCCTGGTGGGCAAGCCGATCCGGCGGATGTGGCAGATGGTGGAGCTGTCGGTGGGCGCGGTCGGCAGCACGCTGCCCGCGTCGCCGCCCGGGTTCCTGTCCCGCTTCCGAGGCAGGCGCGCCGGGCAGCGGACGCCGCAGGACGACTTCTGGGACGAGGTCCGCGGCATGGACCCGGACCAGAACGTCGAGGGCCGTCGCCGCGGTGCCCACCGGGACCGGCCCGAAGCCGCCTACGCGGGAGGCCGGGGCGTGCGAGGAGCGGTCGCCGAGCTCGCGAGCACGGTGCAGGGCCAGGTCGTCGGAGCGGACGGCCGGGCGCTGCCCAGCTCCGGGCAGCGGTTGCACGAGGCAGGGGGTGGCGCGCTCGGCGCCAACCGGGCCGCCGCCGCACTGCCCGCCGCGCGGAGCCGGATCGTGGACACGGCGTCGGTGTTCGACCGCAGCTGGGACCGCACCGGCGAGGACGCCGTGGTCGTGCCGTCCCGGTTGGACACCGCGCCCAGCGCCGTGTCGACCGGATCGGTGTCGAATCCACGCCGTTCCGACATGGAAACGGTGGCGGGACGTCCGGTATGGGTGGTTTACCGGCCGTCGCGGGGACTTGAGCTCCGCGACGGTGAGTCCCGCTGACAACGAGCCCGAGAGCTGAGAGGAGGTAGTCGCCGATGCCGATCCGGACCAACCGAGGCCGCACCGCGGTCTACCGCCGGCTGTGGGGCTGGCCCCTGCGTTCGCCGACCCATTTCGTCATTTCCCTGGTCATCGTGGGCGCCATCGCGACAGGGATCGGCCTGCTGTTACCGAACGAGCCCGCGTCCCAGGAGCAGCCGAGGGCACAGACCACCACGACGCGCCCGCAGGGCGGTGGCACGAGCGGCGCGGTGCCCGGTCCCACGGTCACCACCCCGCGCATCACCACCAACCCGCTGGCCGCCCCGGTCCCCGCCGCACCCGCCGCCGAGGCGCTGACCGTGGGGGAGGCGTGGGCGAGGGCCTTCGTCAACCACCCCGACGGCATCACCGCGCAGCAGTGGCTCTCCGGGCTGCGCCAGCACAGCACGGAGGAGCAGATGGCGGTGCTCGGCACGGTCGATCCGGCCAACGTGCCCGCGACCACGGTGACCGGTAAGGCCACCGGTGCCAACTCCACGACCAGCTCGGTGGAGGTGACGGTGCCCACCGACAAGGGCTCGATCAAGCTCTACGTCATCCGCGTGCCCGAGCAGGGCTGGCGGGTGTCCTACTACACGCCGGTGGAGTAGCCATGAGGCGTGTCGTTCCCGTGTTTCTGGCGATCACGGCCATCGGCACGATCATGGCGATCGCCGTGGTCTCCGCGCTGCTCGGTGGCGCTGGCAAGCAGCAGAACGCGTTGTCCTACTGCGCCCCGTCGGAGTTCGGCGGCAACTGGTCGTCCTCCGGGGCCGCGCAGGGCGAGGCCGACGCGGCCGGTCTCGGCGAGGAGTCCAGGCAGATCGTGGCGATGATCATCGCCATGGGCAAGCAGCGGAACCTGCCCGCGAAGGCCTGGCAGATCGCCATCCAGGCCGGGCGCACCGAGTCCGGGCTGCGCAACCTGACCTACGGCGACCGGGACTCCGTCGGCATCTTCCAGATCCGGGGGATGCACGGGCCGCTGTCGGACCGGTTGAGCATCCCGTGGCAGATCACCTGGTTCTACGACACCCTCGAACGCATCCCGAACTGGGAGGACCTGCGGCCCGGTGACGCGGCGCAGAAGGTGGAGCGCTCGGCCTTCCCGCTGCGCTACCACCGGTGGGAGTCGATGGCGATCTTCCTGATCAGCCAGCTCGCCGGGGACGTCCAGCCGATCAGCTGCGAGACCCTGCCCGCGGCGTCCCAGGTGGCGCAGGCCGCGATCGACTTCGCCCTTTCGGAGATCGGCAAGCCCTACATCTGGGGCGCGACCGGGCCCAGCTCCTACGACTGCTCCGGCCTGATGCTGGCCGCGTACCGCAAGGCCGGGGTGAACCTGCCGCGCGTGTCCCGCGACCAGTGGAAGGCGGGCGCCTACATCCCCCGTTCGCAGGCCCAGCCGGGTGATCTGTTGTTCTGGGCCTACGACACGCGCAACCCCGCGACGATCCACCACGTGGCCATGTACCTGGGCAACGGTGAGATGGTGGAGGCGCCGTACAGCGGCAAGGATGTCCGCAGGGTCAGCGTTGACCAGTACAAGGGCCTGCTGGACTTCGTCGTCCGGCCGACGGCCTGACCCGCGGAGCGGGGACTTGGGAGGGGCAGGGATGTACAACAACGAGCCGATTCCGCGGCCCGCGGGACCACCGGCGTCGTCCACGCCGTTGCGGGACTACCTCAACGGCGCCCGGCACGGCGTCGACCCCGGTTACGCCGTGCTGCCGCGCTCGCTCGCGGAGTCCATGCCGTTGCCGTGGCAGCAGCAGATGGCCCACCTGATGGCCGAGTTCCACCAGGCGTTCGGGCACCTGCGCTGGCCGGTCTACCGGGTCGTCCCCTCGCGCTACGAGCGGCTGGTCGACCTGGACGAGGACCAGCTCGCCGAGGTCGGCTGCTTCGCCGAGATCGACGTCACCGGTGAGCTGGTCTACCGGGAGCGCACGGGCGAGCGGATCGAGGACCCGGAGAACAAGCGGGTGCTGGTCTCCTGCCTCGACCCGATCCCGCGGCAGCAGGCGGGGCACGTGCCGCCCGCGCCGACCCCGCATCCCCCGATGGCGCAGAACACCGGGCCGCACAACGGTGGGCCGCGCACCGGCCCGCAGCCGGTGCAGCCCAGGCACGCCCCGCAGGGCAACGGCCACCAGCCGCCACCGCCGGGGACGCCCCCGCACGGCCAGCCCATGCCGCCGTGGGGCGCTGGCCGCTAGGGCCCGCGGTGCGGTCCGTGTCCGCGATGTCCCGGCCGAGCCCGCCGATCACCTTGCCGGACGCGTGACATGTCCGATCACGCATGTCAGGCTCGGTCCATGGTGGACGCGGAGCACGCTTGGTACTTCTGCCTCAAGCACCACGCGGCGGAGCAGGGCAAGACCTGTCGTGGCGCCGACCGGATGGGCCCCTACCCGGACAAGGCGACGGCGGAGCGCGCGCTGGAGATCGCCCGGCAGCGCACCGAGCAGGCCGACGAGAAGGACCGGGCGTGGGCCGATGACGAGGACTAGGGACACCGGTTCGCCACGGCCTGTTCACCGGGTTTTTCGACCTGCGCCCGCGGAAGGCGCGGTTAGGCTCGGCCTGTGCTGAGTGCGGCGGGCGGCGACCAGAACGGTGTCGCCCTGTCCGCTTCGGCCTTCGCCGCCATCCGTGCCGAGTTCCCCCTGCCCGGCGCCTTCCCCGCCGCCGCGCTGGCCGAGGCCGAGCGCGCCGCCGCCGTTCCCGACGGCGTGGACCGGGTCGACGCCACCGGTCTGCCCTTGGTCACCGTGGACCCGCCCGGCAGCCGCGACCTGGACCAGGCGGTGCTGATCGAACGGCTCGGTTCGGGCTTCCGGGTGCACTACGCCATCGCCGACCTCGGCGTGATCATTCGCCCGGACGGCGCACTGGACACCGAGGTCCGCAGACGCGGCCAGACCTTCTACCTGCCCGACCGGGCGGTTCCGCTGCACCCGCCGGTGCTGTCGGAGGGCGCGTCCAGCCTGCTGCCCGGCGCGGAGCGGGCGGCGGTGCTGTGGACCATCGACCTGGACTCCGACGGCGAGCCGACCCGGGTCGAGCTGCGCAGGGCGGTGGTGCGCTCCGTCGCCCGGCTGGACTACGCGGGAGTGCACGCCGCGATCCAGGCGGGCACACCGCACCCGTCCATCGCCGCGCTGCCCGAGCTCGGCAAGCTGCGCCGCAAGGCCGCCGCCGCGCGTGGCGCGATCGAGCTCGAACTCCCCGAACAGCAGGTCGCCCCGGACGGCAACGGGGGGTGGCGGGTGGTGATCCGGCCCAGGCTGGACGTCGAGACCTGGAACGCGGAGATCTCGCTGCTCACCGGGATGTGCGCGGCCCGGATCATGACCGACGCGAACGTCGGCGTGCTGCGGACGCTGCCGGACGCGCCGGAGCAGGCCGTGGTGGAGCTGCGCCGCTCGGCCGCCGCACTGGGCATCGACTGGGCCGAGGACGCCGACCCGGCGAGCATCCTGATCGGCCTGGACCCGGCGAGCCCAGCGACGATGGCGTTGCTGGACGACGCCACCCGGCTGCTGCGCGGCGCGGGCTACACGGCTTTCGACGGCGCGCCACCGCACGTGCGCGGGCACGCGGGCATCGGAGCGCCGTACGCGCACGTCACCGCGCCGCTGCGCAGGCTGGTCGACCGCTTCGCCACCGAGGTCTGCCTCGCGGTGACCGCGGGCCGCGAGGTGCCGGACTGGGTGCGCGAGGCGCTGCCGGAGCTGCCGCAGGCGATGGAGAGCTCGGACCGGCTGGCCGCCCAGGTGGAGCGCGCGTGCATCGACCAGGCGGAGGCGTGGACACTGGCCGGCCAGGTCGGAAGACTTTTCCCCGCCGTGGTGTTGCGCACCAGTGGGGAGACCGGCGGAACGGTCTTCCTGCTCGACCCGCCCGTGGTCGGCAAGTGCCGGGGCGAGGGGCTGGTCGAGGGCCAGCGGATCATGGCCAGGCTGCTGGAGGTGGACCCCGCCGCGCGCCGGGTCACCTTCGAGGCCGCATGAGCCGAACCGTCCACAGTGGAATTTCCGGAGGAACGACGTGACTGAAGCCGTCCAGCAGCCCGAGCCCGACGTGCGCTCGCTGACCGTCGGCGTGTTCGGCGGCACCGGTGCGCAAGGCAAGGGCCTGGCCTACCGCTGGGCGAAGGCCGGGGTGAAGGTCGTCATCGGCTCCCGCGACGCGGCCCGCGCCGAGGCCGCCGCGGCCGAGCTGGCCCAGCTGACCGGGGGTGACGTCACCGGCGCCGACAACGCCTCCTGCGCGGCCAGCTCGGACGTCGTGCTGGTCGCGGTGCCGTGGGACGCCCACGCCAAGACGCTGGAGCCGCTGCGCGACGCGCTCGCCGGGAAGATCGTCGTCGACTGCGTGAACCCGCTCGGCTTCGACAAGAAGGGCCCCTACGCGCTGCCGGTCGAGGAGGGCAGCGCGGCGCAGCAGGCCGAGGCGCTGCTCCCGGAGTCGCGGGTCACCGCGGCCTTCCACCACGTCTCCGCGGTGCTGCTTGCGGACCCGGAGGTGGCCGAGGTGGACATCGACGTGCTCGTGCTCGGCGACGACCGCGGAGCCACCGACACCGTCCGCGCGCTGGCCGACCTGGTGCCGGGCATGCGCGGTGTCTTCGGCGGCCGCCTGCGCAACGCCGGGCAGGTCGAGGCGTTCACCGCCAACCTGATCGCGATCAACAAGCGCTACAAGGCGCACGCGGGCGTCCGCATCACCGACGTCTGATGGCGGCGGCACGCGACGACCTCGGCGCTCCGGTCGAGCTGGCCTGGCGGCCGAGGCGCGTGGTCTCGCTGGTGCCGTCGCTGACCGAGGTGCTGGCCCGCGAGGTCCGCGACGCCCTGGCCGGGGTGACCGACTACTGCAGCCACCCCGAGGACCTCGACCTGCCCAGGATCGGCGGTTCGAAGTACCCGAAGGTCGCCGAGGTGCTCGCGGTGGAGCCGGACCTGGTGGTGGCCAACTCCGAGGAGAACCGGCCGGAGGAGGTCGCCGCGCTGCGCGAGTCCGGGGTGCCGGTGTGGGTGACCGAGGCCCCGGCGACCGTGCCCGCGGCGCTGCGCTCGATCCGGCGGCTGCTGGCCGAGGCGTTCGGCAGGCCGGAGCCGGAGTGGCTGGCCGAGGCGGAGCGCCTGTGGAACCGCGAACCGCCGCCGGTCACGGCGACCGCGATCGTGCCGGTGTGGCGCAAGCCGTGGGTGGTCGTCGGCCGGGAGACGTTCGCGGGCGACGTGCTCCGCAGGCTCGGCGTCGCCAACGCCTACGCGGACCACGCGGAGCGCTACCCGCGTCCCAAGCTCGACGAGCTCCAAGGGCTGCTCCGCGATGGTGTCGCAGACCTGGTGGTGTTGCCCGACGAGCCGTACGAGTTCACCGCCGACGACGGCCCGGAAGCCTTCCCCGGAGCCGAGTCGGTGCTGGTCAACGGTCGCTTTCTGACTTGGTACGGTCCGTCGCTGCTGGACGCGCACGCGGAGCTGTCCGCCGCGCTGAACCGCTGAGGAGTTCCATGCGAGCGCTGGCAACCGCGCTGATCACCGCTGCCCTCGCCGTCACCATCGCGACGCCCGCTACCGCCGCCGAGACCGGCACGTGGAGCAAGCGGGACGGAACCTCGGCTGTCGCCAGTGGCGCGTACGAGATCAAGGGCGCCGCTCCTGGCAAGGACGACCGGGAGGTCCTGGTCGCGGGCACCATCACGGTGGACGAGCCGGGGCACTGCCACTTCGTGCAGGTGATCCGCTCCGGCCAGGGCGGACCGAGCGCCTTCCCGTCGCCGATCCGCTGTGAGCGGGGCACCTACCCGGTCTCGATCAGCTACACCACGCGCGGCGGGCTGGGGTCGATCGTGTTGTGCCGCAAGGAACCCACCTTCACCTGCTCCTGACGCCGCCCGGCGGAGGGGCTGCCGGACACGACGGCAGCCCCTATCGTCAGGTGTCATGGCGACAGCGCAGTTCGGCTCCGAAACCTCCCAGCGCGGCGAGTGGGTCCGCCAGGCCAACCGCTTCACCGACCGGATCGGCTCGCCGGACTGGCCCGCTGAAGCCGGTCGCTACCGGCTGGTGGTCTCGCTGGCCTGTCCGTGGGCGCACCGAGCGGTGATCGTCCGCCGGTTGCTCGGCCTTGAGGACACCATCTCCCTCGGTGTCGTCGACCCGATCCGCGACGACAAGGGCTGGCGGTTCACCCTCGACGACGGCGACCGCGATCCCGTGCTGGGCATCGGGTACCTGTCCGAGGCGTACCTGGCGACCGACCCGTCGTTCTCCGGCCGCTACACCGTGCCGAGCCTGATCGACGTGCCCAGCGGCAAGGTCGTCACCAACGACTACCCGCAGATCACCATCGACTTCTCCTTGCGGTGGAAGGCTTTTCACCGCGCCGGCGCACCCGACCTGTACCCGGAGACGCTGCGCGAGGAGATCGACGCGGTCAACGCCGAGGTCTACCGCGACGTCAACAACGGCGTGTACCGCTGCGGTTTCGCGACCTCGCAGCAGGCCTACGACAAGGCGTACGCCGCGTTGTTCGAGCGGCTGGACGCGCTGGCCGCCCGGCTGGCCGACCAGCGCTACCTCGTCGGTGACACGATCACCGAGGCCGACGTCCGGTTGTTCACCACCCTGGTCCGCTTCGACGCGGTCTACCACGGCCACTTCAAGACCAACCGGAACAAGCTCGCGGAGCTGCCGGTGCTGTGGGCCTACGCGCGCGACCTGTTCAGCACGCCGGGGTTCGGTGACACCGTGGACTTCGACCACATCAAGCGGCACTACTACGGCACCCACCACCAGCTGAACCCGAGCCTGATCGTGCCGCAGGGGCCGGACCCGCGCGGCTGGTACGAGCCGCACGGCAGGGAGGCGCTCGGCGGCAGGCCGTTCGGCTCGGGCACTCCGCCGCGGTAGCACGAAGGGGACCTCCCGCGGGAGGTCCCCTTCGCCGCCGAGCTCAGTGGAAAACGTGCTCCGGACCGGGGAACTCGCCGCCGCGCACCTCGGCGGCGAACTGCCCGGCGGCCCGCGAGAGCGCCCCGGCCAGGTCGGCGTAGCGCTTGACGAAGCGCGGCGCCTTGCCCTGGTTCATCCCGGCCATGTCCTGCCACACCAGCACCTGCGCGTCGCAGTCCGGCCCGGCGCCGATGCCCACGGTCGGGATGACCAGCTCGGCGGTGATCCGCTTGGCGACCTCGGCGGGCACCATCTCCAGCACCACCGCGAACGCCCCCGCCTCCTGGAGCGCGAGCGCGTCGGCGACCAGGTCCTCCGCGGCATCGCCCCGGCCCTGCACCCGGTAGCCACCGAGGTTGTGCTCGCTCTGCGGGGTGAAGCCGATGTGGCCCATCACCGGCACCCCGGCCGCGGTGATCGCCTCGACGTGCGGGGCGAACCGCCTGCCGCCCTCCAGCTTCACCGCGTGCGCCTGGCCGTCCTTCATGAACCGCACGGCCGTGGTGAGCGCCTGCTCCGGTGAGATCTGGTAGGAGCCGAAGGGCAGGTCGGCGACGACGAGCGCCTTGCTGACCGACCTGGTCACGGCCCGCACCAGCGGCATCAGCTCCTCGACGCTGACCGGCAGGGAGCTGGAGTAGCCGAACACGGTGTTCGCGGCGGAGTCCCCGACCAGCAGCACGGGGATCCCGGCCTCGTCGAAGATCTTCGCGGTGAACATGTCGTAGGCGGTGAGCATCGGCCACGGCTCGCCGCGCTGCTTGAGCTCACGAAGGTGGTGGACGCGGACCCGACGAGCGGGCTTGCGCTCGGCGCCCGCACCGTACGGCGCTTGCTCTTCCACCGGGACATGGCTGGTCATCGTTGACCGTCCTCCCTCAAGGCCGCCTCACGGCTGGTCCCTGGGTCTGCGGATGGTGTTCCCACCCACCCTGGCACGCCCCCGCCCCTCCCGCTCACCCCTGCGACACGCTTCACACGCCATTCGCGGGCTTATGGACCTTGCCGAGCGTGCGAAAGCGTCCATAAGCCCGCGAATGGCCGGAAAAGGGGGTTAGGCGCGGTGTTCGCGCCAGGCGTTGGTGATGGGCAGGCGGCGGTCGCGGCCGAAGGCCTTGAAGGTGATCTTCGTGCCCGGCGGGTACTGGCGGCGCTTGTACTCGGCCCGGTCGACCAGCTGCAGCACCCGCTCGACCAGCTCCGGGGCGAAGCCCGCGGCGACCAGGTCGCCGAAGCCGCTGTCCCCCTCGATGTAGTCGTCGAGCACCGCGTCCAGCAGCTCGTAGTCCGGCAGGCTGTCGCTGTCCACCTGTCCGGGCCGCAGCTCCGCCGACGGCGGCTTGGTGATCGAGTTCTCCGGGATCGGCGGCACCTCGCCGTTCTTCTCCGCCTCGGCGTTGCGCCACCGCGCCAACCGCCACACCAGCGTCTTCGGCACGTCCTTGATCGGCGCGAACCCGCCGACCGCGTCGCCGTAGATCGTGGAGTAGCCCACCGCCAGCTCGGTCTTGTTGCCGGTGGCCAGCACCAGGTGCCCGTGCTGGTTGGACAGCGCCATCAGCGTCATGCCCCGGCAGCGCGCCTGGATGTTCTCCTCGGCCAGCCCGGTCAGGCCCAGCTGCGAGACGAAGACCTCCACCTGCCTGCCGATCGGCAGCTCCTGGAAGTGCGCGCCGATCCGCCGCGCCAGGTCGGCCGCGTCGGAGCGCGAGTGCTCCGAGGAGTACTCCGAGGGCATGCCCACGCCGTGCACCGCGGCGCCGCCGAGCGCGTCCGCGGCCAGCGCGGCCACCACGGCCGAGTCGATGCCGCCGGAGAAGCCGAACACCACCGACCGGAAGTTGTTCTTGCGCACGTAGTCCCGCAAGCCGGTGACCAGGGCGTTCCACACCTCGGCCTCTTCGCGCAGCGGCTCGGCGACCGTGCCGGGCAGCGGCTCGTAGGCCGCGAGCGGGGTCTCGCTGACCACGGTGCGGCTGACCTCGAAACCACCGACGGAGCCGGTCTTGCCGTAGCCGCCGGGGGAGAGGTCGAAGTCGTGCACGAGCAGGTGCTCGACGAACTGCGGGGCCCGCGCCAGGATCTCGCCGCTCGGAGCCGCGATCAGCGAGTCGCCGTCGAAGACCAGCTCGTCCTGCCCGCCGACCAGGTTCACGTAGGCCATCGGCGCCCCGGCCTCCGCGGCCCTGCGCGCGACCAGCGGCCCGCGCGCATCGTCCTTGTTGCGCTCGTAGGGCGAGCCGTTGATGCACAGCACCAGGTCGACACCGGCCTCGCCGAGCGCGGCGACCGGGCCGCCGTCCTGCCAGATGTCCTCGCAGATCACCACGCCGATGTCGAGCCCGTGCAGCCGCACGATCGGCAGCGTGTCACCGGGCACGAAGTACCGCGCCTCGTCGAAGACGCCGTAGTTGGGCAGGTGGTGCTTGGCCAGCCTGCCGAGCACAGCGCCGTTGTGGATCAGCGCCGCCGCGTTGCGCGGGCCCTTGTGGTCGTGGTCGAGGTAGCCGACGACGACCAGCACGTCCCCGCAACCGGCGGCGGCCAGCTGCCCGGCCACCTCGTCCAGCGCGGACCGCGACGCCGCCGCGAAGGACTTGCGCAGCGCCAGGTCCTCCACCGGGTAACCGGTGAGCGCCATCTCGGGGAAGGCGACGACCGAGGCGCCATCGTCGACGGCCTTGCGGGTCCATTCGACGATCAGCTTGGAGTTGCCGACGAGATCGCCGACACAAGCGTTGACCTGGGCGAGTGCGAGGCGGAGCTGTGCCATGCCATCTATCTTCGCGCACTCGGTGGCGGACTGGACACTGTTCGAGACCAGGTTTGGTCACAGCATCGGCACAACGGCAGGATCACGGCATGCCCGTTGTGCCACGACGCTGGACCGCTCTGTGCGCGCTGTCGGTCGCGCTGCTCGCCGGATGCACCGCGACCCAGCAGCCCCAACAACCCCAGCAACCCCACGTCGAACAACGGGGCCCGGCCGGTGTGGTGCCCGCCGGACTGGAGCGCTACTACTCCCAGAAGCTCACCTGGGAGCCCTGCGACGGGTACGCGGTCAGCGCCGAGCAGCGTGCGGCCTTCCAGCGCCGCACCGTCGAGTGCGCCCGGCTGACCGTGCCGCTGGACTACGCCAACCCCGCCGCTCGCGACATCACCCTCGGCCTGCTGCGCAGGCCCGCGAGCGAGCCCGGCGGGCGCATCGGCTCCCTGGTCCTCAACCCCGGCGGCCCCGGCGCCTCCGGCATGGCCGCCGCCGCGGGCATGGTCGGCCAGGTCCGGGACAACGACCTCGGCAGGCGCTTCGACCTGGTCGGATTCGACCCGCGCGGCATCGGCGCGAGCCAGCCCGAGATCCGCTGCCTCACCGACGCCGAGCGCGACGAGCTCCGCCTGGACACCGACCTGGACTACTCGCCCGCGGGGGTCGCGAAGACCGAGGCGGAGGAGAAGGACTACGCCGCGAAGTGCGCCGAGCGCACCGGGGCGGACGTCCTGGCCAACATCGGCACGCGCGAGGTCGCCAAGGACCTCGACGTCATGCGCTCCGCACTCGGTGACGAGAAGCTGACCTACCTCGGCTACTCCTACGGCACCCGCATCGGCACCGTCTACGCCGAGACCTTCCCCGGCAACGTGCGCGCGATGGTGCTCGACGGCGCGGTCGACCCCGACCAGAGCCCCAACGACGAGCTCATCGCGCAGGGCGCCGGGTTCCAGAAGGCCTTCGACGCGTTCAGCCGCTGGTGCGCGCCGCGCTTCGACTGCGCGCTCGGCGGCGACCCGAGCCGAGCCGCGCAGGTCTTCCAGCGCCTGGTCCGCCCGCTCGCGGAGAAGCCGGTCCCGGTGCGCGACGGCCGCAAGCTCTCCTACGGCGACGCGGTGACCGCCGTGATCCAGACCCTCTACGCCGAGACCCTGTGGGAGAGCCTGAACACCGGGCTCAACCAGCTGAGCAAGGGGTCGGGGGAGACGCTGATCTCGCTGGCCGACAGCTACAACGGCCGAGGCACCGACGGCCGCTACTCCAACATCAACGACGCGTTCTCCGCGGTGCGCTGCGTCGACGACGCCAGGACCACCGACCGCGAGGTCCGGGCCGACGTCGAGCGCCGCTACCGCCAGGCCGCGCCCTTCCTCGACGACGGCTCGCCGGTGATCGGCTACCTCGACGCGTGCGCGTTCTGGCCCGCCCCGGTCACGGCGCAGCAGCACCGCGCCGCGCTGCCGGGCCTGCCGCAGCTGCTAGTCGTGTCCACCACCGGTGACCCGGCCACCCCGTACGAGGCGGGCGTCAAGCTCGCCCGAGTGCTCCGGGCGCGGCTGCTCACCCAGGACGCCACGCGGCACACCGGCTTCCTGTCCGGCAACGCGTGCTTGGACAGCGCGGGCATCGCCTACCTGGTGGATCTGCGGGCGCCCGCGGAGGGCGCACGCTGCTCGGGCTGATCCCACCCGGTGGTGCGTGCCCGCGACAGCCGCCAGGGACATCTAGGGTGACCTCATGGATCGCCAGCAGGAGTTCGTGCTCCGCACCCTGGAAGAGCGCGACATCCGGTTCGTCCGGCTGTGGTTCACCGACGTCCTCGGTTTCCTGAAGTCGGTTGCCGTCGCCCCCGCCGAGCTCGAAGGGGCCTTCGCCGAGGGCATCGGCTTCGACGGCTCGGCCATCGAGGGCTTCGCCCGGGTCTACGAGTCCGACATGGTCGCCAAGCCGGACCCGGCGACCTTCCAGGTGCTGCCCTGGGAGACCCCGGACGGTGAGCACTACTCGGCGCGGATGTTCTGCGACATCTCCATGCCGGACGGCTCCCCGTGCTGGTCGGACCCCCGGCACGTGCTGCGGCGCACCCTCGCCAAGGCCAGCGAGGCCGGGTTCACCTGCTACGTGCACCCGGAGATCGAGTTCTACCTGCTGCGCGAGCTGCACGGCGACGGCAGGCCGCCGGAGCCCGCCGACCGCGGCGGCTACTTCGACCAGGCCAGCCTCAACGCCGCGCCGCACTTCCGCAGGCACGCGATCGAGACGCTGGAGGCGATGGGCATCTCGGTGGAGTTCAGCCACCACGAGGCCGCGCCCGGCCAGCAGGAGATCGACCTGCGCTACGCCGACGCGCTGACCATGGCCGACAACGTGATGACCTTCCGCTACGTGGTGAAGGAGGTCGCGATCACCCAGGGCGTGCGCGCGTCCTTCATGCCCAAGCCGTTCTCGCAGCACGCGGGCTCCGGCATGCACACCCACTTCAGCCTCTTCGAGGGCGACCGCAACGCCTTCTACGACAGCGAGGACCCCTACGAGCTGTCCCAGACCGGCAAGGCGTTCGTCGCGGGTCTGCTCAAGCACGCCCGTGAGATCAGCGCGGTCACCAACCAGTGGGTCAACTCCTACAAGCGCCTCATCGTCGGCGGCGAGGCCCCGACCACGGTGTGCTGGGGCCACGCGAACCGGTCGGCGCTGGTCAGGGTGCCGATGTACTCGCCGGGCAAGGCGTCCTCGCGCCGCGTCGAGCTGCGCAGCCCCGACTCCTCGTGCAACCCGTACCTGGCCTACGCGGTGATCCTGGCCGCCGGGCTGAAGGGCGTGCAGGAGGGCTACGAGCTGCCGCCGCCCACCGAGGACAACGTGTGGTCGCTGACGGAGTCCGAGCGCCGTGCCGCGGGCTACGACTCGCTGCCGTACAACCTGGCGGAGGCGCTGGCGGAGATGGAGAACTCGGAGCTGGTCGCGGAGACCCTCGGCGAGGGGGTCTTCGACTTCTTCCTGCGGAACAAGCGCTCGGAGTGGGACGACTACCGCCGTCAGGTGACCCCGTTCGAACTGAGCACCTACCTTCCGATGCTCTGATCGAGGGTTGACCCCGGCGGGGTCGGCGGCTGGGGTGGTGGCCATGCGTCGCCGCCTCAGCACGATCCTGACCACGAGCTCGGCCGTGATCGCGATCACCGCCACCGCGATCGCCCCGGCCGCCGCGGCCGATCCCGCCGAGCACCTGGACAGCGCCACCATCCCCGCGCTGCAACGGCAGATGGCCGCCGGCCGGCTCAGCGCGGTCGGCCTCACCAGCGCCTACCTCCGGCGCATCCGCACCGTCGACCGCGAGGTGCACGCGGTCATGCGGGTCGAGCCGGACGCGCTCGCCCAAGCCGCCGCGAGCGACCGGCGCAGGAGGTCGAACGCGCTGCGCGGCCCGCTCGACGGCATTCCCGTGCTGCTCAAGGACAACATCGACGCGGGGGTCACCACCGCTGGCTCGCGCGCGCTCCTCGGCAGCCGTCCGGCGAAGGACGCCGAGCTCGTCCGCAAGCTCCGGGCCGCGGGCGCGGTGATCCTCGGCAAGACGAACCTCTCGGAGTGGGCCAACTTCCGCTCCACCAAGGCCACCTCCGGCTGGTCGGGTGTCGGCGGCCAGACCGCGAACCCGCACGTGCTCGACCGCAACCCCTGCGGCTCGTCCTCCGGCTCGGGTGCCGCGGTCGCCGCGTCGCTCGCACAGGTCGCGATCGGCACGGAGACCAACGGCTCGATCGTCTGCCCGGCGGGCGCGACCGGGGTCGTCGGCCTCAAGCCCACCCTCGGAGTGGTCAGCGGCGAAGGCGTCGTGCCGATCTCCCACGAGCAGGACACGGCCGGACCGATGGCCCGGCACGTGGTCGACGTCGCGATCACCCTGGACGCGCTGCGCGCCAGGCCCGCCGCCACGGCGCCCGCGAGCCTGCGCGGTTCCCGCATCGGTGTGTGGCGCAGGGCCGGCGCCGACCCCGACGTGGACCGGGTGCTCAACTCCACAGTGGACCTCTTGCGCGTCAACGGGGTCACGGTCGTCGACGTCGAGCCGCCCTACCTGGACCAGGCCGGTGAGCACTCCCTCGACGTGCTCCTCAGCGAGTTCAAACGCGACCTGCCCGCCTACCTCGCCACCCGCTCCTGCGGCCCGAAGACCCTGGACGAGCTGGTTCGCTTCAACGCGAAGGATCCTGTCGAACTGTCGAAGTTCGGTCAGGAGCTGTTCACCCGGACCCTCACCGCCGCGCCGACCACCGACCCGGAGTACCGGCGCAAGCGCGCCCTGGTGACCGATCTCTCGCGGCGCTCGATCGACGAGACGCTGGCCGAGCACCGGCTGGACGCGATCCTCGCGCCGACCAACAGCCCCGCGTGGAAGACCGAGTACGGCGAAGGCGACGCGTTCGTGCTGGGCTCCAGCGCTCCGGCGGCCATGGCCGGTTACCCCAACATCACCGTTCCCGCGGGTGCGGCGGGGCCGCTGCCCATCGGCGTGTCGCTGTTCGCGGGCCGGGACTCCGACGCCCGGCTGCTCGCGCTCGCCGCCGGCTTCGAGAGGCTGCGACCAGCGCGGCTCACCCCGCGCTACCTGCCGACGCTGCCGCGGTGACGTGAGCCTGAGCCGAGCGGCGGTCCTTGTGCTCCGGTTGACCGACCCCGAACACGTGCCGTGCGGGATAGGTTCTGGGACGTGACTGAAGTTCCCGCACAGACCGAGCCGACCACCGATCCGCAGCCGCAGTCGCAACCGCAGGCCGTGCTGAACGCGTGCACAGTCGCCACCCGCGCGGACCTGCCCGCGGTCCGGCTCCTCAGTGGGGCCTTCCTCGCCAAGCACCCCGGCGGCCGGTTCGTCGCGCTGCTGGTGGACGCCGAGCCGGGATCGGTCGGCCCCGGCCTGCTCACCCCGGCGGACATCGGCGTGGACGCGGCCGAGCTGTCCTGGTTGGCGACGGCGTGCACCCCGGAGGAGCTGCGCGCGGTCCTGCAGCCCAGGCTGATGATGCGGCTGCTCGCCGAGGCGGGCCCGGTGCTCTACCTCGACTCCAACGTGCTCGTGCTGGACACGGTGATCGACGAGATCCTCGGCGCGATCGCCCGCAACCCGGTCGTGCTGCTGCCGAGGGTCCTCGAACCGCTTCCCCGCGACGGCATGCGACCAGCTCCGGAGGAGCTGCTGACGGCGGGCATGTTCGACCCGGGCTTCATCGCGGTCGCGCCCGGCTCCGCTCCCTTCCTCAACATGTGGGCCGAGCAGGTCCGCCAGGCCCCCGACGCCGCGGGCGCGTTCCTGGACGGAGCCCCCGCGCTGGTCGAGCACGAGGTGTTGCGCGATCCCGGCATCGGGGTCTCCATCTGGAACATCGACCAGCGTCCGCCGTGGCGCGACGCCAAGGGCCGCCTGCTCGTCGGTGACAAGCCGCTGCGCACGGTGCACCTCGCGGGCTTCGACCCGCAGCGACCCTGGCTGCTCTCCGCCAACATCGCCGACCGCCCGCGCGTCCTGCTGTCCGAACACCCGCCGATGGCGCAGCTCTGCGCGATCTACCGCAACGAGCTCGTCCGCGTCGGCCACAACCGCGAGCGCGACCCCTACGCGTTCGCGGCGCTGCCCGACGGCACCCCGGTCCCCGACGCACTGCGCCGCGAGTACCGCCTCAGCACCCAGCAGCGCAACGGCGTCCCGCCCGCGAAACCCGCGTTCGGCCCGGCCGCCGACATCGCGGACTTCCTGCGCTGGGCGTGCGAACCGGCCGACGAGAACCAGCACGCCTCCGGCGGCTCGCGCTGGGGCGCCGCGCTCTGGCAGGACGACCCCGAGCTGCGCAGGCAGTACCCGGACCCGTTCGGCGCGCAGGCCAAGGAGTTCCGCACCTGGTGCGCGACCACGGGGGTCTCCACCGGCCGCGTCCACCCGGACGCCGTCCCCCGCCTCGACCCGAACGCGGGTCCGGTCCTGGTCGACCAGCTCGGTGTGAGCGTCGTCGGCACGGGGACCGAGGCGGAGCTGCTGCGCGCGACCGTCCGCGCGTCCGGCCTGCCCACGGCGGACGAACCGGTCTACCCGGTGGTGCTGCGCTGCGCTGGAGCGCTCCCGGTGCCGGGCGACCGCTACGTGATCTCGGTCAGCCCGGACGGCCTCCCCACCGACACGCAGTCCGAAGTGGACGAAGTGTGGGTCCTCTCCGACGCCACCCGCCAGGCGACGCAGAACACGACCTCCGTGCCGGTGCGCGTGCTCTCCCTCCCGGTGCCGGACCGAGGTGAGGTCGACGCCCCGGCCCGCAAGGCCGCCCGAGCCCGCTTCGGCCTCGACGACGGAGTCGTGTTCATCTCCGCCGTCGACCACACCGCGGAGCGCAGGGGCAACGCGCTCGGGCTGGTCTCGGCGTTCCTCAGCGCGTTCCCGGACCGCCAGGAAGCCCGGCTGGTGCTCACGGTCAGCGGCGCGGCCCGCAACCCGGAAGCCGCGGAGCGCCTGCGCCTTGCCACCGCCTCCGACCACCGCATCCTGCTCATCGAGCGCACCTCGGACGGCCGCGTCACCGACATCGAGCTGACCGACGACCTGCTGGCGATGGCCGACTGCGTCGTCTCGCTGCACCGCGCGGAGGGCAACGGAGCCGACCGCACATCGTTGCTGCTGGCCAGGGCGGCGAGCATGTCGCTGCCGGTGCTCGCCTCGCAGCACGGCGCCGTCGCGGAGCTGTTCAGTCCCGAGGTCGCCATGCTGGTGCCCTGCCACGGAGTCGGCACGGAACCGGATGCCCAGGCGGCCGTCGAGCTGATGCGCTCCGTCGCTGAAGACCCCGACGCGACGATCCGCCTCGGCAAGGCCGCCCGCGAGCACCTGACGCACAGCCGCACGGTGGACGGCACCGCGAAGCAGCTCCGCGACCGCGTCGAACACGCCTACCGTGGCTGGCGAGCCCAGCACGCCGCCCCGGCTCCTGGCCCGGCCGAGGACCCACTTCGCCCGCTTCTTGTTGCCAGGCACGCACTTCTGCGCAAGCCGAACGTGGAGACGGAGAGCCGCACGCCCGGTGCGCCGGCGCTGCGCAAGGCTGTCCTCCGCGTGCTCAGCCACTACGACAACCACCTTCGCGAAGTCCTGACCGCCGTGGTCGACGGCGTCGAGCGCACCGCGGGTGAGCTGGCCCGCAGGCAGGGCGAGGACGCCGGAACCGGAGGTGGCCGCGCCGACATCGCCGACGTGCGCGCGGACGTGATCCAGCTGGCAGAACGCCAGAGCCAGCTCGACGACCAGCTCATCGGTGTCGACGACGGAGTGGTCCGAGCCCGTGCGGACATGGCAAGCCAGGGTCGTCGCCTCCAGGCGCTCGAAGAGTCCATCGCCGAACGCGACGCCATGCGCGACAAGCAGGTCGACACCCTCGCCGAGCGCATCGACCGGCTCACCTCCGCGCTCAACCGCACGCTCGACCGCATCGACTCGCTGGAGTCCCGCGTCGTCAGCACCCTGCGGGAACGCGATGCGAGGCTGGAGTCCGGGGTCCGCGCGGCGAACGACGCCCTGCGCACCGCGGACTCGCTGCGCCGGATCGTCGTCCGCGAGCACGACCGCGCGGGAGTCGTTGACCCGTCGTTAGAGGGAGTGAGCACCTCACTGGTCCTGACAGACGCCGGTCTGCTGCGACTGCCCGCCGAGGACTCGCTGATGCTGCCGGTGCTCTCGACCAACGGGGTGTGGGAGCCGGAGCTGTCCGCGCTGATCGACTCCCTGGTCGAGCCGGACGGGGTGTTCGTCGACATCGGGGCCCACGTCGGCTACCACTCGATCCGGGTGCTCAACATGCTCGGGACCAGTGGAGCGGTGGTCGCGGTCGAGCCCGACGCCCACGCCAGGGCACTGCTGCGGCACAACGTCGGAGTGAACGTCTCGCCCGCGGTCGCCGAACGGCTGTCCGTTGTGGACGCGGCGGCGTGGGACGCCCCGGCCGATCTCCAGGTGCGGCCCGCCCTCACCGGTGGGGTCGTGGTTCACCCCGCCGGGGAACCGGCGGAAGGGGAACAGCAGGCACCGACCGTGCGCGCCGTCCGGCTGGAGACGGAGCTGGAGTCGTTGCCCGCCACCGGGGGGATGCGCCTGTCCGTGGTGAAGGTCGACGCACCGGGCGGCAGTCACCGTGCGCTCGGCGGCCTGGTCCGCCTGCTCCGCAGGGACCGCCCGCACGTGGTGTGCTCGCTGTCACTGCGCCAGACCGTGGAGCTCGGCGACGACCCGGCCGCCGTGCTGCGCGAGTTCGGCACTTGGGGCTACGACCTGGTACCGCTCGGGTCCACCGAGCCGCGGGACCCCGCTGACCTGCTCGGAGCCGACCCGGAGACCGGTCGAACCCCGGACACGCTGACCCTCTGGCTCCGCCCACGAGGCCGCTGAAGATGATCACCCAAGATCGTCCCGCAAGGCTCTGACCAGCCGATTTGACTTCCCGTGCGGCGCTGCGTAACTTTCTCTCCGCCGCACGGGAAGCCGAACGGACCGGGATCGGAAGAGCCCGGGCAGTACGGCCAGAAACTCCGGGTCGAGCGGGTTGACACCGCGATACGGACCGGGTAAGTTACTGCGGTGCTCCTGATTCGCAGCTGACAGGCTGACCCTCTGTTGAGGGGGTCACTTCAAGACGGCTCCGACTGATCGGGTAGCGTACGACCCTCGGGAACAACACACTCCTGACTAAAACCGCCTGGGTGCGGTGCGTCGCTGGGGTGTGCTCCCATCAGATGTGAAGTGAATATGTTCCGATAGGCGTGTGTGCGGAACGGTTTTCTGTGGAAATGGTGGGTTCGGCCCCGATTTGACACTGGAAATGCGGTTCGGATAACGTCTGCGGCGCCGACCTGAAAGGGTCTGTGACCTCGGCGAACATCATATCTGCGGTTACCGCGGATTTGACACCGAGAATGCGGACCGGATACGGTTGGCGGGAAGCGAGAACTGAATCGGGACCGGCGAGAGACCGCGAAACAGCGGATTTGACATCGGAAACACCGACCAGATAAGCTTCCGACACAACGAAATGAACGAGCAAATGCCCCGG
>NZ_JBHLZU010000008.1:0-90350 GCF_042429765.1 Allokutzneria oryzae | reverse complement strand
TCCACGAGCAACGATCATGCCGAAGAATCCCATCAGACCCAAACGAGACACCCTCTAACCCTTGTGAGTTTGCAGCCCAGTCGCTCGGAACCCAAGCACTGACCACTGCGGCGATGCCCTGGGGGCGATTGCGCCAGATTCTATGGGCGGCGCGCACTTTCGACTTCGGGCGTCGACGTGAGCTCGGTGGTTCTAGGTCGCGACGCGTTATGGTTTGTCGCATGAACACGCATCCTGTGCGTGGATTCCGCGAAACGTGTTCGAGTCCCCCTCGGACACGTTCGCTATCCCTACCAGGCCTAATGGCTACGTCAGCAGCTTCTGAACCGAGCGGTGGATGATCTCCAGCCTCAGACCTTGGTAAGTCTCTGTAGCTCTGCATCGTGTACACCTCGGAACGCGTGATCGTTCTCGTCTCCGGTTGCAGCGCTCGTTCGGCCTCCGCAGCCTCCAGCTCCGCCTGAGCCTCGTTGATCGCGTCGACCAGCGCTGCCGGGTCTACTCCCGCCCTGATCGCATCCTGAAGCCGATGGCCTGGGTCCTGGTGCACCGCACGTTTACCGCTGTGGCGCGGATCCACACCGACTAGGAGCAGCTGTGCCACGCGACGACCGAGGATCTGTTCTCCCGTCGCGTCCATTCCGCCGCCACGACGAAAGCGCGGGTCGCCCGTGGTGTCGTGGGGTGACGGGCCGCGTGCGACCACAGCGTGTAGCGTGATCAGGCGTGTCTTTCTTGCGCCGCAAGCCCAAAAGAGTCGCACACACCACCTCGTTCGGCGCCGCTATGCCAACGGAGCAGAACACCCCGACGGTTCCGCCGGGCACTCGCGACATCACGTTTGCAGCACCGAAGTCGGTATCCGCACTGATGGCGCTCCTGCCACCTGAGGACCACCGGCTCGGCGCAGTGATCGCCGGCCACGAGGCGGCACTGGCCGACACGCTCTCATGGCTCGACGAAGAGGCGGCATTCGCCCGTAGCGAACCGGCGAAACTTGATTGCCGAGGACTGAACACGACGGTGGTCCTGCATTTCAGCAGCGCCAACCAACAGCCGCACATTCACACCCACGTCCTGGTCGGACCCACTGTCACCGGGGTCGACGGACGCACGTACCCGGTGGACTGGGACACGCTGGACCAAGCGCTCGTTGCCGCATTGCCGCTGTACATGGCCGTGCTGCGACACAACCTCGTCGAATCACTCACCGTGACCTGGGCCCGAGATCACCATGAGAGCAAGTGGCAGATAGCCGGCATCCCTGACGCACTGTTGGCCCAATGGCCGGACACGTCCTGCGCTTTCCCGGCCATCCCGCAAACCCTCGCGGCAGCTCGTCCGCGCTGAGCACACCGCCTTGGCCGAGGGCGGGATCATTGGGGGGCAATGTGATCAATCCGCGTAGCGAAGCAGTGCTGATCCGCAATCGCGAGACTGGTGTCTTCGAGGATCAGACCCGGAACATAGCGCGATACAAGTTCCAGCCCGAGGGGCAGCGAATCGGAATCGTCTTCACCAAGGGAAACAAGGTCTTCCCGTACGGGCCGGACCGCGTGCAGATCCTGCGCAGTTCCGCACGACGCGTCATGGCAGCCGGCGACCGGGTCGAAGTCGGTGGCAGCATCTGGGACAGCGCGACCGAAACCGTCACCTTCACCGGCGCCTACGGCGCATGGTCCCGAGTCTTCTATCGAACCCGCGCGGGCGAGACGTACCGGACCTACCCCGCCGCACAAGTTCGTGTCATCACATCGGGGACCGCCATACCGCTCGTCAACGACGTGTTGAGCTACTGGCGCACGATCGTCTCCCGCCTCAGCTCCGACGATCCATTGCGGCCGGGATATGACCGGCTCACCTTCGTCCATCCGGAGAGCGTGCTCAGTTCCTATCTGGCCGGAGCACCGATCGAATCGCGGCCGCTGGACATCGCCCCGATCTTTCCGTTCCGCTGCAACCTCAGTCAGCGCAAGGCCGTCGAGAACGCCCTGACCTCTTCAGTCTCGATCATCGAGGGGCCGCCGGGCACCGGGAAGACCGAGACCATCCTCAACCTGATCGCCACCATTGTCGCCGTGCAGCACAAGACCGTCGGCATCGTCTCGTTCGGCAACGCCGCCGTGGACAACGTCCGCGACAAGCTCGACGAGCTCGGGTTCGGACACGTGCTCGGCAACCTCGGCCGCAAACAGAAGAGGGAGGAGTTCTTCGCGGGACAAGCGATCCGCAGCACGGCGGTGGCACAGTTCGTGGCTAGCGCCCCGCAACCGCCAGACCCGCAACAGCTGGCGGCTCTGGACCGGCGCCTGCAGGGGCTGCAGGAGGACGAGCGCATCCGTGCCGACCGGCGCCAAGCGCTCGACGCCCACCGTCTGGAACTGCGGCACTTCAAGGCCCACCTCCAGCAGGAACAGCTGCCCGACCTGGACAGGCTCCCTCTGCTGAAGAAGTCGGCTGACCGCATCATCGACTATCTGGCCGAGAGCCAGGTGGAACTGGCCGGCAAGCGTCCCGGGCTGCTGCGGCGAGTCCGGAACTACTTCAGGTATGGGTCGCTGCGAGCGCTCGACCCGGCTGACACCGACGTCGTGCTCCGACTGCAGTTGGCCTACTACACCAAGCGGATCACCGAGCTGGAGCGGGAGATCGAGCTGGTCGAGGGCCGACTGCGGCAGGCCGACTTCGATCGGCTCTCCCGGAATCACCAGCAGTTGTCGGCTCAGTTCCTGCACGCCGAACTCGCCGATCGATACCGAAAACTGAAGCCCACCGCGTACGACGCGAACTCCTACCGCACTAGCCGCGCGTTCGCGAACTTCATCGAGGACTACCCGGCATTGCTGAGCACCTGCCACTCGCTGCGGGCCAGCATCTCCGACGGATACCTGCTCGACTACCTCATCATCGACGAGGCTTCACAGGTCAATCTGCTGCTGGCAGGGCTGGCGATGTCGTGTGCCCGCAACATCGTCGTGGTCGGCGACCAGAAGCAGCTCCCACCCATCCCCGTTGATGCCGCGGCCGACCTCACGCCGCCGATGCCAGCTTACGACTGCCGGCAGCACAATCTCCTGTCGTCATTGTCGGAGTTGCACGGCGCCGTTCTCCCGCGCGCACTGCTGCGAGAGCACTATCGTTGCGACCCCGTCATCATCGGGTTCTGCAACAAGAAGTTCTACGAGGGTGAGCTGATCCCGTACACCACCAGCGGCGCCGAGCGGCCGATGATCGTGGTGCGTACTGCCGAGGGCAACCACATGCGCCAGCACCACGGGGGAGGTCGCTCGAACCAGCGCGAGATAGACGTCATCGCTCAGGAGGTGATCTCGGACCACTGCCGGGGCATCGACGACGCCGACATCGGTGTCACCAGTCCGTACCGCCTGCAGGCCGATAAGACCGGCGACGTGCTCGACCAGCTCGAGGCCGACACCGTGCACCGCTTCCAGGGCCGACAGAAACAGGTGGTCATCCTGACCACCGTCCTCGACGAGACGTGGCGCGGCCGTACCGGCCTGCCCTTCGTGGACGATCCGCAGATGATCAATGTCGCGGTGTCGAGGGCGATTCGGCGGTTCATTCTGGTGACCAACCACGACATGCTGCCCACTAGCCGGCACATCCAGGATCTGGTCGGCTACATCCGCTACCACAACCCCGACGAAGAGGTCGTCGACAGTGCGGTGGTCTCCGTGTTCGATCTGCTCTACACCGCGTACTCGCAGCGCCTGCGGCCCCTCGCCACACGACTCAGAAAGGAGCTCAAGTACCCGTCGGAAGACATCGTCTGGACCGTGCTGAACGACATCTTCGCCGAGCAGCGTTACGCGCACATGACGGCCGTTCCCCAGGTGATGCTGAAGAATCTCCTGCTCAACCTCGACCGGCTCACTCCGGCCCAAGCCGCCTATGTGGGAAGACGAGCATCCCTCGACTTCGTCGTGTACAACCGGGTGACCAACCGGCCGCTGCTGGCCATCGAGGTCGACGGGTTCGCCTTCCACGAGAACAACCCGGCCCAGTTGAAGCGAGACGCGATCAAGAACGAGATCCTGCGTGTGTACGAAATGCCACTGCTGCGGCTGCCGACAACGGGCAGCGGCGAAGAGCAACGAATTCGAGACGCGTTGACCGCCGCTGAATCCCACTGGGCTCACCGCTCAACCCAGTGATCAGGTCAGACGCTGCCAGGCACGGCCGTCGAGTCCCGCGGAACGACCGCTCGGTCATGACGTCGAAGCGGGCCCTGGAGACGTCAGCGCCGAAGGCGTAAAGGTCGAGCTGCATGGCCGATGGGACAGGGACACCGTCTCTGATCGAACGCGATCCCACCACTGCCGATCTGCCTACGGATCAGCAGGCCATCGGTCAGGGGAATCAGACAGGGCGAGGCGTGTAGATAGTGTGCAAGTCGCCCCTCGGACACCACAAACACAACCCATGTAGCTGACGCTAGGTCAGTTGCGTGGGTTTTTGGTTGAGGAGGCCACCGTGGCCGCGAGCTGGCACACTGGTAATGCCACCGACGAAGGCAGCGGTAACCGTAGCTGGTTGATCGGACATTTCATCGACCCGTTGGAGGAAGTGCGGTCGACTTCGGACGTGGAAGTGAAGTGGGGTGTCCACGCCGCGGGGAGAAGCGGCCGGAGTGGACGTCGGGGGACCGCCGCACCACGCTAGCCCTGCTCGTCCAGGGCCGGTTTCGGATCGACCTCACCGATGGCAGCGTCACTCTTGCCCGGCAAGGGGACTACGTGTTGTGGGAAGCGGGTATCCAGCACTCCTGGGAGGCGCTTGCGGACTCGGTGATCATCACCGTGCGGTGGCCTTCGGTCTCGGCATAGGAGACGAATCGCCGGTCTTACCATCTGGCAAGTGTGCGTTCGAGTCGGGTCGCGTGCACGGTGCTCGACTCTAGAGGGTTGAAATTTGGACAACCAGTCGAGATGGGTGATGGACAATCGTTGGGGCGCAACGGGATCTCCGTCTTGACGGCCGATAAAGCTACTTATCAGGACCCTTGCAGGAAGGTCTACAGGCGACATGCCACCACGTCGGGAGAGGTCGCGCAGCGTGGCGGTGGTGACGCGTTCAGCGCGCCAGTGGACGGCGATGAGCAGGCCGAGCAGGCTGGCTCCGAGGGGGCCGCCGAGCCAGGGGTCGCGGTGGGCTTCGGTGATCAGTGCCCGTAGTGCCGCGGCATCCAGTGGTGGGGGAGTGCGGCGCGGGTGCGGGGCGTAGGCGGCGACGGGGTCGAGGGCGCGTGCCTGCCGCACCGGGTTGTCGGTGAGCGATCCGGTTGTGGTGCAGTGGCTGTAGAAGGAGCGCGGTGGTGGCAATGGCGTTGTGCCGCCGCAGCGGGTGTTCGTGGGCGGTGAGGTCGTGGCGGCGGCCGGTCAGGACGTGGCAGTAGTCCAGGACGTCGATGGCGCGGGCGCCGCCGGTGGTAGAGCCAGCTCGCGAGCGCGGCGAGGTCGCGGGCGTAGCGGTGCCGGGTGTGTTCGTAGGCGAGGGTGTCCGGCCAGGTGGTGACCAGCTGCACGAGGTCTGCGGTGGTGACCGGAGAGCGTGACGGTGCTGCCATGCGATTGATGGTGACAGCCACCTCTGACACTCGACGCGCATTCCGCGATGGGCAAAGACTCGACGAGTCTGCTGCCACAGTCGTTGCCCGCAGGTGAGGTGCGGAAGACCGACAGAGGTGCGGCCGGGTGGGGCAGTGTGTGCCGCCCCACCCGGCCGCATCGACCTTTATGCCGTGCCTGTGGCTACACGGAGCTGGCCATAAGGTCGTTCGCATCGGAGAGCGTGAGCCCGGGATAGGTCTGGCGGAGCGCTTTGATCGCCGCCGGACGCCCATGCTGGTCTTCGATCGCCCGGAACCTCTCGCGGTCGAGCTCGGCACGGAGCGCGTCAACGGAGCCGAAGCGGGACTCGAACGCCCGCCTGTCCCGCTCACGCCGGGCTGTCCCAGCACCGAGTACGGCCAGCAGTGCGACCAGTCCACACCCGCCGGACACCGTGTAGTCACCGCGGGCGAACAGGACTACCCCGGCGACCAACGCCACACCGGCCAATGCCCACAACATTCGCTGAACCATTGCCTCAGTCTCCTTCCAGGAGAAGATCGCGGCTAGTTGAAACAGTGCTGCGAGATTCCGGAGATCCCGGACAGTTCCGCGATGAGCGCAGCGAACGCGGTCGCGATCGCTTCGCCTTTCTCTGCCGCGCTGGTCCCCCCGAGCGCCAGGCGGACGGCCTCCCACAGCCCTCCGACGTCGTTGATCAACCTCTTGATCTTCATGATCTTGAACGCGGGCAACGCCAACCCGGCCAGCGCTTGGCCGATGGCGGAGATGCATCCCAGGACAGTGCCCGGTGCTGCGGCGTGTTTCGCGGCACGGGGCGGAATGTTCACTGAGATCCAGGACTGCGTGGCCTGGTCTCCTTGAACGAGGACCTCGTCCGGGATCGAGAGAATGTCGGTGAAGAACTGCACCAGCGCCGGCTCCACCTGTGGGTCGAACGTCGCTGTCATCGCGGCCATCGGCCGCGCCCCGTCCAGGTGGTGGGCGGCGCTGGCGGCGCCGGATCCCGCGAGTGCGACCGAACAGGACACGGCAGCAGCGATCAGCGCATTCACGACACGCTTCGTCATTGTTATTTCCCCCTTGATGCGGTCACGTCAGATCGGTCAGATCCACTCCGGTGTTGGTGAGTGAACCTGTGTCCGAACCCCCGTTCGTGCCTGACGTGAATCAAACATTGGCACGCGTTTGATTTCCTTGCAACCGTTTCGGAATTGTCAATAGAAGCTCAAGTTTCGGTCAGTATCCATATTTTGCGGTGGGATTCAACCGCGCGAGTGACAGGCACCCGCTTGCCACACAGTTGCGCCGCTGCTACCCCCTGAGTGGGGGAGACAGGTAGAAGCCCGTCACCCACGTGGGTAGTTCCCCGTCATCGAAGCCCGAACGAAGGACCAACTGATCAGGCGAGGCGGAGGTCCGGGTGGTTGCGGAGACACAACCGCGCCGGTCGCCACCAGAGTCGGGCGGTGTGGCCGAGCAACTAGAGCCTGTCCTGTAAGCCGTTGATCTGGGCGTCTGGTATTTCTCTGGGGTGGTTGGTCGCGGTGAGTTGACGGATCGGGCGTGGGCGGCGATCGCGCCGTTGCTGCGGCCGGTGTCGGGTGGTGGTCGGCGGTGGCGTGATCACCGGCAGGTGATCAACGCGATCCTGTGGAAGCTGTGGACCGGTGCCCCGTGGCGTGACCTGCCGGAACGGTATGGGCCGTGGAAGACCGCGCATGAACGGCTGCGGTTGTGGGACCAAGGACGGCACCTGGGCCCGCATCCTGGACGAGGTGATCGTTAAGGACGACTCCGTCGGCGATCTCGAGTGGGTGATCAGCGTGGACTCCAGCGTCGTGCGGGCGCATCAGCACGCGGCCGGAGCCCGGAAAAAAGGGGGCTGCGGCGCCGAAATCGGCCAGCTCAGCGGCGGGGAGCAGCTTGCCCGACATCAGCGCCGTGTGGAACCGCGCCAAGTCCCGCGCCGTCGACACCACCGCCCCGGCCGCTCCGCCCCACGACGGGTCGTTGCCGGAGACGTCGACGTGACCGTCGCGGCGCGGCCCGGCGAAGTCCCTGAACTCCACCGGCACGCCGGCGGCATGTGCTCCGCGTCTGGCTCGTACCCGCGAACATGCCGCCCGCGCCAAGCGGAGTCCGTCGCGTACTAGGTGCGAGGTACAACGGCCGGGCGATCCGATCCCGGACCAGATCCGCCAGGCCCGTCCCCGAAACCCGCTCCAGGACCGCGCCGATCGCCGCGTAGTTGGCGTTGATGTAGTCCCATTTCGTGCCCGGCGCGAACAACGGGTCGTGCTTCACCCCCACCGCGAGCAACTCCGCCGACGTCCACCCCCGCGGGCCCTTGCCCACGATCGACGGCACCACCGCCGGGTCCGCGGTGTAGTCGGCCAGGCCGCTGGTGTGGTTCAGCAGCATGCGCACCGTGATCGCCTTGCCGCCGGGCACCTTGCCCGGCAACCACTTCTCCACCGGATCGGCCAGCGCGAGCTTGCCCTCGGCGACCAGTTACAGCACCAGCGTGGCCATCACCGTCTTCGTGCTGGACCCCACCCGGAACTCGTCGCTCGCCTTGAGCAGGTGGTCCCGCCTCGCCCACCGCGCCTGCTCCGCGATCTCCACCGGCCGCCCGCTGCCGTCGTCCACCCGCACGACCACACCCGGCGCCCCGGCGTCCACCACCTCCCGCGCCAACCTGTCCAGCCAGCCGCTCGACGCCTCGGCCGTCGGGACCACAGCCACACCGCCACCAGCGCCGACACCGCGAACAGCCGCACCGAACCACGGTGGGTCATAGATCCTTATCTACTGGTTCAGGGGCGTGGCGACCATCATCGCCGTCATCGCGCAGTGGCATGCTCGCCGGGTGGATTTCGACGCGCTGGTCGCCGAGCACCGACGCGAGCTGTACGCGCACTGCTACCGGATGCTCGGCTCGGCGCAGGACGCCGAGGACGCGATGCAGGAGGCGATGCTGGGCGCCTGGCGGGGGCTCGCCGGGTTCGAGGGGCGGAGTTCGGTGCGCGCCTGGCTCTACCGCATCTGCACCAACGCCTGCCTGCGGCTCGCCGAGCGCAGACCGCACCGCGTGACCTCGGTCGATTTCGGCCCGGCTCGGGTGGACGTGCATGAGCTGGGTGAACCGGTGCCGGGACCGGTGTGGCTGGAGCCGTTGGCGCCAGAAACCGACCCCGCCGAGCGCTACCTGCTGCGGGAGTCCGTGGAGCTGGCCTTCGTCGCCGCGGTGCAGCTCCTGCCGGGGACCCAGCGCGCGGTACTGCTCCTGCGCGAGGTGCTGGGGTTCTCCGCCGCTGAGGTGGCCTCGATCCTGGACACCACACCCGCCTCGGTGAACAGCGCGCTGCAACGGGCGCGCGCGACGGTCCGGGCGCGGATGGGCACGTCCCAGCAGACGGAACTTGGCGCCCTCGGCGAGCAGGGCCGTCGTGAGCTGGTCGACGCGTTCCTCACCGCGTGGGAGCGAGCCGACACGCCCGCGCTGCTCGACCTCCTCGTCGAGGACGCGAAGTTCACCATGCCGCCGCTGCCCGCGTGGTTCGACGGCAAGGACAACGTGGCGAGGTTCCTGCGCGAGCGGGTCTTCGCGACCCCGTGGCGGCTCGTGCCGCTGGAGGTCAACGCGCAACCGGGGTTCGCCTGCTACCTCCGGCAGGCGGGAGACACCGGGTTCCGGTTCGCCGCGATCGCGGCGCTGACGCTGCGCGCGGGCCGGATCGCGGAGATCAACAGTTTCCTCGACCCGGACCTGCGCACCCGGTTCGGCCTGCCGGAGGAATTTCACGCGGACCGATGAGTTCGCGCCCGGCGGCGTCTCTCAACGGGTGACAGGGCCGACAACCCACGAGGAGAGCTGCCATGCGCAAGCTGATCGTCACCAACCTGATCTCCGTCGACGGCTGCCACGAGGGCCCGGGCGGGAACTTCATGGCCATGCCACTGGACCCCGGGTTCGACGCGCACAACCTCGCTTCCCTCCGGGCGGCGAGCACCCTGCTGCTCGGGGCGAACACCTTCCGGCTGTTCCTCGACTACTGGCCGCCGGTGGCCGCCGATGAGGCAGCTCCCGCCGTGGAGCGGGAGATCTCCCGCCTCAACGCGGCGATCGAGAAGGTGGTCGTCTCCGACACGCTCTCGGAGGAGCACACCGGCGCCTACCGGGGCACGACGACGGTCGTACCGCGCGACCGGGCCCGCGAGCGCGTCGCGGAACTCAAACGGGGCAAGGGAAAGGCCATCCTGGTCTTCGGCAGCCGGAAGATGTGGAACGACCTGTTCACCGCCGGGCTCGTCGACGAGTTCCACTTCGTGCTGGGCCCTGGTGTGGTCGGCGGCGGCACCCCCGCCTTCGACGGTGGCACAGCGGCCCCGTTGCGGCTGCTGGGAACCAGCACCTACGAGGGTTCCGACGTCGTGGTCGTGCGCTACGCGGTCAGCGGCACCAGTTCTGCGTGAGCGTCGTTCCCCTGTCACGCTGGTGCCAGAGCCGAACTCCGCCTGACCCGCACCCCCGTGTATGAGGCGCTGCGCCGCGCTGCACCCGGACCGGAGCCTGCGAGTGGTCACTGGGGTGCAGCGCGGCACGGCCGGTCGTCACTTTCCCGACAGCGAGGACAGGCGAGACCGCAGATCTTCCCTTCCAAAACTGGAGAAAGCGTTGCCCAGCAAGAAGACCAAGCGCTCGCCGAAGACGTGTTCTCCAGTCTCGAGAAGTTCGTCCACGAGCGCCCCCGGAGTCTCGGGTCGCTTTTCAGGGGACAGCGTCGTCCGGACTAATGGCCCCTATCGCTGCTGTGCCCCCGGTATTCTTGCCCGGCGCACGGGCGTTGGACTAAGGCATGGGCTGCCACGCAAGCGTCGTGGGCCGCTGGCCACCTGTGCGCATGTATTCGCAGGCCGCTTTGATGGCATCCTCGGCGGCGATCTCAGCGGTGGCGGGGTACTCGGTGTCGGAGTTCATGAAGTAGTACAGGACCGGTTCCGCGCCGTCGTCGACGGTGATGGCGGGGTTGTAGCTGTAGCAGCCGTCCCGATGGTCTGGGCCGCTGTAGAACGCGACAGCGCGGTCACCGTCGAAGCCGACGTCGAGGATCGCCGCGCCGGGGTTGCCCGCAGGCAGCAGTTGGACCAGCGCGGCAGGCTGAGTGCGGCGTAGCTCGTCGAGCAGTTGAACGAGTCGGTCCTCGCTGGTGATGCGGGCGGGTTCGTCGCCGTGCTCGTCGGCCCAGTAGGCATCTAGCTCCACCATGGTGTGGCTCCCCCGGTGTAGGTCTTCCGGAATCCATCCGCGCCGATCACGGTGAGTGTGGCTCCGGTCGGCAACAGGATCGGCGCTAGCGTGTCACAGCTGTACGGACCGCGGCACGGGGTGTTGTTGATCGCCACGGTGACGTGGCGCGGTCCGCCGTTAGCCATGATCGCCGCGACCTTGAGCTCGGCATCGGCGGTGCGGGTGCTTCGGCCGGGCATGCCGCGCTCAGCGAGCAACCGGTCGGCTAGGGCGGCGGTGTCGTCACGGCCGGAGACGAGGGCATGGACCACACCACCATCGGTCCAGCGGCCATGTGTCTTGGTGCGGCTACGGGGCACCACGGTAGGAGGAAGCTCGGTGCGCGCGTGCTCAACCAAGCGCTCGCGAGCAGCTGCACCGGGATCACCCTCATGCCTCGTGGGCGTGTCACTGCCTGGTGAGCGAAGAGACTCCGGGGTGCTGCTGGCTGTGGGCGGACTCGAGGAGGTGCAGGTTAGGCCCTGGCTGACGCCGAGTCCACTGATCCAGGACTCAACCCGCTCGGGGAGTTGGTGCAAGAGGTGCCGTACGCGGCGCAGGTCGTCAAGGGCGGTTTCGAACAAACTGTGCGCGTAAGGCACGTCGTCGTCGACGCTGCCCTCAGTCGCGTGGTGCCAGTGGGTCGCGGCTTTGTCAAGGGCGGTCTCGGCTTCGTCCAGCAAGGCCGTAGGCAGCATCGCGAGGGCCGCGCGTGCGGCTGCGGCGACCTCGCGAAGGGACACGTCTTGACCCTGCCCACCGCCAGTTCCGCGCGGGTTAGAACCATCGCGGTCCACCCGATTGGCTGTAGGACATGGACAAGGCATCAGCTACGTGGAGCGGCAGGTGCGGGCGGAGCAGGAGAGATCCATCAGTGGACAACAACGCGGTCACAGCCCTTCAGGCGGAGCGTCTGCCGCGGGCGAGCGCCGAGATGGTCCAGGGCGCGGTGGCGGAGTACGAATCGCAGGACTCTCTGGAAGCGCGGTGCGCCAAGGACGCTGACAAGCTGGAGTGTCTCCTGCAAGCGCTCGAATACCGCGCGGCTGGATACACGACGGTTCAGGGCTGGATCGACTCCTCGCGAGCCCGCTGAAGACCGATACCGCTCAGCGAATCGCCGACGCAGCTGTCGCGATGTCTCCGTTGAGCTGGCGGAACCGATAGGGAGCGTGAGTCGACTGGACCTTCCTGATCGGCATTGATGACTTACCCCGGAAAGAGTCGGGAGTGAGGAGACTCTTGTCAATGCACTTCAGGCGCAAATGAATCGCGGTGATGTTCCCGGGTTCGGAGTAGCGCGTTTGTCGCCGTTCTCGACCGTCCACTTGGAACTGTGAGACGGAACGGAACACCGAAAACATCAGGTGGTCGACGGGCTGGTCGGATAATGTCACATCGCCTCGCCCTTGCCGAACATTCCCTAGTCCGCATTGAACTGCGAGAACGTCCTTGATCTGCGCGCCGCAGCGGTTGCTGGAACTGTCCGCCGCCTCTGGCACTCCACCCACCCGCGCGTATTCAAAGGGGGAACACGCCAGGCCGTGCCCGATCCACGTCGACCGGGGCTACGACCACGACAAACTCCGGCGTCTGGTCCGCGACCGCACGCGCTCGCTCCTGACGTCGACGGAGGCATCTGGAGGAATCACTCGTGGACGCTTTCGGGATTCCACTGACGAGGTGCGCCGTCGGCCTTTCCCAAGGTCGCGAGAAGGTCAGCGGCGAGCTGGTTTCGCGGGTGCCAACCACTTGACGGTGGGGCCGGCGCCGATGCCGTGCAGCACCACGCTGGTGAGGACCACGGTCACGGTGACGAGCAGGATGGTGTCGGCAGCCGGCCCTTCGGGAAGGCGGTTGAAGGCGAGAAGCCCGAAGACGATCGACGCTGTGCCGCGAGGCCCGAGCACTCCCACCTGGAGACGTTCACGATGCGAGAGCACCGATCCGGTCAGGGAGAGGTGCACGGGAACGATACGGATGATCGTGATCGCCGCGATGCTGAAGAGCATGACCTGCCACGGCAATCCGTCCGAGAACGCCAGCACGGCGCTGACACCGACGACGAACCACAGCGTCATGGTCAGCAGGGTGGTGACGTCCTCCAACAGCCGGAAATCCTCGTCCAGTGCTCCTGCGCGCAGCAGGTCTCGCCCTTGCGGAGAACGGCGGATCAGCCGCGCCTTGGCTCCCCGGTGGACGTAGCGGAACGTGATGCCGCAGACGAAGGAGGCGACGAACCCGTTACCGTCCACGGCGACCGTCGCGGTGTAGGTCAGCAGCGGCACCAGCAGCACGACGATGCGCCCGGACTGTTCGGTGAGCCAGCCCGCCCGGTGCGCGGCTGTCAGCATGAGCGCGAGCACCGCGCCGAGCAGCAGCCCGGCAACGAGGGCCTTGACGGTGAAGGGCAGCACGGTGGCCAGCGCGGACAGCGGCGTCCGTTCCTGGCTGTGGTCGCCCGCCAGGATCAACGCGAAGAGGAACAACGGTGAGACGATTCCGTCGTTGTAGCCGCTCTCCACGTTGAGCACGCTGCGCACCCGTGACGGCAGGCCGCGATCGCGCACGACCCGTTCGGCTGGGGCGAAGTCGGTCGGTACGACCACGCCGGCGAGCAACAGGAGCGCGGGCCAGGGCAGACCGGGGAACAGCCCCCAGCCGAGGAGCATCGCCGCGGCGATGCTGAGAGGCATCGCGATGAGCAGGACTCGGGCCGCAAGACCGGGCGAGTGGCCCCACAACCGGCCACCGCGAACTTCGGTGGCGTCCACGAACAGCAGCACGGCGAGCACGATCTCGGCCACGTACAACGTCGCCTCGGTGTTCAGCGCCAATTTGATCGACTGTTCGTTGACCAAACCGATGACGACGCCTGCCGTGACGATGACGACTGGTGCGCCCAGGTTCCACCGATCCAGCCGTGAAGCGGCGAAGGAACGGACTGCGACAGCGATCGCGATCATGAGCAGCAGCGAGTTCATGGGACCGTGCTTCGTGAGACGGTGTGACGGTCAGCAAGCGTACTGACCACAGGGCCACAGTGGACAGTACGTGAGCTGTGTCTCCGTCGAGGACTGGACGCGCGACCGGCTGCCGCGCTCTCCACCTCTTGCGGGGGTCGCCCTGCCCCGAGGTGGTGGGTGTTTTCTGGCCACCTGGCTGGACAGTTCAGCTGGTTCGCCGGTGTCGCGAGGCTGCCGCGTCATTGATGCTCGTACAACCGGTCCGCGGCTGTCCTGTTCTTTCCCGCGCCCGGATCGCGGTCCTCTACCACGACAAGAGAAGACGGAGTTGCTTCACCGTGCGCACACCGATCGACCGCTCAACCTGGCGAATGCTTCTGGGCTATGCCAGGCCGCAGCGACGGACCATCCTGTTCGGAGGGGCGCTGCTGCTGCTGAGCGGTCTTGCCGCCGCTGCTCAGCCGTTGGCGGCCAAGGAGCTGGTGGACCGCCTGGGCTCGGGTGAGGGGATCACCGGTCTGCTGGTGCTGCTGGTCGGCCTGGCGCTTGCCGGTGCCGCGATCGCGATGGCCGGTGACTACCTGCTCGAACGTGCCGCCGAGTCGGTCGTGTTGATCGCCAGGAAACGGCTGGCCGGGCGGCTGCTCTCATTGCGCGTGCCCGAGGTGCAACGCGCTGAGCCAGGAGACCTGTTGTCCCGATTCACCAGCGACACGACGTTGCTGCGCGAGGTGTGCACCCACGCGCTGGTCGCCATGGTCACCGGCTCGGCGACGACCGTGGTGATGGTCGTGATGATGGGCGTAATGGACCTCGTCCTGCTGGGCATCACCCTGGCCGTGCTCGCGGTGGTGGGCGTGCTCGCCCTGGCGGGCATGCCGATGATCGAGAAGGCTTCTCACGCGGCCCAGAGCGCCGTTGGGGAGACGGGAGCGCGGTTGGAACGCGTGCTCGGGGCCTTCCGCACCGTGAAGGCAGCGGGCGCGGAAGCGAGGGAGGTCGCCGCGATCGAGCGCGGTGCCGAGAACTCGTGGCGTGCCGGTGTCCGTTCGGCACGGTGGGAATCGCTGGTGCACGGCTCCAACAGCCTCGCGGTCCAGGCGTCGTTCCTCGCCGTGCTCGGCATCGGCGGCGCGCGGGTCGCGACCGGAGCGATTCCACTGTCCACATTGGTGGCTTTCCTGTTGTTCCTGTTCTACCTGCACGAGCCGATCGGGCAGTTGCTGCACGCCGGCAGCAGACTGCAAATCGGGCTCGCCGCAGTGCGCAGGCTGGGCGACGTCGACCAGATGCAGGCCGAGCCGGTCGGTACCGGTGGCACCGAGATCCCGGGGCAGCAAGGAGTTCGGCTGCTCTTCTCCGACGTCCGGTTCCGGTACGGCCCTGATCTGCCGCAGGTTCTGCGCGGCGTGAGCATCGATGTCCCCGCGTTGGGCATGACCGCCTTCGTCGGCCCCTCCGGTGCGGGAAAGTCCACGCTGTTCGCATTGATCGAGAGGTTCCATGAACCGGACTCCGGCCGCATCCAACTGGATGGCCGCGACCTCGCGGACTGGGATCTGACCAGCCTGCGTGGACAGATCGGCTACGTCGAACAGGACGCGCCCCTGCTGTCCGGGTCCTTACGCGACAACCTGGTCTACGGCCGCCCGGATGCGGCCGACGAGGAGATCCGCGACGTGCTGGCGCAGACCCGGCTCGACTCGCTCGTCGAGCGGTTGCCCGACGGGCTGGACACCTCTGTCGGCCACCGCGGCAACTTCCTGTCCGGCGGTGAGCGGCAACGGGTCGCGCTCGCCCGCGCGCTGATCAGGCGTCCGCGGCTGCTGCTGCTCGACGAGATCACCTCGCAGCTGGACGCCGCGAACGAGATGGCGATCCGGGACGTGGTCACCACCGCGGCGAGGACGATGACGGTGCTCGTGGTGGCGCACCGGCTGTCGACAGTGACCCAGTCGGACCGAATCGTGGTGCTGGACAACGGAATCGTGCGAGCTACTGGCACCCATGACGAACTCGTCGTGAACGACCCGTTGTACGCCGAGTTCGCCGCCACGCAGCTGCTCACCGGTGAGCGCCGCCGGTGAGCGGGCGCTCGCCGCACAGGCCCGACACCTGACCGCCCGGCACGCTCGACCTGAGGAGGGTCGAACCGAGCGCGTCGAGCCCTCGCACCGCTACCAGGACCACTGGCTCATGAGCCGTCCTGCGGATCGGGCCAGCAGTCCGTTGTGGTCGCGCTCATCCGTGTGCCGTGCCGACCGCTGTCATCGGTAGCCGCAGCCGCAGCTGAAATCCGCCGTCGGGCACGGGACCGGTGTGGAGCTTGCCGCCCAGCAGTGCGGCCCGTTCCTGCAGGCCGACGAGTCCATGCTGGGCGCTCGGCAGTGCGAGGGTGTCCCGGGTGGGCCGTGTGTTGGTGATGGTGACGGTGAGGTCGGTGTCGTCATGGCTGATCTCGATGGTGGCGCTGGCTCCCGGGGCGTGCTTGCGCACGTTGGTCAGCGCCTCCTGGACGGTCCGGTAGATGGCGCGTTGCACAGGTGGTTCCAGTCCTTCTGGCGCGGTGCCGACCAGCCGTGCGTCGATCGCGCTGTTGCCGATGAGGCGTTCGAGATCGGTCAGTGTGGGCTGCGGGGTGAGCTCGGTCGCCGGTGTGCCCGAGGCGCGCAGCAGGTTCACCATGTGGCGCAGTTCGTCGAGTGTGTTGACCGAGAGCTGCCGCACGTTCCCGGCCGCCTGCTTGGCGGTCGGGTCCGTGGTGCTGACCATGAGCGCTCCCGCCTGCACCGCGATCAGGCTCACCTGATGGGAGACGACGTCGTGCATTTCGCGGGCGAGCTGATTGCGCTCCCTGGCCAGGACCGCCTCGGCGTCGAGCCGTCGCTCGTGCTCCCGCACCTGCTTCACCTCCTCCAGCCGCAACGCCAGCTCGCGCTGGGACCGCAGAAGCTGGCCGAGCAGGATCGGCGCGACCGCCGTCATCGTGGTGTACAAGATGCCCAGCAGCAGGTAGGAGTCCAGCTTCGACGGCGCGATTTCCGCTATCGGGAAGACGAAACTGGCTGACGCGAGCACCCCGCAGCCGGTGAGCACCCACCGGTCGCAGTGCCGGGCGGACACCGTGTACAGCGCGACGATCGCCGAGACGAGCGCGCCGGGCCACAGCACAGCGGGCAGCGTCACGAGGAAGACCACCAGCGGCCAGCGTTCGCGCACCAGGAGTGCCACCACGGCGAACCCGACCATGATCATCCCGCCCGGTGACTCCTCGGTGATCGCGGTCAGCACTCCTTCGACGCCAGCGAACACGATGACCGCGGTGGCAACGAGCCGGCTGGGCAGTCTGAACGTCATGCCCGTTCCTTGCCCTCGTCGAGCAGACCGGCGCGCTGTGCCACCAGGGCCGCCTGCACTCTGCTGCCCACGCGCAGCTTGGCGAGGATGGCGCTGACGTGGTCCTTCACCGTGCCGACGCTGACGTGGATCCGGGCGCCGATATCGGTGTTGGACAACCCCTCGGCGATCAGCACGAGCACGGCGCGTTCGCGTTCGGTCAACAGGTCGACCTGCTCGGAGGCAGCCGAGCTCGCACCGGAGTCGAGATAGCCGTCCACGACAGTGCGGGTGACCTTGGGAGAGAGCACCACACCGCCGCTGACCAGCGTGCGCACCATCTGGGCGAGCTGCTCGGGCCCGGTGTCCTTCAGGATGAACCCGGCCGCCCCGGTCCGCAGAGCCGTGGCGATGTACTCGTCGGAGTCGAACGTCGTCAGCATCGCCACGACCGGCCGAGGCCGCAGACCCTGCAGCTGACGCAGGATGGTGAGGCCGTCCACGTCCGGCATCCGGATGTCGAGCAGCACGACGTCCGGTTTGAGCAGGCCGATCTCGCGCACCGCCTGCGCTCCGGTCGGCGTCGCGACGACCTCGATGTCCCCGGCCGCCTGGAGGATGAGGCGAAACCCCGTTCGCACCAGCTCCTCGTCGTCCACGACGACTACCCGGATCATCTCTTGCCTCCGTTGTGGATTCTGCACGTGTCCAGTCTCGCCAAGACCAGAACAGCTCCGCCATCCGAGGACTGGACACGCCGCGCCCCGGCCAGGGTCTCAGCGAATGCAGGCCGCCGGCTTGGTGGCGAGGTTGAGCAGGTGCTCCAGCGGTCCCCTGCGGAAGAAGCGAGACCAGATCCAGGCGAACACCGTGGCTCCGAGGATGAACGCGAGCACCGGCAGCCAGGACGTCTGGGGCTCGGGACCGGAAGACCCCGAGGGCATGGACATCTGCGAGGACAACACGAAATGGCCGACGTAGGCGGTCAAGGACATGGTGCCCACGGCGATGATCGGCGCGGCCGTGCGGCGCAACAACGGCAGGCGGTCAACTACGACCATCGCGCCCACGATCACGGTGATCGCGACTCCGACGGAACCGATGATGTCCAACGTCGTTCCGCTGTGCGGCCCCGAGGTGAGCAGCGACCAGGCCGATCCGGTGGCGTCGGGCGGCATCACGTCACCGACACGGCCGGGGTCCTTCGGTCCCGAGGCCGCTCGCATCTCCGCTGCCTCCCGGACGCCGTCGATCAGACGGGACAACAGCCAGGAGGTGCCGTAGGCGAACACGATGAGGGCGGGACCGAACGCGGCAAGCCGCCGCCGCACGGCGCCGGAGGACAGGTCCAGCCGACCCAGAGCCATGCCTGTGATGACGAACGCCATCCACGTGAGCGCCGGGTAGAAGCCGGTGAGCATGAGATCCAGCACGCCAACGCCGCCGATGCGGTCAAGTGGGTCGTAGGCCTTGAGGGCAGCCGTGACCGGCTCGGTGAGCAGCGACCGGAGGCCGAAGGCCAGCGGCGGCATGACGATCGCGAGCCCGGCCGCGATGATCGCGAGTGTCTTGGCGCCCAGTCTCACCAACGGCAGTGCGAGGAGGAAGTAGAGACCGTAGAAGGCGAGGATGACCACGCCCCCGTAGGCCATCGCCATCACGGTACCCAGCACCAGCAGGATCGCCGCCCGGATCGCGATTCGGGCTCTCGCCTGCCGCCCGGCCAGACCGGTTTTCGGTTCCAGGCGACCGGCGATCAGCATCAGCGAGAACCCGGCGAGGGTGGCGAACAGGGCCGAGGAGCGGCCTTCGGCCAGGTGCCGCACCCACGCGCCGACGCCGCTCGTTGCCGTCGCCGAGGGGCCGAGGTGCACGACGTACATCCCGAACACGGCCAGCGCGCGAGCCAGGTCCACCCCGACCAGCCGTCCCATCGAGGGAGCGGGATCGACCGGCGCGGCGGGCTCTGTCAGAGACGGTGACTGAGGAGGCGATGTCTCCGGCGCAGCAGAGGTGTCCTGCGGTGGTGGCATCTTCGTCATGCAGAGACTGTCGCGGTGCGGTCCGGTGGCGGGCCATCCGTCAGGTCGCGGGACGGACCCCGCCGACCGGCCGAACTTCCGCACCGGCTGGCTCGGTCCACGGTGGCCGATCGTGAGTGGCCGATCATCCTGGTGGCGAGGCGCCGCCGCACGGTCCTTAATGGACACTCCGTCGACGGCTGGCACACAGCGAGCTCCTCGTGTCTGGGTGCGCCACCGCCTCGGCAAGGGTGGGGCGACGACTGCATGCCGTGGTGCTGTGAGATCGGTCCTGCTGTCACAACTGGAAAAATCCGTGACAGGCGTCCCAGGGCGGGGACGCCTGTCACGGAGGTCTTGTCGGGAGTGCCGGTCAACCCTCGTCGTCGCCGAAGAGCTCCTCGGCCATGCCGCCCAGCGCCATACCGCCGAGCACGCCGCCAGCGGCACCGGCCGCACCGGCCGCGAGCATGCCACCCATGCCCGGCCTGCGCCGCTGACCTTGCTGATCGTATTCGTCGTGTTCGTAGCCGCGGCCACCGCGAACAGGCCGGGTGCCGTACCCGGGTTGTCCGCCGAAGGCGGGGTTGTACCCGGTCTGGTCGCCGAACGCCGGGTTGTGGGCTCCGCCGAACGCGGGATTCGTCTGGCCGCTCCCGGCGACCTGCGTGAGCCAGCCGCCGATGGCCGCGGTCCAGTCGGTGACCTGTACCTCCTGATGGGAGAGCCGAAATCGACCGGGCGTGTCACCACCTGGCAAGAATCCGCTGTGGTGCCTGTCGGCCTCCAAGGTCACGTGCAACTCGTGCGCGTTGGCCGCGAAGGTCAGCTCGACCTGGTTCACCCTGCCCGCGAACCGAGCCGGCGGGAAGAACTCGAACTTCTGGTAGAACCCGAGTTCGTGCGGCACACAGGGCAGCCGCCCGGTCTCGATGGCGGCGCCGCGGAAGGAGAACCCGAGCTGCCCGAACGCGTCCAACACCTTGTTCTGCGACGGCAGCGGACCGACCAGGACCGGGTCGAGGTCGCCCTTGTCGGGGGCACCCGCGACGAGCAGTTCGGTGCGCACACCCACGCTCAACCCCGGCAGGGCGGCACCACCGACCGCGGTGATCGGCGTCTCCCACGGCAGCGGCAGCTGGAAGGGGATCGAGACCAGTTGACCCGCCGGCACCCGCAGAGCCTGCTGCACGACCATCCGGAAGAACTCCGCCGCGTCGCCGCGCTCATCATCGCCGCCGAGCCCGCCGAGGCCGCCGAAGGCGCCCCGCTCGACCTCGGCCCGGGTGACGAGAGACAGCACGACCTGGTCGACATCGGCATCGGAGTTGCCGCCCTGGATGCGGACCTGACCGGTGATCGACTGGCCGGGCACGACGTGCGGTGAGTCCAGCACGGTGTCGACGGACGGGCCACCGATGCCGAAGACACTCAGCATCCGAGTGAACATGTGAATTCCTCCTTTGTGGGCGGACGGAACCAGTTCTGGTGCAGCGTGACGCGTTCCGGCGAAACTTCAGGCAACCTGCTTCAGAAATCACTGCGAGAGTTGGGTACTTCCGAGAGTCAGCCAGGTAATCCGCGTCATACAGCCACCTCTGTCCCGCTGTGTGTCCTTGCCGAGCGTCGTGTCCCAGCTTCGTCGGTTCTCCACTTCGCTCCCATCTGCCACGCGTCCGGAACAACCCGCTACCCGGCTGGACTCACCCCCGCCGGTCGGCTGGGCACCGTGGCGGTCCGCGAAGTCGATCGATCAATCGCTAATCCAGCGAAGATCTCCGGAGGAGCCTCGAGTCCAATGTGGACTGAAGCATCTGCGCGGGTACCTCCGCCGGTGGCCGGGTGCGGCTGTTGCTGCCGCGGGAGGACGCCAGCTACGACGCCGAGCACGATATCGAGGGTGGCTGGCAGCTCTTCGGCTACGAAATCCCGGTGGTGTCGTGACCCGTCCTACGGCTTGAACTCCGGACCGTGAACGCTGACGATCGAATTCTGTTGCTGGATCTAGAAAATCTCGGTGCGGCAACGCTTCGCCCGCGTCCGCTGCGCGTGCGGCTGGAGGCGCTGCTAGCTGCCGGCAGCGAGCACCACGCGGTCGCCGCCTGCGTCGTGGCTGAAGACGCGCCGGATCCGGTTGCCTCACTGCTGGCCGAACTGCGAATCGCGCCGCTGCGCGCGCGCTGCCGGACCGAACATCGCCGAGCTGGCGCTTCTTGCGCACGCCCGATACGGCCATGCCCAGGGCGGCCGGATCTTCCTGATCCGCAGCGCGGAAGGCCACCTCGCTAGCACATTGTCCAACTCGCCGGCACGACACGGCGGATGGTGCCCGCGTCCACAGCCGCCCTTCTCGGCTTCGGCATCCACTGTGGACATTGTGCAGCCGGGAAGAACAGTCGCGGTGTAGCCGCAGACGCGCATTTCGGCGTCCGTCAGCGCCTCCGTGAGAACACCGTCCTCCCAGTCCCGGATCGAGGGATCGCCGCGCAGATAGTTGCGGTTGAGCACATCCGGAGTGTTGATGCGGGCCGCCGAGGGCAGGTGGCCTCCGAGTGCGCGGGCCGTGCGCACCTCCACGGTGGCCCGTAGCCGGTTGAAGGTGAGCTGCAACGGCTGGCCGTCGTCGCCGAGCAGAGGGTGGAGCGTGGCGAGCTGCGCTCGACAGTGGAGTGCGTGGCTGTGGGCGGCGTGCGCGTCGATCGCGCTGGTCGCCGGTATGCGGCGCGGGAGGTGGCTTTGCTCAGCTGTGGCTCACTCGTAGTGAGGGCATCGCCGCCGCGGTGTGGTTGGCGACGTTGACCGGGGAGGGCTGGAGAGTCCTCGACCGCAGGGCCCTGCCCTCTACCGTCGCCTCGCTCGGCGACGGCGAAGCGATGATCGTCACCCGCGACAGCAAACCGCGCTGCGGCCCCAGCCGCCATGATCAACCCGTTCCGGCAAAAATCGTCACCCTGGACGAGAAACTGGCCGCTAACTATGCGTGATATTCAGTCGCCCTGAGTAACAGTACAAGCGTTCGTGACACGACGTGTGACACGAAAACAGGTCAGGCCCTGATTTGCAGAATCAAAACAGGGCCTGACCTGCGTTAAGACCGTCGGGATGACAGGATTTGAACTTGCGACCCCTTGACCCCCAGTCTTCCGCGAGCGGTCTTTTGGTTCCGAACTGTCCAATCTGTGCAGGTCAGAGCGGTTCAGGTCTGTGATCGTTCCAGTGAGTCCGCATGGTCAAGGGGGTTCCGTGACACGTGTGTGACACGGCTGTTCGGTGGCCTGGTGCCGAATGCTGGCCGTCATCGGTGCTCCCTGGGCGTCGTACTGCGCGACTTTCACCGATTCCTGAAGAAGCTTGGCCATGGAGCTTCAGCCATGAATGAATCCCTCCGGGGAAGACTCGCGCCGCTTTAGGATCCTTTCCGGACATCTCTGGAGGGCTCATGAAAACAGACCGTATCCGCAGCAGCCTGGCGAAAGTCGGCGCCGTCGCCGCGCTCGTGGCCGCACCGCTGGTGACCGCCGCCCCCGCGCACGCTGGGCCGGAAGGGCCGCCGCCTGGTCACTGTGGCTACTACTCGTGGGCCGTCGGCGCGAACGAAAACAATTCCTGGTTTGTGAACTGCAGCTATCGCACCGCCTACGTGCGAATCAGTCTCCCGGTGAACTTTGTCTACCGCTGCCTGGGCACCGGCACCACAGACCTCACCCGTGAGCTCAACAATTCCTACATTCGCGGGGCGACGGCACTGCGGCCCTGCTGACCCGGCCTGCACCGGGGCGTCAGCGAACGTCGCAGATGCGGCGCACCGCGTCGATCACCCGCTTGTAGTTCGCCAGCGGCTCACCGCTGCCGACACGAACCGGCCCTTGCCGTGGTTCTCTCCGCCTCCCCAGGGATCTTGAGCACGGCAGCCTGTTGCCTTCGAGCATGGGCATGCGGTTGCCGCCTAAGGCCGGACACGGCGCACGCCCCCGGGAAGCCCGGGGGCGTGCGCTACGTTCGGACTGTCCAGGGGGCGCAAGCCGACTGGCACCAGTCCGACGCAACCGGCGTGGCGACCTCGACCCCGACACCAATAGCTCTTCAAATAAATTAACGCAACGCTTCTGCCTATAAGTCGCCCTCCGTGTAAGGGAAATGGTCCTACTCGATTGAGCCAATTGGGCGTACTGGGGCGTCACGTCATCAAAGAGTCACCCCTGGGTTGCGAAACAATTTCGCCGAGTTCGCGACGCTAAGAGCGTCCGTGAACTTTGCGGACACTTCAAGGTTTCAGCCAGAACTGAAACCGTTAGCCCCATGGCGATGCGCCTATAACCATCTGGTTTCCAGCCCGGAGGATCGAGGAGAACAATGAGGAAATCAATCAAGAAGTCCCTGTTCGCCCTGGCCACCCTGCCTATCGCCGGAACCCTGGCCGTCATGGGTGCTGGAGCCGCAACCGCCAGCACGAGTATCGGGACAGAATCACCAGTCCATCAGTTGGCGAACTGTGACCCGATCGCACGCCTCAGCGACAGGGCCTCGGGGATCTGTCACGACAGCGCGTTCCGCGTGGGCGTTCGGTGTAAGTCGACTCGTGGCGACTGGCAGGTCTTCTTCAGTGACTGGACGCAGAAGGGCTACTGGGCGACCGCTTTCTGTCCGGCCACGTGGGTGTCCGTCAGCGCTGACTATGACCTGCCCGACTAAACCCAAGATATTCATGACGATCCGCACGCGGCGGGCCGGTCGCAGCCGCCGATCCGCAACGGGCTGACTTCGAACGCATGCTCGGGAAAGCGTAGTCGTGTTTGCGGCGCGATTCGGTCACGCGCGCCGCACGTCGGCCCGCCCAAGCGGGCCGGAGACGCGAGAGCGCCCCGCCCCAAGGGTCGGGGCGGGGCGTTTTCGTCGTTCAAAGGCGCCCGTCATGGCGTGCGCGGTCGGCCGTCGCTGCCGACAAGCGAGTTGATATTAGGCCGTTAGGGTGAGCTGGCGATTCGGGCCGAGGTGCGGGCCGCCGACGTGTTGATCATGCTCCGCGGAACGCCAGAACGGCTGCGAGGCGATGCCGACGACGTCCGGATCGAAGTCCAGCAGCACCAGCCGGTCGCGCTCCAGCCAGGACTCGTAGCCCACCAACGAGCCGGTCGTGGCCGTCCACCACTGCCCGGAGAGGTGGCGTTGGCCCTTGTAGGAGGCGAACTCGCGGACCGGGCGGCAGGCCTCGAACGGCACGGACAGGGCCGCGGTCAGCTCGACGCGTTGTTCGCCGTCATCGTTCGCGAACGCGACTTCGAAGGCCTCGATCGGGGCGGCCGGGGCGCCCCCGAGGACGAGCTCCAGCTCGGGCACGCGGGGCATTCTTCCGGCTGATCTTGGTGCCGCGGGCACCGGCCCGCCATGTACCCCGGAACTCCGCCACTACCTCCGCCAACTAGGTCCGAACACCGCCACCTTCGTCCGAACAGGACAGTGCTGTGCAGAACCTGTTGACGCCGTGCAGAGCGTGGGGTGGTTGGAAGACACCTAGGCATGCGCGGGCCTGTGTCAGCGGATCGGGGTGTGTTTTGGATCTTGCTTGGCTCCGGATACTCCAGTGCCCTGCTCGCCAGCACGGTCGGCCCCGCTGGTCGGGTGACCTCGATCGACATCGATCCTGGACTCGTGCAGCGGGCGAGCGCGCTGCACGCCCGAGCTGGCAACGCCCACGTGCAGGTGCACGCCAGCGACGGATTCCTGGGCTGGACACCGACCGCGCCATACGAGCGGATCGTGGGCTGGACCACGCCGCACGTTCTCCCCGCAGCGTGGGTTGAGCAGGCTGCGGAGGGCGCGGTGATCGCGACTCCGGTCAAGATCGCGGACATCGCCGCGGCCAACTCCGTGCTCCGCTGCGAGATCATCGACGGTGAGCCGCGCAATGCCACGGTGCATCCCGGCGGCTACATCGAGATGGCCCCAGAGATCATCACCGAGTTCGCGCTACCGCTGCGATTCGTTGATAACGCCCGTCGAGACGCTGACGGTGTTCCCTGGTGGATCAGCGCGGTCAAGCTGCACGCCCAGCCGAACAACGCCGCGGAGCGGCTCTTGGACCAGGTGCAGTCGGCCACACCACAGGCGAGCTTCACCGCCGAGGGATGGGACGAGCAGACAGCGTTTCACGCATTCCTGCTCGCCAGCACCACCAGTCCGGGAAGCGTCGGAGTTTCGGACGGTTGGGGCCTGGGAGCGGGACGGGCCGACAGTGTCGCGATCGTGCTCCCGGGCGGCGGCCTGCTCACCGCGGGAACCCGGCAAGCTGAAGAGGAACTCACTGCGATACGGGCACGCTGGCTGAAGCTCGGCAAGCCCGGGCACACGGAACTGTCTCCGGTGCTTACCCCTACCGAGGAGGGTTGGACAGTTCGCGTCACCCCACGGCGCTAACCCGCAAGCGGAAAACGGCGGGGCCGGATGCATGAGCATCTTGCCCCGCCGTTCCCTTTCCGGCCACGGTTTGGATGAGTGCACACGATGTGTGGACTGCCGCAACCCGGACGTTGATGTGAGCCGCTGGTGGCTCGGCTCGTCGTAGTGAAACCGGACGTGTTGGTGTTCGAGCCCGCTCCTAGTGGCGGACGATCGCTTGCACGGCGCGCACCAGACCAGTCAGGAGCGGGGTGGCCACCACTGCGCCGCGCTCGGCCAGCTCCCCAGCACTCGTACCGGGTTCGGCGGCCAGGTTACGAGCGGGCGTATGCACGCGGGTCGCATCTTGCGGCTGCGGCGGAGCACCGCGTGAGCGGCGGCCGTAGCGGTCGACGAGTATGCGGCCGGAGCCTGGGTCGGGGTGTCGGTGAGCGTGGTCGACATGAGCAATCTCCAGTGGCGCAAGGGATCTTGTGGATTCCGCCGAGCCGCCCCGCACTTCCGTTTCCAGTGCGCATGGAGGTACTGGGGCCGACGTGCGCGGTGACGATGTAGTTCGTGCCGGGGCAGCTCGGTGTTCGCTCGGGCTACAAGCGAACGATGTACTGCTCGATCAGCTCAGAGGCGCCGGCAGCGTCGTCCGGGGTCCGCTTGATGCTGTCGAAGAGCATCGTCGCCCTCTGAAACGACTCCGCAAGGGAGGAGTCGGGCATCTCGCCGATGATCCACCGCAGCTGGTTGTAGTGCTCTTCGATGGACTCGACGAGGACGCGGAGATCACCACTGTCCTCTGCCAGCTTGCGGGCTATCGACTCCAGTTCGCTGCGAGTCTGGGCCAAGCTCACGTTCAATTCTCCTGATCTTCTTGCAGGACATGGGTTATCGGGGCCGGGTTGTCGTCACACCACGGTGTCGAGTCGAACCATGGAGTTGGGACTGGCTGCGACCGTTGCATCCACGGCTGGCCTTCGCGCCCCAGCGCTACCGGGACCGGGCAATCACCGAAGGCGGACCGATCGCAGCTGGCGCCGAACCTGGAGCGCCCGCGCCTACCCCAGCATTGGCCGCGCCGGACTCGGAGACCGACGCGTCACCGAGGGCAGCCAGTCGTAGGCGCGCTCGTCCCGTTCAGCCGTAACAGGTTTCGAGCTAGGACAACGCGTCGACTCGCGTCGAATCAGTGTTGGGTGCTGTCACCGGTAGCGTCAGCGAGCACGCGCTACGGCAAGGCGCAGAGACCGGACCGAGCGGCGACAACAACCGGGACTGGTCAGGTCAAGGTGGCATGTTGGCCGAACAACGCTCGCAGCTGCTGCGGCACCGCATCGAGTTCCGCGCTGAGCGCGTCCGCTCCCGGCAGGTGCCCGTGGAAGCGACGCATCAACTCAACACCGCGACGCCACCGCGCTGCCCGCTCGCCTTCGGGCACGTGCCGCATCCACTCCCACAACTCGGCATCACATCCGGGGACAGCTGGACGATCCGGTCATCAGCGTCACGCTCACTGACCTGGTGCACCCGGATGCCGTCGAGGTGGTACCCGTTCCGGCTCAGGTGCCAGGTGATGACCACCTGGACCTCGTGCCCGGCTCCTACCAGCGCCCGGGCAAGCCGATGCATCGTGACCTCAGAACCGGCGTTGTAGATGGGGACGTACCGGTTGACCAGCACAACAACCCGCAACAGAGCCTCACCTTCGTCCCAGGCCGCCCGTTCATCGAGGGTGCACAGGGGCATGTGTCCAGTGTGGACAGGAAAGCGATCACCGCATCCGGCGGTCCGCGCCCTGACGCCACGGCACCGGGTGACCGCCCGGCAGGCACCACCGTTGAGTTCGGTCGCTGCTCTCACCGTTCGGGGGAGACCCGGCGCACCCTCCCGCAAGTTCCCGGCCGACACCTCGGCCACCGTCTGCTCGCTGGTCGACGGGCTGACGTACCGATGGCTGGTGCCGCAAGGCTAGGCCGGGGCGGTCCAGGCGTGGTCCAGCCCAGGTTCACGAGCGGACGGTGCTGAAGATCTGCCGGTATCAGGCCGGGACCGTCACTGATCTCCGACCGGTGGCGGTGTTCGTGCTTCAGCGAGCCGATCGCACACTCCCCGGCCGCGTACCTGGTGATCTTTCCGTCGCGGAGGGTTCCTTGTCCAGCACCAGGTTCCGCTGTCGCATTGCCAGCTCCGCAGTGGACGGTTGCACCGCGTGGCAACCCGTGGACCTTGCGGTGTCCCGACGCTGGCCAGGGCGTCGCGCGGGTAGCCGACGACCGCGAAGGCTGCCACGTGCGCCCCGGGTTGCGGGATCTCGCGAGCTGGCAGTTGGCGAACCGATGCAGCGCGCCACCGTCGGTGTCGGGGCTGGTGCCGAGGCAAAGCAGTGCCCGGCTGACCGCGTCGCGGACTCCGGTGGTGCACGCCAAAGGCGAGGACTTTCATCTGGCTGCGAACTCTGAAACACAGCAACAGCAGCGACCGCCGCTCGACGAGAAGACCTACGCATTCCCAGCTTCCAATGACATCAATTCCCAGGCGGAACCGACCGGAACGTCATCGCCCGGCCAGGCTCGCCACGGAGTACAGACGACTCGGCACCAGACACGGTTCCCGGCGCCTCCTCGCGCCAACTGGGCCAAACTCGCTTCGGGGCGCACGGCCACGGCTGTCCACCCCGAAGCGACAACGGCGGCGAAGGCGGCGTTCGCCCTTCTCTCGCAGGGCGCCGCACCCCACGGCTATTAGCCGCCGTTTCGCTGCTGCGTGAAGCCGTTGCGCGCAGGTTTCACAATAGTAAGCTTTTCGCGAAGCGGTACAGATTCCATATGTGAAAAGAACTGGGGTTATCGTGGCTATGAGGTCGTTGTCCGCCGCGTTCGTGCTGAGCGCGTCCGCGGTCGGGCTGGTCGGTACCACTCACGTGGCTGAGGCCGGACCGTCGTCGCACCCGTGCGGCTACCACGTCATCACCAACAATGCCTACTACAACCACTGCGGTTCCGGGAACGTCCTCATCCACATCGAGAAGCTGTTCGGTGACGAGGAGAAGTGCGTCAGCCCGGGCAACACGCCGATCGGCCTGCAGCCGTTCACTCACGGGGCCTACTACCTCAGGCCGTGCTGATCACCTAAGGCATGTCTCGTATAGGGGTGTTGTGGTTGCCGTTGCTGGGTGTCTGGTGTCAGCCGGTAAGGGCGAGGTTGCGTAGGTGGGCGATGCCGGAGGCCGTAGCGCCAGGGGTGGAGGCGGCGCGGCGGTAGTCGCGGAGGATCTTCCAGGTCTTCATCTGTGCCAGGGCGTGTTCCCCGCGTGCCCGGATGCCGCGGTGGATGGTGTTGAGGTTGTCCTTCCACTCGGCCGTCACCACACGGGAGGCCAACTTTCCGGCGATGCCGGAGCGGGCGTAGGCGGTGCAGTCGTTGCGGTTACCCGGTTGCGGGTCGCCGGTGGCGATGGCCAGGCGGGTCTCGGTGTCGATGGCGACGTGCGGGTTCGTCGAGTATCGGTAGTTCTTCGACCGTGCGGTCAGGCGGTGATCGCGGGTGGGCGCCAGTGTGCCGTCCACGATCGCCACCGTCTCCATCCCGCGTTTGCGTGCTGGCGCCAACGCCGGCAGGGGGCCGAGGGAGTCGATCACTCGGTGCGCGGCGGAATGGGACACCCCGAACAACGGCCCGATCTGGCGCATCGTCAGGTTGGTGCGCCAGTGCACCGTGACCGGCAGCACCCGATCGGCCAGCGGCACCCGTCACTGGCGGTCCCGGCGCCCGTCCGCGATCACCTCGCCACTCCGAGCGGACATCGTCCGCGCCAGCTTGCGGGACCGGCCTGGTCGCGGGCTGGTGAACGGGGCGGTTCACTCCGGTCGGGACGCTGAGATCGCCTGCACCCCACCGTGATCACCGCACGGAATGCCCACACCACCGCCTTCTGCAACACCCTTTAGCCAGCATGGCTGTACCAAAGCTCGATGGATCAGGTCACGGAGTAAGCGAAGGTGGCGCGGGGGCGCCCGGATCGGGCTGCAAGGGATCGACTGTGGGATCCAGGTGGGGACCGTAGGTATCAGGGGCCAGCGGCTGGCCCGTCCCGGTGACACCAGCGGCGGAGGTCGGTGGCCGGAGCGGGCCTTCCACGCGCGCGGCGAGTTCGGTGTCGAGGCGGTGCGCGAGAGCGGCGTAGGAGTCAGCGTCGGCGGCGAGGTCGATGCAGTCGGTCTGCTCGGCCCTGGTCTCGCACCACCGCTGGATGACATCGAGGGTGAACCGCGGTGGGTACCGGTCAGCCTGCGTCCTTCGGGCTCCTTGGTGGCGGTGAAGGAGTCCTCCGCGTGCTCCGGCCCGAGCGGGACGAGCGCGACGCGCGATCCGAACAAGGTGGGTTTGTCTGCTATCGCGGCACGATCGATCGCAGGTGCTGTGTAGAGCGCCCGCCCCCGCCACCGATTTTCCCCTCCGTGAAGCCGAATACGAACGCGGGCCGTCCTCGCTTTCACGCACGCGCGAAGCGGCTTTGCCGGGCGGGGAACGCGCGGTGAAAGTCGAGCTCCGACGTCCTGAAAGGAACCCCATGTCCCGCTTGACCACGGTCCTTGCTATCGGCGCCCTCACCTTCGGCAGCGCTCTCACATCGATCCCGGCGAACGCGTCCCCCGCCCCGCAGGAGTGCGGCGGCTACAAGAAGGGCAACGAGGTCAGGTACCGCCACTGCACCTCCGAGGGCACGAGCGTCAAGGTCCGAGCCAGGTTCCTCGTCACCGGCGTGCACATCCAGTGCGTCGGCCCGAACGAGGACGTGTACTTCGGCGATGTCGGCTTCGTGATCGAGATGCCCGCCTACACCGGGCAGCTCTGCTGAGCCTGTGACGAGGCCCCGTCGAGCGAGCGCTCGGCGGGGCCTCGTGGTGTCAGGAGCCGGGCGGCGGCGGGAGCGGCACGCCGGGCATGGTCGTGTCCTGGGGCACGATGCCGTCGATCAGGTAGTCGTTGACGACCTTGTCCAGGTCGGGGTTCCCGATGGCCGGGTTCGCGGCGTAGAGGCCGTGGTCGCCCTCATCGGTGACGGTGATCATCCGGGAGCCGGCGAAGGCGTCGTGCGCGCGCCGGGCGCCCTCGATCGCCGTCGCGGGGTCGTGCACGGAATGGACGATCAGCGTCGGCGGCAGGCCTCGGCCGTCGATCCGCGGCAGCGGCAGCGGGGGCTTGCGCCAGAAGATGCACGGCTGCACCATCCACTTCCCGCCGACCAAGGTCTGCTGCCGGTCGAGGTGCTCCTGCGACTGCCGGACCACGCTCTCGCGGTCACCCGGCCACGGCCCCTCGTTGCACCGGATCGTCCAGAAGTTCGTCGGGTAGGAGTCCGGCGCCCCCGGCAGGGACGCCTTGCCCGGCATGAGGCGGGTCTCCACGTCCCTGGTCTCCAGCGCCGCCTTGACGCGCAGCGCGGCCTCGGCCTTCTCCCGGTCGGAGGTGCTCGCTTGGGTCAGTTTGCGGATGTCGACCAGCGTGGTGGCCGTGGTGGGGAACTGGCGCTTGCCGTAGATGCCCTCGGCGGCGATCGAGTCCAGGATGTTCGGTCCCACCGTGAAGCCGTTGTACTGGACAGGGCGTACGCCCAGCGCGGTCCGGACCGTCTCGTAGGTCTGCCGAGCCTCCTCACCGGTCCTGCCGAAGCCGTAGAGCTTGTCGTACTTGGCCATCCACGGCAGGAAGTCCTGCCGCCACCGGCGCTCGAAGCTGAGCGGCTGCCAGGCGAATGCCCGCTCCCAGCTGGTGGTGAACTCCACCGGGGAGTCCAGCAGGGCCCGCTTGACCCGCTTCGGGAACAGCGTCGCGTAGTGCGCGCCCATCCAGGTGCCCGCCGAGTAGCCGACCCAGGTGATCTCCTGGCGCTTGAGCAGCACCCGGAGCAGGTCGACGTCGCGCACGGTCTGGTCGGTGTTGATCAGCGGGCCGAGGTCGCCCGCGCGCTCCATGCAGGCGTCGGCCGCCTTCTTGGTGGCGTCCAGGATGACCTGGAGGTTTTGCGGATCCCGGTCGCGCGGGTCGTACTGCTCCGGTCCGTCGAGCGCGCCGCCGCAGCTGATGCTCGTGCTCCTGCCGGTGCCGCGCGGGTCGAAGCCGACGACCTCGTGGTTGATCAGCAGCCGCTGCTGGTAGCGCAGCCGTGCGGGGTAGATGCGGCCTTCCGCCCCCGGCCCGCCCGGGTTGATCAGCACCGAGCCCGTGGCCTGCCCGGTGGCGGGGAGTCTGCTGATCGCGATCATGAGGTCGCGGGTGTCGCTGAGCCGGTGCCAGTTCCGCGGGGTGCGGTAGGCCGCGCACTCCATGTGCTCGGATCCCGGTGGAGGGGCGGAGCCCAGCTCGTCGACCGAACAGCGGTGCCAGTCGAGCGTCTGGTTCGCGTACTCCGCCGGAATACCGGCGGAGCCGAGTGGCTGCTCCCCAGCCAGAACGGGCACCTGCCCGGTCAGCACGAGGGCGACGGCGGCGGGAATGACCGCCGCGCGGCGGATTCTCTTCATGTGTGGAGCCCCCAAGGTCACATCGCGCTCACCAGCGCGACTCGGGGATAGTTGAAGCGCTCCGCCCGGGCGAGGCAATTCGTTTCACAGCACAACGAACCGCGACCGACGGGGCGGAACGGATCGAGCCCCACCCGTCATTGCCCAAGAGGCCACGACGGAAGGCTGCCACGAGATCCAAGCCAATCCGGACCACGACGCTGCCGCAGCGCAACGATCCGCTGCTCGGTCTGGGCACTGGTGCGCCGCGGTGAGGAATGCGGTCGTGAGGACCGGTCGTGCAGCCCGGCCTCTCCCTCAGCCGCATAACGATCAAGCCAGGTCCTCACGCACTCGCGCGAGATTCCCATTGCCCTGGCCACATGCGCTTGCGGCCACCCCCGGCGGTGACGTTCGACGATCAACAGCCTGCCCAGGAACGTGGTACGGGCATTGCGGTGGGACACGAGAGCCTCCGGCATGGCGTGGGTCCTAGACAAGCCACACCCCAACCGGAGGCTCTCCCCACGTCAACACCTATCCACCGCTACCAACGTCCTGACCGGATACACCTAGGACGCGGGTGGCTTCGGCGAGGCTGTGGTAGCCGGAGACGGTGTAAGCCGACAGGCCGGTGGCTGGGGCGAGCAGGGTGGTGGCGGTGCGCTCGGGTGGTGCGCTGGGCGGTGGTCAGGAGTTTGGTCAGTTCGGGGTGGAGGTCGTCGGGGCCTGCGGTGTGCGGCAGGGCAGCCAGGTCCGGGTCGGTGAGCGCGAGTGCGGCGTAGGCGGCGTGGACGCGGTAGAGGTCGGTGCTGGCCTCGTCGATGGGCAGGAGCTCGTGCAGGATCGTGCGGATGCGCCGTGCCGCGTCGGCCCGGCGCGGTAGCGCGTTCAGGCGTTGGCGGAGGCGTTCGCTGATGCGGGCGCGAACGTGGATGAGACCGCCGTGCAGCAGTCGTGCCTTGGTGGGGAAGTAGTACTGCACGAGGTTGACCGAGACACCGGCTTCTGCGGCGACGTCACGGAAGCCGATGGTGTGCAGCCCCTGCGGGCTCGGATGCGATCCGGTTCTCTGCGTCGGCGGGGCGTGATCCGCATCGGGAGTCTCCCGTCGCGATCAGGTGAAACTGGTGGCTCGATCCGATTGCATGAGGTCATCTGCCTTCGTGCGGGGTGCCCGGTCGGGCGACTTTGCTTTGCGGTGCGATGCCGAGGTGTTCCCATTGTGTCGGTGGCCAGTTCAGATTCCCCACTGGCAGCTGCTCAGCGGAGAGATATCTGGCCACGTCTGAGTTGCTGTGCGTGTCGACGGGTGCAATCGCCCGAAAGGCCGGGCGGTCGACGGCGTCGGCCTCCGGATAGCGCCGTGGACAGTCGCACAGCAGGTCGTTGGTGTGGATGCGATGCGTCCGGGATGCAAGACGTACAACGCAGCCCATAGTCACAGCCCGCGCAAACGGCTGCGACCGGAGAGCGCGGCTGGCCTCGACAAGTGGCCGTCCATGGGGAATTCCTGCTGACCACTGGAATTCAAACGAGGAAAACACTGCGTAACGTGACGTCGTTGTGACGGATCGCGAGGACCGATGCTTAACGACTGGTTCGATCCCCATCCAGGCGCGGGACTTCACCTGTATTGCTTCCCGCATGCCGGCGGTAGTGAATCGTTGTACCTGAGCTGGGAGCAACGGACGGCGCTGCACGTGGTTCCGGTGCTCCTGCCCGGACGCGGACGACGAGCCGACGAGCCAGCTTTGACGTCAACCGAGAAGATCACGTCTCCTCTGGCACGTCAGATTGCGATCCATTCGCGCCAAAGAGAGATCGCATTGTTCGGCCACAGCATGGGAGCGCTGCTGGCGTACGCGACTGCGGTGGCGTTGGAGCGTGATCACGGAGTGGTGCCGGTGCGGCTGTTCGCCGTCGCAGCAGGCGCGCCGCATCGGCCGAGCCGATTGAAATCGGTGCGGACGTTGCCCGATGACGAACTGCTGGCCGAGGTGCTTGCGACCGGAGGGACTCCTGACGCGGTGCGGTCAGACCAGGACACTCTGAGCCACGCGTTGCCGGCACTGCGAGCTGACGCCACTGTGGTCGAGACCTACCGCCACAGGGGACACGTTCTCTCGTGCCCCGTCACGGTGCTTGTTGGTCGTGACGACCCGGTGGTCACTGCAGACAGCGTGCGCCGGTGGTCGGAGCTGACCACGACGCCCGCGATGATCCGGGTGCTACCCGGAGATCACTTCTTCGTTCGTGACCCGCTGGTGGTCGACGTGGTTCAAAGGGAGCTGAAAGGGAGCGCGGCGACATGATTGACGTTAATCAGGTGGCTGTGGTCGGGATCGGTTGCCGCTTCGCGAACGCCGACGGGCCGGACGAGTACTGGCGATTGTTGCGTGACGGTCTGGATGTCGTGCGCGAGATTCCCGACAACCGATTTCCGATCGAGTTCTACTTCGATCCCGACCCCGATGCCGTCGGCCGCACTTACAGCCGGTGGGGTGGCTTCCTGGACGACATCGCGGGGTTCGACGCGGCGTTCTTCGGCATCTCGCCGAGGGAGGCGGAGCGGATGGACCCTCAGCAGCGTCACCTGCTGGAGGTCGCCTGGGACGCCCTGAACGACGCCGGCATCGCCCCGAGCACGATCGAGGGCACTCGGACCGGCGTATTCATCGGTGAGATCGCGGTCAATTACGCGGACCTCGCAAGCAGGCTGCCCGACCTAGACGTGTACGCGGTGACGGGTACCGCCAGGTCAGTGCTGGCGGGCAGATTGTCCTTCGCCTTGGACGCCCGAGGACCCAGCATCTCGGTGGACACGGCGTGCTCCTCGTCGTTGGTGGCTCTGCATCTCGCGTACCGCAGCGTGCGTGACGGGGAGTCCGAACTGGCCATCGCGGGCGGTACGAACGTGGTGCTACTTCCGGACGAGAGCATCGCCTACTGCCGGGGCCGGATGCTCGCCAGGGACGGGCGGTGCAAGTTCGCCGATGCGTCCGGCGACGGCTTCGTCCGCAGCGACGGCGTCGGCGTGGTCGTACTCAAACCGCTGAGCAGAGCCGTTTCCGACGGCGACCGCGTCTACGCGGTAATCGTGGGCAGCGCGACCAACAGCGACGGTCGATCCAGCGGCTACCTACTCACGCCGTCCCAGGACGGGCAGGTCGCGATGATGCGCGCCGCACTCGCCGACGCCGGTCTCGACGCACAGCAGCTGGACTACGTCGAGGCCCACGGAACAGGCACGCGCGTCGGTGACGCGGTGGAACTGCGAGCCCTGGCCGAAGTCCTCGGTGCGGGACGCGCCCCCGACCGTCCGTGTTTGGTCGGTTCGAGCAAGACCAACATCGGCCACGCCGAGGGCGCAGCCGGCGTCGCTGGTCTGATCAAGACCGTACTGAGCCTGCATAACCGGCAGATCCCGGCGAGCCTGCACATGCACGAGCCCAACGCCGCGCTCGACTGGGAGCAGGCCGGGCTGGCGGTGCCGACCACCACCGTGCCCTGGCCGCGTGAGGACCGCGCGATCGCCGGGGTCAGCGCGTTCGGCATCGCGGGCAGTAACGCGCACGTGGTGCTCGCCTCGACCGATGCACCCCGGCCGCAGCCACAGCCCGCCTCGGACTCGTTGGTCCTGCCCATTTCTGCCGCAGATCCCGTCGCACTGCGGGTGCTGGCAGGCGACTACGCGAGACTGCTGCACGACATCGACCCGGCTGACGTGCCGGGTATGTGCGCCGCTGCCGCGCAGCGTCGTGACCACCATCCCTATCGGCTCGCGGTCTCGGGACACGACGCGACGCAGCTTGCCGGGGCGGTACTGGCCGCGCAGTCACCTTCGGGTGCTGTTGACGAAACGCCACGTGTGGCGTTCGTGTTCCCCGGTCAGGGCTCGCAGTGGCCGGGTATGGGCCGGGACTTGCTGGACACCGAGCCGGTGTTCCGAGACGCCTTGCGGTACTGCGCGGAGGCCATTTCCGATCACGCGGGCTGGTCGCTGCTCGACGTTCTGGCCGACGACACGCCCGACGCACTGTCCGATCTGGACGTTGTGCAACCTGCTCTCTGGGCGATGCAGGTGTCGCTGGCCGCCTTGTGGCGCAGCTGGGGTGTGGAACCGGACGTGGTGATCGGTCACAGCATGGGTGAAGTGGCCGCCGCGTACGTGGCCGGTGCCCTCGATCTCTCCGACGCTGCCAAGGTCATCTGTCTGCGTAGCCGCTTGGCCAGGCAAGTCAGTGGCACCGGGGCGATGGCTGTCGTCGGGCTGCCGTCGGCCGAGATGGCGCAACTGGTGGATGGCGACCTGAGCATTGCTGCCCACAACAGTCCGAGCACCACCGTGATCTCCGGTCCAACCGACAGGGTGCGAGCGGCGGTGGACGGGCTCACGGACCGGGGATTGTTCGCACACCTGGTGCGAGTCGACTTCGCCTCACACAGCCCGTCGATGGATCCGATCCGGGAACAGCTGCTCAAGGCACTCGCCGACATCCAGCCTCGGACGGCCCAGGTGCGTTTCCACTCGACGGTCCGCGGAGGTGATCTCGACGGCACGGAACTGGATGCCCGCTACTGGGCCGACAACCTGCGTCAGCCGGTGTTGTTCGCGGACGCGATCGCAGCCGAGACCCAGCGGTGCGGGGTGTTCCTGGAAATCAGCCCGCATCCAGTGCTCACGGACGCGATCACCGACTGCGGTGCCACGAGAGCCCTGGGGTCGCTGATGCGCGGTGAACCGGGGCAGGCCGCCCTGCACGCTCGCCTGGCCGAGCTGTACACCGACGGGGTGACGATCGACTGGCATGGCGTGTACGGAGGTCGTGCTCCGCACCACGATCTGCCTTGCTACCCCTGGCAGCATCAGCGGTACTGGCTCCCGGAAATGCCCGCGGCCACACCCGCGGCGGGCGCCCCCATGACCGCCGAAGCAGCTCACTACCTGGTCGAACATCGCGTCCAGGGCGAGTCGATCTTGCCCGGAATGGTCACCGTCGATCTCGCTCTGCAGGCCGCGCACCACGAGTTCGGCACCGGCCCGGTCGAGCTCAGCGACATCAGGTTCCTCGCACCACTGCGGTTGACCGACGATCCACCGCAGATGCGGACGGAGCTGGACAACGGGCGGTTCACCGTGAGCGGCCAGGATGCCGACGGTTCCTGGATCACACTCACCACCGGCAGCGTCGGGCCTGTGACCTCTGGTGTACCCGTCACGGTCGACCCCGATATCTGGAAAGCGCGCTGCACTGCTCGACTGGACGTCGAGGACTTCTATGCAGAGCACCGCGCGCAAGGCAACGACTGGGGCCCGTCCTTCCAGGGAATCACCGAACTGTGGCGCGGCAACGGGGAAGTACTGGCCATGCTCGACCTACCTCCGCATCTGAGAAACGAGGTGAAGGCTCACCCCTTCCATCCCGCGCTGCTCGACGCGTGTGGTCAGGTTGCCGCCGCGCTCATCCGTGGTCCGTTCGTCGGCGAATCGATTGCCAGGGTTCGCTGGTACGGGTGCCCGGGATCGTCTGTCATCGCCCACCTCGACGATCAGCACGATGACGGGGTTTCCTTCGGGGGGAACCTGTGGATTACCGCTCCGCAAGGCACCCCGCTCATGGAGATCCACGGACTACGTTCCCGTTTGCTCAACGGAGAACAACGCACTTCGGGGAGCAACTGGCTGCACGAGGTGCGATGGCGACCACTTTCGGCTGCTTCAGCCCCCTCAGCGCAACAGACACGGCGGTGGCTGGTCATCGGCGACGATCTCCCGCTACGTGACCGGCTCGCCGGCGTGGTCGACACCGAAATCGGCGCCGCCGACGACTACCTAGGGGTCATCTTCACGACGCGCGGCGAACAAGCCTGCTCCGACCTGGTGGAACTGGTGAGGACACTCGACAAGCGAGTCGGTGCGACCCGCTTGTGGGTGATCACCCGAGGCAGCCAGGCTGTCATCGAGTCCGACACCGTGCCTATGCCCGAGGCCGCAACGCTGTGGGGTCTCGTTCGAACAGTGATGGTTGAGCACCCTGGGCTCGATGCGACCGCGATCGACCTGCCGGTGGAGCCGACGGAGACGGACTTCGCCGCTCTGGTGAATGAACTGGTGCTTCCCGTCGGCGAGCACCAGATCGCGCTGCGGGAAGGCAGACGGTACGCCGCCCGTCTGGTGGCATGCCCTCCGCACGCCGGGATCGCTCCGCAACCCGGACCCGGCCAAGTGCGCATCGCGGTGACAACCGCGAGCGGCGGTCCTGGCTTGTGGAGCTGCGTAGGCACCGTCACCGACGTCGGGCCGGGAGTACGCACGCCTACGCGGGGAGACGTCGTCCTCGCCTTGGGAAGCACGCGCGTCGGTTCGTCCGTTCTGGTGGAAGCCGCTCTCACGGTGCCGACGCCGGACGGGCTCACCCCGGCTGAAGCTGTGACGCTCCCGCACACCTACGTGCCCGCTCTCCACGGATTGCGAGACCTCGCGGGGCTACGTGCCGGCGAAACCGTCCTGATCCATCCCGCGACAGGTTCTCAGGCGATCGCCGCGATGCACGTTGCCCGTCTGGTGGGTGCGACGGTTGTGGCCTCACGTGCCGACTCAGCCGAAGAACGAGCCCTGCTTGGCTGGGCGGGGATCGGGGAACCCAGTGATCACGTGGATGTCGTCTTCACCACGACTGGCGCTCCGGTCCCCAGCGGAGGACGTTGCGTCCAGCTCAGCGGCCAGGCTCCATCAACGTGGCCACCCAACGCGTCCTACCACCGCGTGGACATCGCCTCCCTGCCGGCTCGGCATCTCAGCGTCCTGCTCCACGAGGTGCTGGCGCTGGTGCATCGTGGTGAACTCCACCCGCTCCCGTTCAGGCAGACCCCTGCACGAGTGGTGGTCGGCATCGACCGGCGTGAACCTGCGTGCTTGATCACCGGTGGACTGGGGGACCTCGGTGTCGTGGTCGCCGATTTGTTGATCGATCGCGGTGCTCGTCACCTCCTGCTCGTCGGTCGTAGTCCCGTACCGACTCACCGGACAGCGACAGTGAACCGGTGGCGTGACCGAGGCGTTGACGTCGAGTACCACACGCTCGATGTCGCCGACGAACCCGCGCTTCGTACGATCTTGGATCGCCCGATTTGTGGTGTCGTGCACGCCGCAGGCATCGGCATGCACACGCCTGTCACCGACCTGAGCGCTGACGAAATTCGCGAAGTTCTTCGTCCGAAGCTCCAGGGAGCCGCCGCACTGCACCACGTTCTCGCAGACCGGCCCCTTGACTTCTTCGTGCTGTTCTCATCAGCGGCCGCGGTGTTGCCGTCACCACTGCTCGGTGCGTATGCCGCGGCGAACGCCTGGCTCGACGCTCTCGCGTTGCACCGATGCGCACGTGGTCTGCCGACGTTGAGTATCGGCTGGGGGTTCTGGGAGACAGGCATGGCGGTCCGGCTCAACGGTCCGGGACAGCTTCGTGTGCCATCAGGACTGGCCAGCTTCACCCCAGCACGCGGCGCGGCCGTGCTCGGGCAACTGCTCGATCGAGGCGTCACAGGTCATATCGTCGCGACCCCGGCCGACTGGCCCACCTACGCCAACACCTATCCCGACCAATCCACCCGCAGCCTGCTCGCCGAACTGGCACCGTCCGTCAAGCAGGACGTGTACATCCCACGCGCACGCATGACACCGACTCTCGAGCAGACGCCACTCACAGCAGGGGAACATTCCCAAGTCATCACAGCATCGGAGGGCTGCGATCGCGTCGGCCAGCTCGTCGCTGCCGTGCTGCGACTTTCACCCGAAAGCCTCGACCACCGTCGCCCCCTCAACAAGCTGGGGATGGACTCGCTCATGGCCGCTGAAATCCGGACCCGCGTCAAGAACGAGTACGGAGTTGACATACCCATGCTCAAACTGTTGAAAGGGGCGTCGATCGAAGATGTGACGGCAGCACTTTCGCGGTAGATGCGGAGAATCTAGTGCATAGAGGATTTGGGAATTTCTTGAAGCAGGTCAGAGCCGGTGCGAGGGTGGCGAATCCGAGGTAGTGCAGGGCTGTGCGGTCGTAGTGCAGGGGCAGGCGGCGGTAGCCGGTGAGCCAGGTGAGGGTGCGCTCGATGGCCCAGCGGTGTCGTCCGAGTTCGTCGGAGGAGTCGATGCCTTTGCGGGCGATGCCCACCGCGATACCCCGCTCGCGTAGCCAGGAACGCAGATCCCGAACGTCGTATGCCTTGTCGGCGTGCAGCTTGGCGGGTTTACGCCGTCGCGGCCCGCGGCGGGAACGGACCTGCGGGATCGCGGTGACCATGGATTCGGCCGCGAGGTGGTCGTTGAGGTTGGCTGCGGAGACCCCGTTGACCAACGGCAGGCCGTTGCGGTCGGACAGGGCGTGCAACTCGCTCTCGGACACTCCCTTACCCCGCGGATTTCCGGTTCGTGGATGATCTCCGCCGTCGGCGCGGCCTGTGTTTCGTTGCGCTGCATAACCTGGCCTGAAAGCCGGTGACTAGCCCGGCCGAGCGCTGATGAGATGGTGCACCGGCTCGCGGGCATCGTCTCCGACGGACCGGCGCCAGAGGTTTACGACGGCGACCGCGCTGATGCTCGTCAGTCAGCTCCTTTCCGTCAGTAGCGGAGTTCGGCCGCGCTCGGCGACGACTCTGGAACAGCAGTGTGGCATCTGGGGCAGAACATGCCGCTGTGGCAACGTTGTTCGTCGGTCCTTGAAGCGTGGATGTTCGCTGTGCCGTGCCCTCGGAGCCCGTTGCCGGTGCTGGCGATGTCGCGGCATCGGTGTGTCCAACTCTTCGCGGCGTACCTCGAGAGGGCGATCGGCAGAGCGACGCCGAGGAACGAGCCCCGGCTCGCTCGCACACGGGCCAGGGCTCGTTCGCGCCGTGGACCAGGTGGACCCCTCGCGTTTGCGCACAGGATGAAACCGTTGGACCAGCGCGACGCGCCTTCCTACCTTCACGCGAGCACCATCAACTTCTTCGATTATGAAAGGTCGTCATGCGCAGCACGCGAGGCAAGGTCGGCACCGTTGCACTCCTCACCCTGTCCACGATGTTCTTGAGCGCACTTCCGGCGACGGCCAGGACCGACGACAGGATCTACGACGGCTGGGACGTCGCTGGCGCCGGGAATTTTCGTCCTTCAGGAAATTACAAATCGGATATCAGCCTGTGCGACGAGGAGCTGGACGGAAATTCTGTTTACGCCGAGTTCTACACGTACGGCGGCGCTCGCATCGATCTCTCCGATTCTGCCCTGAACGGGTGCGCTCAGCGCACGCTGTGGGGAGAGCACAACCAGATTCGCAGCTTCCGGATTCGCGAGGAAGGCGGCGCGTGGTCTCCGCTGGCGGTCCTCGACAGGGCCTGAACGGCTGCGCCCGGCATCAAGCCCAGGCCCGTTCCGAACGGGCCTGGGCTTTTTCGTGACCACGAGGACCTGAAGGCAAACGCGACGAGGCGTCTTCGCGTTCGGTGGCCGTGCTCCCTGTCGCTGAGGAAGAGACGTGGACGTAGCCGATCCGGAATCTGCTGACCACCCCGGGCTAGCCGGGATGGCCGCCCGACCTCATCCGCGCCGAGCACGGCGATTTCTTGGAAAAGAGCTGACCTCGCTCGTGGTTGAGATCAGCAGAGCTTTCCGTTGTAGTAGGCGCCGCGGATTTGATAAATCGAGCCGAGGTACGTCACGCCGGGTTTGACGCACCTTTCTTCATCTGAAGACTTCTTCTGCACCACGATCACGACACTGGACCCGTCGGACGTGCAGTGGTCGTAGTAGGCGCCAATATTCTTCGTGAAGTAACCACACTTCGCGGCCTCGCTCGAATCGTGCGGGCTCGCGGCGGCTGGAAGTGCGAAAGTCGCGACGGCCAAGGTTGCTGCAGCGAGAGCGGGGGCGAGCTTCACGTTTGGACCTTCCTGATCGGCATTCATGACTTGCCCCGGTACGGTCAGGTGCAAGGAGATTCTTGTCAATACGCTTCAGGGGCAAATGAACTCGCATTCATGTACCTGGGGGTGACTGACCCCCCCTTCATGACCACCATGACTGTCTACGGTGGACTGAAGAGTCGGGGAACTGTGGCAAGCGCGCCACTTTGCCCTGGCCGCGTGCCACGGGCAGCTATCGCGGGAAACAGCCGATTCGGTGGGGTGCTCGGCGGACTGCTGCCGGGCGCCCACGACCCGTCCACTGGCGACCTTGTCTACATCGGCGATGTCGGGACCGGATTCAGCGACGCTGCCCGCCGCGAGATCAGCGCTCGTCTTGCGCCGTTGGAGCGCGCGATGCATCCGTTCGCGGCGGAGCCGCCTCGGGATCAGGTGCGGGGTGCGCAGTGGGTCGACTCGGTAGTGGTCGGGGAGGTCAGGTACCGCGGGTTCTTCGGGAACGTGCGGTCCGGTGCGGTACTGGGCGTCGGCGGTTCGGGCTGGGCAACCACACGCTTCTGCAACATCCTTCAGGAAGTGGTGAGGTCCTCTTCCCGGCGGGCGCAGAACCATGCGGCGCTGTACTCATCGGGCACGAGCCGGAAAGCTACCCGCGGGAGGTGCGGGTGAGCCTGGTGGAGTTCCGCCTGTTCGGTGAGGTCGAGGCAGTGTTTCGTGGAGCTGGCCTGTCGCTCGGGCACGCGCGGCAACGCTGCGTCCTGGCACTGCTGCTCGTCGAGGTCAACCGGGTGGTTCCAGTGCCCGCGCTGTTGGACGGCGTGTGGGGCGAGAACCTGCCGGACACCGCCCGCGTGACCCTGCGCAGTTACCTCTCCCGCCTGCGCGCCGCGCTCGCCCCGGCCGGGGTCACCATCACCCGTGCCGGTGCTGGCTACCGGCTCACCGCGCCCGCACGCACCGTGGACCTGCATGCGTTTCGCACGCTCGTGGCCGCCGCGCGCTCCGCGGAGGACCCGCTGCCACTGCTGGAACAGGCCCTCGCGCTGTGGCGCGGCGATGAGCCTTTCGCCGGTCTGACCGCACCCGGCCTCGACGGCCTGCGCGCTCTGCTCGTCCAGGAACGGCGTTGCGTCGAACTGGACCGCGTCGACCTGCTGCTGGACCGGGGCCGGCACAACGAGCTGCTGCCGGAACTGGTGACCGCGGCCGCCGCCGCACCGCTGGACGAACGCCGCGCCGGGCAGCTCATGCTGGCCCAGTACCGCCTCGGCAGGCAGGCCGATGCGCTCACCCACTACGCCGGGCTGCGCACGAGCCTGGCCGAGGAACTGGGTGTCGACCCCAGCCCTCGGCTGCGTGAGCTGTACCAGCGCATCCTCATCGCCGCCCCGGAGCTCACCCCGGCCGCGCGCACCGCGCCCGCGCAGCTTCCCGCGCCGCCCAGGCTGTTCACTGGCCGAGCGACCGAGCTGGCCCGACTCAGCGGCGTGCTGGCCAGGGGCAACGCGGCGACGGTGTCCGCGGTCGGCGGAATGGGCGGCGTCGGCAAGACAGCGCTTGTCCTGCACTGGGCGCACGCGAACCTGGCCGCTTTCCCGGATGGTCAGCTGCACGTGGACCTGCACGGCTTCGACCCCGCCGCACCGCCGATGGCCCCGGCCATCGCGCTGCGCGGGTTCTTGGACGCGCTCGGCGTCCCTGCGACCGCAGTGCCCGTCGATGAGCACGCGCAGGCCGCGCTGTACCGCAGCCTGGTCGCCGGGCGGCGGCTGCTCATCGTGCTGGACAACGCCCGCGACTCCGAGCAGGTGCTGCCCCTGCTACCGGGTAGTTCGATGTGCACGGTGGTCATCACCAGCCGCCACCGGCTGGACGGCCTGCTGGCTACCCACGGCGTGCACCCGCTGCCCATGGACGTCCTGACCGAGCCGGACGCGAAGGACCTGCTCGTGCGCTTCCTGGGTGCGGACCGGGTGGCCGCTGAACCGCAGGCTGTCGCTGACCTGCTGGACCGCTGCGCCCGGCTGCCGCTGGCACTGGGCATCGTGGCCGCGCGCGCCGCGACCCACCCTGGCTTCCCGCTGTCCGCGCTGGCCGAGGAACTCCGCGAGGGCGGCACCCGCCTGGACACGCTGGACTCCGGAGAGCTGACCGCCAACCTCCGTGCCGTCTTCGCCACCACCTACCGGGCCCTGTCCCCGGACGCGGTGACTCTGGCGGGGCTGCTCGCGCTGGCTCCTGGCCCGGACCTGGGCCTGCCCGCCGCCGCGGTCCTCGCCGACGTAGCCGAGTCCTCGGCCCGCGCGCTGCTCCGCGAACTGGCCGCGTTGCACTTGGTCCAGGAGCAGACCCCGGGCCGCTACCGCATGCACGACCTGGTCCGGTTGTACGCGGCCGAGCACGCGGGCGCGGCTGATGACGCATTGCGCAGGCTGCTCACGCACTACCAGGACCTTGTCGAGCACTTCGCGTCCCCGGCGCTGCTGCCTGAGGTGGGCAATCTCGTCGCCGCGACCACATTCGCGGCCGACCAGGGCTGGCTGTCCCGCCTGCCCGCGCTGGCCGGACGGGTGCCGCGGATGCTGGATGCCTTCGGGCACTACGACGCCGCACTCGACCTCGCGCGGTTCATCCTGGACATCGGCGACCCGGACCTGGCCGCAGAGGCGTCGTTCTGCCTCGGCCTGACCCACTGGCGACTGGGCCACACCGCTCAAGCCATCACCCACTACGAGCGGGCGCTCGGCCACGCCAAGGCCGCAGGCGACCGGCTTGCCGAGGCGGAGGCGCTCAACGGCCTCGGCCTGGCCCACTGGCGGCTCAGCGACTTTGAGCAGGCGCGCGCCGAGCACGAGGAGGCGTTGACGATCGGCCGCGACCTCGACGACGCCTACACGCAGGGCTACGCCCACCTCGGCGCCGGGTACGTCAGTCACTGGGTGGAGGACTACGCCCGCGCGCTCGACCACCACTGGGCCGCATGTGAGATCGCCCGGGCGGCGGGTGGCATCGGGTCCCTGGAGTGGCAGGCGCTGAACGGCGTCGGCCTCGCCCTGGTGCGCCTGGGCCGGGCCGAGGACGGCAGGCAACGGCTCGCGGAGTCCCTCGACCTGTCCCGCGCGGCGGGTGATCCTTACACCACCGTCTCCAACCTGTTCTGCCTCGGCTTCGCTCTCCAAGCGCTCGGTGAGTTGACCGCCGCCGCCGAACACCACCGGCGGTCGCTCGCCCTCGCCTCAGAGATCGGCGAGCAGTTGCACCAGGCCCGCACCCATCACTGCCTCGGCACCATCCACGACCAGCTCGGCGAGCACGACCGGGCCGCGAGCCACCACGCCCGCGCCCGCGTGTTCGCCGAGCAGCTCGGTCTCCCCGCGGACGAGACCTCGACCCGATGGGCGGTCGAGCCACCCGACTGACGGGTGCCCACCGTCAGAGCGGCCGCGATCACCCCCGGAAATCGGACGTTCACCCGAGGTGTTGTTGCGCCGCAACCGTCCCGGCCTGGTCCGGGACGTCCTGCTGGACGGTCCAGCCACGGGCCTTCGCCTCGTCAAGACGTGCATGCCGTGACCAGCGAGAACAGGGGCAACCCCGTAACCGCAAGACAACCAGATCGGCTCACCCTCGACCCGGCCGAGCGGGCGAGAACTCAAGCTGAGGGACGTCTCGTAACTCGGTGACCACCTGTGTGGATTCAACGGTCCCACAACGCCTGCACAACGGCATTGAAGAACGCTTGGGTCGGCCAGGGGGAACCTCGAGCAACGGAGAACTGCACCAGCTGAGCTGTGCCAGTTCTCCGAAAGCGGCCATCCAGCGTCGCTATCCAGCGCGTGGTCCGACGATCTTCGGTCATGTGGCGGCCGAGAGCCTGGCTTGGGGGAGCTGAAGTGAGATCTGTTCGAGGGCACCACTCTGTCCTGCGGACGGTGGCGGCGGGCCTGGCGCTGACCCTGGTGGTGGGCCTGGTCCCGGCGTCCGCGGTCGATGTCCTCACCGGTGCGAGCACCACGCTGCCGTGGGGCGCTGCCACCGAGGCCCCCGTGCAGCGCAGTGGGTCGGCGACCCTCGGCGGGCACCGGGCGAGTTCGGGGTCGACCAGCGCGGCGCTCGCGTTGGAGAAGCGGAGCTCGCCGCGTCCGGCGGGCGCTGTCGCCGACCGCGAGCCCGCGCTGCCCGAGGTTCGCGGTACCTCCGTGGCGCAGCAACGGGTCAAGCCCGCTCTGCACCCCAGCGGCGACGTGCCCGCGATCGACACCGCCGCTCGCGAACGCGTCGCCGACCGCACGGCCACCACACAGACCTTCGACAACCCCGACGGGACCAGGACTCTGCGCGTCCACTCAGGGCAGTCCAGTGTGGACGCTCCTGGAGGTGGGCGGAACCTCGTTGACCTGAACCTGGTGAACTCGGCTGACGGACGACTACTGCCGAGGACCTCACCGGTTGAGGTCAGTTTCGCGCCCGCTGCCCCGGCCGACGAGCTGGTTCGGATGAACTTCGGGCCGGGCCGCTCCTTGTCCTACGGGCTGGCGGGGGCGAACCGCAGCACCGGAATCCCGGAGCGGGATCACCTCACCTACCGCGAGGTGTTCAAGGATGTCGACCTGCGCCTGTCGGCCACCCGCTCCGGGGTCAAGGAGGACTTGGTCCTGGCCTCCGCCGCCGCTCCGAACACCTACGCTTTCTCCCTGCGCCCCAACGGGATCACGCCGCGCCTGGCGGTCTCGGGTGCGGTCGAGCTGGTCTCCGGGGCCGAGATCGTCGCCGTCATCCCACCGGGGTTCATGGACGACTCCGCGCCCCAGCCGGTGCGCTCCACCGCCGTGCGCTACGAGCTCGAGCCGGCGGGCGGGGGGAGTTGGACCCTGCGAGTGGTCGTGGACCGGGGGTGGCTCACTGATCCCGCCCGGGTCTTCCCCGTCACAGTCGACCCGTCGGTGGGCCGGTACAAGGCCGACGTCGACGACACCTATGTGGCGCAGGGGAATTCAGGCAACCAGAACGACATCGAGCTGGCCACCGGCTACGTCAACGGGAAGCTGTCCCGCTCCTACCTGCGCCTGAGCTCGGCGTTGCAGTCCCTGCGCAACCAGTACATCGTCGGCGCCTCGCTGGTGGTGGACAACATCTACACCACCACCTGCAGCCCGCGTTCGGTCACCGTCTTCGAGGTGACCCAGCCCTGGGGCTCGTCGATGAGTTGGCCCGGAGCGGGCGTCGGGCAGGCTTTGGGCAGCAAGGCTTTCGCACACGGGGCCCCCGGGTGCTCCGGTGCGGCCTGGGAGGGCATCCCGCTCAACGCCGGGGTCATGACCCGCTGGACCCACGGTGCCGGTGTGCCGCACGGGTTGAGCCTGCGCGCCTCCAACGAGGCCGACCGCAACGGGATGCGCTTCGCCTCGGCGAACACCCCCAACGCGCCCTACCTCGACGTGCGCTACTCCCCGGAGGGCGCCTCCTTCGAGGTGGAATCCGCGACGCTGCCCTCGGCCACCCGGGAAGGACGACTGGTGGCCAAGGTCACCAACCTCGGAACGTCGACCTGGGCCGCGGGCGGAGGCTTCCGCTTCGGCTACGTCATCACCCGCAAGAGCAACGGCGAACACGTGCGCACCGTCCACGACTGGGCGCCGTCCGCATCCGTCGCGCCCATGAGCACCACGACCTTCGACGTGCCCGTCGCCCCGCTCACACCGGATGTCTACACGGTCAAGATGAGCATGTGGGGCCCCGACGGCCGCAGTTTCCTCGATGCCCACGAGGTGCCGTACGGGACGATGGAGCTGACCGTCCAGAACACCCCGCCCGGCAGCGACTACCAGGAACCCGGTACCGGCGCGACGGTGGAGACCCGCACCCCGACCCTCTACGCCGAACCGAAGGACGACGACAACTGGCCCGCCAAGGGCTTCACCTACCGCTTCCGGATCTGTACGGACCAGGAACTGTCCAAGGACTGCCAGGAGTCCGACTGGGGCGGCCAGACCTGGACCCCGGCGCCGCTGTCCTGGAGCCGGACCTACTTCTGGGGTGTGAAGGTGCACGACACCATCACACCGAGCCCGAGCTGGATCGGGCCGCTGGTGCTCTCCACCCGCGTGCACCAGCCGGAGATCACCTCGCACCTGGCGGGCAACCCCGAGGGCCGCAACGGCACGGGACTGGATCCCCAGATCGGCAACTACTCCACGGTGGCCACCGACGCCTCGGTGACCACGCCGGGGCCGGACCTGACCATCACGCGCACCTACAACAGCCTCGATCCCCGCGACGACACGGCCTTCGGGCGGGGCTGGTCCTCGCGGCTGGACATGCGGCTCGACCCCGACAACGACGGCTCGGGCAACGTCGTGATCACCTTCCCCACCGGCCGCCAGGCGCGCTTCGGCAAGAACCCCGACGGCAGTTTCGCCCCACCGACCGGGCAGAACGCGGACCTGGTGTACAGCACGGTCTCCGGGCACTACACACTGCGCGACGCCGCCGCCGGGCGGTGGGTCTTCGACGCTCTGGGACGTTTGGCCGAGATCATCGACTCCGCCGGGCTGCGCGAGACGCTGGAGTACGGGGCCAACGACCGCATCGCCACCATCACCAGCGAGACCAGCAAGCGAGTTCTGGGTCTGACCTGGGACGGCAATCGGGTGACCCGCGTTCAGGCACCCGCGCCGGTCGCCGGTGGCGTGTCACCGGTGTGGACCTACAGCTACGAGGGCGGGCGGCTGGTCCGGGCCTGCGCGCCCGCCGCCGGCGAGAACTGCACGAACTACACCCACACCCCGGGTTCGCTCTACCGCAGCACGGTGGTGGACAACAACCCCCGCGCGTACTGGCGCCTCGGCGACAGCAGTGGTTCGACCCTGGCCAGTGCCGTCTCCCGGCGGCCAGGGGCCGACGTGGCCAACCAGCACGGCGTGATCTTCGGCGTCGAGGGCGCGTTGGGCGGCAGCACCGACAAGGCCGTGGTCTTCGACGGCAGCGGCAGCCGCGTGGCACTGCCGGAGAAGCTGGCGAGCAAGAACCTCTCCCTGGCCGTGGAGCTGTGGTTCCGGACCACCTCCAACGGCACGCTGATCAGCTACGCCGACAAGCCCTTCCCGGAGCCGGCGACGTTCTCCACCCCGCTGCTCTACGTGGGGGTGGACGGGTTGCTGCACGGCGGGTTCTCGCTGCGCGACTCCGGCGCCGCCCGGCAGATCGTCAGCAGCACACCGGTCAACGACGACAAGTGGCACCACGCCGTGCTCTCCGGCGCCATCAACACCCAGACCCTCTACCTGGACGGGAAAGCCGTCGGCAGGCTGCCCGGCCTGATCGACCACCGGAACCAGACCAGGCTCACCCTCGGAGCGGGTTCTGGCAAGGACTGGCCCAGCACCAACGGGGAGGCGTTCCACTTCGGTGGCACGCTCGACGAGGTCGCCCTCTACACCCACACCCTCGGGCCGCTTGCCGTCGCCCGCCACCACGCCGCGGGCACGACAGTGGACAAGCTCTCCGGCATCGCCCTTCCCCAGGACGGCAAGCGGGCGGCGAGCCTGACCTACGACGCCGGCAGCGACCGGGTCGCCACGTTGCTCGACCAGCAGGGGCTGACCTGGAAGCTCGACCAGCCCCAGGTCCTCGACTCGACGGTGACCTCGGTGCTGCGCGGGCCGAGCAGTCACGGGGACTGGACCTACACCGCCGATGCCGACAACGGCGGCCGACCACTGTCCAGCTCCCACCGCGGCGCGACGAAGAAGTTCGAGTACAACACCGCTGGTTTCCTCGCGGCGACAGTGGACGAGAACGGCAACAGAACCGAGCAGACCACCGATGCGCGCGGCAACGTCCTGAGTCGGAAAACCTGCCGTGCCACGGAATCGTGTAACACCCAGTACTTCACCTACCTCAGCTCCACCGACCCGCTGGACCCACGCCGCGACAAGCTCGCCACCTCCTCCGACGCACGCTCGGAAGGCCCAGAGGACACCCGGTTCCGCACCACCTACGGCTACGACAGCCTCGGACGCCCCAGCACGCTGACCCTGCCCAAACCCGAAGGCGTCACTGTCGCGCCGCAGGAGACCAGCACGTTCTCCACCGGTTCGGAGGACGCCGTCGATGGCGGCAAAGTGCCCGCCGGGCTACTGATCCGCAGCACCGGCAAACGAGGACAGGTCACCACACGCCAGTACCGGGCCAACGGCGACCTCGCGGTCCTGATCTCTCCCAGTGGCTTGCGCACGAAGTACACCTATGACCTGGTAGGCCGTCAGCGCACCGTCACCGAGGCCAACGCCGGTGACGCGCCCCTGGGGACCACGACATACGAGTACAACTCGCGGTCCCAGGTGACGAAGGTGACCGAGCCGCCGGTGGTCAATCCCGTCACCGGAGTGACTCACACCAAGGTCACCACCAACCGCTTCGACGCCAACGGAAAACTGGTCGAGACCACCAGCGCTGACGCGACGCCACGGGCACAGGGCGGGGACGTGCCCAGGACTACGAGTTACACCTACGACAGCAGCGACCGGCTGGCCACCACGACCTTCGCCGACGGGGGGAAGGAAAGCACCGCCTACCGGGACAACGCGCTGAGCAGAACCATCACCGACGTCCGCGGCACCGCGTGGACCGAGCAGATCGACGAGTTCGGCCGTGTCCTCGCCCGCAGTGCCTCCGGAAGGGGAGTCAACCCGGAGAACCCCGCCGCGACCTCGATGGTGCTGGAGGTCAACGCCTACGACCCCGGTGGGCGCTTGTCGTCGACCACGGACGCGATGGGTCGAACCACCACCTACACCTACTACGGCGACAATCTTCTGGCCACCGTGAGCAAACGGGTGGAGAACCTCGACGGGACCACCCGCACGGTCGAGTTGGAACGCCGCGGCTACGACCCGGCCGGTCACCTGACCGAGGAAGTCACCGCAGGCGGCGTCAAAGCGGTACAGACCTACGATCCCGCGGGGCTCGTGCTCGCCAGCGTCTTCGATCCCGACGGGCTCAAGCGCAGTACGACCTTCCTGCGTGACGCCGACGGAAACCCCGTGCGCACCGAGCACCGCGGCGCGGCGGATCCCAACCGGGTGGAGAGCTCCACCTACGCCTACGACGCGCAGAACCTGCTGACGCGCCGCGATTCGCAGCTCGATGCGAACACCGTGACGTCGGCGACCAACGTCCGTGACGAGCGTGGTCTGGTGCGTTCTTCCACCGATCGCAGGGGCATCACCACCACCTTCGACTACGACGCCAACGGTGAACTGGTCCACACCATCGACCCACCGACCGAAGTCTGGGCCGCTGGAGTATCCACAAAGGACTTCAAGCGCGTGGAGACGGTCGGACGCAACACTTTCGGGGAGATCACTCACTCCCGCGACGGCGCAGGCGGAGTCACCATCACCGAGTGGGACGTCTTGGGCAGAGCTGTGGCAGGCACGCTGCCCCCTTACACCCCACCCGGCGGAAACCCGATTACGCCGACCACGCGCACCGAGTACGACCACGCAGGCAACCCGATCAAGGTCATCGACGCGCTCGGCCGAAGCACCGTGCGGACCTACGACCCCTACAACCGGCTGCTGACCACCTCGCTGCCACCAGTCGGCGACTTCCCGGCTGTGGTTACCGCCGCTTACGACAAGCTCGGCGAACTGCTCGTGGAGACCGACGCCAGCGGAGCGAGCACTCGCCACACCTACGACCAACTCGGCAACCGCCTCACCTCCACCCGCGCCGACCGCTCCTCGGGAACCACGGTCTACTACACGACAACTCACACCTACGACGACGCGGGCAACATGCTTTCCACCCGCACACCGCAGGGATTCACCACCGTCTTCACCTACAACGCGGCGGGGGAGAAGCTCACCGAGACCGACCCCACCGGCCGGACCCGGAGCTTCACCCACGACAACGCCGGACGCGATGCCGGAGGCACCGACCCCGCCGGTCTGAGCACCCAGGTGAGCTACAACCTCATCGGCCAACCCGTGCGCATGGCCCACCTGACCGAGGGAGTGCAGCGCCGGTCGACCTCCAGCGAGTACGACGGGAACGGCAACCTCACCAGACACACCACCGCAGAGGGTCGTACCAGTACCTACGGCTATGACGAACTGAACCGGCTCACCCACCAGGTCGAGCACGTCGAAGCCAACCGGACGATCACCACCGCCCTGGGCTACGACCGGCTCGGCAACCGCAGCCGTTTCGTGGACGGCAACGGCAACGCCACCGACTACACCTACACCCCGTGGGGGCAGCCGGAGTCCGTGGTCGAACCCGCGACCGCGGCCACTCCCGCCCTCGCCGATCGCACCTGGACGACCAGCTACGACGCCGCGGGCCGTGCGGTGCGGGTCGCCAAACCGGGCGGAGTGCTCACCACTCGCGAGTACGACGCGCGTGACCGGCTGGTCCTGGAACGCGGCAGCGGAGCGCAGACCCCGACCGCTGACCGGATCCTGGGCTACGACCAGGCCGACCGCGTCGTCCGCGCCAGCGGCCCCACCGGCGAGAGCACCTTCCGCTACGACGACCGCGGCAACCTGCTGGAGTCACGTGGCGCGGGAGGGGCGAGCACCTACACCTACAACGCCGACAGCACCATGGCCTCCCGCACCGACGCCTCGGGGGCGGCCAGCTTCGGCTACGACTCCGCGGCGCGCCTGACCTCGGTCACCGACCCGGTGACCGGCCGCACGGTCGACCTCGGCTACGACAGCGCGGGGCGGCGAGCCTCGGTGATCGACCGTTCAGCCGGCGGGCGGATCGGCCGCTACACCAGCTACGACCTGCTGGGCCGCCTGGCCTCCGACCGGGTCGAGCGCGTGATCAGCGTCGGCGCCCCACCCCAGGTCCTGCTCGGCACCGAGTACGGCTACGACAACGACGACAAGATCACCACCAAGAAGGCGATCAACTCCACCGGCACGGCGACCAACACCTACGGCTACGACGGAGCCGCGCGTCTGTCCTCCTGGACCGACCGCACCGGAACGGCGACGGCCTACGGCTGGGACGCCGCAGGCAACCGCGTCTCCGCCGGTGACAAGACCTACACCTACGACCAGCGCAACCGGCTCACCGAGGGAGCAGGCGCGCGCTACGACTACACCCCGCGCGGCACGCTCACCAAGGTGACCCAGGGGACGACCGTCCGCGAGTCCGCCTTCGACGCTTTCGACCGGATGACCGTCAACGGACTGGGGCACTACGGCTACGACAGCCTCGACCGGGTCAGCGACCGCAACGGCACCGCGTTCACCTACGACGGCCGCAGCAACGAAGTGGTCTCCGACGGCTCCCGGCTCGTCAGCCGCCTGCCGGACGGCAGCGCCTTCGCCGACCGTTCGGTCGCCGACCCCGCGTCGGGGCGGATGAGCTACTCCGACGCCCACGGCGACGTCGTCGGCCGCTACCTCAACGCCTCCACCGAGGGGCTCCGCGGCTTCGACCCCTTCGGCAAGGTCATCTCCTCCACGGCGGGTGCGTCCTCGCTGGGATTCCAGGGGGACTGGACCGACAGCGAGACCGGCGCGGTGAACATGTCCGCTCGCTGGTACTCCCCGGAGACAGGTCGTTTCCTCAGTCGCGACGACTGGACCCTGGACCCGAAACCCTCGGCCGCGGCCAACCGATACGCCTACGGCAACGCCGATCCCCTGGCCAACACCGACCCCACGGGCCACTACGCCGATCCGTGCGACAGCTCCGGAGGCCGTTCGGGCAAGGGCGGCAAAGCCGCGGCCCGCGGTGGGGTGTGGGGCTTCTTCATCGTCAACTTCTTCTGCAATTCCGCGCCCCTGTCAGGGGAATGCCGGTCGACGATGTACGACCAGTACGGAAACCCTTGCGGTGCCTACAAGAGAGAGCTGGATCGACGGCGTGATCGGGACAACGCCGCGCTGGACCGCAGGTGGCACAGCGAAGAAATTCGCGGCGGCCACCGCAAGATCGGCGGCCCCGGTACCTCCGGTCCTCGACCTCGGCCGGTGTTCGACCCACCGAAGCCGCCCCCGCCGCCGCAATGGGTGATCGACGCCCTCAGCCCGTTGGGGCTGCTTTCGGCGGGGTCGACGGTGGTCACCGGGATCACTGAGGTCGCAGCGACCACGGCCGCGACGCTCCTGCGGGACCTGACGATCGACTTCTTCGTCGACAGCATCAAGATCAACGAAGATGACCAGGCGGACCCCACCGGGGTTGATCTTCCCACCGACGACGCCTTCGACGAAGACGATTGCTTCGGCGGAGCGGCTAATGACAAGACCTTTAACGACCCGGTGCAGACCATCAACTACTCCGGGCCTCGACCTCGTGGGGTTCCCAAGAACGGGTCTGCCTATCGTGCCACTGGAGGCACGGCGTGCTTGGCCACGACCAACGACGCGGCTCGATCCAAGCCGCAAACCCCCTTCGGTTACGTAGCCGGGCGGCACCACCGCAGCCACCTGATCGGCCACCAGCTTCACGGAAGCAACCAACGCGACAACATCGTTCCGTTGGACAAAGACGTCAACACCCCGGACATGCTCGGTGTCGAGAACCAGGTTGCCGCCGCGGTCGACAAAGGCCAGAAGGTCTACTACCGCGTGACCGCCAACTACACCAATCGCGATGACGCGGTACCCGCGTCGGTGCACATCCGCGCGGTCGGAGACGGCGGATTCGTCTGTGACGTGACGATATACAACCCGCATCCCAGCAACGGCTATCCGAACGGGAAGAACAATGGCAGCAGACCCAGTTGTTGACGAGATCGCCGAGCTCGTCGGCTGGACGGGTACCGTGGACGCGGATCCGGCGTGGCGCGCGGTCGAGGCAGAGCTGGACGTGGTGCTGCCCGTGGATTTCAAGGCACTGATGACCCGCTTCCCCACAGGCTGGTTCGCCGGATTCCTCGAGGTGTACTCGCCCCTGGTGGTTCCCGGCGGCACCTCGGCCCTTCTCGCCGAGGTCTCCGACATGCGGGACCTGCTTGCAGAGCAACCACATCTGCCCTTCCCAGCCGAGGAATTGCTGCCCTGGGGCGGTGGGTTCGACGGGCACTCCCTGTTCTGGCACACCAACTCCGCGGATCCGGCGAGCTGGCCGGTGCTGTTCTGCGAGGCGAGTTTCACCACGTGGGGAAGTTATCCGGGGACCGCGACCGGGTTCCTCCGCGCCGTGCTCACCGGTGAGTTCACCCACCCGGTCTTCGCTGACCAACTCCACGGAGACCGTGCCGTCTTCGTTCCCGCCGACCCGAACCCGTGAATGGAATGAGATGACAACCACGCGACGAATGGCCGTTGTGACAACGGCTTTCCTGCTGGGGGCCGCGGTGGTGGCCATCCCAGCCCACGCAGCGGGCCCGCCGGGCACGGGGCATCCCGTAGCCAGTGCTCGTCCCGGAGAGGCTGCTCCCCGGGATGCCAAGGGACGCGCGCTGCTCTACCTCGACGGCGCCCAGGACACGGCGCTACGCCGGGCGGTGACCGACGCCGGGGGCGAGGTCACCAGCGGTCGTGACGGCCGAGTGCAGGCGGCCGTGCCGCAGCACCGCGTCGCCGCGCTCGCGGCGGACCCCGCTGTCCGAGACGTGCGACGTCCCGAACGTGCCATCCCGATGGCGATCACCTCCGAGGGAGTCGCCGCCTCGGGTGCCGACGCGTGGATCCGCGACGGCAAGAAGGGCGCGGGCGTCAGGATCGGCATCATCGACGTTGGCTTCCAGGGACTAGGTGACGCCCAGTCGGCGGGAGAGCTCCCCGCAACGGGAACCCGGCTCGCGGTGAACAACACCAACTGCCGCGACGCGACGAAGTTCGAGGACCACGGAACCGCCGTGGCCGAGGTCGTGCACGACATGGCACCGGATGCCGATCTCTACCTCGCGTGCATCGACGGCCCGCTGGACTTCGCCCCGGCGGCGGAGTGGCTGCAACAGCAAGGTGTTCACGTCACCACCGCCGCGGTCGGCTTCCTGACCTCCGGTCGCGGTGACGGCACGGGTGAGCCGAACAGCCCGGCGGAGGTCGTCAAGCGCACCCGCGAGGCGGGCATGCTCTGGTCGATCGCCGCGGGCAACCTGGCGGTGAACCACTTCGCGGGCAAGGCGGTGGACGCCAACGGCGACGGCTACGTGGAGTTCAGCGGTGCCACCCAGAACAACGGGTTCAACCTCGCCGCAGGCCGCAGTGCCACCGTCGGTCTGCGCTGGGACGCCTGGCCCAGGACCAACGACGACCTCGACGTCTATGTGATGAAGGGCAATCACAAGCCCACCGGTCCCACCGACCCGGACATCAAGGCATCCTCGGTGAACAACCAGCGCGACGTCGCAGGGGGAGCCCGGCCGACCGAGGAGCTGACCTTCACCAACGACGACGGGGCCGCCAAGCAGTACTGGGTCTACGTCAAGAACAACAACGCTCCCTTCACCCGGCCCTTCGAGCTCTTCGTGCACGGGCCCAGCGACCCGCTGCAGTTCGCCACCCCCGATGGCAGCATCACCGAACCCGCGACCTCGGCCTACGCCATGGCGGTGGGCGGAACCCAGCCACATTCCGGAGTTGTTGCGCCCTACAGCGGACGCGGCCCCACGGTCGACGGCCGGACCAAGCCCGACATCACCGGATTCACCGGTGTCAGCACCAGCACCTACGGCACCAGCGCGCTCGTGGGCACTTCCGCGGCGGCCGCTCACGTCGCAGGCGCCGCCGCGGTGCTGAAGTCCGCCAACCCCCAACTCGACGCCTCCCAGTTGCAGGCCGCGTTGCTCTCCCGCACCAACCCGAAGCGCTCGGACAACCTGTGGGGCAACGGAACCCTGGCACTGGGCACTCCCGACACGGTGCCCGTGGTCACCGGCCACGGCTACACGTCTCTGCCCGAACCCAAACGGACCAGCAACATCGCGCTCGCACCGAACCAGATCTTCACCGTGCCGATGCCCGACGTCCCCGCCGACACCTCCGCGGTCACGATCACCCTCACCGGTCGCACCGACCCCGGGGTGGGACCCGACATCGACTCCCGGGTCGATGTCTTCCCCGGCGACCCCACGACCTCGGGCAGCAAGGCCACCGGGTTGCAGGTCCGCAAGGGTGGGACCTTCACCTCCACGACCTTCGTCGCCACCCTCGGCAAGGACCGGGCGATCCGACTCCGGGGCGGACCCGGGCACACCTGGGTCGGAGTGGAGCTGCTCGGCTACTTCAGCGCGACCGGCGCATCGACCTACTTCGCCAGGCCCACCGCGGGCCGCGTCCTGGACACCCGCGCGTGGACGGGAGCCAGCGGAACCCAGGCACTCAAGGCGCAAACCGATCGCGCCGTGCAGATCCGGGGCGTCGCCGACGTTCCCCAGAACGCCACCGCGGTGGCGGTCAACATCACCGCGGTGGAGGCCACGGGGGAGAGCTGGCTGGGGGCCTACACCCAGAACCGCACGGGGACCGGCACGGTCAGCCCGAGCTTGCCCACCGACCGCCGCTCCAACCTGGCCATCGTCGGAATCGCCGAGGACGGCAAGATCCGCATCAGCAATCACTCGTGGGCGGGCCACGCCCATGTGATCGTCGACGTGCTCGGCTGGTTCGCTCCTGGCGCCGGGGCGCGCTACGTCGCGCTACCTGAAGCCGTGCGCATCGCCGACACCAGCACGGGCACCGGGTTGCGCAACACCGCGATCGGCCACGGCGAGACGGCCGACTTCCAGGTCGGCGGTCTGGCAGGAGTCAGCCGCGCGGCGACCGCGGTCGTGCTCACCACCACCGCGGGTGAGGACACCCAGGGCACCGAGATCTCCCTGCGCCCCACCGATCTCGGATGGTCCGGGGTCACCGACTTCGGCCTCAACAAGCTCGAAACCGCGGCCAACACCGGACTGGTCCCACTCGGCGTCAGCGGCAAGGTCGGCGTGCGCAACGAGCGGGGTCAGGCGAGGGTGGCCCTCGACGTCGCCGGCTATTTCGTCGGCGGGCGCCCGGCGCCGACCGGGACGGGCAGTTGCCCGGCGAGCAAGGGCGAGAAGGGGTTCCTCAGTGCCTTCGACGGTCGCGCGGAGACCAGCCTCGACGCGTGGCTGACCGCCGGAATGACCCCGCTGGTGTCGCAGAACTGCGAACTGATCACCCAATCCGGCAACGACGTCACCTGGTACGCGGCCCACACCTTCGGCGGTGACTACACGGTCAAGCTGGATTGGAAGTCCACCTCCGAGGCCGCGCAGTCCGGTGTGCTGGTGATGTTCCCGCACCCCGGGGCCGACCCCGCCGTTCCCGCCGCCCGTGGCCTGGAGGCGCAGATCGGGCCCGCGGGCGCCACCGGAACGGCGGCCACCGGTGCGATCACCCCGGGGCGGGGACCGGACGCCGCCGCGGCGAAGCCGGTGGGGCAGTGGAACACCTACGAGATCACCGTCGCGTGGAACACGGTGACCGTGGTGCTCAACGGTCAGAAGGTCAACCAGTTCACCACGACCGACCCCGCGAGGCTCAACGCGCACAGCTTCATCGGCTTGCAGAACCACGGAGCCTCCGCACCGGTGCACTTCCGCGACGTCCGGATCAAGCGCAACACGCCCGTGCGCTCCGGCGCGCTGGTCGGGCTGAACAACGCCTGCCTGGACGTGCCCGGTGGTGACCCGAACCAGGGCAAGGTCCAGATGTGGGGCTGCTACACCTCCCCGCACCAGGTGTGGACCTCCATCGGTGACGGCACCATCAGCAACACCGGGAAGTGCCTGGCCACCTCCGGCGCCGCACAGGGCGCCCCTGTCGGGCTGGCCGCCTGTCACGTGACGCCGGAGCAGCAGTGGGTGCAGCGCCCGGACGGCTCACTGATCAACCCCGTCTCCACCCGATGCCTCACCGCCGTGTCCTCCGCCGACGGCGGGGCCTTGCAGATCCAGGACTGCGGGACGCGCGCCGATCAGGTGTGGCGTTTCAGCGAGGACCGCGGACGCAGCGGCATGTTGGCCACCACCACCGGGCAGTGCCTCGACGTCGCCGACAACGACTCCCGCAAGCTCAGCGTCGCGGTGTGGAGCTGTAACGGCACCATGGCCCAGGTGTGGGCGCTCGCCGGCGACGCGACGGTGCGCAACGGCAGCCGCTGCCTGGACATCACCGGAGGGGCCACCGCGGCCGGCACCGCGGTGGCGCTGGCGACGTGCACCGCGGGCAGCGGCCAGAAGTGGGAGCTGCGGCAGGACGGTGCGGTGGTGAACCCGGCGTCCGGACTGTGCCTGACCTCAGCGTCGCTGGCCAACGGTGCGAAGTTCACCGTGCAGAACTGCGGGAGCGGCGCGAACCAGAGCTGGCGACTGACCGCGCCGACGTTGTGGCGTGGCTCGATCGTCGGCTGGATCGGCAAGTGCGCCGATGTCAAGAACGGCACCCCCACCAGCGGCGTGGTCTGGCTGTGGAGCTGTCACGGCGGCGACGCGCAGGTGTGGTCCTACGTCGGCACCGGCTCGATCTGGGCGCAGAGCAACTGCCTCGACGTCGCGGGTGGTGACAACGGCAACGGGATGATCATCGGCGCCTGCCAGGCCAAACCCACTCAGTCGTGGGTGCACCGTCCTAACGGGACACTCGTGTCGATCCCTTCCGGGCGGTGCATGGACAACCAGGGCGGAAACCAGGCGGAGGGTGCCTTCCTGCAGCTCTACGACTGCGTGGGCTGGCCAGCTGAGCGTTGGGCCACTCCGGTCCTCGCGAGCTAGAGATCTTTACGTGTTAGGGGGATCGACGCAAGACAAGCGAAGCCAGGAATGAGATCAGCCATGACCAGCAGAACCCAGGACAACATCACCGACTGGGCTGGCCGGCTGTCTACCACCGTCCGGGAACAAGATCGGCACCGTCGAGCAGGTCTGGCTCGACGACTGGACCGGCCGCCTGGAGTGGATCTCGGTCACCACCGGCCTGCTCGGGCTCAAGCAGTCGTTCCTGCCCGTGAAGGGGCTGCGCGGCACCCAGGGTGGCGACCTGAACAGCCCCTACGCCAAGGACCATGTCAAGAACGCCCCTCCATCGATCCCGACGGCCGGCACCTCGACGCTGACGAGGAACAGCGCCTTTACAGCTACTACGGCCTCAACTGCAGTGACCACACCGACGTCAATGCCGGTCGCGGCGCCCCCGGTCAGGCCACCGACGACGCGATGACCCGCTCCGAGGAGCACCTGCGGGTGGGCACCGAGCAGCACGAAGTCGGCCGTGCCCGGCTGCGCAAGTACGTGGTCACCGAAACCGAGCAGGTCCACGTGCCGCTCACCCGCGAGGAGGTCCGCGTCGAGCGCGAACCGATCACCGAAGCCAACCGCGAACAGCCTCTGTCCGGCCCGGAGGTCTCCGAGGCCGAGCACGAGGTCACCCTGCACGAGGAACGCCCGGTGGTCGGCACCGAGACCGTCCCGGTCGAGCGGGTCCGCCTGGAGAAGGAACAGGTCACCGACACCGAGACCGTCGCGGGTGAAGTCCGCAAGGAACGCATCGACACCGAAGGCACCGTGCGCGACGACGCCGACCACCGCCGCTCGCGCTGAACCCTCGCCGGAACCCGGCCCGCCGGCGGATCGCAGGGGACGGCGCGGCACCGGTGGTCGACTGCTTTCGGCCAGGAAGGTGGCGAAGCGCCCGGCTGGGACGGCCCAGCCGAGCGCTTCGCGTTCAGGTCGAGTCCTGGAAAGACGCTTGGCCGGACCGGCGCGACGGAACACCACACACAGGCCGGGAGCACCATGCTGACTTGACTGCCAGCCGGCGCGGTGAGCCTGGCTTGTTGGAGCTGATGGTGGTGCTCACCCCGACCCCAGCGTCAGCCGCGTCGATGGTGGGAACCAGCAGGGGGTTCGGAGGTCTCGGGCCGGGCACTGCGGATGAGCTGGCGCAGGGCGCCGTAGTAGATCTCGTCGTCGCTCATGATCGGCAGGATCGCCTCCAGATTCCCTGTCAGGGCAGGAAACTCCTGCGGGTCCAGACCTGTGATCGTCGTACGCACATTGGCGATGACGGTGTTCGGATTGCGATGGTCGACGAAACTCGCACATCCAAGGGTGAGCAGATACATTCGCCGATACGTCAGGACCGCCTCCTGCGCGCTCATCCCGACGGCGATGTTGTCGCCGACAGCGGGTTCGACCAGTCGTCGGAGCAATTGTTCACCCAGCCACGGCCGAGCGCCTCGCAACGCCATCAACCCGGGGTGCGTGGTCAGCAGGATGTAGAGCCCGGTGAACCTCGTTTCGGTCACCCGCGCCCAGTCACTGCCGGGAACGGAGTCGGGCAGGTAGGCGGCGAGGTGGTCCACGCACAGGTCCAGCAGTCCGTCCAGGTCGCTGCACCGTCGGTAGATCGTCATGTGCGAAACACCGAGATGCTGGGCCAGCGAACGGAAACTCAGTGCGCCCGGACCTGCGCTGTCCAGGATCGCCAAGGCTGTCTCGGCAATGCGCTCAGGCGTGACGCGGTCAAGCGGATAGGGCTGCCTAGGCATGCGAGACACAGTAACGCGTGGGGAAGTCGTTGGTGCGCAGACGTTTTCGATCTCCCGGCCAGGCCGTTCACGTCCTGGCGTCGCCCGACGTCGGCGAACCGGATGCCCACCGTGACCGGGCAGCCCGGCAACAGGCGCTGCCGTCGGCCACCGCCGATGCTCGTTCTCCCTTCGCAGAGGCGGATTGTGCGCGGTGCGACACGCAAGGCGCTCTGTCCACACTGCTCGTTCGACCACGCACCAGGAGGAGGACGCGGAAGTGATCAGTCTTGGTCCATCCGGAGAAGGATTCGTTGGAGGCGATCGCGACGCTGTTGCGTTCTTCGCGCTCGGTCAGGACCTGGAAGAGGCCAAATCAAGCCGGGGAGGCCGGCTTGTCGGTGCTCGGACCTAGTATGCGGAGCATGACGCGGTATGTCGACGAGGATCTGCACGGTGCGGAGTTCCGCGAGTGCGATCTGACCGGGGCACGCCTGATCGGCGTCGTCATGCAGGATGCCGTGATCGACGGGCTCATCACCAACCTCGTGGTGAACGGTGTCGAGGTCACCGAGTACGTCGAGGCAGAGCTCGACCGGCGTCATCCGGTGCGGGTGCTGATCCGCTCCGAGGACCCTGCCGATCTGCGTGAGGCATCGCGTCAGCTCCATGCCGGCTGGGCCGCCACGATCGAGCGCATCCGCCGTACGCCCGGCATCGAGCGCCGCAGCGTTAATGACGAGTGGACGGCGGTGCAGACGATGCGCCACCTCGTCTTCGTCCACGACTCGTGGTTCCGCCGCTGCTGCCTGGGCTCGAAGGAGCTGTTCACGCCGATGGGCATCGGGACGACCGTCGAGCCCTACCGTGGAGCGCACGGGCTTGACCTCTCGCTCGATCCGTCCCTCGACGAGATCGTGAGCGTGCGTGACGCACAGGCCGCCGAGCTCGAGGCCTGGCTCGACGAGGTCACCGCTGTGCAGCTCGCAGCGCGAGCGCCGGTGCCCGACGACGACGTGTGGCCGCCGTACGCCCGGGGCCGCCTGGTGCGGCAGTGCCTCGGCACGGTGCTCAACGAGACCTTCGAGCACCTCGGCTTCTGCGTCCGCGACCTCGACCTGATCGAGGCACAGGACGCTGAGTAGGGCCGGCGACGGACTCAGCATCGTGCGGATGCGGGCATCGCTGACCGTCGGCCGGATGAGCAGACATGCGTCGGTTATCGCCAGTTCGGTGTCGCTGACTATGACGAGATGACGGGGCGAACGTCATCGGTCGCCACGGCGACCCGGCACACCGTGGCTTGGGAAGGGTGTGCCGACCTGACCGAGTCCGCTCGCATTCACCGCAGGATGCTCGCTCAACATCACTCGATCAACTGACAACTATGTCTGCACTAGCGCCGGTGACACATAGGACCTGTAACTGGTGACAACTATCGCTGGAATCCACGAACAGAACACCAGATCGCCACGACTCATGGTGGCAACTGTCTCCTGTAGTCACATGCGTTCGAGCTGGGAAGCGGATGCCGGTTACCGATCAACAACACTCAATGCGGCCCGCTCGCTGTCTGATGGGTGGAGTAGCTGTCGACCTGGGCTGACGGGACCGCGTTGCCCGAGCGGGCGACTGGTGGTCGAGATGATCTCCTGGCATCCTGATCGATCGCTCGGCAGTATGGGAAACATGCCTGCCGATCCCAAGAGTTCCACCGACGTGGCCGTGGAAAACGACTACGACAGCTTCGCCGAGGCGTACACGGTCGAGAACGACACCAGCCTCCTCAACGCCTACTACGCGCGGCCCGCGATCGTGGACCTGGCCGGGGACGTGGCGGGTCGGCGGATTCTCGACGCCGGGTGCGGCTCCGGTGCCGTGTCCGAGGCGCTGCGCGACCGGGGCGCCGTCGTGGCCGGCTTCGACCGCAGCGCGAAAATGGTGGAGCTGGCCCGGCAGCGGCTCGGCGCCGACACGGACCTTCGGGTCGCCGACATCGGCCAACCGCTGCCGTATCCCGACGGCGCGTTCGACGATGTCATCGCGGCCCTGGTCCTGCACTACCTGGAGGACTGGACCGCCCCGTTGGCCGAGTTGCGGCGGGTGGTGAAGCCCGGTGGTCGGCTGATCGTGGTCGTCAACCACCCCATCATCTTCAAGATCATCCATCCCGAAGCCAGCTACTTCGCCACCAGCAAGTGGTCCGACGAGTGCACCTTCAACGGCCAGAAGGCCGTGCTCACCTTCTGGCACCGGCCGCTGCACGCGATGACCGACGCCTTCACCGCGGCCGGCTTCCGCACGGCCGTCATCAGCGAGCCGCCCCCGGCGCCGGAAGCCCGCGAACTCTTCCCCGACGAGATGGCGAGGTTCCCCTCCGGGGCCTTCCTGAGCTTCCTGTTCTTCGTCCTGGAAGCCGTCTGACCGCGGCGCGGCGTGTGGGTGGTCCGGCGATGCCGCCGAGTCCGGTGGTGCCGCTGGGATCACGCCTTTGACTGGGACGAAGTCGTGCTGGCTCGGTGACCACAGCTCCCTCATCGGGAATCACGAAGAAGAAGGTGACGGGGGATCTGAGTCCTGCGGAGAGGCTGCGGTGTGGCTAGTGGTGGTAGGCCGTCGCGACCCATTCGCGGATGATCGCTTCGAGTTCGTCGAGGAAGAAGAACGCGTCCGCCTCGGGAGTCGACCCGCGAGAATGGACGTCCGGGCCCTTGCAGCCCGGCAGCGCCTGCAACAGATTTTCCCGCAGGGTGCGGAAAAATCGCTCCACCGGCCCCTTGTCCCGGCCCGTCCGCAACCTGGCTGGCTGTATCGAGATCCCCATCCGACGACACACGCTGGTCAGATGCTCCGACACGTAGATCTTGCCTTCGAGGGATTGGTCGCGGCCGAGGCGTCCTCCAGCGCGTTCGTCGACAACGCGGCTTCCCTGGCGGTCTCGCGCAAGCTCGGTTACGAGGAGGTCGGCACCTCGCGCCAGGTCGTCCGCGGAGCGCTCGCCGTCGAGCACCGGCTGCGGATCACCGACGGGGCCTGGCGGAGCCGCCGCGCGACCGAGGTCACCGTGCACGGGCTGGCCCCGTGCCTGCCGCTGCTCGGCACAGCCTCGTAGGTATCCGGCTTCCCCCAGCGGTGTGCCAGGATTCCGCTCGCGTGGGGAGGTGCGTTCTGTCCGGCTGGGTCGCTGAGCTCGTGTCCGTTGCTGTCCTTCTGGTGGTGTTGATCGTCGCGGTGATGCGGCCCCGGGGTCTGCCGGAGGCGGTCGTCGCCGTCCCCGCTGCCGGGCTCGTGCTGGCCGTTGGTGCGATCCCCGTGCCCGAGGCGTGGTCCGAGGTCACCCGCCTGGCGCCCGTCGTCGGGTTCCTCGCGGCGGTGCTGGTGCTGGGACGGCTGTGCGAGGAGGAAGGGCTCTTCCAGTACGCCGGAGCGCTGGTGGCCCGTGTCAGTGCTGGTCAGCCACGCCGGTTGCTGCTGGCGGTGTTCGCGGTCGCGGCGGTGATCACCGTGGTGCTGAGCCTGGACGCGACTGTCGTGCTGCTGACGCCCGTGGTGTTCGCGACCGCCGCCCGGCTCGGGATCCGGTCGAAGCCGCACGTCTACGCCTGCGCGCACCTGGCGAACTCGGCTTCGCTGCTGCTGCCCGTGTCCAATCTGACCAATCTGCTCGCCGTCGCGGCCACCGGCATCTCTTTTCTGCACTTCACCGCTCTGATGGCACTGCCTTCGGTGATCGCGGTCGCTACCGAGTACCTCGTGTTCCGCCGCTTCTTCTCCGCCGACCTGAGCGCTCCGCCCCGCACCGGGGAGCCCGCGCCGCCCGTGCCGACGCCGATGTTCGCACTCGTCGTGCTCGGGCTGACCCTGGCGGGCTTCGCGGTCACCTCCCTGGTCGGGCTCAGCCCCGGGTGGGCCGCTTCGGCCGGAGCGCTCACGCTGGCCTTCCGGGCGCTGCGGCGTCGGCGCACCACCGCGTTCGCCATCGTGCGCGCGGCGAACGTGCCCTTCCTGGCCTTCGTGCTGGCGTTGGCCGTCGTGGTCCGAGCCGTGGTGGACAACGGCCTCGCCACCGCACTCGGCCATCTCATGCCCACCGGTTCCTCGCTGCTCGCCCTGCTGCTCGCGGCCAGCATCGCCGCCGTCGTGGCGAACCTGATCAACAACCTGCCCGCCGTGCTCGTGCTGCTGCCCCTGGCCGCCGTCGCCGGGACGCCGGTGGTGCTGGCCGTGCTGATCGGCGTGAACCTCGGCCCCAACCTCACCTACGTCGGCTCGCTGGCCACCCTGCTGTGGCGGCGGATCGTGCACCAGCACGACATCCAGCCCGACCTCGGCGAGTTCACCCGGCTCGGCCTGCTCACCGTCCCCCTGTCGATCGCCCTCTCCGTCCTCGGCCTCTGGCTCGCAGTCCTCACCGTCGGCGCTTGACCCCCGGACCGCTCATGCGGCGCGGACGGTGCTCAGGACCTGCATGGCGCGGCGCTCCCGAGAAGCGAGGTCGGTGAGGATCTCCGATGCGCGCCGCAGAGCGGATGCGTCACTGCGAGCACCGGCCGCGGCGATGTGCTCGGAAACCTCCGTCCACAGCGGAGCGATCTCGGCGTAGAGCTGGTGCCCGGCACGGAGGTTCTCGTCGTCCACGAGCGACGTGCTCTCGGCGAGGAAGTCGCGGTACAGGGCGCGGAACAGCGCCCCTCCGGTCCCGCCGCGTTCCATCAGCGTCGCGGCCAGAGGCAGATCGCGCGCAGGCGAAGCGGCGCGGTCGAGCCAGCCGAGCACCTGGCGCGCGGCCTTGCCGATACCCCTGTGGCCGAGGTTGGCGATGGGCGGGTTGAGGAACGCGTGGGCATTGGCGCGCACGGACTTCCGGATCGCCTCGCCCAGTGCGGGTCGACGCTCGGAGGCGGTCACGGTGAAGGAGAGGTTCCGCGCGGTCATCGGACCGCGCTCGCCACGGGCGCGTTCCAGGCTCGCGAGCGATGTCGTCACGGCGCCGCCCTGCTGAGCGGTGTCGATCAGGTGCGCGCGGGCGTCGTCGTAGCCGTACATCGCGACGAAGTGGCCGCCGAAGTGCACCTTCGAGGTGAAGTACTCCAGGTGGTAGCAGTCCAGCTGGAGTCCCACGGGGCGTCCGGAATCGAGGGCGTCGGTGACGTTCTGCCAGGCCTTGCGGGTGGAGCCGGTCTCCTGGACGTGCAGCTGGAGACCGAGCCGCTCGGCAACCGTCCTGGTGATCAGGGTCGGCTTCACGCGCCCGCCGAGGAACGGGAAGTCCATGTTCTTCGCGTCCCAGTAGACGAAGCCGAGCCCCTCGCCGAGGCCGAACAGCATCGGCTCGGACAGCTCGATCCCGTCGTGGCGCAGCAGCGCGCCGAGCGCGGTGGTCTCGCAGTGCTGCCCGGAGGGGAACGAGACGTTCTCGATGATCATGTGCTTCCTGCTCTGCTCGTGGCGCCGGTCCGACGGGTACCAGGCTCGACCCTCCCACTGGGAGAGAGTCAACACCCGCACCGCACCGCAGTGGGGCAGGCGCACCGTCGGCGCCTCAGGCGGTGAAGTGCTCGGCCACGCTGGCGAGCGCGCGGGTCGCGGCGGCCAGCTCCTCGGGGGAGAGCCCGCCGAAGAGTTGCTCGGCCAGCTGGTCGGCGGCCTTCTCCATGCGCGCCACGGCCGTGCGGCCCTTCTTCGTCAGGTCGACCCAGATCGCCCTGCGGTCGTCGGGGTGCGAGCCGCGCGCGACGAACCCGGCCTCCTCAAGCGCGTCGACCAGTGTCGTGACGTTGCGCGGCGTCACCTCCAGCGCGTCGGCCAGTTCGCGCTGGGTGAGCGGGGCGCGGGCGGCCACCCCCCACAGCGCCTTGGCCCTGGCCTGGGTGAGCCCGTCGGCGCGCAGCGCGGTGGTCATGTCCTCGGTGATCAGCTCCGTTGCCCGCAGCAGCATGTCCAGTGTCACGCGGGGTGACAGCGCTCCGGAGGACGGTTCGCGGAGAGATGATGTACTATGTTCATCATGTTTCATATTCACCATGCTACCGCGTGGTGGTCACGAAGGAGGGAACCGACATGGACGCCGTCGCCGAGAGGAACATGGCCGCGATGCGCACCGCGTACGAGACGCTGGTGAGCGGGGACCTCGAAGCCTGCGTGGAGATGCTGACCCCGGACTTCGTCGCCAACCTGCCCGGGCTGCCCGAGCCGGTCCGCGGCAGGGAGGTCTGGCGGATGGGGGCCGAGGCCATGCTGAAGGGCTTCCCGGACCTGCAGATCGAGGTCGAGCACATGACCGCCGCCGGTGACCAGGTCGCCGTCCGCGCTCGCTTCCGCGGTACGCACAACGGTGAGTTCAACGGCGTTGCGGCCACCGGGCGCTCGGTGGACTTCTGGAGCGTCGAGTACTACCGCTTCGCCGACGGCAAGGTCGCCGAGGAGTGGGTCGCCCCTGACATGGGCAACCTGATGAACCAGATCACCGCCCAGTGATCTCATCCAGAAGAGCCGCCCGCGCCGAGCCGTCTCCGGTGCGGGCGGTCGCACGCGCTCAGCGGCGGCGCGGCCGGAGCTGAACGAAACGCTGACACGGGTTGTCAGGTTTCGCGGCGACGATGGTCGCCGTGAGAAGCGTTGAGAAGAGCGAGTCGATCGAAGTGGTCGGTGCTCGCACGAACAACCTGCGAGACGTGTCCGTGCGCATCCCCAAGGGGAACCTGGTCGCCTTCACCGGGGTGAGCGGCAGCGGCAAGACCTCGCTCGCCGTGGACACGCTGCACAACGAGGCCCAGCTGCGGTACCTGGAAGGGCTTTCGCCGTTCGTGCGCCAGTACATCACCCAGCGGAACCGGCCGAAGGTGGACCGCGTGCTCGGCCTCGGCGCGACACTCGCGGTCGACCAGCGCCGCCTCAACCGCAACCCGCGCTCCACGGTCGCGACGATCACCGGCATCGACGGACACCTGGGGCTGCTGTACTCGCGCCTGCCGGGCATCGACGGGGACGCGCACCTCACGACCTCGCACTTCGACCGGAACACGCCGGAGGGCGGCTGCTCGGAGTGCCACGGCGTCGGCGGGCGCTGGCAGGCGCGCGAGGAACTGATCGTCACGCACCCCGAGCTGCCGCTGTTCGAGGGCGCGTCGCCGTGGTTCGAGAAGTGGCGGTCGGGCGAGCACGCGTTCGTGCCCGCGCTCGCGGAGAAGCGAGGAGTGGACCTCAGCCGGCCGTGGCGGTCGCTGCCCGAGGCGTTCCGGCACTCCGTGCTCCACGGCACCGGTGACGAGAAAGTCGTTGCCTCCGTCGACATTCCGAACAAGCACGAGACCGCGCAGATGACCTTCACCTGGAACCAGCCGCTGAAGGGCGCGCTGGCCGAGGTGGAGCGGGTGTTCGTCAACGCCAAGACCTCCAGCGCGAAACAGCGCTACCTGCGGTACATGCGCAAGCAGCCCTGCGAGGCCTGCGCGGGCAGCGGTTACGACGTGGCGGCGCGCTCGGTGCGGCTCGGCGGGCTGTCCTACCCGGAGTTGATCGAGGTGGAGGTGCGGCGGGTCCGCGAGTGGGCGCGGCGCGTCGCCGACGAGCTGGACGAACGGCGGCGCGAGGTGGGGGAGCCGCTGCTGCAGGACCTCGACCGCAGGCTCGGCATCCTCGACCGGCTCGGCCTCGCGCACCTGCAGCTGTCCAGGAGCGCGGCGACGCTCTCCGGCGGTGAGCTGCAGCGGACCCGGCTCGCCGCGCAGCTGAGCACCGAGCTGAGCGGCATCGTCTTCGTGCTCGACGAGCCCGGGAACGGGCTGCACCCCGCGGACAAGGCGCAGCTGCTGGACATCGCGCTCGAACTGCGCGAGGCGGGCAACACGGTCCTGCTCGTCGAGCACGACCCCGAGCTGATCGCCCGAGCCGACTGGGTGATCGACATGGGCCCGGGCGCGGGCAGGCTCGGCGGCGAGGTCCTGGTGTCGGGCCCGCCCGCCGCCGTCGCCGAACACCCGCGGTCGCTCACCGGCCGCTACCTCGCGGGAGCCGGACCGCGCCTGCGCCGAACCCCGCGCCCGGTGCGGGAAACCGGTTGGGTGGAACTGCGCGGTCTGCACGCGCACAACGTGATCGCCGAGCACGTGCGCTTCCCCGTCGGCCGTCTCACCTGCCTGGCCGGGGTGAGCGGCAGCGGCAAGAGCAGCCTGCTCAGCGCGCTCGGTGCGGGCGTCACGGCCGCCCTCGCCGGAACCGAACCGCACAACGCCCCGACCGACGTGGTGGGCGAGGTACGCGGACTCGACGGCTTCGGCTGGGTCGCCGTCGTCGACCAGGAGCCGCTCGGACGGACGCCGCGCTCCAACCCGGCCACCTACAGCAAGGCTTTCGACGTCGTGCGCAGCTTGTTCGCCGCAACGGACACCGCGCGCGAGCGCGGGCTCACCGCGTCCTGGTTCAGCTTCAACACGGCGGGCGGCGGGCGCTGCGAGACCTGCACCGGCTACGGGCGCAAGCTCGTCGACATGCACTTCCTGCCGGACGTGTGGGTGGCCTGCGACGCGTGCGAGGGTCGCCGCTACCGGCCCGAGGCCCTGGAGATCACCTACCAGGGCCTGGCCATCGACCAGGTGCTGGAGCTGACCGTCGCCGAGGCCGTTGAGCGCCTCACCGAGCCGCGTCAGCTCGCCGAGACCCTGGGCGCGCTGAACCAGGTCGGCCTCGGCTACCTCCAGCTCGGCCAGAGCGCCACCGAACTCTCCGGCGGCGAGGCACAGCGGCTGAAGCTGGCGTCGGCGATTCAACGCGGAGCCGCCGGGCGCGCAGCCGGGCTCGTCGTGGTCGACGAACCCGTCTCCGGCCTGCACCCCTCCGACGTCCAGCGCGTGGTCGACGCGCTGGACGTTCTGCTCGACTCCGGCAACACCGTCGTCGTCGCCGAACACGACATCCCCGTCGCCGCGTCCGCGGACTGGGTCATCGACCTCGGCCCCGGAGCGGGACCCGACGGCGGCGCGATCCTCGCGGAGGGCACGCCCGAGGTCGTCGCGTCGGCCGACACCCCGACCGCGGTGTTCCTCCGCCGGTACGCGGCCGGTCAGCCGCTGCTCAGTGCCAGCCCGCGCAGTGGAACACCCGCTCCTTGATGCAGGCGCGCCACTTGACGTCCCCGCCCATCTGCGTCCAGGTCTTGCCGTTGTCGAAGGGGCGGTCGAGCCACACCCACTTGTCGAAGGTGTCCTGGCCCGAGACGTAGTCCTTGGGGATGTAGTTCAGCCGGACCTCGTGGCCGTAGGGGAGCCCGACGCCGTCGACGCGGTGCTGTTCGAACAGACTGGTCGGCCAGGTCCGAAACGACGAGGCGGACTCGACCAGGCCGGTGAACCGCGCCGCGCTCTCCGCGTGCTGATGGGCGGGGCTCGTCATCTCGGATTCCCCTGTAGTCAACCGTCAGGTTGAATAGCAAGGTAGGTGGGGTGCGCTCACTGGTTGAGCACGCGGGTTCTCCGAGTTTTCGGCCCCGATGTCGATTCAGGCCACCGCGGTTCGACGTAGGAGTGACAGGGTCGAACGAGCTGTGGGAGTTGAGGATGAGGGCAGGACGACGTGAGTGGTGGGGGCTGGCAGTGCTGGCACTGCCGACGCTGCTGCTGTCGCTGGACATGAGCGTGCTGCACCTCGCGGTCCCGCACCTGGCCGCCGATCTGCGGCCGAGCGGCACCGAGCTGTTGTGGATCATCGACATCTACGGCTTCATGATCGCCGGTTTCCTGGTCACCATGGGCACCCTGGGTGACCGGCTGGGGCGGCGGAAGCTGCTGATGATCGGCGGTGCGGCCTTCGGCCTGGCGTCGATCGCGGCGGCTTTCGCGACCAGTCCGGAGATGCTGATCGCCGCGCGGGCCGTGCTCGGGATCGCCGGGGCGACGCTGATGCCGTCCACGCTGGCGTTGATCAGCAACATGTTCCAGGACGCCAAGCAGCGCGGGACCGCGATCGCGGTGTGGATGAGCTGCTTCATGGGCGGCATGGTGATCGGGCCGGTGGTCGGTGGAGTGCTGCTGGAGCACTTCCAGTGGGGCTCGGTGTTCCTGATGGCCGTGCCGGTCATGGTGCTGTTGCTGGCCACCGCGCCGAAGCTGCTGCCGGAGTACCGCGACACCGCCGCCGGACGCCTCGACCTGGCGAGTGTGGTCCTGTCGCTGGGCGCGATCCTGCCGTTCGTCTACGCGCTCAAGGAGACCGCCAAGGACGGTGTGTCGGTGCTGAACGTGATCGTGCTCGTCGTGGGCGTGGCGGTTGGTGTGGTGTTCGTCCGCCGTCAGCGCGGTCTGGCCGACCCGATGCTGGATCTGCGCTTGTTCCGGGTGCGGGCGTTCAGCGCTGCGGTGAGCATCACGCTGGTCGGCGCGCTTACGATGGGCGGTGTTTTCCTCCTGGTGAGCCAGTATCTGCAGATGGTCGCCGGACTGTCCGCAGTGGAGGCCGGGCTCTGGTTGGTGCCCCAGGCCGGTGCGGTGGTGGTCGGCTCGATGATCGCGCCTCGGCTGGCGCGGCGCTGGCGGCCGGAGTTCGTGCTGGGCTTCGGAATGCTGATCGCGGCTGGCGGCATCGCGCTGTTCACCCAGGCCGCAGGCGCGAGCGGTGTGGCGTTCGTCGTGGTGGGCATGTCGATCGCGGGCTTCGGCATGGGGCCGCAGGGCGTGCTGTGCACCGAGATGGTCGTGAGTTCCGTTCCGCCGCAGCGGGCCGGTGCAGCTTCGGCGATGTCGGAGACCAGCGCCGAGTTCGGGATCGCCATGGGAATCGCGGTGTTCGGCAGCATCGGCACTGCCGTCTACCGCGACCAGATCTCCGTTCCCGCCGATGTCCCCGCCGAGGCCGCTGCTCTGGCCACTGACAGCATGGCTGGCGCGCTCCAGGCTTCGGGCGCCTTGCCCGCTTCTCTGGCCGACGATGTCCTCGCCACCGCGCGGGATGCCTTCTCCGCCGGACTGCACACGGTCGCCGGCATCGGAACCGTGCTCGTCGCGGTCTTCGCGGTCGCGGGCATGATCGCGCTGCGCAAGACTCGCCCGGAGACCGCCGCCGAGCCGATTCCCGTTCTGCGGAACCACTGATCACGGCAACGGATTCAGGCAGCTGTGAAACCTTCGCCGCAGGTTCTCGACCCGCTGTTCAGCGGGGGTAACGTCCCCGCCGTCCGGGCACGGAGGACTTGCGAGCTTCGGGAGAGAGAATGTCTTTACGCACGAAGGTTTCTGCTGTTCTTGTCGGAGCAGCGGCGGTGGCCGGGATGGTTGTTGCCGCGCCCGCGGCGTTCGCCGACGGTTGTTCGACCGATCCGTACGGCAAGCTGACCTGTACGGCGTACCCCGCCAGCGGTGGATTCGTCAGCCTCCACGGGTACCCGCGCTCGAACGGTGTCTACATGCAGGGCACGGACAGCTGGAACCGACCCGTCCACCTCGACCGGGCACGCCCGGGCGGCTGGGACGGCCCGCTCGGCGCGGGCATCGGCCAGACTGCCGAGATGTTCCGCGCGGGCACGTCGTGGCGCGCCTGCGTGAACGTGGGCTCCAACCGCTTCCACTGCACCCCCTTCGCCTGATTCAGCCCAGGTGGAGCGCGGCCAAGCGTGGCAACGGTGTCTCAGCTCGCTCTGGTCGTCGGAACCGAACTCCCCGGCCGAGTCCAGTTCCGGGTATCGGATGGTGAAGGCGTCAGCGGGAAGCTCCTCCCCGGTCGCCGCGAGGTGGGCGTTCACGGCGATGCTCAGCGCCTCTTCGCGCCCCGTCGTCCGCCGCAGCGCGAATGACGGGGAGGTCGGCCAACGTGTCCGGTTCGGCCACGGCTCGCTCGAACACGTCGCGGCCCTGCGCGGCGACCCGCAGTAGACTGCGGCAGGAGTCGGCCATCAGGTCCCACAGCACCTGTTGGGCAGCGACGATCTCGTCACGAGGGCGGGTCGCTGGCCTGGCCCCTTTGCACCCACCGGGACGAAAAGCAACAAGGGCAACTGGCCGCCGCTCAACCCGTTGGAACAGAAGGAAAATGGATCAGGTGGCACGTTGAGCGCCGTTGAACAGCACCAGTTCGTCATCACCGCCGATGACTACGGGGACCGTCTCGCGAGCGGCATCGACGATCTGCTGAAGACGGCAGAGGGTGAACCGCCGCAGCTGGACGCGGTCCTGAGGACGTCGTTGGCGCTGCTGGGTTTCCGCGCGCACATCGATCCTCAGGCGGCGGAAGCCCCGACCTGGGAGGCGGCCATGACGGCGCTGCGGGCCGGGCACGCGATCTTCGCGGCGGCCATCGCCAGGGACGACGTCACGGTGCGGATCGGCGCACGCGAGCTCACCCTGGCGGCCGGGGCGACCAAGGAGATCGCGGACGCGGACAACTGGCTCAGGGCCTGTTACCTCGGCATGATCTGCCGCGAGTCCAGTGTGCTGGAAACGCTGATGAACACGCGGATCAAGGGCAATCCCGAAGTCGAGGTGATGCAGTCCTACCTGCGTCAAGGCCGAGGCGCCCGCAGGGATTCCGAAGATCCGACGATCAAGGCCCTGTCGTGGTTTCTCGGCGGCCAGCCGGAGTTGTTCGCCGAGGCGTTGGTGCGAGCGCTGGAGCTGCACAAGCAGCGGTGGAGGTCCAGCGACGACTCCACGGGAGGCGTCGCGCTCGGCCCGCTGGCGGTGGCGTGCGCCGCGTTCGACCACGGCTTCCCGATCGGGGTCGAGTCCGGCTACCTGCCGAAGAACATCGTCGAACGGAAGTGGCGCAACGAAGTTCCGGTGCCACCGCCCGCGTCCGTGAAACGAACCTGGCGCCTCGTCGACCGGCACGAGGCTGACGCGGACGTGGCGGACCGCGAAGGCGACTCGCTGACCGCGCGGCTGAACGAGTTGATCGAGCAGGACCCGGGCCAACTTCACGTCATCGGGCCGAAAGCGCTCCAGGAGACCGGTTACCACCTCATCAACGATGAGCAGGGGTCCTGGATCCACACCTGGGACAGCATCACGCTGGCCATGCAGGCGTACCACGGCATCTTCGAGCGGGCGACGAGGACCAGGGAGACCTCCGTCCGCCTGCGAGACGACAAGGTCCTCCTCCCGCCGACCGGTGCCACACAGCACACGAACGCGGACACGTGGCTCAAGGCGATGTACCTCAGCATGATCTGCCGCGACCGCGAGCGCATCAACGACCTCGTGCGGGTGCCGGAGGAGCTGCGGCGCTCGTCCGGCGCGGAACACGACGAGGCCGTCCACGAGTGGATCAGCGTGCTGCACGGTTACTGGTACGGCGGGTACAGCATGTCCAAGCGATCGCTGGAAGCCGTGCCGCAGGACGACGACCTGCTCTACCCGACGGTCGAGCTGTTCTACCAGATCTCCGAGGACGACCAGACCGGGTTCACCGACTCGCTGGCGCGGGCGCTGGAGCGGCACCGGCGGTACTGGACGCGGACCGAGGAGCGGGCGAAGGAGCCGGAAGGTTTCCTCGCGCTCGCGCCGCTCGCGCTGGCCGGCCGGGCACTGGAGTCGGGCTGGCTCAGTGTCACCGTGCGCTCCCCGTACCTGCCGTTGACGCTGCTGAACGGTGGCCGCGTCGGCGAAGGCGCACCGAGGTGATCGCTCGTCGTGTGATCATCCGAGCAGCTTGACGCCGACGCTGGTGCAGGCTGTCCTGGCGATGCCGAGCTCCCAGAGCACTGTGCCCGCTGGGATGAGGAAGATGAGAGCGTCGGCGGACCCGACGACCAGGACCCTCTGGTTCAGCCGCCACCACCGCGGCGGCGACGCGATGCCGCACCACCGGACCCTCACACCCGTTGTCCTGCGCGACTGGTCACACAAGCTGGAGCTGCTCACCGCCAAGGAGGTCGCAGCCTTCCGCGCCAGCGAATGGGGTCGGCCAGAACCAGCGCAATCGCCCCACCTGGACACCGCCGCCGAAACCGTCAGCTGAGCCCGGACAACCAAGCCGACGACGGTGCGCAGGCCACCACGTCTTGCGGCGAGTTCGAGCGGACAGCAACTCAGCCACCCTGACCTGCTGACCGATTCTCATCCAGCGACCCGGTCGCTGGATGAGAATCGGTCAAGGGCGTGGTGCTATCACGCTTGCTCACGGGCAGCCGGGGGAACGGTCCGCGACGGATATAGCGCCACTGCGAGACGAACACGACGATGGTCAACACGAGGCTCAGCGAGCCCGAGAACAGGAACGCCGTCCAGTCGTCGCGCAGGAACACCCCCGCGACGATCGCGAAGGCCAAGAACGCGCCACCGGTCAGCACCCCGCGCCAAGTCAACCGCTTGAGGTCGTGCATCCGCTCGCGCTGCTCGTCGTCCATCTCGCGCTTCCCCATACGCCAACCTTCCCACATCAAGCGGGACGCCGGACGATTCCTGGAGGTTTGCGTCCGGGATGCCGGTCACTGCCGCTCACCGCCGCGCGGACGGCGCTCCCGGATTCCGCCAACTATCAGTGGTCGAAGCAGAGGGTTACGTGCCAGGCCTTGTCGTTCGCGTAGTCGGGCAGGTTCTCAAAACCTGATCCCGGGGTCCGGAAGACGTTGAGATAGTTCTTGCCGCTGTCCCAGAGGCAAACCCTCACCGTTCCGCCGACGTACTCCCAGCTGCTGACCTTGCCCCGCAGGTCGGGGCCGAGCTCCGCCGCGCTGGGACTAGGGCTGCACAGCAGCAAGTCAGCCTGGCTGCCTCCCCTGTTGGCGTGCTCGTAGACTTTCACGTGCCCGCAGAGTTCATCGGCGGCGTGACCGACCCCTGCCGAGAAAAGCGTGGTCGCCAGAGCCAAAGCTGCGCCCAACGCGACGGCGCGACCCGCCGAAATTCCCCAAGACGTCGACATCGGAAACGGAATCCTCTCAAAAATACCGAACAGGCCCGGAGATGCCTGATTTGCTTTGCGAGGATCGCACGCAGGGATCAATTCTGGCAAGCTGTTCGAATCTCATCGAATGCGGCTATTCCCTGGCTGCTTGGGGTGTCTTATTTGGGGAGTCTTTTGTAGCAGGTCAGGGCCGCTGCGAGGGTCGCGAAGCTGAGGAAGTGGAAGGCGGTGCGGTCGTAGCGCAGGGTCAGGCGCCGGTAGCCGGTGAGCCAGGCGAGGGTGCGTTCGACGACCCAGCGGTGTCGGCCCAGTTTCTCCGAGGAGTCGATGCCTTTGCGGGCGATGCGCACGGCGATGATGAAGAAGATGAGAGCGCCAGCGGGGCCGGCCCCCTCGCTTCCGCATGGCCTCCAGGAGGCAATCACACGCGTCAAAGAGGCTGACCGCAGGGCAGCGGCATCGCATCCACGACCAACGGCCCGCCCGACGTGATCCGGCACGTGCTGGACCTTCAGTCCATCCACCGTCGCTGACAACTGACAGGGCTGTGCCGCAATGCCACGGACAGAGGTCAGCAGACCAGCGGCCTGTCATTGCGCGTCGGGAACGCACAACGCCTCGGTGACCGCGGCGATGACCTGGACTGCCTTGGGCCGCAGGATCCGCACCTCATGCTCGGCGGCGTGGCGTACCAGATCAGCCGGGGGCATGGCGGCGACACGGGCCGGGTCGGGCAGCGTGGCCAACAGCATCTGCAGGGCCTTGGACTCCAACTCGGTGCTGAACACCCGGTCACACCGGGAAACGCCACACCACCTGCTCGGCTATCGCCCCGTCGTGGCGGTGCAGTGGCCAGCCCCGGCCTCGCACGAGTAACTCGACCATGGCCAGCAATTCGGGGCGCAGGATCTGCGCCTGCCGGGTGCGGTGGCCGCGGCGACCGCGGGGAAGTCGGGGCACCACAACACGATCAGGCGCATCCGTTGCGCACCACACCCAGCCGCCTGGATCACCTCGGCATGGTGCGGCGGGTGTTCCTGCCGAGCGAGCACGCGCTGATCGCGGGCCTGCCCGAGCCGGAGCTGGTGTTCGACTCCTCGGGCGCGGCGTTGATGCGGGACGACCAGCGGTGGTCGGTCACCGAGCTCGCGCTGCCGCAGGGGTATTCGGGCGCGGGAGTGTCCCCGGGGGAGCCGTGCGGCGGACTTGGCGCACGACAAAAGCGCGGTCGGCGGGATGATCGCCGACCGCGCTTCGCTGTTCCGACTCAGCAGGGGCGCAGGTACCAGGCGCCCTTCCAGTCCGGCCACGGGCCGAGACGAGTCGTCCCCGGCGGAACGCACTTCTCGTAGTCCTTGAACCCGCCGATGTTGGTCCGGTCGACGTAGATGACCACGTTCGTGGGGCCGCAGTGGTTGTAGTACCCGGTACCCCAGCTCACGAACCAGCCGCACGGGTCGGCCGAGGCCTTGACCTGTGCGACCTCGGTCGCCGGAGCGGCACCCGCCGTGGCCGTTCCCGCCGCGAGCGCGGTGACGGCCCCCGCGATCGCCACGACGGTGCGCATGCCCTTGCGCATGCAATCCCCCTGGTTTTCGTACTTGATACGGAATCTCACCGTCAGCCGGTGAGATGGCCGAAAAATACCGACGAACCGGACAATGCCCCAGGGATGTCAGCCATGGCTGAAACCGCCAGCTCCGCGCCACCTGTGCGTTCACGGCCGGTCATCTGCCCGCCCAGGAGTTCGTCCAGCAGAGCACGATCCAGGCCGACGCGCCGGAGTCGGTCGCCGCGGGCAGCGGGTTCACCTCGACCTCGCAGACCGACGCGATGCAGGCCCCCGCCGAGCTGAACAGCCAGAAGATCAAGGCGCTCAAGAACATCCGGTTCCGGGCGAAGCTGCCGGACAACGCCGCGTTCGTCTCCATCAGCCTCTCCGGCGGCTCGAACCTGGGACCGGGTCGGCCGAGCGCGCCCCACGCCGACGGCCACGTCATCGAGTCCGTTCCCGGCCCGATCGCCGTCGGCACCACCTTCCAGCTGCGCAAGGGAACCCTCCAGCTCAAGGCGGGCTCCAGGGCGTGATGCAAAGGCGCTTCGGCGGAACGAGCTACGACGACCCGGGGCTGCCCTTCACCGCCGAGGTCAAGGTGCTAGGCGTGCCGAATGGCCCCGCTCGCGTGGAGCGGGGCCATTCGACCTCACCGGGGCGCCAGTGCGAAACCGGCGGCCTTGGCGGTGAAGCTGCCCCGGCCGTGGGTCCGGCTGCGCAGGCGGTCGGAGTAGCCGAACAGCTCGGCCAGCGGCACCGACGCGGTGATCGTCACCGTGCCCGAGCGCGTCGCCGACGCCGACACCTGACCGCGCCGCATCGCCAGGTCACCCAGCACGCTGCCCATCGCGTCCTCCGGAACGGTGACCGCGACCTCGGACACTGGCTCCAGCAACGCCATCTTGCTGGCGCGCAACGCTTCCCGGAGCCCGAGCCGACCGGCGGTCCGGAACGCCATCTCCGAGGAGTCCTTCACGTGCGTCGAGCCGTCGGTGAGCGTGACGTGCACGCCGGTGACGGGATGACCACCGAGCGGCCCCTCCGACAGCGCGTCCCGGCACCCGGCCTCGACAGCGCGCACGAACTCGCGTGGCACGGCGCCGCCGACCACGGCCGACTGGAACACGAGTTCCTCCTCATCCGTGGGCTCGACGTCCAGGACGATGCGAGCGAACTGGCCGGAACCCCCGTCCTGCTTCACGTGCTTGTACTCCAGTCCTGACACCCCGGACAGCACCGTCTCCCGGTAGGCCACCCGGGGGCGGCCGACGAAGATCTCCACGCCGTAGGCGCGGCGGATCTTCTCCACCGCGACCTCCAGGTGCAGCTCGCCCAAGCCGGACAACAGCGTCTGACCGGTCTCGGAGTCGGTCCGCACGACCAGCGACGGGTCCTCGTCGGTCGTGCGGAGCAACGCCATCGCCAGCCGATCGGTGTCGGCGGCCGAACGCGTCTCGATCGCCACGGAGACAACGGGATCAGCCACCACCGGCGGCTCGAAGAGCACCGGCACCGAACGCGCGCAGAGGCTCGCTCCAGCACGCGCGTTCTTCGGACCGACCACCGCGACGATGTCGCCCGCCACGGCCCGCTCCACCTCCGTGTGCCGGTCGGCCTGGACCCGGAGGATGCGCGAGATCCGCTCGGGTTTCCGCGTGCCGGCGTCGAACACCTCCGCTCCCTTCTGGACTGTCCCGGAGTACACGCGCAGGAACGTCAGCCGTCCCGTTGGCGCCACGACCACCTTGAAAGCCAAGGCAGAGAACGGAGCCGCCGGATCGGCTGGGCGCTCGTGCTCCTCGTCGGCCCAGACACCGCGCACCGGTGGAACGTCCACAGGGGACGGCAGGTACGCGATGACGGCGGCCAGCAAGGGCTCGATCCCGCGGTTGCGGTAGGCCGAGCCGCACAGCACAACCAGACCCTCACCGCTGTGGGTCAGCTCGCGCAGCGCCGAAGCCAACGTCGGCGCGGAAACCTCCTGCTGCGCACAGAACTCCTCCAACGCCGCCGAATGTCTTTCCGCCACAGCCTCTTCGAGCACGCGACGCCGGCGCCGAGCCTCGTCGAGCAGGGCGTCCGGAACCGGGCCCTCCTCGACACCGCCGTCATCGGCCCAGAGCAGCGCGCGCATCCGGACCAGGTCGACGACACCGCGGAACTCGTTCTCCTGGCCGATCGGCAGCTGGACCACCATCGGCGCGGGGTGCAGCCGCTCGCGGATCGACTCCACGGCCGCGTCCAGGTCAGCGCCGACGCGGTCCATCTTGTTGACGAAGGCGAACCTCGGCACACCGTGACGATCAGCTTGGCGCCACACGGATTCGCTCTGCGGCTCCACGCCGGCCACGGCGTCGAAGACCGCGATCGCGCCGTCCAGCACGCGCAGCGACCGCTCCACTTCGTCGGAGAAGTCGACGTGCCCGGGGGTGTCGATCAGGTTGATCTGATGACCGTCCCACGCGCAGCTCACCGCCGCGGCGAAGATCGTGATGCCGCGATCGCGCTCCTGCGAGTCGAAGTCGGTGACCGTCGTCCCGTCGTGCACCTCGCCGCGTTTGTGCGTGGTGCCCGTCGCGTAGAGGACGCGTTCGGTGAGCGTGGTCTTACCGGCGTCGACGTGCGCGAGGATGCCGAGGTTGCGGATGGTGGTCAGAGGTTGGTTGGTACGCACGGCACAGGGCCTTTCGCGGTGAATCGGAGACCAGGTCAGCGCGATTCACGGGACGAACTGCGAAAGAGGGCGTTCGTCACCGAGCCCAGTGCTGGCCGCGCGGCCAGCACCGGACTACCGGGGACACCAGGATCACCTGGGAACGCGACCGGAGGATCACGGCGTCGCGAGTGAACACGAGCGATCTCCTCTCCAAACAGTCACGGTCAGTCCCGGGGGAACTGTAACCGAACTCGGGCGGCTGGCAAGGACAATTGCGGGGGAGAACACCAGCAGCACGCCCCACGCCAGCGGAGCCCAGTCGCTGCCCCGGCCCCCCTGGTGCACGCCCGCCGAGATCACAGCGCACAGCATCGACCCCAGGCACGCGCCGGTCACCGAGCACTGCCCGCAGACCACCGCCGCCGTGATGCACGCGAACAGGAAACCTTGGCTGCGCGTGACGTCCACGACTATGCGCCCAAGGCATGCGCCGTGTGATCGTGCCCGCCGCCAACTCCGCCGAAGCCGCACTCATCGACGACATCGACGTCCTCGCTGGCTGGCTCGCCCTGGATGAGAGGCGCGATGGCGATCACGTTCACTCCGCCCCGGCGCAGCGCCCACGGACGCGACCAAGCCCGCCGTGAAGACCCCGCAACGGACAACTGTGGGCACCGGGCTCGACATCTGTTGAACGTCCGCTCATGCCGCTGGTCGCGCGGCCGTAGAACAGCACAATGCTCGCCGGACACCAGTTCGTGAGTTCCGATGCCTCAGTTCCGCTTGTGTGTGCCAGCAGCAAGTGCGGCCAACTGGTCCGCGTATTCGATGCGTGCGACCCAGTCTGTCGGCCAGGCGGCCAGACCGTGTGCGGCGCCCACGAACGCTCCGGCCAGCGCGGCGATCGAATCGGAGTCGCCGCTGGTTCGAGCGGCCCGCACCAGGCACTGCACCGGATCGTCGGCGTGCCGGATCGCGCAGTACAGGCCGGTCGCCAACGCCTCCTCGGCGATCCAGCCCTCGCCGGTGGCAAGGCACGCGTCGAGGCCATCGTCAGGCCGGGCGATGGCAGCCACCAGCCGATCGAGGACCGCGGCACACTCGTCCCAGCCGCGGGCGATGAAATCAGCGGGCGTGGTCGCCCCCGGCATCTGCCACAAGGATCCGAGCCAATCCTCCAGGTAGACAGAGCGCCGTTCACCGCAGCGGGCCAGCAGCGCGGCGGGCACGTCGGCCAGCTCGAAGCCCTCGACCAGCAATCGCGTTGCGTAGGCGGTGAGTTCGGCCGCGGCCAGCGCCGTGGGATGACCGTGAGTCATCGCGGCCTGCAGTTGCGCTACCCCGGCAAGCGCGTCCAGGTCAAGCCCGGACACCAACCCCACCGGAGTCACCCGCATGTTCGCGCCACACCCCTTGGACCCCGAGATGGTCGCCTCCACCCACGGCACACCCTCCGCCAGGCCGCCACACGCGCGCAAACACGTCATCCCAGGCGCACGATTGTTGTCCGGGCTGTGCGCCCACGCCACGAACCGCTCCCGCAATCGCGGTTCAAGCGCGTCAGCGGTGTACCGGTCGACGCCATGGAGCGCCCACGCGACCGCAAGCGCCATCTGCGTGTCATCGGTGACCAACGCGGGATCACCCACCAGATCATCCGGCCCGGCAGGACCGAACTCCCGATCGATCTCCACAACGGTCAGGAACTCCGTTGGCCGACCGAGCGCGTCCCCGAAAGCCAACCCGTACAACGATCCCGCGATTCGGTCCACAGCCCCAACCCTAATGCCGCCGGCCACAGACGCCCGCTCCCCACGCCAGCGGAGCCCAGTCGCTGCCCTGGCCCCGCAAATCCGCTCACTCACCCCAAGCCAGAGGGGTGCGGCGCCGGATCGCCCGACTCCACGAACCCCCAACGACCCCTTGAACATCCTCTGACGGCGCGCACGGTGACCACATCCGCAGTAGCGGGCGAATACCCGCAGAGTCCGCGAGGACAGTCCGACGCGTGCCGCGTCCAGTGAGAATCGCGGGGACCTTTCGTGTTCCTCCGGGCGCTCGAAATCGATCTTGAATTCCGTGATTCTTTCAGGTGTGTCTGAAGTTGCTGACCTTCTTCTTTTTCTGCGGTTACCGTCCTGCGTGCCCAGCTCCTCCGGCACGAAAAGAGGAACGTCATGTGCAGGACTCTTCAGGCCACCATCGCGATCGCGGCGACGGTCATCGCCACGACATCCATGATCACAGCTGCGAGTGCGGCGCCGTCAGCGACGAACTCCCTTCAGTGCGGGTACTTTGTGGACAATCTCGGCAGGGATGCGAAATATCGTCACTGCGGCGACACGAGGGTCAAGATCTGGGTCGACTACATCTCGCACAAGGACGACTACTTCTGTACCTCGGCGGGCGTGACGAACTGGGTGTACTACCTCGGTACCACGAAGGTCGTTCAGAACGCCTGGTACATCGGTCTGTGCTGACCCTTGTCCGAGCCCGGCCGGAGAGCCCGCCGTGGCGGAGAAGGTCGAGCGGCTGAAACGCGCCGAACACGGGTATTCCTCGCGGGAGCCGAGGAGGACGAGCATGCCGAGAGCGATCTGGTCGGGCACGGTGACGTTCGGGTTGGTCAGCATTCCCGTGGGCCTGTACAGCGCGACCATCGACCACACCGTGCACTTCCACCAGCTCCAGCGCGGCACCGCGGACCGCATCCGCAACCGCCAGGTCAACGAGCGCACCGGTGAGGAGGTCGAGCGCGCCGACATCGTCAAGGGCTACGAGCTCGACGACGGGCAGTACGTGGTGGTGGAGCCCGAGGAGCTGGCGCAGATCGCGCCGGGTCGCTCGCGCACGCTGGAGATCTCCCTGTTCGTCTCGCTCGACGAGATCGACCCGGTGTACTTCGACCGCACCTACTGGATCGCCCCGGCCAGCTCCCACTATGACCGCGTGTACCGGTTGCTGTGGCAGGCGATGTCGGAGACGGAACGCGCGGGGATCGCTACTTTCGTCATGCACGGCAAGGAATACCTCACGGCGGTGCGTGCCGGTGAGAGCGGCCTGTTGCTGGAGACCATGTTCTTCGCCGACGAGGTCCGCGATCCGAGGGATTTGAAAGTGTTTCCGCGCAAGGGAAAGGCGCGTGGCAAGGAGCTGGACATGGCGACCGGCCTCATCGAGTCGATGAGCGGACCGTGGAATCCGAGAGACTTCCGCGACACCTACACCGCCAAGGTGCGCAAACTCGTGCGCGCCAAGAAGAAGGGCAAGGCGGTCGTCGCCGAGGCCGAGCCGCCGGAGCCGACCGGCGTCGTCGACCTGATGGACGCCCTGCGCCGCAGCGTCGAGAACGCGCGCGGGGGCAAGGGGAGGAAGGCCAAGCGCAGGCCGGATCTGTCCGGCCTGCGCAAGGCGGAACTCGTGGCGATGGCACGGGAGCTGAACGTCAAGGGCCGCTCCAAACTCAGCCGGGACGAGTTGGAGAAGGCCGTGCGACGGGCTTCCTGAGCAGCTCGGTCAGCACGGAACAGCCTTCACACCGCTCACGCGACGCGCCTGATCGCGTGAGCGAGTGGACCGGTTTGCCGGAGCGGATGCGGAGCGCGGGGGAGACGACCAGCTCAGGTCCTGTCGGTGCCGCGTTTCGCCCACACACCGTCGTCCACCGCCAGCCACTGCTCCCCGGCCACGGTGGCCGACGGCAGCTACTACGGCAACGACTACTGCTTCGTCTTCGAACTCCGGGACGGGCTGGTCCACCGGGCTCGCGAGTACGTGGACACCGCCCGCGGCCACCGCTTGGTCCTGGCTGAAGCTCCACAGGCCGCACGACCCGTTCTCTACTTGCGTCGGCGCAGCGTTCGGTCGTAGTCCTGGAAGCGGGCCTTCGCGATCGTCGAACGGTCGGCGCTGCGCAGCACGATGCCCTCGGGCTGGCCGCCCGCCTGCTCGTCCAGCGCCACCAGCGTCGTCGGCAGGCGTTCGCCGAGGAACTGCCGCATCTTGTCGATCTCGCAGGGCAGGTCGGCCGGATCCAGGGTGAACAACCGTGGCACGAGGTCGATCCCGTCGCGCTCCGCGATCGCGACCAGTTCCCCCTCCGGCACGAACGGCTGGCCGCCCGCCTCGCGCCACGCCGAGATCTCCGCCCGCGGCTTCGCCAGCATCGCCCGGTGGTCGGCCAGCTCCAGGCAGTCGAACATGCGGTGTCCGACCGTCGTCCGGCTGCCTGTGTACTGCTTGCTCGCCCCCGTCACCTTTCCGCCGTAGACCTCGACGTAGTGCACGCGGATCACGTCGTCGGTGACCGGCGCGAGCCCCTCGGCGAACGCCCGCAACGCGGCCACGATGCCCTGCGCGGGGTCGCCGATGAGATCACCCTTGGCGTACAACAGCTCCTCCCGCGACCCGAGCAGGAAATCACCGCCGGGCAACGAGATGACGCGCGCGTTCGTGCCGTCCACCTTCTCCGTGCCGATCACCGGACCCGCGAACCGCACGCAGGTCTCCAGCAATCCGCCGTTGCCCGCGTCCAGCGCGTGGTAGGTCGGGATCGACGGGTACTTGGTCAGCGAGTTGAGCGCGCCCAGGTCGACTTCGCGCACGTTCAGGGACATGGTCGGCATTCTCGCACCAGCCCGGCCGCGGAGGCTCGTGCATTTCAAGGTAGGCAGGTTGCCCGGTGCGTCGGTGGCACCGACCTTCGAGCGGCCTGGTTCACGTTTCTGTCGAGGGTGAAACCTCTGTCCTCTGTTGGTGGGCGTCTTTAGCTTTCGGCATCGGCGTCATCATGGCCAACACCCTGCGATTGACGATCGCTCGAACACTGAGGCGGCTTCGTGTCACCCATGAGAATCAGTCGGCGTTCACTGTTGGGTACCGCCGTCGCCGGTAGCGCTCTCGCCGTCGTTCCCGGCACCGCGAGCGCGGCCGACACCGCGTTCCTGCCGCCGGTCGACCAGATTCCGCACCGGCCCCGCCTGGTGGACTACGAGATCGTCGAGCTGGCGGCGCTGCTGCGGGCGGGCAAGACCTCCAGTGTCGAGCTGACCCGGGCCTACCTGGCGCGCATCGCGAAGTTCAACGGCCCCTTCGAGGTCTACGGCGACAACGGCCTGTACAACGCCTTCGTCCGCATCGACGAGGCCGCCGCGCTGGCCGCCGCCCGCGCCGCCGACGAGCGGCTCGCCGGGCACCGCCGCCGCGGCGAGGCGGTGTCGCCGCTGTGCGGGATCCCGATGGGCATCAAGGACACCATCGGCGTCAAGGGCATGATGGCGCAGGACGGCACTCCGGCGTTCGCGGGCAACCGCGCGCTGCGGGACGCCACCGCCGTCGCCCGGCTGCGCGCGGCCGGGGTGGTGCCGCTGGGCATGACGATCTGCTCGGAGTTCTCCGATTCCGTCATCGGGACCTTCTCCGGCAACGCGTGGGACCTCGACCGCGTTCCCGGTGGGTCGAGCCAGGGTTCCGGAGTGGCTCCGGTCGCCCGGCTCGCCGCGGCCTGCCTCGGTGAGGAGACCGGCGGCAGCATCATCTGCCCGGCCGCGGTCAACGGCGCCACCGCGATCAAGCCCTCGCCGGGCACCGTGTCGGCCGCCGGGCTGATGCCGCTGGCCCCGGGCTACGACATCATCGGACCGATCGCCCGGTCGGCGCGGGACTCGGCGCTGGTGCTGAGCGCCATCCTGGGCCCCGACCTGGTCGGCGACCCGCAGACGCTGGCCGCGCCGAACCCGTTCCCGGCCATCCCGTTCGTCCCGCGCGTCGGCAAGAAACCTTTGCAGGGCTTGACGATCGGTATTCCGCAGACCGACTGGATGTACGTCAACTACGAGCTCAAGCCCGGGATCGCTCCCCAGTCGCTCTACGGCGCGGAGCACCGGCAGGTGTTCACCCGGCTCGCCGAGCAGCTGCGGGCGCTGGGCGCGCGGGTCATCGAGTTCCCCGGACTGGACATCACCGACCCGAAGCTCAACCCCTACGTCGGCTCGACGGACGTGCTGGCCACAGTGGACGGTTCACCGGTCTCGCCGTCGGGCGCGGTGATCCACTCCAACAAGTACGAGGTCCGCTACGCCGAGGCGGTCGCCCAGTTCTGCGCGAGCGGCATCCCCTCGGCGGAGGCCGTCGCCGCCCTCACCGCCGTGTACGGCCGCCGCGCGCCGGGGGAGACCGCACCCAGCTTCGCCAGCGCCGACCGCCTGCTCGGTGGCATCCCGGGTTCCGTGCGGTACGAGGGCGAACAGCGGCGGCGGACGCTCATCGCCAACTACACCAAGGCGCTCGCCGACGCGGGTGTGGACTTCATGCTCGTCATGACCGTCGCCGACGTCATCGGAAGGCGCGCCGGGCCCGAACCGGGCTTCCCCGTGATGCGCGCCTTCTACCAGGTGCCCAACGTGCTGGGCTGGCCCATGGTCAGCTTCCCCGCCGGGTTCGCGCGCGGGCTGCCGGTCTCCGCGCAGTTCTGGGGGCCGCGCTTCTCCGAACCCGCGATCGTCCAGGCGATGATCGACTACCAGGCCCACCACCCCGAGCACCACACGGCCACCCCGCCCGATCCCGCCCTCCCGGCGAATCGGAAGGTCATCCCGAAGCCCGCCCCGCTGCCGCCCAACGCTCCCACCAACGACCCCGTCCGCGGTGACGAGGCGATCCGCAAGGCGATGGGCCGATGAGCGCGCCACCGCCGGAGCCGTTCTTCACCGTCGCGTTCGGCACGCCGGTCACCATCGCCCTGCTGTCCCGGAACCCCTCGCCGGAGGACGGCCAGCTGCTCACCGTCACCTGGCGGCCGAAGCTGGGCACGACCGTTCTGCCGCACGACCACAAGGACCAGCGGTGACCGTCCCGAGAACTCCGAGGCTGGTCCGAAACCGCCGAAGCGGTGCTCGACGTCCACACGGGTAGCGACCTGTCCACCGGAGGCGGCCGCAGCTCGTCACAGCGCACTGTCCGGACAGGAACCGAGCACAGCTATGAAGGCTCTCGAACTGCACCGCGTCAACTCGTGGGAGGCCGCGTTCCCGTGCGAGGAGGTGCGCGGTTGCTTCGCCCACCGCGTCGCCTTCTCGCCACGCGCGACCGTGCCCGACGCGGGCGCCAACATCGGCATGGTGTCCGTTGAACGGCACGCGCCCGATGCCGAGCACGATCGGTACCGGAGGGTGTCGCTAGGAGCCGGGAAATGGGGATTCACGAGCGACTGCGGTTGTCCCGGATGATCAACGCCAGGGGACGTACACGCTGCCGGGGGTGTCGCGGAGTTCGGCGGCCGTCGCCGAAGCGCTGCCGGAATTCGTAGTGCTGGAAGAACTCGCCGACCGTGCCAGTGACATCCTCGCGGAGGTGACCGGTGCTGAGGCGGGCGCCGTTGTGCCCGAGGGGCCAACCTCCAGGCCATCCGGCTCGCGGTGCCACGGTTTCCCTTGTGCGACAAGAAGAACTCGCGTTCTCCGACGATGCCGCCTGCTTGGTGCTCGTGGCATCCCGGCGGGCGCGCCAGATGCCGTGCTCGTCAGCGGGCAGAAGTACCTGGCGTCCCCCACGGCGGGCTGGTGCTCGGAGCGAGGGGCGCTCGTTCGTGCGATTCGGTCCCAGGACAAGGGGATCGGCCGGGGGATGAAGCCGACGAAGGAGGCCATCGCCGCCGTCGGGGACGAGCTCGTGCTGGAGTTGGTGTCGCTGGGTGGCGATGAGGTACGCGTCATCCTGGACCGGCTTCGAGGAATCAGTCCATAGTGGATGGACGGCGGGCGGAGGTGCGGTAGCCTCGCGGTGTGCCCACCGCAGACCAGTTCGTCGCCGTGAACGCGCTCCAGTCGGACGCGGGGGTGCTCGTTCTCCAGGAGAGCAGGGACTTCTGGGACGATCGCGACGAGGAGGTCGTCGCGGCGGCGCAGGCCGAGATCGACGCCGCGCACGACGCCCTCGCCGCCGAGCTGACGGCGCGGTGGGGAAACCCGACGACGGTGCGGCTGTCGCCCTACCTGGACGAAGACGACGCCCCGGAACCGATGCTCGAACTGAGCCAGCTCAGCGGCAGCGCGCTCGTCTGGCCGCGCGGAGCCGGGCACTGGGTGGCGCTCGCCGTCGGCCAGGCGGACGCGGAGTTCCCGATCCAGCTCCTCGCGGCGGCCGGCACGGCGGCACTGCCCTCCTGACCGCCGTCGACGAGCACGGTGGCCACCACCACCGCGGCGAAGTCGGCGACAGCGACCGAGGCGGTTAGCCGGCCGCCGTACGGCTCCCTGACCACTCCTGCGGTGCGGATGGACTCGGCCCAGCCCAGCGTGGTGGCCATGACGTCGATCGGCAGCGGGATCGTCCACTCCGGCTCGGACGCCCGCACCGCCTGCTCCACCGGGCGGTCGACGCCGGTGGTGAAGGCGGTGGCGCTGCGCACGCCCGCCAGTTCCACGAGCTGCGGACCGGTCGCGAGCGGAGCGGGGTCGCCCCGGTGGCGCTGAGCAGGTGGATCGCGGTGACTCCCCGCAACGCCGGCTCGACGGTCCGCGGTTCGGCCAGATCACCCCCGACGACCTCCACGTGATCAGGCAGGCCCGCGGCGGCGGCATCACGGGTCAGCGCGCACACGGTGACCGGCCCTGAGGAGTTCGTCCACCACGGCGGACCCGATGCTCACGGTCGCTCCGGTGGCCACGATCGTCATCAGCTTCGGCCCTCGTCCCGTCGAGCCGGGTCATCCGGCGATCAGATCAGAACCTGTCCTGACTCCCCGATGATGGCATGCTCACAGGACGCGCTCGACTCCGTGTGCGAAGGGGGCTGACAAGGTGATTGCGGTGTGTGCGGGCTCGTTCGATCCGGTGACCGCAGGACATGTGGACGTGATCACGCGCGCGGCGGCGCTGTTCGAGCGCGTGGTCGCGTTGGTGGCGGTGAATCCCGCCAAGGCGGGGCGTTTCGCCGTTGCCGAGCGCGTCGCGATGCTGCGCGACAGTCTGAGCGGGCTCGACGGGGTTGTCGTGGACTCGTGGGACGGCCTGCTGGTCGACTACTGCCGGAATGCCGGACCTTGTGTGCTGGTGCGGGGTGTGCGTTCCGGGGCAGACGTTGCCGACGAGTTGAGGCTGTCGATGATGAACGCGGCGGTCGGTGGTGTGGAGACGGTCTTCCTGCCGACGACTTCCGGGCTCGGGCACTACTCGTCGACGGTGCTGACCGAACTCAACCTGCACCGCACCACGGGAATCAGCGCGCAAACCGCGGACGGAGCTCCACCGGCGGTGCCCGGTCGGTGAACATGTGGGTCCGGCACGGCGTAGCACGGGCTGCGATCGCGGCCCCGGAGCAGGCCGTTGCCGTTGGCGACCGCGCGGTCCAGCACCAGCCAGACCTGCTCCCGCAGGTCGAACACCAGGTGCCGGTCGTGCCCGGTGCTCCCGAGCCGCGAGAACGACCGGACCGTCTCCCGCTTGACGATCCACTCGTTCAGCAGATCGCGGACGTGGGCCAGCGCCGCCGCCAGGTCTGTTCCGGTCAGGGTGTCGCGCCAGCCACACCAGTCCAGTGCCTCGATCGCCGAGGAGATGATCAGGTGGTGCTCACGCGCGAGGCGTCCAACGCGCATCCGAGCGCCTCCGCGCGGTCGGGGCTCTCGTCACGGGTGGAGGGTCAGCTTCGGGTCGAGCGCTGACCGTGGTGAAGGCGCGCCAGGCGGCTCCGCCTCGGTCCAGGCGCGTGATCGAATGATCGGATCGGTTCGCTGCGGTCGGGCGCGGCCTGGGTGCCTTCGGCCAGAGTTGACGTCGAAGGGAGGCCTCGTGATCTCGGCACTCAACCGGCTTGTCGATCTGGTCGAGAAGCACCTGG
>NZ_JBHLZU010000042.1:0-835 GCF_042429765.1 Allokutzneria oryzae | reverse complement strand
GTAGGAGGTGGCGGTCTTGTCGAACCTGGTCGCGATGGCGCGGAACTGCTTGAGTCGGTTGAAGCAGCGCTCGACCACGTTGCGGCGTTTGTAGGCGACGCGGTCGAAGGCCGGTGGGCGGCCACCAGCCCGGCCGCGACGTAGCCGACCGGCTTGCTGGTCGCGGCGTTCGGGGATGGTGGCCGGGATGCGGCGTGCGCGCAGATAGGAGCGGATGGCGCGACTGGAGTAGCCCTTGTCAGCGAGCACCCGGGTTGGCCGCGTGGCCGGTCGTCCTGGACCTGGACGCCGGAACTCGATGCCTGCCATGACCGTGGTGAACATGGTGCAGTCGTTGACGTTGCCGCCGGTCAGCGCCACCGACAGCGGCCGACCGTGGCCATCACACGCCAGATGGATCTTGGTGGTGGGGCCGCCACGGGAGCGACCGATGGCATGATCACCTGGCTCGCTGTGCCCGCGCCACGATCCGACCGCCCCCCGTGTGGGACGCGCTTGCGCGACGAGCACCGGCGGCGTGCTGGTGGGCCCGCACGATGCTGGAGTCCACGGCGATCTCACGGTCGAGCTCGTCGATCGCCTCAGCGATCACCCGGGCCTTCACCACCAGCATCGTGAGCGTGCCACTCCGTGACCACCGCCAGAACCGGTTATAGACCGTCTTCCACGGCCCATACCGCTCCGGCAGATCCCGCCAGGCGACCCCGGTCTTGGCCTTGAACAACATCCCGTTGATCACACGGCGGTCATCCACCCGAGGACGGCCCTTCGCGCCCGACACCGGCAGCAACGGCTCAATAATCTGCCACTGCTCATCGGTCAGCTCATGCCTGCG
>NZ_JBHLZU010000029.1:0-37583 GCF_042429765.1 Allokutzneria oryzae | reverse complement strand
CCACGCACCCCTCATCCACGCACCCCTCATCCACGCACCCCTCATCCACGCACCCCTCCTCCGCGCACCCCTCCTCCGCGCACCCCTCATCCGCGCACCCCTCATCCGCGCACCCTCGTCTCGCGTTTTGTAGCCTTAATGCGAAATGAGAGCGCTCTTTCGCGCATCAAGGTGACAAAACGCGAAAACCCCGACCACGCCAGCCAGGCCACGCGTGCACGCGGACACGAGGGCACGCGGACACGAGGGCACCCGGACACGAGGGCACCCGGACACGAGGGCACGGGGGCCACCACGGGGATCGGGGGCCACCACGGGGATCGGGACGACTCGTGGGACGGGCACTAGGGCGGTCCTGGTTGCCCGTTGGGCGCCGCGCCGGGACGGCGTTGGGTGACCCAGCTGGCGATCTGGGCACGGTAGTCCTTGATGGACCGAACCGGCATCGCGGAACCCGGGGACTCGAATCCCCTCCCGCCCCAGGTCACCCCACCACATTGTTCATAGTGGACAGTCCTTTGTAGACATTTGCCGCCGAGGTGAGCGGCTGACAGGAGCAAACTGGCGCGGGGAGCCGGAATCGGGCAAACGGGGTGGATTCTCCGCTCCGCCTCGGCGGGGCGGTTCCGTGCCCGATCGGCAGCAGCCCGGGTTTACAGTGGGCCGGTTCCGGTGATTCTGAGCCGGTGGGCGGCAACGCGGTCCCAGGGCGGCGCGAGGGAAACCTTCCGGCGGAGCTGAGTGGCTTCGTGGGACGGCGCCGGGAACTGGCCGCCGCGAGGCAGCTGTTGGCGTCGACGCGGTTGCTGACGTTGACCGGTCCGGGCGGGGTGGGCAAGACCCAGCTGGCGCTGCGGGTCGCCAGGCAGGCGCGGGAGGCGTTCGCGGATGGCGTGTGGCTGGTTGAGCTGGCCGCGTTGCAGGATCCGGCGCTGCTGCCGCAGGCGGTCGCGGATGCGTTGGGGTTGCGTGACCAGTCCGCCCGTGCGCCGCTGGCCGTTGTGGTGGACCACCTCCAGGGCAAGCAGCTGCTGCTCGTGGTGGACAACTGTGAGCACTTGGTGCAGGCGTGTTGCGTGGTGGTGGCCAAGCTGCTCGGTGCGGCCGGGGGGCTGCGGGTTCTGGCCACCAGCCGCCAGCGGCTGCACGTGGAGGGCGAGCACGTCCTGCCGGTCGGCCCGTTGTCGGCGCCGGACCCCGAACACCTGTCCCCCAAACGAAACGTGTGCAGCTACGAGGCGGTGCGGCTGTTCGCCGATCGGGCCGCCGCCACCGTGCCGGGGTTCGAGCTCACGGCGGGCAACCGGGCGGTGGCCGCGCGGATCTGCCATCGACTGGACGGGATTCCGCTGGCGATCGAGCTGGCAGCGGCCCGCCTGCGCGCGCTGTCACCGGAGCAGCTCTTGCAGCGGTTGGACGACCGCTTCCGGCTTCTCGTCGGGGGCATCCGCACCGCGCTGCCCCGTCATCGCACGTTGCGGGCGACGATCGACTGGAGCTTCGACCTGTGCGCCCCGGAGGAGCAGACCCTGTGGACGCGGGCATCGGTGTTCGCCGGAGACTTCGACCTCGACGCGGCGGAGGCGGTCTGCGGCGGCGACGGGATCGCACGGGGGCAGGTGCCCGCACTGGTGACCGGGCTGGTGGACAAGTCGGTCCTGACTGGACACAACCACGGCCGCGGCGCGCGCTACCAGATGCTGGACACCATCCACACCTACGGGCGGGACAGGTTACGCGAGGCCGGCGAGGAGACGGCGCTGTGCGAGCGGCACCGGGACTACTACCTCGCCCTGGCCGAACGGGGCGACATCGAGTGGTTCGGTCCCGACCAGGTCGAGGTGTTCCGGCGTACCCAGCGAGACCACGCCAACCTGCGCGTCGCCCTGGAGTTCTGTCTGAGCACCCCGGGCGAGTCCCAGGCCGGCTTGCGCATGGCCGCGTCGTTGCACTTCTACTGGATCGACTGCGGCTTCGTGGCCGAGGGGCGCCACTGGCTCGACCGTGCACTCGCCGTCGACACCGAACCGACCAGCACACGAGCCAGGGCGCTGTTCACCAACGCCCACCTCCTGCTCCTGCAGGGAGACAACCGGTCCGGGGCCGACAGGGCGGAGGAGTGCCGCGCTCTCGCCCAGAAGTGCGGAGCGGAGACGACGCTGGCGTACGGCACCTTCATGCGGGGAGCGGCCGCCATGTTCGACGGCGACCACGCGCTGGCGGATGCCCTGTTCGCGGATTCGATGGCTCGCTTCGACACTCTCGGCGAGCTGAGCAGCAATGTGATCCTGGCTCTCGACTGCCAGGCGTTGACGGCCTTGTTCCGCGGAGATCTCGCCCGCGCGGTGGCACTCGCGCGGAAAGCCTGCGCTCTGTGCGAACCCCACGGCGAGCAATGGGGCTACTCCTATGCGCTTTACGTGCTCGCGCGGGCCGAGCTGCCCAGGGGCGAACTCGAACAGGCGACCACGCACGCGCAGGAGTCGTTGCGGCTCAAGAAGGCCTTCAACGACCTCATAGGCATGGCGATGCTCATCGACGTGCTGGCCTGGATCGCGGCCGCGGCCGATGACGGTGCGCGGGCGGCGATACTGCTCGGCGCGGTCGAGCAGCTCTGGGCGTCGGTGGGCGGCCAGGCCCGGATGGGTTCCCCGGACTGGAGAGGCCCGCACGAGACGTGCGAGCGGCAGACCCGCCACGCCATCGGTGATCACGCTTTCCGAGCCGCCTTCGCTCGCGGAGTCGGGCTCGACCTCGACGAAGCGGTGGCCTACGCGCTCGGAGAGCCCGCTCTCGCCGCGACGCGCACCGCGGAGGTGCCGTTGACCCGGCGGGAGCACCAGGTCGCCGAGCTGGTCGCCCACGGGCTGACCAACAAACAGATCGCGGACAGGCTGGGGATCACCCAGCGCACCGCGGAAGGCCACGTCCACCACATCCTGGCCAAGCTCGGGTTCGCCAACCGCGCCCACGTCGCCACCTGGCTGGCCGACCGGCGAGAACCCCCGGCTCACTGACGGGCGTCCCGTGCCGCCGATCGGGTTGATCAAGCACGTCAAGCACCACGCCGTCGAATCGGGGCCGTGTTCCCTCTCAGGTCCGTCATCCGGGCAGAGATCACCGACGGGCCCTCGACGAGCGAGGGGGGACGCCCGCGGTCGCGGGCGTCCCCCCTCTTCCTTCTTGGCTCGTGGCTCGGACTTCGTGGCCGTTGGCTCCGCTGGAGGAGCCAGAGCGGGCTCCGGTGCTTCCGGCGTCTGTGAGCAGCGCTGCTCCGGATCACTTCCGGCAGGGTTCGCAGCGTCTCCCGTAGATCTGGTCCGAGATCTGGCGGCGCGCCTGCTCCGCCAGGCAGTTCCGGACCGCGCGCCGCCGGAGAGCGAACCGGCGGTCCGGCTGTTGCTCCTTATAGGGATTTCACCTGGTCGGCGTCGCGAATGCCGAGCATCGGCGTCAAGACACCAGCAGGGTCGGAAAAGCGCTTGCAGCGCAGCACATCCGGCCAGGTCTCACCGTAGTGGTGCGCCCAGTCCGCCGGCGAGAAGTCCAGCGACCCGATCGGGTACCGCACTCCCCCCAGCACCCGCGCCTTGGACCACAGGGCGTTGTTGCGCCGCATCATCCGCGCCACGAAGTCCGGATCCGGGCCGGGGGTGACCGAGACGTTGAGGATGTCGAACAGCCACACGATGTCGGTGTCCTCGGGGACCCGGAAGCGCGGGCAGGTGAAGGACTCCCGCAGGTGCGGCAGGAGCAGGACGAACCCCATCGGGTTCCAGTCCTCCGGGGTCAGTGCCGGGATCGTCCTCGCGAGGTAGCGCTCGATCGTCTCATCGGGCAGGAAGGCGTCGAACCAGGGCTTGACGGTGGCGTCCCAGTTCGAGGTGATGCGGAAGCCCCGGATGATGCGGTCGAACGTGGAGACGTGGTCCACGTAGGACTGGTCGAGAACCTCCAAGCGCCCGCGGTACTCGGGCACGTCGGCGAGCACCACCTCCGCGGACGGGAGCGGCTCGTCGCCCCAGCAGTGCGCCCGGACCTGGTACAGCGGCGGGACATCCGCCGTCGGCGGGACCACCAGCGCGAACACGCCCTCGACGTCATCGCGGGCCATCAGGGTGCGCATCGCACGGAACGCCGGTGCGATCTCGTCGTAGTGCAGCACGAACTCGCGGGTGGCCGCCGGCAGGGGCAGCAGCTCCAGCGTGACGGTGGTGATGATGCCGACCTGGCCGAGCCCGCCGAGCGCGGCGTGGAACAGCTCGGCGTTGACGGTGGGGCTGCAGCACAGGATCTCACCGGTCCCGGTGACGATCTCCAGCTCGCTGACCCGGTCGACGAAACCACCCTCACGGTGCTCGGTGCTGATCCCACCCACCGACAGGGTCCCGCCCAGCGTGAGCTTCAGGTAGCCGGGCAGCCCGGCAGCGCGCAGCCCGTACGGCGCGCACTTGTGGACCAGGGTGCGCCAGGTGAGGCCGGCGTCGGCGCGGATGTGGGTGTCGGTGATCTCGTGCACCCGCGCCATCGAGGTCATCTCGATCGCCAGCCCACCGGGTGCCAGCGACTGACCGTGGGTCGTGTGGTGCTCCCCACGCGCCGCGACCGGGACACCCAGCGCGTGGCAGAGCGCGACCATCACGGCGATGTCCTCCGCGCACGCCGGGTGGAGCACGGCGGCCGGTGCCCCGACGACGATGTTGCCCAGATCGTGCGATGACTCCTCGTGAGAGCGGTTGATCGTGAGCTGGCCTTCAAGGGGCGGAACAGGGATGCTGCCGTCGCTGACCTCGGACTCCCACAACCGGGTGTTCGGGTTGTAGGCGGCGGCAGAGTTTCTCGAGAGTTGTCTGGTCATGCGAATTCCCTTGGCGGGTCAACGAAGATGCTCGACAACGAGCTATCGCCGTCACAGTCGCGTCACCCCCGGTCGGCGGCTCCGCGATCGGAACGGCAGCGCAGCGTCCTCTGTGGACGGTTTGGTAGCCCGGTTCCGCTCCTGCGCGGAACATCTTCAATGATCACCGTATCCCCGGCCGCGCGCACCTGTCCGCGCCCAACTCGTTCGCCTTATCGGACAACGACTGTCCAGCACTGCGCATGCCTAAATCCGTCACCCGGTCGTGCAAGTTGCGCAAGCGATGACCGGGGTACCCGCTGCGCGGCAACGGTGCTCACCGAGCGGCAGGTCGGCCAGGGACGAGCCATCCCCGTTCCCGCAGCGCGGCGGAGACGTCGAAGACGGAGTAGCGCTCCTCGCTGTCGGCGAGGGTGAAGGCGAACACGGGCAGTTGCCTGCCGTCGGTGATGAGCCGGAAGGGGCCGAGCGCGGCGAGTGCGCGGGCGACATAGCGGCAGTACTGCTGGACTCGTCGGTAGCCGTCCCGGCCGAGCCGCAGGAAGTTGTGGTACTGGGCGGCGACCTGGGCCCCGGGGCGGGAGAAGGTCAGCGCGAAGGTGGGCATCTGCCCGCCAGGTAGGTGACCCCGAAGACCAGTTCGTCGGGCAGGGCGTCGGCGTCGCGCCACAGCACCCACCCGAGGCCGGGGGGGGACAGCCCACTCGTGGCCGGACGTGTTGGTCGAGGCCACGCGGGGCAAGGTGAAGTCCCATTCCAGCTCCGGGTCGCAGAAGGGGGCGGAGGCTCCGTCGACGCGGACGGGGATGTCCCAGCCCTGCTCCCGCTGGCCCCGGTCCAGTGCGGCGCAGCTGCCGTCGAAGGTCGAGCCCAGGACCGCGACGACGCCGATGGTGTTCTCGTCGCAGCGCCGCGTCGCCTCCTCGGCGGTCAGGTGGCACACCTCGCCGCGCATCGGGACCGGGTGTGCTTCGACGTCCCTGTAGCTGGCGAACTTCTCCCAGCACACCTGCACGTTGGCGCTCAAGACGATGTTCGGCCGGTCAGCGGGCCTCCCTGTGCCCTGCGCCGCCGCTGCCACCGTCGTTTGAGCGCGAGCCCGGCGAGCACGCGCGCTTCGGTTCAACCGTGTTCGGAGCGGCCGGTGTCCGGGTCCGGAGGAAGCGCCAAAGGCACGGGAAAGCCTCTCGTTCATGGACCTCGCGATGAGGTCTCGATGCGCGGGACGACCGCACGGACGCCGTGCATCACCTGTGGCACAAACGAATGCGCGACCCACTTCTCGGTCGGCTTGGTCAGCAGGAGGTTGATCGCAGAGACCGGTGAGGTGCCATCTCCGATGATCTCGTTGTGCGGGAACGACCTTCCGTGCTGTTCGAACGGACCCAGGACAAACGTTGTGGGCTGCCACTCCTGCGCCTCACGAGCGAACAGCTCACCTTGGTGGGTCGCTGGCAACCGCCGCATGTCCCGTCTCCTTCTCAGCGCGACCGCTCCTCGTTCGCGCTGTACCCCGCGCCTCGCCCGGCAACCACTCCCGCCACAGATCCTTGACACGACACGGTGTTCACGGGTCCCGGTCCGCCACGCCCGCTTCACAGGACGCTCGTGTCGTCAATGCGGGAGTTGCCTGAGACATCAGCAAATGACGCACGTGCCCGATGCTCCAACCCAGTGACCAAGAGTGTCGATCCGGTCGAGGCCGGTGAACCAGCTGCGCGTCGTCGCTAGCGTGGCGTCGTCACGATCCGCAACGTGTGAAGGGATGCCACCTGTGGCTGTTTCCGTGGACCTGGCCAAGCAGCTCGACAAGGCGTACGAGGAGCTGACCGTGGCCGAAGTCCTTGACGCGCCGGTCGCCGCGCTGGCCGGTGTCAGCGAGGGCGATGCCGAGAAGCTGGCGGCGGCGTTCGGGGTCAAGACGGTTCGCGATCTGGGGAGCAACAAGTACTTCCGGCTCGCCGCGACACTGGTGGAGCTCGACCAGTCCGCCACGTGAGCCTTCTGACACGGGGATGCTGATGGGGTGCGCGCGCAAGCTCGCACCCCATCGGCGCTTCCTCCGTGCCCGCGCCGCAAGTTCCTTGTGCACCAACGGTGTCATCGTCGTCATCCAGAGCAGCAGAAGCGGGGTGGGGATGCGGCCAATGCCGTATCCCCACCCCGTAGCGCTCAGTCGACGGTAAGCCGGACTCCCCGGCGGCACGATCGCGCCGCTGGCTACAGCGACTCACACCCGCCCGCGGCGTGAAGCACACGCCAGCCACACCGGACCTGGCCAGCGGCCCGTTGTTCTCTCGAACCCGCCGCGGAAACGACATCGCGGAAACCTTGGGACAGGGCCCGGGCGCGGCGGTTCGCCACAGAAGTCGCGAGCCCCATCGACGGGGAACAGCGCTTCGCGCCTCGTTGTCGCGTCATGCGCCGTCTGCTTCAGCGTTGTCCCAGGCAACGAAGGGGGTGTTTCGTCGATGCACGCCTGGCGCTTGGATGGTTCCGCGGTGTCGACGCCACTTACATCTGCAGTTCGGCTTCGATGCGCTTGAGGTGGTGCCGGGCCAACGCGAGGTTCGACAGGTCCCGTTCCAGCACCAGGTACAGGAAAAGCGAGCTCCTGGACTTCACGGAGTCCAGGAGCCGGATCAGGTGGTACTGGCGGTGTAATGTGATCAGAATGTCTTCGATGGTGTCATTGAGCGCGAGCGTGGACATCACTCGAAGTTTCGACCGCACGACTTCGGTATTTCCGGCGGCCGCGAGCTCCAGGTTCAGCCAGTCACCTCCGCCACTGGAGCCGAGCGACATTCCGCTTTCATAGTCGACCAAAGCGACACCGACAGCGCCGGCGATGGACATGGCGTCTTTCAGTGCTGTATCAATGTTCATCAAACATCGCTTCCTGTGTCAACTGGTGATCGTGACGACATGGCTCATCACCCTGCGCCTCGATCGCATACGGGTACATCTCCGTGCAGACGATGCCGTCTGCCATGAGCAATGAATCAAGAATGCCTGTCGGCGCTCTCGCAGGTTGGTGCTCGATGTCCTCTTCTCTCATCCGGTGGGCAGTGGGCTAGGAGGTCAGGATCGAGCCGATCCGCTCGATCACGGGCCGGGACTCGTACAGGAGGCGTCCGACGTTCAGTCCCTTGTCCCCCAGAACGACCATCAGCGCCAACCGGCCGACGGCGTACACGGCCATGTAGCCGCCGCTGCTGAAGACCACGGTCTGGCTGAGCGTGCCCTGGCCGATCACCTCGACCGCCTGGCGCGCGATCCCGAGATCGGCGGCGGCGAGCGCGGAGACGTTCGCCGGATCGATGGACTCCGCCGCGTCGGCGATGATGGGAATCCCGTCGACTCCGGCTATGACCGTGTCGGTCACTCCGACGACATTTTCTCGAAGCTTCCGCAACTCGGCGGCCAGTGCGTCATAGTCCAATATTCTCCCTTTCTGATCCGGAAAGACCGAACAGGCGACACAGCCAGCCCCGAGCGATGAACGGGCGGCGAGTTCGCTTGGTCGAGGCAGGGGGCAACGGGCCGCCTTCGTGTGCTCCGGGGCGCGCCGAGGCACAGCCCCAGCGGGAAGAACTGACCGAGGACGCGGATGGGGCGACAGCCGTCGCCGTGCGACCGCCGCTGGCGTGCGCGGTGAGCTCCCGCCGTCACGCGGCCAGGACGAGCAGCGCGCGGGCGCGACGCGTTCCCCGCGAGGCGACAAGGGGACGTCAGCGAGGCAGGCGCTACCGGCGGGCGGGCGGTTTCCAGCGACAGTGGTTGGCCGACCCCCTCGGTCCCGCGGACGGCAAGAGCCGCGTGACGGGGCCACGCCTCGGCGCGCCCTCGCGGAGTCGCGGCCCGGTCCCTCTCACCGCGCCCGCGCGGGAGCGGCACCGGCGACTCCGCGCCAGGCGGGCCGGGGCCGTCCACCACGATCACCGCACCGTCGCACACGTGGACCAGCCCGCCCGAATTGCCCAGAATGCGCAGTCCTCCGATAACGCGATCCGCATGGCACTGCGCCAAGGCGAACGCGAGGACGGTGGGTGCGGCTCGATAGTCGCGTCTCAGAGGTCACTCCGTGTGAACTCGGGGTCTAGAAAACGGGGTACCTGGAGAACTGGTCATTCAATCCGGTTTCTCTCCCTCATCGAGAGAACCGTCGCCATCGTTACTTCCCACCTTGGACCGCCGAAACGCTCGCGTCGAGCTTTACTCGATCGAGCGTAACATTCCAGTTCGCGTAACAAAACAAGCTGATCGGCGATTTTATCGCCGACGGCTCATCCATAAGCCTCCTGAATGTCTCTGATTTTCCAGGAATTGCGAGAATCGGTCATCCGGCCGACAGCGGGGGTGAGCGCTCCAGCTTGTCCACCCAGCGCGAACTTCCCGGCCCGACGGGTGCTCGCGATGCGAGGGTGGGGCATGCGACTTCTGGTACTGGGCGGGACCGGCTTCGTCGGCAGGGTTGCCGTGAGCGAGGCGGTCGCGCGCGGCTGGTCCGTGACGGTCTTCAACCGGGGCCACGGCGATCCCCCGCCGCCCGGAGCGCGGGTGCTGCTCGGCGACCGCACCACGCCGGAGGGCCTCGCCGCCCTCGCGGGCGAGTGGGACGCCGTGATCGACACCTGGTCCGCCGAGGCGTCGGCAGTGCGCACGGCGGCCACCGCGCTGTTCGGCCGGGTCGACCATTTCGTCTACGTGTCAAGCAGATCCGTCTACCAGGACTTGACGATGGAGGAGGACGGAGCGCTGGTGAACCCCGCCGCACCGGGTTACGCGGCGCACAAGGTCGGCGGCGAGCTGGCGGCCCGGGACGTCTTCGGCGAGCGCGTGCTGCTGGCCCGCGCCGGACTGGTCCTGGGGCCGCACGAGAACGTCGGCAGGCTGCCGTGGTGGCTCAACCGGATCGCGGCGGGCGGGGTCGTCCCCGCCCCCGCACCGCCGGAGCTGGGCCTGCAGTTCATCGACGTGCGCGATCTCGCCATCTGGTTGCTCGATCACGCCGCGCTGCGCACGAGTGGCGCGTACAACCTGGTCAGCGAACCCGGGCACACGACGATGGGAGAGCTGCTCGAAGCGTGCCGCGCGGTGACGGGATCCCCGGCGCAGCTGCGGTGGATCGCACCGGAGAGGATCCTCGACGCGGGCGTGCAGCCGTGGAACGACCTGCCGATCTGGATTCCCGAAGGCCACGAAGCGCGCGCGATGCACGAGGTGGTTCCCCGGCGCGCCCTGGCGCTCGGCATGCGCTGCCGTCCAGCTCAGGACACCGTCGCGGATACCTGGCGGTGGCTGACCGACATCGGTGGGACGGCGCCGCAACGCATGGACCGCGCGCCTGTCGGCCTTTCCCCGCTCCTCGAATCCCGGCTCCTGGCAACGGGCTGAACCTCGCGGGCGCACGCGACGTGGTCACGTGTTCCACTGTGGACGGTGAAGGCCGGCTCCTGGGGCTGAGGTCGCCGCCGATCCCTGGCAGGACAACGGTCATTGACCGGGTCGGCCTTCGCTGCGCCTGCGCGGGGCATGGGTTTCACCGCGAGCGGAAGATGGCAGAGCTGGAACTGCACACCACGGCGACGGCCGACCCGCTCATGGCCGAAGCCGTGGAGATGCAGTACCTCTACCAGCGCCCGGCGGTCCTGGACTGGTCCCGCACCGCCGCCGCGCGGAGGACAGCGGGTGCGGACCCGCGTTCAGCCGTCGACTTCGAGCGGGAGGGAACTCAGGAAGTCCTTGACGTCGAAGGCTTCCCCGGCGGTGACGACGCCGGTGGCCCGGACACGTCCGGTCAGGATGCGCTCGGCCGCCTCCACCACGATCGGCGCGGAGATGGCGTAGATGTCGCGACCGCGCGCCGCCGCCCTCCGCTGCTCGTTGCCCCGCCGGACAACGACCTCGACCAGGAAGGCCTGGTCCGACCGGCCGCTCGCGTCGGCGGCGCGAGGCCCGTCGGGCTCCGGCGCGCTGAGGTCCTTCAGCGGGGCGGTGTTCAGGAAGGCGTTGATCCGCGCGGTCTTCAGGTGTTGGGAGATCGTGACGACGTCGGTGGTGGAGAACTCCCCCACCACGTCCTGGGTCCCGAACGGGTCGGCGAACGTCCACGTCCCCGTCGGCGGGGGCTCGTCGCCTGAGAGGACCTGGAGGCGGTGGTCGGCGAAGACCACCCGCCGCCCGGCCCGGCGCCGACCGGCCAGCAGGGTCCCCTTGGTCGGGTGCCAGCTGTCCAGGGCCACCGCGACCGTGATCTCGTCGGCGGCAGGCCAGTCGCCGATCGCGGCGGTGGCGAGCAGGTCGCCGAGCGCGCCGTAGAACGCCATCACCGGCGCCACCACGATGCCGGCCTCCCGCACCTTCGGGTCGTCCCGGTAGGTGTCGAAGGTGCTCATCGCGACGAGGGTCTCACCGGTGACGTCCAGGTAGTGGATCCCGGCGCGCACCGCGGCCTCGATCAGCGACGGCGCGGTGTCGCCGAACGGCCCGGCGCAGTTGATCACCGCCGCCGCGCCCGCGATCGCGCGGTCGAGCGAGGCCGAGTCGTCGACCGAGGCGATCCTCCACTCCACTCCGGGGTGGGCGGTGGCCGCCGCCGCAAGCTTCACGGCGTCCCGCCCGGACAGCACCGGCGTCCAGCCGCGCTCCAGCAGTTCCGCCGTCACGAACCGAGCGGTGTGCCCATAGGCGCCGAACACCGCGATCACTGGCTTCATCAGGTCTCCTCCAGCGATAGGCAACGTCCGCGATCCTGCTGAGCAGTCCTGCCGGAGACCACCGTCGGCGGCGTCAACCTGCGTTAGGTTCGCGTCATGCGCCCCCACAGCGTCGTCATGGCCGTCGTCGACGACATGCCGATCTTCGAGGCGGCCGTCCCGTGCCAGGTCTTCGGCGTCGACCGGCCGCACCTGGCCGACCCGTGGTACCGGTTCACGGTGGTCCCGGTCGGCTCCGCGCCGGTGCGGTTGAGCCCGGGGTTCACCCTCGCCCCGAGCCGCGACGGATGGGACCTGGAGCCGATGGACACCCTCGTCGTCCCGGCCTACACGAGCGTGCACGCCGACCCGCCCGAGGACCTGGTGGACCTGGTGCGGCGGGCCCACGAGCGCGGCACCCGGATCCTGTCGATCTGTTCCGGCGCCTTCGTGCTGGCTGCCGCGGGGGTGCTCGACGGGCGCAGGGCCACCACCCACTGGTTGCACGCGGAGGAGCTGGCCCGCCGTTACCCCGCCGTCCGGGTCGACCCCTCCGTGCTCTACGTGGAGGACGCCAACGTGATCACCTCGGCGGGGACGGTGGCGGGCATCGACGCCTGCCTGCACGTGGTGCGGGTCGACCACGGCGCCGCCGTCGCGGCGGAGCTGGCCCGCCGCCTGGTCACCCCTCCGCACCGGGACGGCGGGCAGGCCCAGTACCACCGGCCCGCCTCGCCCGTGGTCCGCGACGACTGGCTGGCCGCCCTGCTGGACTGGGCGGGGCAGCGCCTGCACCTCCCACTGTCCACTTCGGACCTCGCTGGCCGCGCCAACGTCAGCGTGCGCACCCTGGAGCGCCGCTTCGCCGAGGTGCTCGGGATGTCACCGCTGCGCTGGCTGGTGCAGCAGCGGGTGCGACGTGCCCAGCAGTTCCTGGAGACCAGTGACCAGCCGGTCGACTGGATCGCGGACAGCTGCGGGTTCGGTGGCCCGGCCAGCCTGCGGGCGCACTTCGCCCGGATCGTCGGCATGTCCCCCACCGCCTATCGACGCGCGTTCCACGAACGCGCCGACGGGGCCGGGGCCGCCGGCTGAGCATCGACCTCAGGGTGTGATCGCCGTGGCCGCTAGTTCTGACGACCGGTGACCGCGAGCCCGACTCCGAGCCCGACCATCGTCAGCCCGGCCGCACCGCCCATCACGTCCATGCGTCGAGCCGACCGGCCGAACCACGAACGGGCGGCGCCCGCCAGCACACCCCACACGGCGTCCATGGCGAGCGCCATGAGAGCGAAGATCGCGCCGAAGAGCAGCATCTGCCCGCTCGGGCTGGAACCACCGGGACTGGGCCCGGGCGGCGTCGGTGCGGGTGGCAGGGGGATCGCTGGTCCGGTCCGAACCCGACCGGGGCACGCCCTGTCCTCCCCGCCCCGATGGCCGGGGTGCCCGCGACCACCCTCAACGACCACCTCGCGCCGGAAACCATGGCCACCGCGATCCCCGCCGTACGCCCGACCGCCCCGAATGAGGAGTCCCCTGAGCACCCACCCGGCTTTGGCGATGTTTTCCCGTTCGCCAACAGCGAAAGAATCGGCGCTATTTCACCCCATAGAGCCATGATCACTATTTTTGGCGAGATAGAATGGGAATATGACCCCGGACGAGACCCTCGATGCAATCGAGGACGCCTACCGCGCGGTGAATCACGCGCACGCGGTCCTGGCGCGTCGTCTCGCCGATTTGGTGGTCAGCACGGATTTCGCGGAATACCCCTACCTTGGGGATGAGGTCGGGGCGTTGCTCTCGATTTCCTCGCGCAAGGCCAGCACCCTGATCAACCACGCCGAGAACCTCGCCTCCCGCCCCGCCGTCCTCGCCGCCCTGGAAGAGGGCCGGATCGACCAGGGCAAGGCGTTGCTGATCGTGGACCAGTTGGAGCCGCTCACGGCTGTGCAGGCGGAGATCGTGGAAGCGGTGTTGATCGAGTACGCCCGCACGCACCACTACAGCCGGATCCGGCAGCACGCCCAACGCCTGATCGCCAAGCTCGACCCGGAAGCAGCAGCCCGGCGGCACGAGGAGAAGAAGCGCACCCGCCGGGTGGAGAAGCTCAACCTCGACGACGCCATGTGCGCGTTGCGGTTCCAGTTCACCGCCCTCCAAGGTGCCCTGGTGTGGGACCGGATCGACCGCATCGCCCGAGGCCTCGATGATGAGCGGACGATGGACCAGCGCCGCGCCGATGTCGCCTTCGACCTGCTGATGGGTAAGGAGACCGGTGCCCCGCAGGGTGAGGTCAAGGTCCTGGTCACCCTCCCCGCCACGACGTTGATGGGAATGGATCAGGAACCCGGCATGCTCGCTGGATATGGGCCGATCCCGGCAGATGTGGCCCGGGATATCGCGGCCGGGGGTACGTGGAAGCGGATCCTGACCGACCCGGTGACGGGGGTGGCGGTGGATGTGGGCCGGACGAACTACCGTCCCTCGGCAGCCCTCGCGGACCTGGTCCGGGCGCGGGATGTCACGTGTGTGGCGATCGGCTGTCGACAACCGGCCCACCGGTGCGATCTGGATCATTGCGAATCCTTCGACGGCACCAACACGGTCGCGGACGACCTCGGCGCGAAATGCCGACGACATCACGTGATGAAACACCACACCCGATGGAAACGAACCCAGCTCCCGGGCGGTATCCATGTTTGGACCACCCCGATGGGACGCACATATGTCCGGGAACCGGAGCCGATAGCGGATCCCGCTCCCCCGTTTTAAACCCGGCCCCGGCTAGCCCGCCACCACATTAGGTGAGCGGGCTAGCGGTAGTGGATGCCCAAGGAAATCCGCGCCCGAGGGCGGGAGAATTCCCGGTGGCAACCCGACGAAGTCGGGGCGGCAGCACGGCCCTCAACGCCACCAACACCACACCACGGCCATTCGCGGGCTTATGGACGCTGACGCGCCCCCACGAACTGTCGTGTCAGGCGGCGGGGAAGTCGAAGCCACCGCTGGTGTGGTTCGTCCCGATGCCGCGCACCACGTCGTACGCGACGCACGCGGCCAGCGCCAGCGACCGCACCGGTTCCGGAACCCCGGGGCGCAGCCGCACCGCGTCCCGGCGAACCCTCCGGCCGTCGCGCTTGGCGATGGCCCCGGGGGTGAACGCGACGACCTCGTGCAACAGGCAGAGCTGGTGCCCTGCCGGATCGAGGAGCGCGTACACGCCGCGCCGGACGTGCCGCACCGCGCCGAGCACGACGCCGTCGGGGCGCACGACCTCGACCGGCGGTCTCCCCGCACCCTTTCGGATGGCCAGCAAGGTCGTTTCCTGTTGCCGCACAACCAGGTCGAAGACCGTGCGGCCGGAGAAACCTGTGGTGCGCAGGACTTTGCGCAGCGGGCCGAGGCGACCTCGCTCGGTGACCGTCGCGAGCAGGGCACCCTGTTCGCTGTAGACACCGCATTCGTATCGGGTGCTCCACAGGTGCCGGGACGCGCTCCAGGGCTGCTCCACGAGCAGCGAGTCGAATCCGGGCAGTGTCACGGGGTCCCCTGAGTGGTCAGTCGCTGAACCAGTTCCCGGAACGCGTTCGTGGCGGGGTGGACGGGTGTGTCGGGCCAAGCGAGGTGCACGGTCACCGGATCGGCATCGGCGAGGGCGACGTAGTGGACACCGGGGTGGGGATGGCTGTGGCTGGTGCCTTCTGTGGTGACGCCGACCGCCTCCCCGGTGGCGATCGCGGTGAGCCACTCGTCGACGCCAGGAACCTGGAAGACGTGGGGCCGAGCTTCTTCGGGCCACAGCTCGGCACCGGACGTCGCCGCGGTCGCGCACAGCACCACGGGCTCGCCGGTGAGATCGGCCAGCCGCACGGCATCACGTCCGGCCAGCGGGTGGTGGTCCGGAACGGCGGCCAGGCGTCGTTCCCGCATGAGCGCGAGGCAGCCGAGTCCCGCACTCGGCGACGTGCGCAGGAAAGCCACGTCGGCCTCACCCCGGCGCAGTGCCGCTTCGGGGTCGTCGACCCGCCGGATCTGGACCGGGACGTCGGGCCGCAGTTCGCGCCAGGCTCGCAGGAGCGGCACCGTGTGCCTGCCGAGCATCGCCCAGGCGAAGGCGGCCCGGAGCGGGCGCGGCGCGGACTCCGCGGCGGCTTCCGCCAACGCGTCGTCGAGCTGGTTGAGGATGCGGTGCGCGTGCTCCCACAGCCGCTGCCCCGCAGGGGTCAGCGCGAGGCTGCGGGTCGTGCGTTCCACCAGGCGCGTGCCCAGGCGGCTCTCCAGCTGTTCCAATGTGCGCGAGAGCGCGGGCTGGCTGACTCGCAGGGCGATGGCGGCGTCGGTGATGGTGCCCTCGTCGCCGATCGCGGCCAGCGCGCGCAGGTGACGCACCTCCACATTCATAACCGCGAAGCATAAGCACCGTGCAAGAGGCATTTCCCTCCCGCCACCAGCCGGTCCTAGCGTCGCGGGCATGAGAATCCTGTTGATCGGGGCGACCGGCACGCTCGGCGCGGCGGTGCACAAGGCGCTCGCCGGGCGCGGGCACGAGGTCCGCACTGTCGGCCGCAGCGCCGGGGACCTGCGCCACGACATCACCGACCCGGCCGGGGTGACGGCGCTGTACGAGGCGGCCGGGCCGGTCGACGCGGTCGTCAGCGCCGCGGGCGACGTCCCGTTCAAACCGTTGGCCGAGCTGAGCCCCGAGGACTACCTCGCGGCCTTCCACGGCAAGGTGCTCAGCCAGGTCGACCTGGTCCGCCAGGGCATCCGGCACGTGGCGGAGCGCGGGTCGTTCACCCTGATCACCGGTGTGCTCAGCCGTGAGCCGATCCCCACCGGCGCGGCTGCCTCGCTGGCCAACGGCGCGGTGGAGGCGTTCGTGCGGGCGGCGGCCATCGAGATCGCCCCGCAGCGCATCAACGCGGTCAGCCCCTCCGTGTTCACCGAGAGCCTCGCTGACTACGGCGACTACTTCCCCGGGATGCCGCCGGTCGACCTCGCCGACGTCGCCCGGGCCTACGTCCGTTCCGTGGAGGGCGCCCAGACCGGACAGGTCTACGAGCTCCCCTGAAGGGCGCGGCCCGGCTCCTTTCGCGCAGGAGCGAAGCGACGGCTGGACTCTCAGCTCCGCCCGTTAGCCTCTACTCGCTCGAAGATCGTTTTCGCGAGGAGTCGCACATGCGCGCAGTGCTGAAAGCCGCCGCGGTGACCGGAGTCGCCGTGGCCGCGACGGTGGTGACGGCCGGTCCGGCCTCGGCGGCGGTCCACCGGGGGAAGTCCGACTGCTTCGCCTGGTCGTGGGGAGACGGCACGATCAGCACCACGGTCTACTGGCACAACACCTGCGACGAGACTCGGCAGCTGGTCATCAAGCTCGACGAGGGCAGCTACTACTACGCGAAGGTCAAGGCGAACGCCAAGGGCCACCGGAAGTTCTACGACACGCCCAAGGAGATCCGCGACCACGGTCGCCCCTGACCTTCGCGCAGCACGTCAGGCGGTCAGGTTGGGCGGGGTGGTGCGCGTGAGCCGCGGATCGGGCTCGCCGGTCATGGCCAACAGGCCGCGCAGTGCCTTGACCAGCTTGGGCCAGGAGCGCGGGTTCTTCGGGTTGATGCCGCGGAGGAGCTGCTTGAGCATCGTCAGGGTGTCGAAGTAGATGCGCTCGCAGACGAGGTTCTCGTTCTCGTCGAAGACGAAGTACGCCGTCATCCGCACCCGGAAGCGTTGCCCCGTCGGCGGGATGCCGCCGAGGGGTCCCTTGTGCGTGCCGATCAACCAGAACTCGACGATCACCGCGTCCGCGCTGTGGCGCAGCGCGATGATCTCGTGGTCCTGGTCGGGGAAGGCCACCCGCGTGTCGTTGTAGTAGCCGCGCACCGCGGCGTCCCCGTCGTGCACGGTCATCGTGGCGATGATCTCGTAGTGCGGGTGCGGGAAGGTGGAGAGCACGTCGTCCCACTGCTGCACGACCTCGTCGTGGAAGTGGTCGAGCACGAGCTTCTCGCGAGCGCGCAACACCTCGACGTCGGGGATGTCGAACCGGCCCATGGGTGTTCCTCCTGGTGATGGTCAGGCCTGATGGGTGATGGCCCCGTGGGAGAACGTGGGCTTCGTGCCCGGGTTGGTCCACGCGCCGGTGAGCTCGCTGGACGGGAAGAACTGCGGGAAGCGGGGGTCGGCCTGGCTCCGGTCGGCCAAGGTCTTCTCCAGGATGATCGAGTTGTACTGGTCCGCCGTCGTCTCCACCGTGTTGGCGTTGAGGACGACCTCCTGCCCCCATTCGCGGGACCACGCCGCGAGGCCGGGCAGGCGCGAGTGCTCGGGCGTCAGGCACTCGGCGGCGATGACGTTCTCGCTGCTGACCCAGATGCCGGTCGAGGTGTTGAGCACGAGGCTCTGGTTGCCGAAGACGTGGCCCGGGGTCTTCACGACGGCCACACCCGGCCCCAGGACCACCGACCCGTCGATGGGCAGGAACGCCTCCGCGGGAACGTGGCGGTAGGCGGCGGGCTGGTACCAGGGCTTCTGCAACGGGTGCAGCTCGGCCATGGCGGCGAGCTCGTCCCGCTGGACGACCACCTTGGCGTTGGGGAAGGCCGGTTCCGGCCGTTCGCCGAGGTCGGCCTGGAACCGCGTGGTGCCGACCCACCGGCGCAGGTCCTGGGTGTGGAGGTGGTCGAACACGAGGTAGTCGACGTCGTGCGGCGCGATGCCGAGCCGGGCCAGGTGACCGAGGACGGTGCCGTGCTCGGTCACCATCCGGCGGGCCACGACGTCCGGGGTGCGCCGCGCGAGCTTGTCGAAGTACGGCGTGTACTTGCCCAGCTCGACGTCGCTCGGCTCGAAGAGCAGGACGCGGGGTCGGCCGTCGGTGTCGTGCCAGCGGATCACCAGCATGCGGTTGGTGATCGAGAGGAACGGCGCGATGGCCCGCGATGCGCGGAAGAGGCCGAACCGCGTCGGGTACGGGAGCGTCACCAGCTCGCACGTCGTGACGCTGTCCGGGACACCGGTGGTCGGGAGCTCACGGCGGAAGGCCTCGGCCTGCAGGCGTGCGGCCGCGAGCCGGGCTCCCGGACCTCCCGGGACCGCGCTGAGGTCCGTCAGCGTGTCGACCGGGGTTCCCACGGTGGGCAGGTCGACGACATCGGTGGTGCCCCAAGGGAAGTGCATCGTCACTCGCTCCAGGTTTATCCACAGCGTGGGTTTCCTGGCGGCGACGTTAACCCACGTTGTGGGTTTCTGCAAGGGTGATCCATCATGGGCACCGTGAGCACCACGAAGCACGAGAACCCGGCATCGTCAGCTCGCCGAGGGCGGCCACCCAAGGGAACCGCGCAGCTGTCCCGCGAGGCGATCCTCGACGCCGCGATCGCGGTGATCGACGCCGAGGGCGCGGACGCGCTGAGCATGCGGACGGTCGGCCGTCACCTCGGCGTCGACGCGAAGAGCCTCTACAACCACGTCGAAGGCAAGGAGGGCCTGCTCGACGCCGTGGCCGAGCACATCCTGGCCGGAATCGAGATCCCCGAACCCACCGGCTCGCTCCAGCACGACCTGCGCGCCATAGCGCGGGCATTCCGGCGCAGCGCCCTCGCGCACCCGCAGGCCGCCACACTGGTCCTCACCCGGCAGCTGTCGTCCCTCGCCGCCCTGTCCCCCACCGAGGCGGTCGTGTCGGTGCTGCTGCGCGCCGGGTGCTCCCCCGAGGAGACCGTCCACCTGCTGCGCTCGCTGCTGGCGACCGTGGTCGGCACACTCCTGCGCGAGGTGACCGCGGACCCGGCCTTCGGCATCGGCGACGTCGAAGGCATCGCGCGCCGACGGGACGTCCTGGAGCGCTCGGGCCTGCCCGGGCTCGCCGAAACCGCGCAGCACCTGTCCCGATGCGACCACGACGAGGAGTTCGACTTCGCGGTGGACCTCGTCATCGAAGGCGTGGCCGCCCGCTTGGGCGAACGGGCCTGAAGTCAACGTCCACTGTGGATCCGCGATCGCCCACGACCACAGGGCATGGCCGCCTGCCACCCGCGGAACCTGGCCCGTGATCCCGACCCAGCTCGGCGATGAGAAGCGCGGCGCGATCGCGTTGACGACGGTGCCCGGACTCAGCACCACCGTCACGCCTCCCGCACGGGAATCGCTGTGGTGGCAGGGAAATCTCGACCAGCCCTGCGAGTCGCCGTCAGCTGAGCGGTCGGTACCCCGTCATGCGGGCGTAGTGGACGGTGCGACCCAGCGGCCACGCCTGGTGCTGGAAGACGCGCTGCCACGTGTGGGCGAGCACGGCACCGAACTCGGCGCGGAGACGATCGATGCGGGCACCCATGACCGCGCCGGTGTCGCGCCAACTGGGCCAGTACGCCTCGCTGAGGTCGGTCAGCCGCAGCCCGGTCAGGCCGGCGGCGCGCAGGGCGTCGCGGTAGTCCGTGGCCGGGCGGAAGCGCCAGGTGAACAGCCCAGCGAAGTCGTGCACGAGCGAAGCGGGCCGGTTGAGCACCGGGTCCATGAGTGTGAGCGGGGCGCCGGGTTTGAGCAGCGCGGCCATGGCACGGAAGCCGTCGGCGGTGCGCTCCTCCGGGAAGTGCCCGGCGACCTCGATCGCGGTGACCCCGTCGGCCCGCCCGACCAGGTCGGCGGTGGCGGTGGCGTCCAGGACGTCGGCGACACGGACCTCGACCCGGTCGGCGACGCCGAGACGGGTGGTGATCCGGCGGGCGATCTCGGCCTGCTCGGGGCTCAGCGTCAAGGTGACCACGCGGGCCGCGGGGTGGGCCAGCGCCAGGCGAGCGGCCGAGTTGCCCCTTCCGGTGCCGACATCGACCAGCAGCGGTTGCGCGGGCGCGGCCGCGAGCGCGGGTTCCCAGGCCAGGTCGACGGTGTTGACCTGGGCGGCCGCCAGGCGAGTGGCGGGATCGGGCAGGGCGCGGTGCTCGGCGCCGTAGACGCCGAAGCTGAGGCTGAGCCAGGCGTGCCGCATGAGGCGGCCCCAAGTGTCGTAGAACTCCACCGGGCCGCCGATCGCGCGACCCAGCAGCGGTTTGGCCATGCTGGTCAGGTAGTGCCGCCGCAGCTCGGCCGCGGAGTGCCCGCGGGCGAGGTCGGCGTAGTACTCCTCCTCCACAGCGTCGCGGGCAGCGGTGAACGCGCTGGCGAAGGTCAGCTGGTCGGCGAGCTGGTCGGACATGCGTTCGGGCCTTCCTGGCGCAGGTGCTCGGTCGGCTCCCGCACCGGCGGGCACGGGAGTTGATCTCGCGTATCAGGTTGATCATCAGATGACGAACGGGCGCTCCGGCTCGCGCCTCCGACCGGAAGTCCACTGTGGACTGATCGTCCCCATGCGATCGACTTCACCGCATCGTCGTCCGGCCGAGCAGCGCACTGTCCATTGCGGACCAGCACCCCCGCCGCAACCGCCGAGGCGTCCGCGCCAAACTCGACTTCAGAGCCTTGCAGAAATGGTCACAACGCGATTTGCACGGATCCTATTTGTCTAGAGCCCATGAAGAACGGGGCACTAGTGCACAAGAGTGAAGAATACCCGTCGACAATAGTGCATTTAACCAAACTACCCCGAAAAGCGCAGTGCCGTGACTCGACACGGCCGCAGGGCAGTGTCACACTGACCGCCGATGTTCATAACTGTGAGTGCACAGTCATAAACAGTCCGTGCACGGGTTCGTGAACCCCCGTGCCGGGGCGTGCAGATGACATCGAGGGGGAATCGACCCGTGAGGCGGATATACCTGGGTACGACACCAAGAACCGTCCTGGCCCTGATGGCGACAATGGCGATGACGGCATGCGCTCCCGGAATGGGCGGCCCGGCTTCCCCGCCCGGTGGAGCCTCGATGGAGGCAACGGGGAAGCCCATTAACCCGACTACCGGTCCCTGCCCGGCGGCCTCGACTTCCGCTGGCACTTCGGAAAGCGAGTCCGGCGGCGCTTCCGCGGTTCTCTCGGCAGCCACAGCGTTCGTGAACACACTCGACGAGAAGCAGAGAACCGCGGTGATGGCCGAGCGCACTCCGGCCACCCTGGCGCAGTGGTCGAACCTGCCGGGCCCCCTGGTCAAGCGGACCGGGCTGCGCATAGACACGCTGAACCAGCCGCAGCGGGACGCCGTGATGGCCATCCTGAAGGCCGCGCTGAGCCCGGAGGGCTACACCCAGGTGCGGCAGATCACCACCGCCGACGGCGTGCTGGCCTCCTCCGGGGGAGCGAACCTGGACTTCGGCGCCGACCACTACTGGGTCCGCATTCTCGGCACGCCCGCGGACACCGGAAAGTGGACCTTCCAGTACGACGGCCACCACCTGGCACTGAACATCAGCGTGGACGGCGGCGACATGACACTCGCGCCGAGCTTCTGGGGCGCCCAACCCGCCTCCTACGAGATCGCCGGGACGGCAGCCGAACCGTTGTGCGGAGAAACCGTGAAGGCGTTCGCCGTGATGGACGCGCTCGACGCCGACCAGCGAAAGCGGGCCACCCTCACCACACCGGTCAAAGAAATCGTGCTCGGCACCGGACAGGACGGAAAGACCCTTGCACCGGAAGGAATCACGGCCTCGTCCCTCAACGAGAACCAGAAGAAGCTGCTGCTGGACCTCATCCAGGAGTGGATCACCCCGCTCACCACGACCAACTCCGCGGCGAAACTGTCCGCGGCGAAGCAGAACCTGGACCAGGTGTCCTTCGCCTGGCACGGCGCGACCACGATCGGCAATCCCATCTACTACCGGGTAGTGGGTCCGATGTTCCTCATCGAGTTCGCCCACCAGCAGGGCGCAGGCCCGCTCGGGGGTGGCATCACCCATATCCATTCCATCTACCGCGAGCCTGGCAACGACTACGGCGCACAGTCCGGCTCATGACCGCACCACGGCCCTCGACGCATTCGGCAGCCGCGGTACTACTAGCCGTACTTGTCGCCGTCCTCGTGGCGGCACCGGCACAAGCGCACCCCAGCGACGAGGTCATTCAGCAGGTGTACCTGACCCCTGCGTCCGACGGTGTCACGGTCCAACTGGACCTCGCACCCGGTGTCCTGGTCTCACCGCGATTCGGCACCAAGGTGGACACCGACGGCAACGGCCAGCTCAGCGCGGACGAAGTCGACAAGCACGCCACCGCGGTTCGCTCCGCGCTGCACGCGACGGCCGACGGCAAGCCCCTGACCTTTACGCTGACCGAGCGCAGGTACCCGCCGCTCGAACTGCTCTCCTCAGGCGCTGGCGTGATCACCCTCGTGCTGACCGCGCCGCTGCCCGCCGACGCCGGGACCGTGACCATCACCGACAACTACGACCCCGGAACCACGTCGACAGTTCAGATGAGCGTGCTCAGCGGTGTCCCGCCACTCCGTCTCGGCCCCATCACCCGTGCAGAAGACGGCCGAACGATCGCGCTCTCCCTGCGTCCGGCCACCAGCGCGGCCGACGCGACCACACCTGCCGGGACCGGCACCGCAGCGGCACCGGACGCCTCAAGCGGATCGTCCATGCTGGACGCTCTGCGCCGCCCGCTCACCTCGCCGTGGGCGCTGCTCGCTCTGCTCGGAGCCTGTGCCCTGCTCGGCGCGTTGCACGCGCTCACACCCGGCCACGGAAAGACCTTGCTCGCCGCGTATCTCGTTGGTGAGCAAAGCAAACCCCGGCACGCGATCATGCTCGCCGTCGTGATCACCTTCACCCACACCGCCGCGGTACTGGCCTTGGGCGGCGCGGTTCTCCTACTGGGAGAACACGTTCTGCCCAGCTTTGTCGTGCCTGTCCTGACCATCGTCAGCGGCGCGCTGGTCCTGGTGCTGGGCATGCGGCTGCTGATCACCCGGTTGCGCCACGCCCGATCACCTGCACTCCACCACGGGCACGGGCATGGGCATGGGCACGGCACCGTCGGCATACGGAACCTCGCGACAATGGGGGTCTCCGCAGGCATGATCCCCTGCCCGGAGGCCCTGAGCGTCATGCTGCTCGCGATCGGGCTCAACCGCACCGCGCTCGGCATGGTCATGATCGTGGCGTTCAGCATCGGACTCGCCGCCGTGCTCGTCGGACTGGGCCTCGTCCTCGTCTCCGCCGTCCCGGCAACCACGCGCCTCACCCGCATCCGTCCACACTGGACAGCTGTTCGAATCCCCCTCCTGTCAGCCTTCGTCGTCACCGTGCTCGGCGGCACGATCGCCGTGGTCGGCATCGCGACCCTGGCCGCTTGAGGCCCCGATGACGCCGCTGCCGGTCAAGCGGCGTCATCGGCCACGGCCAGCACCGGGTAGTCGAGGTAGCCCTCCTCGCCGCCCGTGTACATCAGATGCTTGTCCCGCAACGGGTTCAGCGGTGCGCCGACACTCAGGCGTTCCACCAGGTCGGGGTTGGCCAGAAAGGCTCGGCCGAGCGAGATCAGATCGGCTCCCGCCTCCAGGAGTCGCTCGCCCTCGCGCCTGCCACCGTCTGCGGGCATCGGCCCCGGCCAGGGGAGCTTCGGGTTGGCGATGAGCGTGCTCGGCCAGGCTTCGCGGATGACGCGGAACAGCGGCTGGTCCGGCTCCGCGAAGACGACGTGCAGATAGGCGAGGCCGGAGTCGGCCAGCGCGCCGACGAGCTCGGGGTAGATGCGATCGGTGTCGCCCTCCTCGATGCCGTTGACGGTGACGCCGGGCGAGACGCGCAGGCCCACTCGGTCAGGGCCGACCGCGTCGGCGACTGCCCGCACCACGTCGACCGTGAACCGGATGCGACCTTCGACAGAGCCACCGTAGGCGTCGGTGCGACGGTTGGTGGCTCGCGCCAGGAACTGGTGCAGCAGGTAGCCGTTCGCGGAATGCACCTCCACGCCGTCGAAGCCCGCGTCGATCGCCTTGCGGGCGGCGGCGGCGAAGTCGTTCACCGTCGAGTCGATCTCAGCCGCGGTCATCTCCCGTGGCACGACAGCGGGCTGGTGCCCCCGCGAGGTGAAGATCGTGTCCGGCAGGGCGATCGGCGAGGGCGCCAGCGGTGTCAGCCCGCTGGTGTCGGGGTGGCCGACCCTGCCGCCGTGCTGCAGCTGCAGGAACATCCGTCCGCCCGCGGCCCGCACCGCGTCGGTGACCCCGCGCCATCCGGCCACGTGCGCGTCCTCGTGGATCGCGGGGATGTTGGGGTAGGTCCGCCCCACGGCGTTGGGGGTGGCCGCCTCGGCGATGATCAACCCAGCGGAGGCGCGCTGCGCGTAGTAGGTGGCCATGATCGGCTGCGGAACGCCGTCGGCCGCGGCGCGGGTCCGGGTCATCGGCGCCATCACCAGCCGGTTGGGCAGGAGCAGACCACCGACACGAGCGGGCTCGAAGAGCCGCGAGGGCTCGGGTGTGTTCGCCAGCGTGCTTGTCACGCGACCACGCTAAAACCTAACATCAGTGTCAGGTTCAAGCTCGCGGTCGACACGAGAGGTGGGCGAATGCGGATCGGCGAACTGGCTCGGCGCACCGGAGTCAGCGAGCGGTCCCTGCGCTACTACGAGAAGCAGGGTCTGCTGGCGGCCGAGCGAACCCACGGCGGTCACCGCGACTACCCCGAAGCCGCTGTCGACCGGGTCATCCGCATCCAGGAGCTGTTCGCCGCCGGGCTGCACAGCAAGAAGATCTCGCAGCTGCTCCCCTGCATGCGGGACACCGACGGCGGCCCGTCCGAGATCGCCGACGCCAAACTGGTCACCGAGCTCGTCGCGGAGCGGGAACGCATCGACCGGACGATCACGGACCTGGTTCGCTCCCGCGACGTCCTGGACGATGTGATCAGAACCGCCACGCGGTCGTGACGACCGCGCCGGACCCGGGCCCTGGTGCCGAAAGCTGACGCGGGTAGGCGACGAACGCCCTACGACTGGTTGTCCGGGCGATCCGAGACGCGGCAGCGGTGATGGGAGTGGCGAAGCTCGCCTGAGCACGCCTGAAACGACGTGCTCAGGCGGCGCCCTCCCCACACTGACCAGCTAGAACCGCGTGGAGGGCTGCCACAGCACTGACGTGGGTCGTTCGCCTGTCGTGGTGAACTCGGTTACCGCCTCGCGGATGGTGTCCAAGGGCAACGCAGCGGTTCTTTCGAAATGGTGTTCGGCGTCGACATCGAAAACCAGCTCTGGTGCGGTCTCCGCCGGTTCGGGGTTGAGGGTGTTCCACGCCCCGCCTGCCTCCTCGTCGGCGAGGACGAAGTTCAACGCACCCCATCCTGACTCCGGGTCGGTGGACACCCGGAGTTGGTGACCGGGAAAGGCGTGCTCCCCGTCGTCCTGGAACGTGGTGCACGGGCGGTCCCAGAGGTAGAGCAGCGTCGGCCACAGCGGGTGGGTGACGTCAACGGCCTCCCGCACCACCTCGGCGATCTCCTCGGGAGTGCGCGCGTGGCGCATGTGGTTGTCCAGGATCGCGGACAACACCACCTCGGTGCTGCTGGTCACGGTTGTGCCTCCCCTTCGATGATCTTCGGCCGGTCGGAGTCGGGCTCCCGCACTACGAGCGTGGAGCCCAGCGGCAGCAAGGCGCGCACCGCCGTGTAGCAGTCGAACCCGCCCCGGCACATCCGCTTGATGAGAACCACGACCGCATAGGTGATGTTCTCCTGACGCATTCGGTGCGCTCCCTTGGTCTCCACGTGCCTGGACGCATCCGGGTTGAATCCCTTCGGCATCGGCGGGAACAGTGGGGAGTCGATCAGCTTCTGGCCGATCGCGGCCGTTTCCCCCTTGCTGTCGCTGCCGCTGAGCATCGGGATGCTCACCCCGTCAGCGGTGAACCACGTCCCCCTGGTTTGCTTCGAGCCCTCCGTGGGGCGCAGCATCGTGCGTCGCACCTGTTCCGCCCATGCGGGGTCGAGCGTGCCGACCAAGGCGTGCCCGTCCCATCGGGAGGGATGCGGCACCTCCGTGTTGTCCGGCGACGATGCCCGGTCGCGGGGTGACATGGCGACGGTGGGCGCGACGTCGTTGGGAAAGACCTCGACCCGATAGTGATTGATCTGCTCAATGCAGCGGTCCAAGTCGTTCGCCGCGTCGGCGAAGTCCTGGGCTGCGGACCCGAGCAGGTTGAGAGCATCGCGCAGCGGGTAGTTCTCGGCGTTGCTGCCGTTGTCGGCGACCGCGTACACCCTTGGCCGGATCTCGTCGTGGATGCGCCGCACCAACTCCCGTAGCGCTTCCTGCGGGAGGTCTGCGGGGATGGTCCGCAGAGTCACGATGATTTCGGCGAGCAGGCTCACCATGGTTGCGTCAGCCCCGTAACCGCCTCCTCCAAACAGGTGGCGGCGCAGTGCAGCCGAGCAATGCCCTCGGTGACTTTCCGTGCCGCTTCAGCGGCATAGGCGGTCGCCGTGGCGGGTTCATGCCGGAGTGACCCGGTCCACGCGACCGCAAGCCTTGTGCACGCGTGCTCGATTGCTTCTCTGTGCTTGGACGCTTCGCCGGTCAGTTCGCGCGTGTACGTCGCAGCGCTGCGGAGTGCGCCCGCGTCGGCCTCTGGTTCGGCTTCCATGCCCCCCTTGCGTGCGGTGTTCTCAGCGTGATCCATCGCGATCGCCCCCGGTGAACGCCTGCCGGCGTGGGTGCCGACGCTCGTGCAGGGGTTGCCCGCGCCGTGTCCAGAACGGGGGACCGCAGGTGTCTCTTGTCGCGCTCGGCAAGGATCACCGACCGAGGCAGGGCAGCAAACAGGGAGACATCGGGGATCGTGGCACGTGCAGGAAAGCCGGGTCCATGATGACTGCGGCAACGAGAGGTGTGCGCGCCTTGCAACCACCGCGGGCGGCTCTGTAGGACCTCCCCTCATGAGTACGAAACGGGGTTCAGCGCCCCTGGAAGCACTGCGGGTGAGACTGGGGCATTGGCAGGACACCACCAGGCGCCCGTGTTCTCAGCCGGGATCCAGGACGCGCTTGAGGAAACGCCGGGTCCGCGCCTCTCGCGGGTCGCCGATCACCTGGGCGCTCGTGCCCTTCTCGACGATGACGCCGCCGTCGAGGAACAGGACCTGGTCGGCGACCTGCTCGGCGAAACGGATCTCGTGGGTGACGATCACCGTCGTCCAGCCCTCCGCGGCCAGGTCCCTGATCACCGCCAGCACCTCGCCGACCAGCTCGGGGTCCAGCGCGGAGGTCGGCTCGTCGAAGAGCACCACGCGCGGCTTCAGCGCCAGGGCGCGCGCGATCCCTACGCGCTGCTGCTGACCGCCGGAGAGCTGGAACGGGTAGGCGTCGACGCGGTCGCCGAGTCCCACTTGGTCGAGCAGGACCTTCGCGTCGGCGACGGCCTCCTCACGGGGGCGCCGCTGCGCGAGGACCGGGCCCTCGATGACGTTCTCCAGGACGGTGCGGTGCGGGAAGAGGTTGTGGGACTGGAACACCATCCCGCTCTGCGCGCGCAACCGCTCGCTCTGCCTCCGCCCTGCCTTGCCCGGTGGCAGCCGGGCGAAGTCGATCTCGACGTCGTCGATCCCGACGACACCGCGCTCGGGAACCTCCAGCGCGTTGAGCGAGCGCAGCACCGTGGTCTTGCCCGATCCGGACGGTCCCAACAGGACGGTCGACGTTCCGCGCGCGGACTCGAAGTCGATGCCGCGCAGGACGTGCTGGCCGCCGAAGGACTTCTCCAGCCCCCGAACCCGGATGCCGGTGTTCTGCTCTGCGGTGTCGGTCATGTCGTCACATACCTGTTCAGTCGGGTCTCCAGTCGCTTCTGCGCGGCGGAGAGCGCGGCGCAGATGACCCAGTAGTACAGCCCGGCGAAGGCGTACAGGGCCAAGAACTCGTTGCTCTCCGCCGCCGCGAGCTGGGACTCGCGGAAGAGCTCCGTCAGCAGCACCACCGACCCCAGCGAGGTGTCCTTCACCAGCGAGAGCAGGGTGTTGGACAACGGGGGAACGGCGATCCTCGCCGCCTGCGGAAGGACGATCCGGCGCAGCGTGAGGGAGTAGCCGAGGCCGATCGTCGCCGCCGCCTCGAACTGGCCCTTCGGCACCGACAGGATCGACGAGCGCACGACCTCGGCCGCGTACCCGGCCACGTTGAGGCTGAAGGCGATCACGGCGGCGGTGAACGGCGGGAACTTCAGCCCGAGCTGCGGCAGCCCGTAGAAGACGATGAACAGCTGCACCAGCAGCGGGGTGCCACGGATGATCGAGATGAACGCGCGGGCGATGCCGGACAGGACGCGGTAGGGCGAGATCCGGGCGAGGGCGACGAACACGGCGAGCACGAGCCCGATCGCGAAGCTCAGCGCGGTCAGTGGGATCGTCACCTTGACCAGCCCGACGAACATCGGCCACGCCGTGCTGCCGAGCACCTCCCAGGTGCCGCGGGCACCGCGCCCCTGGGACAGGTCCGCGGTCCCGCCGTCGGGCACGGAGACGTCGGCCTTGAAGTACTTCTGCGAGATCGCCCGCAACGTCCCATCGGCCTTGAGCGCGGCGATCGCCTGGTTCGCCTGGGCCAGCAGGGCTTGGTCGTCCTTGCGGAAGGTGAGGACCTGCTCGCTGGTCTTCTCTTCGGCGTTCCCGGCGATCTCGACGTCCTTGGAGCCGGTGCTGGCCAGGTAGTCCAGCACGGCGATGTTGTCGTTGACGATCGCGTCGACCCTGCCCTGCACGAGCAGCGCGGCCGCCTGGGCGAACCCCTCGACGGCCTCGACCTTCGCCCCGGCCTCGCGCGCGACCTTCGCCCAGTTGCTGGTGCTGGACTGCGCGGTGGTCCTGCCCTTGATGTCGGCCAGCGTCGTGATGGCGGTGTCGCCGGTGCGCCGGACGACCACGCCACGGGAATGGGTGTAGGTGCTGGAGAGCCCGTACTTGGCCGCGCGCTCGGCGTTCGCGGAGACCTGGTTGGCGATGACGTCGATCCGCCGGGCGTCCAGCGCGGGGAAGACCGCGTCCCACTGCGTCTCGACGAACTCCAGCCGCCACCCGGCCTTGCCGGCGACCGCCCTGATCACCTCGATGTCGTAGCCGGTGAGCTCCTGGGTCTTCTGGTCGTGGAAGGAGAACGGCGGGTAGGTGCCCTCCGTGCCGACCCGGACCACGGGTTGCTGGGCGTCCTGCGCCGCGGCCACGCTCGCCTGAGCGGGCAGGACGATCACCAACAGCAGGAACAGCACCACGCTCCTGAGCGCGTGTCGCATCAGCGACTCCCTCGACATCGGCCAGGTGCCCTGGATCCGGCACCGGTGAGGGAGAGTAGATCGATCCAGAGCGTGATGCCCGGTGATCCACTATGCGGGATCGCGCCCTGGAGGCGGTGGACCTGATCGCCGTGTCAGGAGTCGTGTCAGGCCGAGGGCAGGTCGGTGTCAGGCCGGCCGATGACAGTGGTCGCATGACGGATTCGGCGATCATGGCTTCGGGGCTGCGAAAGGCCTACCAAGACAAAGTCGTGCTTGACGGCATCGATCTGGATGTCCGTGCGGGTACGGTCTTCTCCCTGCTCGGTCCGAACGGGGCGGGCAAGACCACGACGGTGAACGTGCTCACCACGTTGGTGAAGGCCGACGGCGGGACGGTCCGCGTTGCCGGGCACGACGTGGCGACCGAGGCCAAGGCGGTCCGCGCGGCGATCGGGGTCACCGGCCAGTTCGCGGCGGTGGACGAGCTGCTGACGGGACAGGAGAACCTGCAGCTGATGGTGGACCTGAACCGGGTCCACCCCAACCGCGGCAAGCGGATCGTCACGGAGCTGCTGGAACGCTTCGACCTGGTCGAGTCGGCGCAGAAGCCCGCGTCGACCTACTCCGGGGGTATGCGCCGGAAGCTCGACCTGGCGATGACGCTCGTCGGCAACCCGCGGATCATCTTCCTGGACGAGCCGACGACAGGTCTGGACCCGCGCAGCCGCCGCACGATGTGGTCGATCATCCGTGAGATGGTCGCCGATGGCGTGACCATCTTCCTCACCACCCAGTACCTCGCGGAAGCCGACCAGCTCGCCGATCGGATCGCGGTGCTCGACCAGGGCCGCCTGGTCGCCCAGGGCACTCCCGACGAGCTCAAGCGCCAGGTCCCCGGGACCCACGTCCGGCTCCGGTTCACCACCGCGGCCGAACTCGACGCGGCCGCGCGGATCATCACCGGCTCCACGCGGGACGACGAGGCACTGACCCTGCGGGTTCCCAGCGACGGCGGGACGAAGTCGTTGCGGGCCCTGCTGGACAGGCTCGACGAGTACTCGCTCAACGCCGAGGGCCTCACCGTGCACACGCCGGACCTCGATGACGTTTTCCTCGCCCTCACGGGCCACACCACGGAGGTGGTCGCGAAGTGAAGTCCCATTCGATGGTGATGTTGCGTCGCAACTTCAAGCACATCGCCCGGAACCCGACCTCGGTGTTCAACGCGGTCCTGATGCCGGTCGTGGTCATGTTGATGTTCGTGTACATGCTGGGTGACGCTTTCAGCGTCGGTGTCGACTACGTCGACTACGCGACGCCCGGCCTGCTCCTGATGGCCGTCTGCTACGGGTTGGGGTCCGTGGCGACGTCGGTGAGCTCCGACATGACCAAGGGCGTCATCAACCGGTTCAAGGTCATGGACGTCTCGCGCGGCGCGGTGCTGACCGGTCACGTCATCGCCAGCGTGCTGACCAACCTGGTCGCAGTCGCGGCGATCATCGGAGTCGCCTTCCTGCTGGGGTTCAGCCCGTCGGCGAGCTTCCTCGGCTGGCTCGGCGTGATCGGTGTCGTCGTGCTGCTCGGTTTCGCGGCCGGCTGGCTCACGGTCGCGCTGGGACTGGCGGCGAAGTCCCCGGAGACGGCGGGGCTGGCCTCGGTGCCGCTGGTCATGCTCCCGTTCTTCAGCAGCGCGATCGTGCCCGCGGAGAAGATGGGTCCTGGACTCCGGGAGTTCGCGGAGTACCAGCCCTTCACACCGATCATCGAGACCCTGCGCGGGCTGCTCGACGGCGCGCCTGCCACCGGCGACGTGATCGCCGCCCTCGCCTGGTGCGTCGGGATCGCTCTGGTCGGGTACCTGTGGGCGTCCTCCACGTTCACGAAGCGAGCGTGACCTCGGCCAGCTCGCGCCAGCTCGCCCGCGTCCCCTCCTGAGTCGCCTCGGTGAACCGCGTGTCACCGAGGCGACTTCGCGTGGCCTGCTCGATCCGGGTCACATCCGGTTGGGAACGGTCCGGCAGACCGCGCACACCGATGCTCGCCGCGAGCAGGCGCGCTGACTGCTCGTACTGTTCCTGGCGCAGCGCCAGGTCCGCAATCCCGAGGAGCACCTGCGCGATCAACGGTGCGGTCCCGTGCTCGGACGCCGCACTGAAGGCCGCGATGCGGTGATCACGAGCCTTGTCGAGATCCTCGGCCAGGTAGCCGAGGATGTCCTGTCGCATCGCACGGACCTGTGCCCGCTCGGCGGCGTTGCCCAGCATGGCTGTCGCGACGTCGAGTTGCCGGTGTGCCTGCTCGGCGTCGCCGCTCCAGCGGGCGAGTTCCGCCTTCGACAGTGCCAGCTCGGTCAGCGCCTCCGGCCAGGCAACCCGTTCCGCGGACCGCTGCGCCTGCGCCATCGCGGCCGCGCTCGACTCCTCGTCACCCGACAGCCAGTACAACTGGGCCTGCCGCGACCGCATCCGCACGACGTCCTCGATGGCGCCGACCTCGGTGACGACCGCGATCGCCTGTTCGTAGTACTCGCACGCACCGGCGAACTCGCCGCGCATGGCGATTCGATCCGCCAGCTCGGTCAGGGCGAAGGACATCCCCCACCGTTCGCCCAGCGCGCGGAACTCGGTGAGCGCTGTCTCAAGATCGGCGTCCGCGTCCCGGCCGCCGTCGCCCGCCATGATCCGCATCTTGCCGAGCTGCAACCGGGCAAGAGCGCGAGCCCAGGCGTCTTCGTTGGTGAGCAGCGGTTCCCACGCGGACACGTACGCGTCCGGCTCTTGCACCAGGCGTTCCAGTGCGGCGACCAGGCCCACGGCCGGGTGACGGCTCTGGACCCGCCTACTGATCTCGTACACCTCGTGGATCCATTCCGCGGCCTGGTGCTGGTCACTCCCCCGCCCGGAGGTCAAGAACCCCGCGGCGAACGCGTACACCACGGCCCGGACCTCGTCAGCCACCTCGCCGGGCACGGCGGTGGCCGCCATGATCAGCTCGTTGCCCTCCGCCTTGTGCCCGCCGAGCCACCAGTACCAGCCGGCGACCGCCGCGAGCCGCATCGCCCCGTCCGCATCGCCGGCCGCGAGCGCTCCGCGCATCGCGGCGGTGATGTTGTCGTGCTCGACCTCAAGCGCGGCAAGCCATTCCAGCTGCTCGGCGCGGCGAAGACGCGGCTCCGCGGTTTCGGCGAGCTCGGTGAGGTACGCGAGATGCGCGCGGCGCGTCGGTTCCGATTCCCCCGCCTCCGTGAGCCGCTGCTCGGCGTACTCCTTGACCGTGCCGAGCATCCGGTAGCGCGGCGCACCCTCGCCGTAGGTGACCACCAGCGACTTCTCGGTCAACGCGGTCAGCAGCTCAAGCACTTCCCGCGCCTCGACCGCATCGCCCGCGCAGACCCGCTCTGCCGCTTCCTGGCTCGCGCCACCGGCGAACACCGCGAGCCTGCGCAGCACCATCCGTTCGGCGTCGGTGAGCAGGTCCCAGCTCCAGTCGATCACCGCACGCAGCGTCCGGTGCCGTGGCAGCGCGGTGCGACTGCCGCCGGTCAGCAGGCGGAACCGGTCGTCGAGCCGGTTGGCGAGCTGTTCGAGGGACATCGTGCGCAGCCTGGCCGCGGCGAGCTCGATCGCCAGCGGCATCCCGTCCACCGCCCGGCAGATGCGCGCCAGGGTCGACGACGTGCGGGCGTCGGTCGCGAGATCGTTGCGCACCGCGCCGGCTCGGTCCCGCAGCAGCCGGACGGCAGGAGAGGACTCGATCTCGCCGGGGCCGGCCTCCTCAGCGGGCATGACCAACGGCGCGACCGCCCACAGCGCCTCACCGGTGATGCCGAGGGGTTCCCTGCTCGTCGCGAGGATCCGCAGCCGCCGACACTCCCCGAGCACCCGGTGGGCGAACGCCGCCGCGGACTCGATCACGTGCTCGCAGTTGTCCAGAACCAGCACCATCGCCCGCTCGCGGACCGCGGCGACGACCCGGTCCGCCGGCTCCGCCTCCGGTGCCTCACCGACCAGCGGATCCCGCAGTCCGAGCGCGTCGAGCGTCGCCTGCGCCACGTCACCGTCGGCGCCGATGGCAGCGAGCTCGACCAGCCAGGCCCCGTCCGGCTGGTCGCCGAGCAGCGTGCGCGCGGTTTCCGTTGCCAGCCTGGTCTTCCCCGAGCCGCCCGGCCCGATCAGGGTGGTGAGCCGATGCCCGGCGACGAGCCCGCGGACGGCGGCGACATCGGCGTCCTTGCCGACGAAGCTGGTCAGCTCGGCGCGCAGGTTGGTCTTGCGGCTCTCCTCCCGCCGTCCCAACTCGCCCCGCAGCAGCGCGAGGTGCACAGCGGACAGCTCCGGCGAGGGGTCGACACCCAGCTCGTCGGCCAGGGTTTCCCTCGTGCGCTCGTACACGAGCAGCGCCTCGGTGTCGCGACCGGTAGCGACGAGGGCACGCATCAACGCGGCGACAAGCCGTTCTCGCACGGGATGCGCGGCCACCAAGTCGGTCAGTTCCGTGATCAGCTTCGCCCCGTGACCGAGGTTGACCTCCGCGTCGAACCGGTCCTCCATGGCTGTCAGGCGTAGCCCTTCGAGCCGGGTGACCGCCGCGTCGAACGCCGCACTGTCCTGCAATCCGACGTCCTGCATGGCAGCACCGCGCCACAACGCGAGGGCCTCGCGCAGCCGCCGTGGATCCTCGTCATCGCGGGACTGACCGACGAGCCGTTCGAACCGCACCGCGTCGACGGCATCGGGGTCCACCGTCAGCCGGTAGCCGTTCGCATGTCCTTCGACCGACCCTTCCGGCAGCGCCTTCCGCAGCCGGGAAACCAAGCGTTGCAAGGCATTTGCCGCCTCGGAGGGCGGGTGCTCACCCCAGATCCAGTCGATGAGCGCCGCCTTCGGGACCACCTGACCTGGTTGGAGCGCGAGTGCGACCAGCAGTCCGCGCAGCCGGGCACCCGGAACGTCGGCCAGGACGCCGTCATCCGTGCGAACTTCGAATGACCCAAGCATCCCGATCTGCACCTGGCTGATTTTGCCACGGGCGGCTGACAGGCCTCGGACTGCTGACGCGGCGCAGCGGGGTGCCGGGGCGACGGCCCCGGGTGGGTCCGGTCGGTGTCTGAGCCGTGTCAGAGTCGTGTCAGGCCCGTCGGCGACCGTGGTCACGACAACCGCCACGGAAGGAATCCGATGAGCCAGACGGTTCCCGTCCCGCACGGCCTCCCCATGGAGCGCGATGCGAGCCCCTTCGACCCGCCCCGCCAGGTCACCCGGCTGCGCGAGGCCCGCCCGGTCAGCCCCCTGGTCTTCCCCGACGGTCACGAGGGCTGGCTCGTCACCGGCTACGACGCGGTCCGCCAGGTCATGGCCGACACCCGGTTCAGCTCCCGTCTGGACATCGGCGTCGTCCACGTGCCCTACGAGACCCCCGGCATGCCCGTTCAGACCGAACCGTCCCCGCAGATCCCGGGCATGTTCATCGCCATGGACCCACCGGACCACGGCCGGCTGCGGAAGAGGCTCACCGGCGCCTTCACCGTCAAGCGCATGAAGATGCTCGAAGAGCACATCAACGAGATCACCGAGCGGCAGCTGGACCACTTGGCGCGCCTGACGCCGCCGGTCGACCTGGTCGCCGAGTTCGCGCTGCCGGTGCCGTCACTGGTGATCTGCGAGCTGCTCGGTGTCCCGTACGCCGACCGGGAGACCTTCCAGGTCAACTCCGCCAAGTTCATGGTCAGGGACCAGCGGCTCGACGAGAAGATGGCCGCCTACGGCGCGCTGACCGGCTACCTCGCCGACCTGGTCACGCGCAAGCGCGCCGAGCCCGGCGACGACATCCTGTCCGACCTGGCCAGCCATGACGACCTCACCGTCGAGGAGCTGACCGGCGCCGCCTTCCTGCTGCTGCTCGCGGGCCACGAGACCACCGCCAACATGCTGGCGCTGGGCGCCTTCGCGCTCCTGGAGAACCCCGAACAGCTGGCCGCGCTGCGCGCCGACCCGGACCTGGTCCGCGATGCCGTCGAGGAGATCCTGCGCTACCTGTCCGTCGCCGACGTCTTCCTCCGCTACGCCACAGAGGACATCGAGCTGGGCGGCGAAACGATCGGCAAGGGATCGACCGTCGTCGTCTCCCTGCTCGCCGCCAACCACGACCCCCAGCGCTTCGACGACCCCGACACCCTGGACGTCCACCGCAAGGCACGCGGTCACCTGGCCTTCGGCCACGGCGTCCACCAGTGCCTCGGCCAGCAGCTGGCCCGCATCGAGATGCGCGCCGGTTTCGACGGACTGCTGCGCCGCTTCCCGACCCTGAAGCTCGCCGTCCCCGCGGGCGAGGTGAAACTCAGGACCGACATGAACATCTACGGCGTCCACGAGCTTCCGGTCACCTGGACGGACACGGCCAGGTGACACCATCGGCCGAGCGTGTCACCTGCTGGCGACGGCGGCCGCATACTGGCCGCCTGAGCCCGCCAGGAGCGGTCTGCGGCTGACCGAGGATCGCGCGTCGAACTTTCTTGTGCGGGTTGTCGATTCTGGTGGTCGCCGTTCGACGCACTGGTGACAGCACGTCCGAACAAGCAAGGAGCACACTATGCGCACCCTGATCGCCACCGCGTTCGTCTCGCTCGACGGCGTCGTCGAAGGGCCCGGGGGCGAACCGGGTTACCGCAACTCGGGCTGGACCTTCCAGGGCATCGAGTTCGACGAGGCCGCCTACGAGCTCAAGGGCCGTGAGCAGGACCAGGCCACCGCGATGATGATGGGCCGGGCCAGCTACGAGGCGTTCTCGCCGGTGTGGCCGGGCATGACCGTGGACTTCGCCGGCTACAACGCGATGCCCAAGTACGTCGTGTCCACCACCCTGCGGGAGGAGGACCTGGTGTCCGACTGGGGCCAGATCACCATCCTCCGCTCCTTGGAGGACGTCGCCGCGCTCAAGCGGACCGAGGGCGGGCCGATCATCGTCCACGGCAGCGCCGCCCTCAACCGCGACCTCTCCGACGCCGGACTGATCGACCGCTACCACCTGCTGGTCTTCCCGGTCCTTCTCGGCGCGGGCAAGCGACTGTTCAGCTCCACCGACAAGGACAAGCAGAGCCTCACGCTCGTCGAGAGCGAGTCCTACGGCAACGGCATCCAGAAGCTGGTCTACGACGTCACCCGCTGACCATCCCGGCTGGGCCAACCTCCTCGAAGGCCGGCCCCGCACCCTCTGCCCGCCCCCGTGCCCCCGTACCCCCGTGCGCGCATGGCCTGGCTGACGTGGTCGGGGTTCTCGCGTTTTGTCACCTTGATGCGCGAAAGAGCGCTCTCATTTCGCATTAAGCCTACAAAACGCGAAATGAGGGGCACGCGGGTGAGGAGGCCAGGGGGTGGTGAGGAGGCCAGGGGGTGGCGAGGGGGCCAGGGGGTGGCGAGGGGGCCCGGGGGTGGCGAGGGGGCCCGGGGTGGCGAGGGGGCCCGGGGTGGCGAGGTGGTGTTACCACTCGCGGGACACGACCTAGGCACAGTTCACTGGGGCGTCTCCTGAAACAAGCGCGCTCCTGGCCGGTGCGGCGCCCTGCCGTGGACAGGGCGCCGCGCGTCGGCGGTCAGCGGCTCCAGCGAGGGTCGCGGCCGAGGTAACGCAGCAGAACGGCGACGTCGTCGTCGCCCGGCTCACCCGGCAGCGCGGGCGCGTAAGCGCCGTAGGCGCGAAGGGGCTCCACGATCTGCTGCGCGACGGGGAGGAGTTCCTTCGCGAGCGCGGGCGACAGCGGAGAGGGAGCCCCAGCGGCCACCGCCAGGTCCCAGGCGTGCACGGCGGCGTCGAGGGCGCACGCGCCCACGCCCAGCGCCGCGGGCATGGAGTTGGGCGGCACCGGGACGGACACGTTCTCGGCGTCGGCGGCGACGCCGGAC
>NZ_JBHLZU010000027.1:609689-625761 GCF_042429765.1 Allokutzneria oryzae | reverse complement strand
GGGAGGCGAGGTTCTCGGCGTGGTTGATCAGGGTGCTGGCCTTGCGCGAGGAAATCGACAACAGAGCGCCGACCTCATCCCCGAGATAGGGGTATTCCGCAAAATCCGTGCTGACCACCAGATCGGCGAGACAGCGTGCCAGGACCGCGTGCGCGTGATTCACGGCGCGGTAGGCGTCCTCGATTGCATCGAGGGTCTCGTCGGGGGTCATAACCCAATTCTATCGCGCCAAAAATAGTGATCATGGCCCTATAGGGTGAAATGATGCGACGAATCTTTCACTGTCGGCGAACATGACACTATCGCCGAATTCGGGTGGGTGCTCCGGGGATTGCGGTGGCCGTGGTTTCCGGTGCGAGGTGGTCGTTGAGGGTGGCCGCGGACACCCCGAGCAGCAAGGGCGTGCCCCGGTCGGGTTCGGACCGGGTCAGCAGTCGCCCTTTGTCGCCCGCGCCGCCGCGTCCAGCACCGCCCGCGGCCAGTCGATGACCCCTTGGGGGCCGAGGTCGTCCGGTACCGCGCGGTGGGCACCGCGACGCCGAACGACGGCGGGCACCCACTGGTCACCATCGTCCACAGTTCCTCGGGCACCAGCCGTCGCGACAACTCATCCACGCCCGAAGAACACACCCGAAGAACACGCTGGAGGAACACGCCAAGATCCAAACGAGACACTCATCAAGGGGTGGAATGTGCGGACGTTCTCGTTGCGGGGCGTGACAGGTTTCTCGGTGCGTCGACATTGTGAATGCGGCGAAGCCGGGGGCCTGGCGCCCAACAGTTCTGACCCGGACATCGGACATCTCCAGCAACAGGTCCACAAGCGACCCGCCCGCGCTGGACGGTCTGCGGGAGACTGGCAGCAGCGACGCGCCCGGCAGACGGGGCGGGGCTCGACGTCGCCGCCCTGCCGGACCGGATCCGCGTGGTCTGGCAGGGCGGGCGCGCGGTGGCTCAGAACGCGATCTGAACCTTCAGCGCCTCGCGGTCGGCCATCGCGCGGTAGCCGTCGGGCACCTCGCCGATGCCGATGGTGCGGTCGAACACTCGGCCCGGCTCGATCCTGCCGTCCAGCACGTCCGGCAGCAGCTGCGGAATGTAGTGCCTGGCAGGCGCGACACCGCCGGTCACGGTGACGTTCCTGCCGAACTGGAGGCCGCCGATCGGGCCGTCCTTGTACTGCGGCACACCGACCCTGCTGACCACACCGCCCGCCCGGACGACCCGCATGGCGGTCTCGAAGGCGGGCAGCGTGCCGACGCACTCCAGCACCGTGTGCGTGCCACGGCCGCCGGTCAACTCGCGGATCTTCTCCGTGCCCTCCTTGCCGCGCTCGGCGACCACGTCGGTCGCGCCGAACTCGCGGCCCAGGTCGGTGCGCGCGGTGTGCCTGCCCATCAGGATGATCCGCTCCGCGCCGAGCCGCCTCGCCGCGAGCACCGCGCAGAGGCCGACCGCGCCGTCGCCGATCACCGTGACCGTGGTCCGCTCGTTCACCCCGGCCTTGACCGCGGCGTGGTGACCGGTGGAGAAGACGTCGGAGAGCGTGAGCAGCGACGGCAGCAGCGCCGCGTCACCGGCCGCCGCGCTGGACGGCAGCTTCACCAGTGTGCCGTCGGCCTGCGGCACCCGCACGGCCTCGCCCTGGCCCGCGTCCACCTGGTCGCTGCCCCAGTCGCCACCGTGCAGGCACGAGGTGTGCAGGCCCTCGACGCAGAACTCGCAGGTGTTGTCGGAGAAGACGAACGGCGCCACGACCAGGTCGCCCCGGCTCAGGCCGCTGACCTCCGAGCCGATGTCCTCGACGACGCCGAGGAACTCGTGACCGATCCGTCTGCCCTGCTCGCTCGGCTTCATATCGGCGTAGGGCCACAGGTCACTGCCGCAGATGCACGAGCGCACCACGCGCACCACCGCGTCGGTGGGTTCGATGATCTCGGGGTCCGGCACGCGCTCCACTCGGACATCGCCGGCACCGTAGATGACTGTCGCCTGCATGAAACTCCTTCGGATGGGTTCTACCGCCACCCAACCAAATCCGCCGCCCGCACGCGCGGGGAGCCCCGGGTTCAGGCGCTCTCGGCCAGCCGCGCGGTCAGGCCGTCGAGCACGACGCGCAGCCCGAAGTCGAAACTCTCCGGAAGGCGGGCACCGCCGCGCAGCCGGGGGAACCGTGCGGCGATCTTCCTCCGCCGCGCGGCCAGCTCTGCGGCGCGCTCCTCCGCGCCGTCACCGCGCGCGTACGCCGTCCAGGAAGCTTCACCGAGCGTGGTGCCGATGACGTAGGCGAACACCGCGTGCACCGCCCGGCCGGTGTCGTCACCGCTGAACCCCGCCGCCTCGTAGACGCCGAGGCAGTGGTCCTGGAAACGGGCGATCCGGGTCCCGTAAACGGGATGCGTGCCCAGGACCGGCGCCAGCCAGGGGTGCCGCAGCGCCGCCGAGCGCAGGCCGTGCGCGATCAGGATCGCGGCGCCGCGCCAGCCGCGCTCCGCGGGGTCCGGCAGCTCGATCTCGCCGAAGACCTCGTCGGCGGCCAGCGCGACGAGCTCGTCCTTGCTCTTGACGTACCAGTAGATCGAGGTGGCGCCGACGCCCAGCCGCGCGCCGAGGCGGCGCATGCTCAGCCCGTCCGTCCCCTCGGCGTCGAGCAGGTCGACGGTGGCCCGGATGATCTGATCGCGGCCCAGCGTGTCAGCGGACATGGCGGCAACGATAGTTCACCCTCGAACACTGTTCGATTGATCCACAGTGGACTGAACGGATCGCCACGTAGGGTGGGGCGCATGCGGACACGGCTTGGCGTCATCGGACTCGGCGCGATGGGCACGCGGGTGCTCACGGTCGCCGCCAACCACATCGACTTCGAGGTCCGGCGCGCCAGCGACCTCAGCGCGGCCGCGATCGACCGCCTCGCCCCGGCCCACCCCGGGATCCTGTTCTCCACCAACGGGATGGAGCTCGCCGAGGCGGCCGACCTCGACGCGGTCTACATCGCGACTCCCCCGGCGTCGCACGAGCGGTTCACCCTCGCCGCCCTGAGCTCCGGCAAGGCCGTGTTCTGCGAGAAGCCGCTCGCGGTCGACCTCGCCGAGGGGCGGCGGATGCGCGACGCCGCCGAGCGCGGCGGCCTGGCGACGGCGGTGAACTTCGCGTTGTCCGACCAGGGTTCGGTGACCGAGGTCGAGCGCGCCCTGTCGGCGGGCGAGGTGGGCTCGGTGCGCGGCGTGGACATCCGGTTGCACTTCCCCCGGTGGCCCAGGGCCTTCCAGGCGGACGCGCGCTGGCTGGACGAGCGCGAGCAGGGTGGCTTCGTGCGAGAGGTGTTGTCCCACTTCGTGTATCTCACCGACCGCGTCCTGGGGCCGTTGCGGCCGGTGCACGCGAGCCTGGACCACGCGCCCGGCGCGAGCGAGGTCGCCGCCCGCGGCCTGCTCCGCGCGGGCGAGGTGCCGGTGCACGTCTCCGGTCGAGCGGGCGCGGCGGGCGGGGAGCTGTACGAGTGGGTCCTGTGGGGGACCCGGCGCTCGTACCTGCTGCGCGACTGGAGCGAGCTGTTCGTCTCCGAGGGCGAGGACTGGCGGCCCGTGGAACTGGCCGACAGCAGTGGCTCGCAGGCGAAGCGCCTGTCGCTGTTCGCCGCCGCGATCCGCGGCGAGCGCGGCCCGGGTCTCGCGGACTTCGCCGCGGCGCTGCGCGTCCAGGAGGTCATCGAGGCGTTCCACCAGCCATGAGCTGAGCTTATGGCTGCGGTAAAAAGCAAGCCTTGGACGCATGGTCGGCTCGGGCCGCAGAGTTCAAGGCATGACCAACACTCTCACCGGGCGCAGGCTGATCGTGGTCGGCGCGGGCTCGAACGTCGGCAGGCACCTCGCGCGGACCGCCTCGGCGGCCGGGGCGGAGCTCCTCCTGGCCGGTCCCGACGCGAGCAGGCTGGCGGCGACGGCGGCCGAGCTGCCCGGCTCGCCCCGGGTCCACCCGGTCGACCTGGACGACGAGGCCTCGATCGCCGCGCTCGCCGCCGAGGCGGGCGCCTTCGACCACCTGGTGTCCACGGCGGCGATGCCCGCGAACGGCCCGGTCGCCACACTGGAGCTCGCCTCGGTGCGGCGCGCGTTCTCGGCGAAGGTGTTCGGCCCGCTGCTGCTGGCCAAACACCTTGCGGCGCAAGTGAACGAAGGCGGCTCGTTCACCTTCTTCTCCGGTGTCGCCGCGTGGCGGCCGACCCCGGAGCGAGTGGTGATGGCCACCACCAACGGCGCGCTGGCCTTCCTGGTGGAGGCGCTCGCGGTGGAGCTGGCGCCGGTGCGGGTCAACACCGTCTCACCGGGGATCGTCGACTCCGGCGCGTGGGACGGGCTCGGCGAGGGCAAGGACGCCTTCCTCCAAGGAGTGGCGCAGCGCAACCCGGCCCGCCGCGTCGGTACTCCCGGCGACTTGGTCAAGGCGGTGCTCTACGCGATGGAGAACCCGTTCGTCACCGGCACCGTCCTGCACGTCGACGGCGGAGGGCGGCTGGCATGAGCCGGACACCGCGGCTGCGCGAGGAGTTCGAGGCCAATGCCTTCAACGGCCAGGTCGGGCAACGACTGCTCAGCGAGACCGACCGGGTCCGGGTCTGGGAGATCCGCCTCGCACCGGGGGAACGCGTGCCCGCGCACCGCCACGTCCTCGACTACTTCTGGACCGCCGTGACCGCGGGCCGGGGGCGGCAGCACACCGATGACGGGGCGACCCGCGAGGTCGAGTACCACCAGGGGCAGACAAAGCACCTGTCCTTCGGCCCCGGCGAGTACCTGTTGCACGACCTGGAGAACATCGGGACCACGGACCTGGTGTTCACCACGGTCGAGTTCAAGGACAGCCGCAACGCTCCGCTTCGCCTGCGACACCCCAGCGCCTGTCCCGCGACTCAACCCGATGACCGGAGGTAGCGAGCCAGCCTGGCGCTGTGGTGCGCGTGCTGACGTGGTCAGGCTTTTCGCGTTTTGTCACCTTGACGCGCAAAAGAGCGCTCCCAAATCGCGCCAAGGCTACAAAACGCGAAAAGAGGGGCACGTGTGGCGGGCTCCGGGTGACAGGGGTGGGCGGTCGGTGAGGTGGTGCCGCTGCTCGCAGGACACGGCCTAGGCTTGCCGATGTGACCGGCCACCACACCCTGCGGGAGACCGAGCAGGCGTTCGCCGAGCGGCTCGACGGGCTCCAGCTCGACGTCGCCGCCATGACCGCGCTGCACAACCTGCACCGGGCGGCGGCGATGATCCGGCACCACTTCGAGCAGTCGGTGCTGCGGGAGGCCGGGCTGACGTGGGCGGGCTTCGGCGTGCTCTGGGTGGTGTGGATCTGGGAGAGCGTCGACAGCGGCCAGGCCGCGCGGGAGTGCGGCATCACCAAGGGCACGCTCACCGGCGTGGTGCGCACCCTGGAGTCGCACGGCTGGGTCGCCCGCACCACTCCCGCCGACGACCGCAGGCGCAGCGTGCTGTCGCTGACGGAGGAGGGGCAACGGCTCATGACGGAGCTGTTCCCGAAGTTCAACGCCGAGGAGGCCTACGTCCTGGACGGGCTCTCGCCCAGGCGCGTCACCGAGCTGAACCGGACCCTCAGGCACGTGATGAGCCACCTTGAGGAGACCGGTTCGGCCCGGCGCGGGTGATCAGAACGCGGTGGGGTCGATGCCGTCCCAAGCGGCGCGCAGCCGCGGGTCGATCCGATCCGCACTGACGGTGGGCGTCGCGTCGAAGAGCAGCGTCGTCCGCTCGCGCGGGGTGAACTCCCGCCAGCCCGGCCCGTCGCCGCGGGCGAAGGCGGAGAACGCGTCGAGCATGGTGTTCGCGAGCGCGCGGGCGACCGCGACATCGGCTCCCGGCGCGAGCGCGCGTTCATCAACCGTGCCGAAGGTGAACGGGATGTCCGCGCCGTGCACCGGTCCGGCGGCGCTCGCGCCCGCGTAGTCGAAGCGGTACTGCCACACCCGCGCACCGGCCCGATGCGCCGCCTCGGCCAGCCACACCGAGGGCATCACCACGAACGCGCCGCTGAGCAGGTCCATCTCCCAGTCCCTTGTGGACGGTGTCAGCGCTTGGTAGGCGTCCTGGAGCCGTGTCCACGCCGCGTCGCCGAGCTTGTCCCGCATCGCCTTCGGCAGCCCTTTCCCGAAGCTGGGCACCATCTTCGCGAGCTGGTCGGCCTCGTCGCGACAGGTTCCGATCACCAGGTCCACCCCGGGAGCGAGCGCGGTGATCGGATGCCGTGGCAGCACTTCGCCGTCCAGAACGGGGTGGAAGCGCTCACCGCCGAGGTCGGGATCGACCGCGACGGCGGAGGCAGCGGCGGCGAGCTCCTCGACCGGAACCCGCGCCAGCCGGGCGCTCTGGTCCTCCCGCAATCCGAGGCGGCGCAGCATCGCGCTCGTGGTCACCGCCGCGTCCTTCCTCGTGAAGATCGGTCGCACTCCACCGCTCTGCACCACCGCCCTGCGGAACAGCCCGCGCGCGGCGGGCATACCGAGCAGCGCACCGATCGACATGCCGCCCGCGGACTCCCCCATCACCGTCACGTTGCCCGGATCGCCGCCGAAGGCCGCGATGTGCTCGCGCACCCATCGGAGCGCGGTGACCTGGTCCAGCAGTGCGAGGTTGCCCGAGCCGGGGCGGTGCGGCTGGTAGAGGAACCCGAACGCGCCGAGCCGATAGTTGATCGTCACGAGCACGACATCGCCCCGAGTCGCGTACGCGGTGCCGTCGTAGTCGCTGCCCGAGCCCGCGACGAAGGCGCCGCCGTGAATCCAGACGATCACTGGACGGCGCCCCCTCGTCGACGGCGAGTAGACGTTGAGGAACAAGCAGTCCTCGCTCTGGTTGGGCACATCGGGCTGTGCCGGGGCGAGCTTCACCTGGACGGCCGCCGCGCCGAAAGCGGTGGCGTCCCGCACGCCGGTCCAGGGCCGCGCGGGAACGGGCGCGGCGAAGCGCTCCGGCGGTTCGGCGTAGCGCACACCCCGCCACACCACGGCCCCGCCCCGGCGCACCCCGCGCAGCGCTCCCGACCTCGTCCTGGCGATGACCTCGGTCGCGGCCTCGGCGTGCCCGGCGGACAGCCCCGTCGCGAGCGCGGCCCCTCCGGTCAGCGCCAGCATCCGCCTGCGGTCGATCCCGGTCATCACAGCCTCCCGGCAAGTTAGTTTGGTACCAAACTACACCCGTCCTTGACCTGAACCGCGGTTGAGGTCCTACCGTCCCGCGCGTGAGATTCCTGGTGACCGGTGCGACCGGCAACGTGGGCAGGCACGTCCTCTCGGCCCTGACCTCGGCGGGTGCCGACGTGCTCGCCCTGGCCCGCGACCCCCGCGGCCTCCCCCGAGGCGTGCGGGCGGTGCCCGGCGACCTGTCGTCTCCTCGGACGTGGGAGCACGCACTGCGCGACGTGGACGGCGTGTACCTGATGTGGCCGGGGCTCCCGGTGGAGCCCAGCGTCGTGGAAACGATTGCCGCGCACACCGAACGCGTCGTGTACCTGTCCACCGACGTGACCGACCTGGCCGACGGCGAGCGGCCCACCAGCTTCCACCAGGAGATCGAGCGCCAGATCCGGAACACCGGGCTGAGCTGGACCTTCGTCCGGGCGATCGACTTCGCCACGAACACCCTCGCCTGGGCGGACCAGATCCGGCGCGGCGTGGTCCGCTGGCCGTTCGGCCGGGCCGCCCGGTCGTTGATCCACGAGCGCGACATCGCCGACGTGGTCGCGCACGCGCTGACCACCGACGGGCACGACGGGGCGAAGTACGTCATCACCGGCCCGGAGTCGATCACCCACGCCGAGCAGGTCCGCGTCATCGGCGAGGTCATCGGCCGCGAGGTGCGCTGGGAGGAGCTCCCGGTGGAGACCGCCCGCGAACAGCTGACCGCGGCCTGGGGCAACCCGGAGTTCGTCGCGGCGCGACTGGCCGCCTGGGAGTCCTTCGTGCACACCCCGGAGCGCGTGACCGACACCGTGGAGCACCTCCTGGGCCGCCCGGCCCGAACCTTCCGCTCCTGGGTCAAGGACCACTCCCCCTCCTTCCTCTGAATCGCACCAGAACCACACCAGAAGGCCATTCGCGGGCTTATGGACCTCTTCCCGCCCCCGAAAGCGCCCATAAGCCCGCGAATGGCGAGGTCGGACGCGCGCGTGATAGCGCAGGTGGGGCTGGTTTTTCGGTTGTGCGGTGGTGGTTTCCGGCTGTCCGAAAAGGAGTGCACAGGCAGGATCGCGTTGTCAGGGTGGGACCCACGCCACATCGCCTTGATGACCGGAGTGGGGGCAATTCCATGCACAGCAACGCCAGAAACCGAGCGCGGCTGCTGACCGCGGCGCTCGCCGTCGTCGCGCTGCCCGCCACCGCGCTGCCCGCGAGCGGACAGGCCCTCGCCGCCGCCGAACCGGCGTGCACCTCCAGCGCCAACCCCGCGCTCGCCAAGAAGCTGGCCACCGATATCGCGGCGGCGCTCAAGGGGCGGCAGGGCACGGCCGCGGTCAGCCTGCGCTACCCCGGCGCCGGACTCAGCTGCACGCTCAACGCTGGCCGCCAGTTCCAGTCGGCCAGCGTCATCAAGGTGACCATCCTGGCCGCCGTGCTGCGCAAGGCCCAGGACGCGGGACGGTCGTTGACCGCGCAGGAGAAGCAGTGGGCCACCGCGATGATCACGAAGTCGGACAACGACTCCGCGACCGCGCTGTGGGACTCGGTGACCGCGGCGGGCATGAAGAAGTTCATGGCGCTGGCCGGGATGCGCGGCACCACCATCGACTCCAGCGGCTGGTGGGGCAAGACGCACATCACCGCCGCCGACCAGATGACGATGCTGACGTTGTTGACCACCAACAACTCCGTGCTCACCGCCGCGTCGAAGTCCTACATCCTCGACCTGATGGGCAAGGTCGTCGCCGGCCAGCGGTGGGGCACGCCCGTCGGCGCCCCCGCCGGCACCACCGTGCGCGTCAAGAACGGCTGGGTCGACCGGGGCGACGGGGTGGGCTGGCGGATCAACAGCCTCGGCGTCTTCTCCGGCAAGGGCAAGGACTACCAGATCGCCGTGCTGACCGAGGGCAACTCCTCGGAGTCCTACGGCCACCGCACCATCGAGGGCGTCGCCACAGCGATCCACAAGGACCTCAACTCATGATGGTCGAGTTCTCCACATATCCAACCCTGCACACGGAAACGAGGAGACAGTCATGCGAAGGAAGAGCATTGTGATGCTCGCGCTGGCCGCGGGACTGACGGTGGGCGTGGTCAGCCCGGCCGCCGCCGCTCCCTCGGCCGCGCCCGCGGCCCCCGCCGCCACCACCAGCGCGGGTGACGACGTCCAAGCCGCGGCGAAGACCACCAGGAGCGCGGCGATCGCCAGGGCGCGCACCTGGCTGACGGCGAACAACGGACGGCCGATCCCGTACAGCATGTCGAAGTACTACAAGGGCTGGCGGACGGACTGCTCCGGCTACGCCTCGATGGTGTGGAACGTGCTCACCTCCAGCGGCAACCCGGTGAACCACAACACCGACAGCATGCTGCGCGGTGGCTACGGCACGCCCGGCGCCGTCGTGCGGGCCACCACGTGGGAGAACCTCAAGCAGGGCGACGCCATCGGCAAGCTCGGCGCGGGCAGCCTCGGCAGCGCGGGCCACGTGATGATCTTCGACAAGTGGGCCGACTCCTCGAAGACCACGTACTGGGTCTACGAGCAGGCCAGCAGCTCCGGCGGCACCGCGCACCGCACGCACTCCCGGTCCTACAACGGCTACAAGCCCTACGCCTACATCAACTTCAGCGACTGAGCGAAGGAGCGACGAGACCCGCTCATCCTGGGGGGTGAGCGGGCGTCGTCGTGTCCGGGGACAGGTCAGACTCGCCGCCACGCGGTGAACAGGTACACCGCGACCGCGACGGCGAGCACGACGCCGCCGTTGCCGAAGGCCCAGAGCACGGCGTGGTCGTAGACCTGCTCCGAGGACGCGGTGGCGTCACGGAAAACGGGATTCACCCGAGTCACGAGCACGACCTTCACGGCCACCCCGAGTGCCAGTGCGCTGAGTCCGAGGTTCCACGAGCGCCGCACGGAGCCCGGCACCACAGAGCCGAACCGCACGCGCAGGAGCACCGCCGACAGCACGGTGAGCGGTGCCCAGGGCAGGTAGTAGAAGACCGGGCTGCCCACCGCGAACTCGCCGACCAACGAGCCGGGCCGGGGATCGGCGAGCAACCGCGGGTTCCACACGATCTGCTCGTAGAGGTTGCCGAACAACCACATGCACAACAGCGCGGTCAGCCCGACGGACAGCACCCGCGTCCGACGCAGGACCTCAACCTCGACCACGGCGGTATTCCTCAAGGCGTTCGACGAGATCCAGCGGCCGGGCCAACGCGGGCAGGTGACCGCCTGGCATCTCGTCGGCCGTGATTCCCAAGCGCTCCTCGGCGATCCGGCGTTGGAACCCCGAGGGGAAGAACCGGTCATCCTGGCAGAGCAGGAACCTTGTCGGCACGTCCGGCCACTCCGCCAACGGCCACGGGTCGGCGAACGGCCGGTCCGCCTGAACACCACCGCCCCTGGCGAACAGCTGCTCCCGCACGTCCTGCGGCACGTCGTGCAAGAACGTCACCTCCGGGTCGAACGGGGCGTCCGGATCGCGGCCCTCGCGCTCGTCGAGCTCGCGCCGGGCCTGCTCGTGCCCGGTCGCGCCCCACCACTGTCCCGGCGACTCACCGGGGGCCGGAACCATCGCGGCCAGCAGCACCAGGAGCGTGACCGGCACCCGCTCGCACACCAGCGGGGCGGTGAACCCGGCCATCGACTGCGCCACCACGATCAGGTCCTCGCGGTCGCCGATCACGCGCACCACCGCCTCCGTGTACTCCGCGAGGCCCGCCGACTCGTCGGCGACGGGGAGGTCGGGCGCGACCACGTCGTGGCCGCGCCCCACCAGCTCCGCCGTCACCAGGTGCCAGTACCAGGAGTCCGACCCGGCACCGTGGACAAGCACGTAAGTCGCCATGCGGCCAGACTAAGTCGCCCCACCGACAGAACGGCGCATCGCGTCGGCGGTGTGCGAGCCGGTCGCCTCCAGCAGCTCGCCCGGCACGCCCTCGAAGACCACCCGGCCGCCGTGCGCGCCCGCCTCCGGACCGAGGTCGATGACCCAGTCCGCGCGGGCGATCACGTCGAGGTTGTGCTCGATGACCACCACCGTGCCGCCCGCGTCCACCAAGCGGTCCAGCACTCCGAGGAGGTGGGCCACGTCGGACATGTGCAGCCCCGTCGTGGGCTCGTCCATGACGTAGGTGGCGCCCTCGCGGTGCGACCGCGTGGCCAGCTTGATGCGCTGGCACTCGCCTCCGGAGAGCGTGCTCAGCGGCTGTCCGAGGGTGAGGTAGTCCAGCCCGACGTCGTCGAGCGCGCGCAGCACCCGCACGATCTTGGCCTCGGTGAAGAACTCCAACGCCTCGGCCGTGGTCATCGCGAGCACGTCGGCGATGGACGCCCCGCGCACGGTGTTGCCGAGGACCTCCGGGGTGAACCGCCTTCCCTGGCACTCCTCGCAGGTGGACTTGAGCCCTTCCAGGAACGCCAGGTCGGTGTAGACCACGCCGAGCCCCTGGCAGTTAGGGCACGCACCCGCCGAGTTGAAGCTGAACAGCGACGCGCTCACCTTGTTGGTGCGCGCGAACAACTTGCGGATCTCGTCCATCATCCCGGTGTAGGTCGCCGGGGTCGACCGGATCGAGGTGGCCACTGCGGTCTGGTCGATGGTGATCGCGTCGGGACACACCGCCAGGAACCCGTCGTTGACCAGGGTGCTCTTGCCGGAACCGGCGACTCCGGTGACGACCGTGAGCACCCCGGTCGGCACGTCCACGGTGAGACCGCTGATGTTGTGCGAGCTGAAGTCCTCGACCGTGATGGTCCCGGTTCTCGTCCGGGGATCAGTCTTGAGCGGAAGTTGTTGGCGCATATGGGTTCCGGTGAGCGTCGGTGCAGTGCACAGCTCGGCGACCGATCCTTCGAAGACGACCTCACCGCCTCGCGCGCCCGCGTGCGGCCCCATGTCGACCACGTGGTCCGCGACGGCGATGACGTCCGGGTCGTGCTCGACGACCAGAACCGTGTTCCCCTTGTCCCGCAACTGGAAAAGCAGGTCGTTGAGGCGCTGGACGTCTCGTGGGTGCAGGCCGACACTCGGCTCGTCCAGCACGTAGATCATGTCCGTCAGGCTGCTGTTGAGGTGCCGCACCATCTTCACGCGCTGCGCCTCGCCGCCGGAGAGCGTGCCGGTGGGCCGGTCCAGGCTGAGATAGCCGAGCCCGATGCCGATCAGCCGCCGCACCCGGTCACGCAGGCTGTCGAGCACCGGAGCGACCGAGTCCCCGGAGAGCTCCTCCAGCGCGACGGCCAGGTCCGTCGCCTCCATCGCGGCGAGCTGGACGATCGTGTACCCGCCGACCTCGCACTCCAGCGCCGCTCGGGTCAGCCGTCCGCCGTCGCACAACTCACAGGTCGCCGTGGTGACGAAGCGTTGGAAGACAGCGCGGTTGCGCTCGGACATCTCACCGGCGTCCTTCTTGATGAACAGGCGGGTGAACTTCTCCACCAGTCCCTCGTACGCCGAGTTGATCTCGCCGCCCTGCCACGCGAGCGCCACCTTCGCGTCAGTCCCGTGCAGCAGGACCTGCCACTCCTGCTCGCTGTAGTCCGCCAGCGGCTTGTCGAGGTCGAAAAGCCCCGACGCCGCATAGGTTTTCCAGTACCACCCGTTCACCGCGAACTGCGGGTGCAGCAGCGCGCCGTCGTTGAGCGACCGGGACCGGTCCAGGAACTTGTCGAGATCGAGCCGCACCGCCTCGCCGAGCCCGTCGCACTCCGGGCACATCCCCGCCGGGTCGTTGAACGAGAACGCGTTGGAGTAGCCAACGTACGGCTTGCCCGCGCGGGAGAACAGCAGGCGCAGCAACGAGTAGATCTCCGTCGCCGTGCCGACCGTGGACCGCGAGCTGCCGCGCAGCGGCTTCTGGTCGATCACGATGGCGGCCGAGATGTTCTCGATGGCGTCCACGTCGGGCTGGCCCTGTCCGGGCAGCAGGTTGCGGATGAAGGTCGAGAAGGTCTCCCCCAGCTGGCGCTGCGCCTCGGCGGCGATCGTGTCGAAGACCAGTGAGGACTTGCCGGAGCCGGAAACCCCGGTGAACACGGTGATCGCGTGCTTCGGGACGCGCAGCGAGACGTCCTTGAGGTTGTTCTCCCGCGCGCCGGTGATCTGGATGTGCAAGAAGGCTCCTAGTGGCTGAGAGCGCGGTAGCGCCGCACGGACAGGGGAAGGAACACGGCGACCAGCAGCAGTGGCCAGGCGACGGCGAGCACGAGCGCGTTCTCCGCCGCCCAGGACGCGCCGACGCCGGGATTGCCGAACAGGGTCCGCGTTGCCGCGACCGTCGCGGACAACGGGTTCCACTCGGCGACCGTCCCGAGCCAGCCCGGCATGGTGTCCGGCGAGACGAACGCGCTGGACAGGAAGCCCAAGGGCCACACCAGGATCTGCGCGGCCGTCACCGCCTCGGGCCCGTGGATGAGCAGGCCGAGGTAGATGCCCACCCAGATCAGCGCGAAACGCAGCAGCAGCAACAGGACGACCGCGAGCACCGTCGCCGCGAAGCTCCCTCTCGCCTGCCAGCCGACGAGGAGCCCGCAGCCGATGATCACCACCAGTCCCACGACGGCGTTGAGCATGTCCGCGCAGCTGCGGCCGAGCAGCACCGCCGAGGACGCCATCGGCATCGCCCGGAACCGGTCGGTCACGCCCCGCGCGGCGTCGGTGACGACGGCGGCCATGGTGGCTTCCATGCCGAAGACCACGGTGAGCGCGAACATCCCCGGCATCAGGAACTCGCGGTAGTCACCGCCGCCCGGCACGGTCAGCGCTCCGCCGAAGAGATAGCCGAACATCAGCACGGTCATCACCGGGAACAGCAGGCCGATGACCACGGGAGCCGGCTGGGCGACCCAGTGCTGGAGGTCCCGCCGGGTCAGCGTCCACGTGTCGGCGGCGAGCTTGTTCATGCGCTCTCCTTGTTCGTGAGGTGCAGGAAGACTTCGTCGAGAGTCGGTCGGCGGAGCGTGACGTCCTCGACGTCGATCCCCGCCTCGTGCAACGCGCCGACCGTGCGCGTCAGCGCGTGGACCCGGTCGTCCACCGGCGCTCCGATCATGCGAATGTCGTTGTCCACCACTGGTTCCGAGCCGGTCGCCGCGGCGATGACCGCGCTCGCCCTCGCGAGGTCGCCCGCGTGGCGCAGCACCACCTCGACCCGGTCGCCGCCGAGTCCCGCCTTGAGCCCGTCCGGGCTGCCCTCCGCGATCACCCTGCCCGCCGAGACCACCACGACGTGGTCGGCGAGCTGGTCGGCCTCCTCCAGGTACTGCGTGGTCAGCAGCACCGAGACGCCCGCGCCGACCAGGGCGCGCACCTCGGCCCAGACCTCGGCGCGGCTGTGCGGGTCCAGGCCCGTCGTCGGCTCGTCGAGGAAGAGCACCTCGGGCGCGAGCACCAGGCTCGCGGCCAGGTCGAGCCGCCGCCGCATCCCACCGGAGTACGTTCCGACCGGACGCTTCGCCGCGTCGCACAGGCGGAACCGCTCCAGCAGCTCCTCCGCCCGCCACTTCGCGGCCGGGCCGCGCAGCCCGTGCAGCCGCGCGAACATCACCAGGTTGTCCCGGCCGCTGAGGATCTCGTCCACCGCGGCGTGCTGGCCGACCAGCCCGATGGCGGCCCGGACCTGCCGGGCCTGGGTCGCCACGTCGAACCCGGCGACCTCGGCGCGCCCGGAGTCCGCCTTCAGCAGCGTGGTCAGCACGCGCACCGTCGTGGTCTTGCCCGCGCCGTTGCGCCCGAGCAGCCCCACCACGCTCCCGCGCCGAACGTGCAGGTCAACACCGTCCAACACCGTCGTGGAGCCGTAACGCTTGGTCAGTCCCTCTGCGCGGATCGCCGTCTCCGAACTCACGAGTTCCTCCCTCACCACCTTTGTCCGTACTTTGTACCGTACGTTGTACCGAGAGGTTACGATGACCCTGTCGTCGGTGGAGCGGAAGGCGTTACATGGCCCAGAGCGGTTCGACGCGGTACAGCGGTACGGGCGACCCGGCCAGGAGCCTGGCGCTGTTGTGGCGCACTGCCGAGCGCAGCGCCCGCAAGGGCCGGACCGACCTCAGCGTGGACGGGATCGTGCGGGCCGCGATCGAGGTCGCCGACAGCGAGGGCATCGGCGCGCTGTCCATGCGCCGCGTCGCCGAGCAGCTCGGCGTGGGCACGATGTCGCTCTACACCCACGTGCCGGGCAAGGGTGAGCTGCTCGACGTCATGCAGGACACGGTCTTCGGCGAGACGGCCCGGCCGGACCTGACCGGCCAGCCGTGGCGGGCGCGGCTGGAGCAGGTGGCACGGGAGAACCACGCGCTGTACCTGCGGCACCCGTGGCTGCTGCAGATCGCGACGAACCGGCCGGTGCTCGGGCCGAACATGATCGCCAAGTACGACTACGAGCTGCGGGCCGTGGACGGGATCGGGCTGACCCAGGTGGAGATGGACTCGGTGATCACCCTGGTCGTGGGGTTCGTGCACGGGGCGGCGCGGGTCAGCGTCGACAGCGCCCAGGCCGAACGGGACACGGGCATGACCGACGAGCGGTGGTGGCAGGCGCACCAGCCGTTCCTGGCGCGGATGTCCGACCCGGACACCTACCCGGTGGCGGCGGCGGTCGGCGCCGCCGCGGGCGCCGAGCACAACTCCGCGATCAACCCCGACCACGCCTTCGAGTTCGGCCTCCAGCGCGTGCTGGACGGGATCGAGGTCCTCGTCCAGCGCCGCGCGACGGAGTAGCTCCCGACACCCGGCCGCATCCGTGGGTTCCGGTCCCCGACCACCCCAGGAGCGCGGTGCCCTCTAGACGTGGTGCCCCCTAGACGTACTGACCCGTGCGGTTCGGACCGCGACTGACGACTGGGCGTCCCGCACGTGGCAACACCACCTCACCACCCCC